>NZ_FOBL01000007.1 GCF_900109825.1 Alkalibacterium putridalgicola | reverse complement strand
TGACTAGCGTTTTCTTATAGTCGACATCATAGGTTCTTCGGTTTGACATCGATAGACACTCCTTTTCGATAGTTTATATTCTATCAAAACGTGTCCAGGATTTCATACTAACATCAATAAAGGAATCATATAAAGGTGGTGAGAATTTTGGTACTCTCTCATCCTTTGGTATAACGGAACATCTATGATGAGCCTCGTGAAGTACAAGTCATTTTGGTACTCTCTCATCCTTTGGTATAACGGAACAACAGTCGAAGTCGATAAGAATACAGTAGCATTTTGGTACTCTCTCATCCTTTGGTATAACGGAACCGGTCGGAAACAGTTCGTAAACATAAACTCGAAAGGACAAACGAATGGAACCCGTAGAACTTTATATTCCAGTACATTTAATTAATAACACTCAAAATATCTCTTATTTACATAAATACTATGAAGAACTTGTTAAAAAAAAGTGGTTCAATAATAATTTGGACATAAGCCGCGAAATGGTCATAAAGGCACAATCACTAAAAGAAGAAAAGGTGGCAGAGTACCTTGCTGATTTATTTTCATGAGTATTTTTGTCTGCCATAAATTAAGATCCTGCTATCAAACTTTGCATTCCAAAGCGTTAAATATATAACTGCAAATTTATATTTTATACAAAAGAGACGCAACCGATGATGTGATCGACTGCGTCTCTTTTCAGTAAAGAATTATATTTTCATTTTATTGTCTTTATCAAGACAACATTTCTTGTATTTCTTTCCGCTACCACAGTGGCAAGGATCGTTGCGTCCTATTTTTTTAGTCAGTACTTGATTGCCAGCAGATGCATTACCAGCAGCACTGTACCCCAAATCTTTTAACTCTTGATTCGTATGCCCTTTATTTGTCCATAGTCTTACATTATCCTGAAGCTTCCTGACTAATCGCTTGACTTTATCTCTCTGCTGTTTGCTATTAAATTCTACACCTAGATTATCTAAAGTTGACATGACTGTCAGAAAACTAGCATTGACTTCAATCATTCCCTCAGCGTCTTCGCAGACTTCTTCCGCCCGTTCTTCATTACCATCCACATGATATTTTAATACATGATTATACAGCTTTTTGTATGCTTCAGATTTATAGAAGTAAAACTCATCCATATGCTTCATTAATTCATTCTTATCAGGAATGTACCGCGGTTTACCTGCTTGCTTAGCCAAGGTCTCATCCAAATCATCGTATGCTAGAATTGTTTCATGAACGAAATAATTGCCTTCTTTATAAGCAAAGTGCTTTTCTATTTCTTGAACCGATGCATCGAAATAGTCTTCGATTTCTTGTGAAGTGATCTGCTCGTCCTGTTGTTCATTATAGATTTCTGCGACCACATCTTTATGGACCACACCATAAAGACGAGTCAAAGTTACAATATATCGAGAAAGTAAATTCATGTATTTCCTCCAGTCAGTCTTTTAGAAAATCTTTCTATCAAATCGAGCCAATTTCATATTCATCGTTTACAGCACTTAATAAATCAGATTTTTCAGAACATAAAAGGAACCCCTCCATATGGCACAGTTTGGTTGTCTGAGATAGACACGTACTCCAGGAGGGATTCCCTGAGTTTATTATACAACATTTGACCTTGTTTGGCATTAGTTTTATCTTATATTTGAGGTTAAAAAGAGAGATCAAAAAAACAGCCAATTTGAAATTGTATGCGTGTTTCACTTATTCAAAAGGTCATTTAGCGAATATAAATATATGTTGTTATCTTTAAAAACGACTAAACATCTTCTCTACCCATAAACGAAAATACATATTCCCTGCACTCATCAAGTAGTGATGCTGGAGCAGATTCTACAATTTTAAATGTTCTACTTTTCAAGTCGACAGAGCGTAGGTGATCTGTAAGAATAACTCCAGTAGTTGTCATTCCATCGCTCAGATTTACTTCAAATGGATAGCCTTTCTTTTGGTTGGTAATCGGTGCGACGATACTTAAACTAAGGACTTTAATAGATCTTGAGTCTGAAAGAACTATGCACGGTCAAAATCCGCTTTGTTCGTACCCTTTAGTTGGCGAAAGATTTAACAAAATAATATCGCCATCATTAGGAAAGTTTACCATTTCTCTCTACCTACTTCTTCACCCCATTCAGTCATGTCATGTCTATTTTCATCCGTCACTTGACTGAGTAGTTCGTCTAAGGATAGTTTCTTCTTTTCTGGTTCAACCACCAATTTACCATTCACAAGTTCTATCGATACGTTAGTTTTATTTTTAATGTGCAAATCATCTGCCATCTCTTTTGGAATGCGTATTGCTATACTGTTTCCCCATTTTTGAGCTTGTTTATAAACCTTTTTACTAACTGTAGCCATAACTGTGGCCTCCTAGTAATTTATACCATAATTTTACCATTGATTATAAAACGTGGCTACATTGGCGATCAGTATAAGTGAAAGATGACCTTCAAAGGATACGTATTGTCTCCTTGAAGATCATCTGTAATTTAAAAAGGCAACTCTAAATCTTCATCATCTTCATCACTGCTCAATTTATTTTCTTCCAGCAGTCCTTGTTCTCTGGCTTCTTCCATAGTTATGCCATAAGGTGCACCACCACTGGTATAGCCTGCAATGAAGAAGTAGCTATCGCCATAAACAAAATCTTCAAAATTTTCCTCTTCCGATTTTTTCATTTCGTCCCTCGCTTTGTCAAACGTCATCCAATCAAATCTAGTTTGAACCGTTCTTTAATAATATCCTCTTCATCATTCGCATTCTCCATAACAAAGTAATGCGTATCAATGGAGCTGTAAGATTCGTTGAGTAGAACAAACTTTTCCGTATAGACACGTTCATCACTTGCTTTATTTTCTCTATCTGCAATGAGTGTTAATTCATTAGAGATTTTTCTCCCCTTGTCATCTTCAAAATAAAGGTTTAGTCGTTTCTCTTTCTTCTGTTCTGACACCGGCTCTGTTTGAAGGAAAGATAACCAGACAATATTGTTTGTGATCGTTCGTGTCTGACTGATCAATGAGACATCCACTTCTGGTATTTCGTTTCGGCTGCGGTCAGTCTTGATTCGGAGTAAAGGGACCATCATTTCTTGTGGCAGATGTCCCCCATGACTATATTGATAGCCGCCTCCTTTTAAGGCAAAACGATTCATGCCTCTCGGAACGGTGATGTAGCCGGTATTATCTAAACGTTCTGACAAGGTAAAACTCAGTCCGCTGTAATGATCCTCTTCTTTTTCAGATAATATAAAGCGTTTATTTTTTACCCAGGCATCTAAATTATTTTTAACCGAAACTTTATCACTGCTTGAAATAGCAGATCGTGTATAGAGATAGCCATGATCGGCGGTAACCAAGAAGGCGCCAATACTGACGTCCCCTGTTAAGCGATTCATTAATTGGATCAAGTCATTAATTGAATCCCTCGTTGCTTTAAAAACATCGTTTTCTGTTGGCAAATGGTCACCAATAGCATCCACTTTGTTATGGTAAACGTATACAAGCTTCTTACCAGCCATCTTCTCTCTTAACTGGTCCTTAGTCATTTGATCAATGTCTGTCGCTTTTAATGCTAGGGCTTCAGGATGACCATTCTTTTTCAATATAGCCTCACGGTTAGCGAGTCCTATCGTTTTCATCTCGTCGACTAAGACAGTACCATCTGTCTGAAATTCCAGTGAGTGATGTGGGAGCAGACTTGCCATACCGACCGATGTAATAGAAGGCAGTTCTGTTTGCAGCCAATCGATTTCTCCGTTGAACCGCTTCTCTTTTGTTAACTCCTGGTACAACTCTTTACCAGCCTCATAGCGTAAGCCATCCGAAATAATAACAACGATACGCCGGTCGTGAGCTAGATAAGGCTTCACTTCGTTGTCAAAGAAGTTAGTCTGCAGTTTAGTTGAATCAAACGTTTGGGTATTTTCAAAGTACAGGTCCCACTTCTTTGTAAAGTCATTCAGATACTGGTTCACGTAAAGTCTTTCCATCTGATCCTTTACCGGTCTAACTGTCTCTTTCTGGTCTGATTCGAGGTCATCATAGTATTCCGTCATTTTACGGTAAGCAGTATCCACGTGATAGCCTTGATCACTATAATATTGCCAAAGTTTACGGGGCTCTGCCATAACCTGCCAGTCTCCTTCAAAAGTTTCTGTATAATGGTTCAATTGAATAGCCCATTTCAAGAAAGAATAACTGTTTTGAAAGTGATCGAACCAGATGGTATTGCGTCGTTTAGCTAAGAGTGGCAATAAGCGGTCACTGTCACTGACATGCATCTGAATCGATTGCACAAACCGGTCGATAAGTTCATGGTCGAACCATTTAAATGTCTCACACTCCGCCAACGTTTCACTTGGAAGATCATGTAAGAGATTATCAAAGTCCCATGCACTTTCAACGACTGTGGAGACAAAGTAAAAGGCTGATTCTTTGTTTTTTGTATTCATCCACTGATTGATGAAGATCACGATCTGATTACTTTTTTCAAGCATGTAAGGTTTAAGTTCTTTTGGCATAGACTGACTAAGTTCCGTCCCTAAATAGGTGAGAAAGACTTGATGCATGAGTTCGTTAACGGATAAGCTGCCATTCATGCTCGTGTCTTTATTGTAGCCTAGTAACTGGTCGATCATAGTCCAGAACCGTTTTTCGTCTCCAAATTTAACGAGCTGGTCCCACTTACTGTTTTCTTTGGAAGCCGCTTCTTCAAAAAGTTCGATCAAAACAGCCATCCATGTAGCAGCTGGTGCCTTAGTCAATGCAGCAAAGACGGCATAGTCGACGACTTCTGCTGAGTGATAAGGACTTTCATTATATAGGCGCTTATACTGGCTGATCCGGTTTTTAGCCCTGAAAAAGACAGGGTATTCTTTAATGATCGCTGTGATCTCTTCATTGTCTGGATCGATACCCAAAGTCAGATACAACTGGCTTAAGGCATCGACCTTCAGCTCTTCACTGTATAGAAGAACATCCAGGAGCGGATTGTCTTCCATGGGAGGTCTCTCCATAGCAAAATATAAAAAGAGATGCGTGTCTTTTAACTCCTTTTCAATCAGATAGTTTGTCTGAAAAAAGTTATGAGTGGTGACTGTTAAAAGTTCTACAGCATCAGCTTCTTCTGCCCACGTTTTGATTGTGTCAGCGTAGGCTTCTTCAGGATCAAATAAATACAGAATTTTTCGTCTTTCCACGTCTTTCAATGGTGAAGCATAAAAGGTTTCAATACGAGAAAGTAACTCTTCAGCCAAGTGAACACCTCCTGTTATATTTTTTCAAAGACGTTTTGCTTTTTTGGTTTGTTTGATGTGTCATCTGTCACTTCAATATTTTGGAATAGTTGATAGTTTTCTTTTACACCGTCATCCAAGTCAAGCTCGACCTGCTTTCTGGCGACATGTTCGATGACCTGGTCATATTTGGCGAGTTCTGCCCGGTCTTTTGTATATTCATCAATCGTCTTTTGTGCCCGAGCTTTTTGTGTGGCTGAACTGGTTTCATCCGCAATGACTTGTTGTTCGTGACTGATAAGATTGTCCAGCACTGTGGCCTGATGAAGAATATACTCGGTACGCAGCTGAGCAACGGTATATTTGTGATAGCGGTGGAGATACATAAGTCCTTTAAAGGCGCCGCGTTTCCCACTCGTGAACTGCCAGTATATTGGACGTTTCTGATAAGTTTTCAAATGATCCTTATAAAATTCTTTCATGAAGTAACGTCTTATACGGTCTCTGGCACTTTCATTACTCTTCATTTTTAGTGCTTCTGCAATGAAACGAAGGTTCTCTTCAAGTGTCTCTTTCCCATAAATCAAACTGACCAGTTCTTCTATTTTGTTCATGATGTCATCTTCGAAATATTGATCTTCAGTCAATGGGATGATATTGGTGTCATCTGGTTTATAAGAAGTGTAGTGGCTCTCGTCCCACTCTCCACCAGCATAAGCCAAACCTTTTTTATCAAGTGAATACCGACCAAACATGACGCCGACTAAATAGGATAAGAAACTCTTAACGTCCCGGTCCAGTTTTGCTTTATTCACCGTGACATCTTTTTCTGCCACTTCTGGAGTCAGTTCATCTTGAAGACCATAGATATCAATAAAGATACGGTTAAGTTCTTCTTCATTCTCTTTGAGTTGATAGAAGCATTCTTCAGCAACATCGCTCCATTTGTTAAAGCTGTCTTCAATTAATGAAGAATCTTCTTTGTAAGTTAAGAAAGGATGTTCCTCAAAATCCCAGGAGGTTTCGAAAGAGTCCCAGTCTTGCTTTGCACCTAATACCGCTTTTTTGGTTATATTCTTTACAAGCTTTTCTTTTCTTATAATTATTGGGAAATTTTTTAAAGCAATTGGATTAAGATCTAACGTTGGGGCTAAAATATTTGCGATTTCTCTAGAAACAATGCTATTAAGAAAAGCCATAAAGTAATTTACACTAATGTTTTGGTTAACAAACCCCATAGATCCTTTAGTATCAAATATAAATCCTCTCTCACAATATCTCACTGCTAATTCATTAGACAGTGTTGACCAAGTAAAACCTTCCTTAAAGTAGTACTGTTGGTTTTTTAATCTACCTCCTGGATGATTTTTGTTCAGTACTTGATGAAACTCTTTCATTTCTTTTCCATTATCTTCGAAATTTACTAGATAATCATTGTTTCCATACCATTTACTTGATGCCCCACCTTTGTTATATGGAAACCATTTATATGAACTTTTAATTGCTTCATTCTTACTAAGATTGAAACCTATTTTTGAATAGTTGATTTCATTCCAGAACCTCAAAAATCTTTCATTATCCGAAGTTGCTGCCCCTTGTTTTATGTCAACATAGTCTGATAATTTATCTTTTTCAAAAAGTTCGTAAAACTTCTCTGAAATCCAATAAGCGATTGGGCTTCCAGGAATTTTGATGAAGTTTAATTGAGTTGTAGTATGATATAATTCTTTATTAAAGAAATTATTTCTTTTTTCCTGTGCATTTTTTATATCAACCATACGAACATAGGTACCGATATAATCTTTTATTGGAATCTTTCTAATAACATAAGAAGTATTTTGGACAACTTCTCCTCCAATTTCCTCAAAAGTTCTAGTCCCTAAATGCAGCATATTTACAATAGTTTGATCCTTCACCAGTTTATTTCTTAATTTGTCAAAAGAGGAAATAAACATCCAGGTTTGTTGATTAATCATTCCTATAAATCCATTTTTTTTAGTGAAAATTCTTGTTACGTCCATAAAAACAGCGTACAAATCTCTTTTTTCTTCGGGATATTCTTTTTTTAAATATTTTTTAAGATCAGCGTTCATACCTTTTGATCCCATATAGGGAGGATTTGTTACTACAACATCGTACTTTTTGCTCAGAACAAGATACTGCTCAATCATGTCTTCGATTAAAGGAAAAGCATATTCTATTAATTCCGTTGTCAGAAGATCTATTTCAGCTTCATTACGAATATAGTCAAGTTGTTCCCTAATAAGTTCAATGTTTATTTCAGGCATTTTCAAAATCGATCCGTATAACTTAGCATCAATAAATGTCTCTACAAGAGCTGCTATTTCTTTTTTGATTTCAGAGTTGTTTTTTGCGAAAAGATCTATTTGACTGTCAGTTATCGTATTGGTTTCCTCGATACTATGAATATTAACCGAGGAGTTGCGACTAAATAGTCTTCGGTCGTATTCTCTGGCCTTCATAATTAATGCAAATGTAGCCAGCTGGGCTGCTCGCTTATCAATATCCAGTCCGTAAAGATTATTTTCTAAAATAAGTCTAGGAATATCACGTTCTCTATATCCTCTTGAAAGATAGATAGTGTAAAAAACATCAAAGGCATATACTAGAATATGACCAGATCCACAACTTGGATCTAAAAATGAGACGTCTTCAATATCCATTGTTGGGTCTTTAAGAGTTTCTAGTTGAGCTTTGACTGATTCGGGCTGCTCGGCATCTTCAAGGTAATAGTTTAAAGATGACTGTATCGTTTCATCTGGATGTGATTCAAGCCACAATCGGCCTAATGAATTGTCTACCATATACTCGACGATCCAACGTGGCGTGAATAACTGCGTTGCAGGACCAATTTCTTTTTTTCCTATTTTTTTCTTTTTCTTTAGATTAGCGAAGACTTCATCTTTTTCATCCGCAATGTAAAACTGATACAACCAGCCAACGATTTCAACTTCAGTCCAGTCTTGTTCATCGACCATCGTAACGATATCTCGAATGATGCTGTTCTCGTTAAGCAAGTTATCTGGAAGAAGTAGTGCCAAGTCATCGGTGATTGGATCAAAGACATTAGGAAGGATATCCCCCAGTTTGATACTTTGTTTAATTAATAAGTATTGATAAAGCTCATTTAGCTGACTGTTTTCCTTCATCTGATAAACACGCTCGCGGTTCAGATCAAGGTCATCCACGAGTGATAAAATCTCTGTTAACGCATCGGGTTCACGTTTGTCTGGGTTTTTTGAAGATAAAATACGCATATGAATGGGCAAGAAATCATTGACTTCCATATAGCGCATGGCAACGAAGCGGTTAAACCAAGTGTACGCCGCTTCGTCCATGACTGTTTCATAACCTTCCAGCTGGATACGATTTTTCAAATGATTGTATTGCTTTTGTTCGCGCTCACCCATAACCGTTCCATTGATAATGAGTCCGTCACTCAATTCTTGTAACGGTTTGATCTCGTCTTTGGTGATGCCAAACGAGTAAGCTTTTTGCCTTACAGCATCTTCTATTTTCTTTCGAGCAACTGCTGCAAATTTTCTTAGTTGTGTCTTGTTCAAAGTCAGTCTCTCCTATATCAGTTTAATGTAGTCGGCGTTGTCCAGGTACTTCTTCAAGATTTTACGCATTTCATTTAGATAATCTTCAATGTCTTCTTCACTATTCAGTTCGACCATGCGATTAGGAATGATTGTGTCTTTATGAACCACAACTGTTTTTGGAGGACTCGCTGGTGGTGTCTGGTTAATAGTAACTCCCTCACCATCTGTTCCTCGATCTCGACCATTCACTCCATCACCGTTAGCTCCAGTAATTTTAGGCGGAGTTAATTTAGTTGGTGGGTTTATCTTCTTCTGTCTTCGTCTATTCGAAATCGCCTGTTTCGCTTCTTCGATCTGATGAATAAGTGTCCTTTTGATCGTGCTGGATTCCTGTTTAAATGATTTTAGGTCACGAACTGTTCCTGCTGTCTGTAAACCTGTTTCAACATTGGACAGACGGAACTTATAACTACGGTAAAGCTTGTCGTACTCTGGCTCCCCTTCTATTGCTTGAAGTTCCTGTTCAATGTCTAATTTGTCTTGTTCGATCGCATCATGAACAGGCTGTGATACAGATTCCAGTTCATCTGTATACGCAGAAGTGAACTGATCAGTCCAGTCTTTCAGTTCCTTCATCTTGCGATACGGACGTGGTAGATCGATAATGGCTTTTTCTGATTCATAAATCGTTCGTAACTCATCGTTTTCGATATAGTTACGGTCTTTCTCGTAGTGATTCACTTGCTCAATCGCTTTATCATAGATGTGTTTGTGATTGTTTAAAAATTCTAATATATCTTCAAGATCTTCGAATAGGTCTAACAGTTCGTCTCCCTGTTCAACATACTGAGTCAAAAACTCTCTGGCATCTTTGATAGAAAGTAAACGCTCTATTTTTGTGATCGCATCGCGGATCAACTGCTGGTCAGGATAGCTATTTTCTCGGTAAAGCGACAGTTTATCTTGCAGCTCTTTTAGTTCAGTGCTGAATCGGCTGGTGATCGTCTGGTACATGTCTTCTTCTTTATCTTCGAGTGCTGAAATATTAAATAAATCCTTGGTCAGCTCTTTGACTTTTCTTTTGATTGAGTCATTTAATGTTTTGCGTTTAGCAACAACGATTTTCTCCTGCCATTTGGAGCTTTGAATGTTTCGCATAAAGTCGTTTTCAAATACATTCATATGTTTGCTGTTTAAAGTAAACTGAACTTTTTCAAGTTTGATCAGGCGGACCAAACTAGCTAAAATATCGAGATCATTCCATCCATAGGGCTCAACCGTATAACGATTCAACACTTCTCTCAACGTCACGACCATATTGCGTTCCTTTTGCATCTCAAGATAACGTTCGATTTCTTCTGTTGCTTCATTATTTTTGTCTTCATACTCTTCCAGCAAGGATACATCTCTACGTAAAATAAGCCTCTCCAACTCGTCTTTTGTATAGGATTGTTTGATATAGAATATCTTAGGATACGTATTTGAAACCAAAGAGTATAAGCCTTTTTCAATACGCTTTTCTGGTGTACCACTGATGTCGATTTCTGATCCATTGACAATGATATTAGCTTCACTGATATCCTGCTTCAATTTGGCAACAAAGACATCTTCCAACTGCTTACGTTCTGAAGCTTTTCTCTGTCGAATGTCCTGCTGAGAAGGCGTCAGTGACTGAGTCGTCTGTCTTCTTAAATACTGATTGATTCGTAAGTAATTCTTGATCTCAGTGAAGTCTTCCTCTTCAGGCAAACGGACGATAACCATTTTATCTTCGCGTTGAGACAAGGCAATGGCATCCTGATCTTCATAGTGATCGGAATACGTTGTCATGAAACGAACGCCGATCGTCGAAGCCGTACTTCTCAGTGAACGGTCATCGATCCATAAAGAAATATCCATAAGATAGGTGATATCAGGTTGATCACTATAAGGCTGATAAGTAAAGCGTCTAATATTCAACACGTCGTTGATCAGGCGGTTCCCAGCTTCCATAATGTATTCCGATGTAGGAATTTCGATATTATCGATTTCACGATTGATATCCTGTTCTTCATTAGTCAAGAACAAATATTTATTACCGATACGCTGGATCAGAAATTCATTTTCCAGCAGATCTAGTGAGCGCTTGATGTTGTTACTTAATTCGATCATGTCTTCGTCGATAGAATGGATCATCAAAGTCGTTAAGTTCTTTAATGTGCCTGGCATTTCATCGACATAGCGAATGAGGAAAAGGAGTTTCAAGACATTTACGTCGAAGTCACTCAGCATCTCATTTTGATTGGCTTTAATGATCGTTGAACGAACCGAATGTTCTAAGGCCTGGTCGATATTATCATAGAAGACATGGAAAGGAATCAATGTGTTGAGGTCTTCTTCTTTGTGCTGAATCGTTGCCTGCTGGATGGACTCCAATAGGTTACGTTCACCATCCGATAAGTGTTTCCCAGCTGATCCATGTTCACGAATGCCAGTAAAGACTTTTTGGAGGAGATTGAACTGATACGGTACAAAGGGATACACTTTAGCAAAATCTTCGCGACTCTTATAAAACTGCATCGTTGCCGCATCTTCAAATTCAAGCTTGTTTTTGATCGAGACAGCATGCTCATCGTAGTTCGAAAGAAGCTTAGCGTATGCCTCTGCCTTTTTATCAAGCAAACGAATCTTGATAACCTCATCGGCGTTGGCGCTGCTTAAGCTCACACGGGTATTGAAACGCCCCTGGATTTTTGAAAAATCTGTTGAGGACATATGTTCTTGTAAACTGTTTATATCTTGTTGGGAAGTAACAATTACCCAAACTTTACCGTTGCAAAGCTTACCTAAATCTTCAACGACGGTTTGCAGATTAAGCATCAAATTCGTATTTTCAGATATATACTGACCCACTTCATCTACGGAGAAAATCAGACGGTAGTCTTTATCTTTTTTATCGACATATTTTTTGATACGTTGAGCGAATTCCTCTACTGATATCGAGTAATTATTTTCACCATTCTCAAGCCAGCGGTTAGCACTCTCTTCACTGCTGTTCGTTGCTTTGGCTAAAGCGGTGACCGTTTCGTCAAAGTTATAGTACAGCTCTTCTCTACCCTCAGACCATTTCAAGCCTGTTTCTTCTTCAAAATAACTTTGGAACGTTTCATATTCGCCTTTTTCATCCAAGGTTTCTTCCAATTCAGCTAGCCAAGGGATACTTGCCGAATAGCCACGCATTTCGTTATACACTTTATTAAAGACTTTAACGATCGCCGTTTTGTTCTGCTTGCTGTCAGAGTCAGCCTTGGAATCAATGTTAAACAAGACGACGTCACTTGGATGATCCGTGACTTTTTGCATCATCGACAGTAACTCCTGGTTATGTAGTTTATCCTTAAAGAAATCAACAGGTTTTTTACTGTCTATTTCCATATTGGACTGCAGCAAGTAAGAAAGAATTTTTAAGAAATGAGATTTACCAGAACCAAAGAAACCTGAAATCCAAACGCCCATTTTATCCGTTGGTTTATCGTAAGCTTTTGTGTAGGCTTTATAAAACGTTTCAAAATGTTGATGCAGTTCTTCAGTTACAACATACTCTTCTAGTTCCTGCTTGATATTCTCTTTTTCTTTTTGACCGATCTTTATAACACCTTGAATATCTCGTGTGATGTCTTTTTTAAATAGCTGTTCTATTTTCATAGACGTATACTCCTTTTCGTTTAGTTTTCTATCAGTTTGAATGCACGGTAGTAATTGTCATCCATAAAGCGTGAGAATAGACGTAATCCACCGTTTTCATAACGTCCTGGATAAAACATGATCAACGGTTTCTTCTCAACGACTGTTTGAAGATTATTCAATACCGTGTGTGACCGAACGATCGGATAAGCTTTGCCCACACCTGTGATAAAAATCATGGCGTTTTCATCCATATGTTCTCTGATATATTTTACGATCCAGTCATTATCAGTCGCAAGCTTCAATGCTTTTTTCATTTTGTCGTATAGGAATTCACTTCCCTTTTTCTCTTCCATTTTAAAGTTCTTATCCATATACCCGCGTTCTTCAAAAAAAGCTAAAACGATATCGAATAAATCAAATACCTGAATTTTTGTTCCCGGGTTCTCCTTCTGTATCTGCTTCTTTATATAGGGAATAGCATCTCTAACCACCAGTTCGTCTTCCGGTTCGTAGTCAAAAATGTAAAACCCCACTTCGTTACCTAGACCTTTGTTTGATAAGATTTTCGGATCTGATAATTTTTCATTTAACTCATCAAGCCTTACTGTGATTGGTCTCACTCGATAACCTCCCCTAACAATACTTCTACGATATGTTTTTCTTTCTCGGATTTTAAATGCTGTTCAACTTGAGATGAAATGATTGGTCTTTGTAATATGATCTTAGTTTCCGAATAATTGGCATACTCTGCATCCACCAGCGCTTGGTGATAAGCGTTTACTAATCTTTCACGTGTTAATATCTTCCATTTTGCTACAGTTTCATTTTGTTCAACCTTAGTTTCAATGAATGAGGTAGTATCTAATTTTGTGACTTCGTCATCAAGCGTTAACCACTTATCCCAGACAACTTCTCTCATCCATTCATAGAAAAGAGTATCTTTCTTAAGAATGGCATAAAGTAAAATAGCTTTACATGTCGATGTATCAGAGACTAGAAATTTGTCTAGCAGAAAATCATCTAAGTTGGTCAACCGTTTTCTGATTTCACTCAGAAAACTTGTACGCCGATCTTTACTTGTCAGCTGGAAAAGATTATCAGCTATCACTTTTTCTTTAATATCTTCATCACTCAACCCTTGATCAATTAACTCAGCAACCATTTTAGTTTCTCGATATAAAAACGGACGTGTATTTAACGTTGTTAGGTACTTTTTAGTCATAATTTTCGCTCTTTTCTAAAAGACTCTATTACCTTTAAGTATAACAGTTTGGCCTGATCGGCGAAATGGTTAAGCTAAAAAAGACCACCTCAAAAATAAGTAGGTGGTCGAGTATTAGTAATGATTTATGATTACACCTGCAATCCTGAGACTAGTATCTATAATGGTTAACTTTTCAGTATAATGCTGATGAATGCATATAGGACAGCTTTTCTTTTAAAACGAACCTGATAGTTCTTTGCCATTCAATCGGATAACTCCTTTAGCGTCTCATCAAAAGACAGGCTTGCAGGCCTTTCTTCATATTCTTGCATTGCTTGTTTGTATAAGTTCAAGTCACTGTCATCTTCTATCTTTTCTAAAACAGCATTTCTGAATAGAGCAGATACAGAAATGTTCTTTGATTTAGCGTACTCTCTAATGATTTTTTCTTCCTCAGAATCGATTTTTATTGAAATAGCAGCCATTGAAATCGCCCTTTCCTTTATACTTACGCTGTAGCACAAAGAGATTACGAATGTAATTTATTTTCTTTAAGATAAATTGACACATTAAGGTCTTAAATTCAGGGTCGACATCCATCGCAAACTTGTAAATCGCGTCACCAATAGCTGCATTTTTTATTCCGCGCTCCTGCCATATTGTTAGAGTTTAGCATGATTACTTTGTAGTCTTACTAAATCATAATTTATTATAATATTCTTTGATTTTATCTGCCATCAACTTTCTTCTCTCAACGAGGAAATCCTCGTAATCATCTACATCCATTGAAGATAGCGAAGTCGGAATAGCATTCATTCTCATGTTTTCTTTTAGTTTCTCACTGTCATTAATTTCTCCTAAAGTAAATGACTCGTTATCTAATTGATCCATGATCCATCCCATGTATTCTTTAGGTGGTTGTGCTTTTATTTTAAGATTCACCGGTTGTTCAGTATAAGCATAGTTGGCAATCTGATTATAGACACCACGTCGGTTATAACCATTCTTTTGAAGATAGCGTTTAGGGAAAATATGGTGAATATCTCCTCTTTCTTCTATCAAGTGCTGTACGGTCACGCTATTTGAAAGAAAAGCATAGTCTTTCAGATATACTTGAGCCATTACAAATAAATTGAAGTAAGGACTGCTTCTAACTGACGTTTCGAAATTATCGGGTAATATAGTATTCCAGTAGGCGCTGGATAATTCTCCTTGCTCGATTCGTTTAACGTAGTCTTCTGGATTTTCAGCATCAGCGAACCGTTTTATATCATAATCGAATTGCGATTCTGGTGATGAAGAATAACGTTCCGTAAGAATTGAAATAACAAACCATTTTCGAACAACTTTGTTTATGACAGGTGTGTTGATGCCTTTATCTTTAAGGAGTAAAAATAATGCATAAGCAAAATTCAATGTATTCTTTGATCTGACTAATTTATTATGCACGACCCCTGCCGACTTTATGATTGTAACAAACTGTTTAAAGTTAGTTTGATTCACGAATTGTAAAACTGCATCATGCAAATCATTAAATGATTCTTCTTCGATTACTTTTTTGTAATCTCTCGTTTCAAAATCTCTACCAGATAAAAGACTCACCAAATCAGATAATCGTCCTCTTAAGAACTTAAAGGTAAAAGCAACTCTTAGAATATCAGTATAACTCGGTTCATATATCCCTGAATTATAGTTTTTTACCCAACTGATATAACGGAAGTTTTGAGTATTTGTAAATTCTTTATCATTACTTTGAATATGCTCATAGCTTGCTGGATGAGAGATAATATTAGCGAAGTAGTCGACTGTTTTCCTTATGACAGGTCCGTTGAATTCATCATTAACTGAAATTTTAGACATCGCGAAATCAGCCTGACTTAAAGCTACCCCTGCTGAGTTTATACGTATGAAAATCTCTGTAACTTCTTCTATGTCGAGTGCATGTGATAATTCAATAACACCGATCGAACTGTGCTTGATACTTTCTAGTTTATGCAAAATTTTACTTAACTGATTACGTCCTATTTCAGGATTTTTCTCACAGTACTCTTCAACATAATCAAATAAGTTGAATCGTTCGCTAAAAATAAAAGATATATCAGGAATCCATCGTTTATCTTTTCGTATTGCCGGATTCGAAACTTCAAATATTTCATTGATTGGATCAAAGGCAATATTTATATTCTTCTTATTATATTTTTTATCTACAATTTTGTTGCCCGAAATCGCGGCCATTAATGCAGTCACACGTTGCTGTCCATCTATCAATATGGTTTTACCTTCTGAAAGATGACCATTTTTCAAACGCGCATCTGGATTACGCCATGTGATGATATAACCAACGGGATAATCATTGAATAGTGAATCCAATAAGTCCCGCACTTTTGCGCTTTTCCAAACAAAAGGACGCTGAATTTCGGGTATTGCGATCTTTTTTTCATCGATCAAAGATAATAGTGAATTGACCGTTGTATTATTTACATTATAATTTGCCATAATTTCACACCTAATAGTTTTTATTAATTTTAACACATAAATAAAGCGTTACCAACTCTATAAGGGCTTAAGTGTGCATTATCTACTTTTTTAAATCAGTAGTTGGTTAGTTCAAAGTTTTTGATTTTCTTAAAAAAAGCACAGGCTCCTGTCCATTTAAAAAGACATAGAACCTTGTGCTTTTTTTTTGGTTAAGAATACTCAAAGATATTTATCGTGATTATATTTCTATAACGTCACAGTATAACTCCCATTTCTTATTTTATCTAATACATTTTCCATAACTTTGATCTTTTCTTGGTAGTTGTTTTCATCATACTCAATATAACCAATCGACATAACCTTTCCGTTATGAAATCGTTTCTTTTCAAATCCAGATACTAAGTTTGATTCAGTTATATAATTATAGATTTCCCATTTCAAGTTGTTGATTTTATCTTCACTGACAATTTTGATTACAATAGAATCGTCTTCTATTTGTAGATAAAGATCTGTTACATTATAGTCTGCTAAACCTGTTTTGTTGAGCTCTTCAGGAGTTGAAAAATACCACCATAACCCATGGAATCCACCTCGAGGATTAGGGACATACCCCCATCCGTAACCTCTATCAAGACTAAGGCCTTCAGTATTGTTCTCATCATCTGTTAGATAGTCAAAGAATCCACGGTATTGGTCACCAGTCCACTTATCAACGGGGAGTGTTTCAAACTTCTGAACTCTTTCTTCAAGTTCTCTTAAGAAATGATAATAATTGGAAAAAATTGTATTGTTCGATTTATCGATGTAAGGTGCCATAATAGCCAGCATATCTTTACGAGTTATATGAATGTTGACATCTTCTGGATGAGCTTGACCAATGATTTTATAGTAAACAGTGATGATGTTCGCCTTACCTTCATTAGATATTAAATCTTTATAGCGTTCTACCTGATCGCTATGTTGAGAAGTGTAGGTTTTATCTTCAAGAATGATGTGGTACTTATCATTAACCTGAATGTAGACATCAATATTTCTATATTGCTTTTTTAATTGGGTGACTGTAATATTTTCATCTTTTATTTCTTTGGAATATTTTGAAGAGATGATTTTTCTGAGCACTTCAACAGCACATTGATTCAGATATTGATCGTCTCCTTCATATTCCTTACTAGCAAAATTAAACAAATAACAAAGAAAAGCATCTTGAGATAATTCGCTTGTTGCATAATCAAAAATATTATTCAAAATAGTTCCTCCTTAGAGTCCATAAATTGTATGCGCTATCATTTTTTTATTAAATGTAAATTCTGTAAACCACTGCCTTCGCACTTAAACATTTTTAAAACTACAACTATGTCTGGATATGTGCGCCTTCACTTCTCAATGTACGAAGTAAGTCTCTGTGTTTCCTAAGCGCTAGTACCATATATTAGAATTTCTAAAGCCTCTTTCAGTCACTTTCTATTATAATCTTGAGTGACCAGTAACATACATAAATTAAACTATTCGTTTAATGCATCTTCTAATTCTGATTCTGTATATCCAAAAGTATAATCTTCATCCTTGCCATTTGATACCCATATATCAGCAGCATCATAAACATTTAATCTTTCATCATCTTCATGGTAATCCTCAAACTCTTCAGAATTATTTCGTTTAAAAATATCAAATAAGCCCATTTAGATTCTCCTATCTTAAATATTATAATATACTACGGATTGGTAGAACGGCAGTGTGTCTTAGTCTAAAATCAACCATAAGATATTATTATAATGATTGTTAAGTGTCCCTGAAATCTTCTTCTGACTCGTAAATATTTGCAGAAGAGATACTATTTTTATGTCCACATTCAGTACATTCCCAAATATACTTATGACCATCGAAATCTTCTTGATTATTTAAGCATGAGTTACACCGATCGCAGTACCAATCAACGTCAAAAAAACTATTAAACATTGAATAAATTCCTCCTCTCTATTTATGATCTACTATGGCATTTCGTTGCTTCTGATTTTTAAAGTATCTATGTGTAAGTATTTGATACTCTCAGATGATACAGTCTTCTTTGATTAGAAGTAGGTTTATTACTGTATTTTCACTTGTCATAAAAGCCTAAACGTTTATCTAAAATGATTTATTAAAAAATACAAGTTTTCAAGCTTAACTCCGACATCTAGTCGGTTGTCTACCCTACATTTCTTTTTTTCAGTTCATGACATTACTTCTTTTAATAAATTTCTTTAGGTATACTAATATTGATTAACTAATCATTGTTACTCTAGAGTATACCGTCGGAATAAAGATAAATCATTTCTTGATTCTTCTATTTAACTTGTTGTAGTTTCTCATCATTCCTCCATTACCTTTTTAATTACTTTGCCCAATCCTGAAATAATGAATTTCAATGCATTCATCTATCATTCCTCCTTTTACAACAGTTTTTATTTTAGTATCTTAGAAAGCCATGATTTATTTGTAACAAAGTCAGCTAATGGTGCTTTTACTATAAATCCTTATAGTATTACACCCAGCCTGGATGGATCTTTTGACAAGTACCCATTTGTTTTGACATCCAACAATTATTTTTCTTGTTCAGGTAAATATAAGTATCTATGATCAATTTGTTCCTGCTGCATATTTGGACAATTCAGTCTATTCATCGTTTAAATTAAGCATACGCTTTTGTAACCGTTTTTTCAATTGGTGAGAGTGTCAATCGGCATATATGAGTGCTATTTTTTATATAGCGCACTTTGTTATTTGCTTTTATATTGCAGAGATTTAAGTGTATTGTAATCAAAATAGCTATTCCCTTCCTCCTAATAATTTGGCTGAATAGCTATGGTCAGATAGCAAAAATGGCAGAAAATCAGAATGATCCACCTGATTCCCTGCCTTAAATGTATTATCCTTCGAACTTGCTTTTATCAAATCTGTATACGGCATAGCCTTTTTTATTATCATCCGCTCTAGTGATATAAGGGAGATCATTTTTTACTTTGCTTGCAAAGGTTTTGCCTAAAGTCCAGTTCCCCGGCCATACAGCCACTTCGTCCCATTCGCTTTCTATGAACAGATCTTTCAATTCGAATTCAAAGCCGTCTTCAACTAAGCCCTGTTTGATACTCTCCTTGAAGTAATGCAGTCTTTCTCTGAGAATCAATTCTCTGACATCTTTCTGCAAATCTTTACTTATCTTGCTTGTATCCATATCCTGATCGCCCTTTCCGTCCTGTGTAGTTTGTATTATGTAATCCCTTAATTAAATTTATCACAATGAGATAGAAATAGAAAGGGTATAATTATAAAAATATTAGTATATATAAAAAAACCGTACTAGTGAGTCACGTTCATCTCACTGGTACGGTAGCATTGGTTTTGATTCTTTTAGGCTTATGGTCAAAGGATAGCTGCTTCGTGTAACCTTTAATCCCACGCTTAACTACCGTATATGAAGCTAAGCATCCACCATTTACACATGCAGCAGTATATTCTAGCACGTTACAGTGCACCTGTGGTTAAGATAATATCCATGCCTGCTATGACGACACTCACAATAGTAATGGCTTTTTTGATATGCTGTGGTTTGTTTTCTCCTGAAATATAAAAGAAAAGGAACAGTGCCGTCGTAAAGATGCTTACGAGTATCGAAAACACGATATTGCCTTGAAAGTTTAATAATGCAGCAAGTAATTCAAGGATGATGCCGATGGCTGATGAGTAAAACAAGGCAGACCAAATTTCATTTTTATAGACATGCGTATCTTTGGCGATCCACTGCGTTGGGAATTTTGTCACGAGATACTGAAAACCCACGCCAAGCAACCCACTTATAAGACCAATGACGGCTCCGAAAATGAGCCCGAAAGACCTCATGCCTGGATTCATTTCAAATAGCTCAGCAACTTCCGGTTCAGCTGAAATATCTAATATGCTGAAATTGATCAGGATGGAAGTGAGCAAAACCACACTAAAAACAGCGAGTGCTAACCACGGAAATCTTTTTTTATTGTTCGTTACGTTTTCATTCATCTGTGTTTCCTCCAATTTTTAACGTTATCATAAAACATCTTGCTTGTTGAAGGCGTAGTAGGACAGTCCTAAAAACACCGCTACATACACCACATTAACGATCGCGGAAAAAGGTAAACTTACCCCGTCGATGTAGGTCGTGCGTCCAGGCAAGTAGTTTTCCAAGCTCCAATTAGCCGTTATTAAATACTTTGCCAGATCCGTTTGTGATGCCAAGTATTGCGTTACTCCGGTACCTAGGAATATCGCGCCGAGTGTCGCACCGAGGGATAATGAGGTGTTTCGTGTTAGGGTCGACAGCATAAAAGCCAGTGACGCGATAATGACTAGATAAACCAGGTTGCTGGCCACTAAGCCGGCAAAATAGCTTAAAAACTGCACATGTTCATACGTGCCATTCATCGTCATGAAGACATATTCCGATGTTGGATTCATATCTGTGGTGAATAGCGCGAAAATCGCCGTCGATAAATATAACAGTCCATAGTAAAAGAACGCCAAGAGTAGGGTCGTGATATATTTAGACGTCAATATTTTTGTTCGGGACTGGGTACGTATCAGCAGCAATTTAATGGTGCCCATAGAAAATTCCTTTGATACCATAGCACTCGCAATGATCGTTACAAAAATCCCTATCAGTGCATTCATACTTGATGCGCTGACTAAGCTGCTATAGAAATTATTCGAAGCAGGCGGTTCGATCCCCGCCTCTAAATGATAACTGAGTCGCTCTATTTCCGTTTGATTGAGACTCACTGTCATGCTGTCGTTAAACGTTAACTCAGTGTCGTCCTGATTCAGCAAGTCTTCTGTTTCTTCCTGCAAGGTGTCTATCTCTTGAGACACGTCACTTTCCCAGTTCTCGCTGTATGTACTCGTTTCGTTTGCCTGTTCATTTTGGAAAATCAGCGGCATAAAACTCATCAATGCGGCAATGCCGACAATAAATACCATGATTATGATGTTGCTTTTTCTTGAAAACACTTTTTGCCATTCGTTTATAATTAGGTTTATCATCATATCCTCCTCTTATTCAGCTGTCAGGTGTAAAAAGCGGTCTTCGAGTGAATGATTTTTCGGTTCCACACTGTATATCGCGATACCGTTGTTCACGAATGCTTTCACTAGGCTGGAAACATCGGACAGTTCAGCTGGTAATTCGACCACTAAATAGTCCTCCAGCAGCTGACTTATGATGTCGAACTGTTCTTGCAGCAGCACTTGCGCTTTTTCTGGTTCAGAAACCTTAAAGTGGTAAACCTGTTTAGCTTCATCCCTAACGTTTTCTACCGCAATGAGTTCCCCTTTTTTGATGATAGCGATGCGGTCACACATGAGTTCGATTTCGCTCAATAGATGACTCGATACGATCACTGTGACATTTTTCTCTTTGGCTAGCATGCGAATGTGACGGCGTAATTCCTGCATGCCTGCCGGGTCTAGACCGTTGGTTGGTTCATCTAGGATCAATACCTTCGGATCATTCATCAGCGCTTGCGCGATTCCTAAACGCTGTTTCATCCCGAGGGAATAGTCCTTGACCTTGTCATTGATTCTATCTGTCAAATTGACAAAGTCTACGAGCTCAGCAATTTTCTCTTTAGACACACCGTTGTGCATGCGTGCAAAATAGTCCAGATTCTTTTGTCCGGAGAAAAAAGGATACATCTCGGGATTTTCAACGATCGCTCCGATGTTCCCCAAAGCGTCCCGGTGTTCGTTTTCGACATCATGTCCGCAGACACTGATTTGCCCTTCTGTTATGTCGATCAGTCCAACGATCATGCGAATAAGTGTTGTCTTTCCTGCCCCATTCGGACCAAGCAGCCCTAACACTTCGCCCTCGTTGATCGTCAGCGATAGATCTTTTATGATTTCTTTTCTGTTGATGGTCTTTCCTACCTTATCTATTGCGATGGTTGTCGTCATAGTATCTCCTTTTTCTGTATAGTTTAGTACACCTTTGAAAAGTAACTGGGTGAAAGTGTATCACATTGTGAATCATAGCACAATGGCTCCCAGGAATCAGTATCGGTTTAATCACCGTTTCAGCAGGAGCATATGCTTCTGTTTAATATAGGCTATTACCCTTGAAAGAGTCTGCAACACAACTCCCGCGTCTATTCCTCTAAACTCTCGATATTTCTAAGGTTAATTGAAGAGAGATATAAAAATAAAAATAGGACGAGGATCGCGTACAAAGAAATAGCTGTAAAAATTAGAAAGGTTGAGAGTGTTTGTGTAAAGAACAAGGCAACAACTGGACCGATCATAATAATAACGGAGACAACCATACTAATGATGCTGGCGAACGTGTGGCCGATCTTAGCGCCAATGATCGCCTCAATCAAGATCGATACATAGGTCATCATTGCTTTGAGTAGTACGTTTAAGCTGATGGCATAAAGGATCTCTAATAAAGACACTCGCATAAGCAAACCTGCTGGGACGACTAAAAAGATGGCCCGAACGAAAGTAAGTAGATGCTCCAGCAAGCTGGCATTGAACAATTTATTTAGAGGTGAATCTGGCATTAGGAATAAATAGTGATTTTTAAATTCGCTTTTCCAATCCGCACTTGGTCTGAAAAATACCGCTAAGTAAATGCTGAGACCTACCATGATTTCCAGGAAATAATCCGGAACAATAAAACCATCCCAGAAAAGCGACGTGAGCCCCAAGCCAATTCCAGCGATGAGATAAATGAAGTCGCTCCAACCCAGGAAGTACTTTTTAGACCGTCTCCGTTCAATGAATTGTTTATGGAAAATCACGTTTGACTTTAACCCTTTTAGTTCACCTTTATACGCATAGTTCTTTTTCTTATGTCCAAAGGCTTCTGTAAGTGATATATCCCCTTTTTTACTTTCCAATAGAGCGATATTTTCAGAGAAAGATAGAGCATCTTCGTAATACTCTCCGGACACTTTCATTCTATAAGCATAAAACGTTAAACCAATCGCCGAAGCAAAGAACAAGCCCGTAGCGATGAGTCTTACAGGTGTTGGACCAAGCATGATCAGGTTTAACCACCCCAGCTGCCACCCAAAAATGGGTATCATCAAAACGACTGGAGAAGACAGGACTGAAATGATATAAGCAAAATCAAAACCTGACTCTAAGGTCTGACTTACTACCATAGTCATTAAAAACACTGTAAACATAGCTAAAACAACGTAAACGATTCGTTTGATCCACTGCTTTTGCTTAAGCGTGATTTCTTCACTGGCATACATAATGACTGCTAAGCTGTAGCTTAGTAAATTAGAAAACACGATGTTTACAAGGAGATAGATGATACTTGTTAAAAAAGGTACAGTGAATACTAAGACCGCTGCCATTAAAAACATTACTTGCATGGCTAAATTGATATAAACCTCTTTGGACAAGGCGTAAATCAAAGCCTGTTTTGGCGATGTCGGACTAGCTAAGATGAAATTGATATCCTGCTTCTTAAAACTGACACCTTTCCTTTTAAAGTAAGTCAACGTTAACGGCATAGTTAGATAGAGCGTTCCTATACTCGCGATCAAAACAAAACCTGCATGCGTGTTTAAACCTAGATCTGTGATCACTCCCTTCGTCAAAAAGGGAATGAAGAAATAATATGTAACCAGCAGCAACATGCCAAGGGCTTTCAACGGTTTTTTTATCAACTTCTTGAAAAAATTTATGAAAGACTTCCTTACGAGATAAACTAACGATTTATTCATCACTATCACCCGTTATCTTGAAGAACAATTCTTCTAAATCTTCGAGGTCAGCCTCTGTCCGAACGATATTTTCGATCACCTTGCCTTCTTTCATAAAAATAACGCGATCCCATAAATCTTCGATCATTTCGATCATATGCGTACTGATCATCACTGTTTTATTCGCTTCCTTTAATTCAAGGATGAGTTTTTTGATTTCTTTAATGGCTTTTGGATCAAGACCGATCATGGGTTCATCTAAGATAATGACCTCAGGATCGACAATGACTGCTGAACAAATACTTACCTTTTGCATCATGCCTTTAGAAAGCTCGTCACCCAGCTTGTCGACTTTATCGTCTAAATCAAACCGCTTGAGTAAGGCATTGAGCTTCTCTTCATCTGGCGCTTTTCCATAAGCCAAGGCCATGTATTCGATATGTTCACGCACGGTCAATAATGGAAAAAGCGTGGGTATTTCTGGTACATAAGACAATAGTTCTTTCGCCTTTAACGCTTTGTTGTTATAAGTACCAATGCTTATTTCACCTTCAAATCTTAAAAGGCCTACAATGCTTTTGATGGTCGTAGACTTCCCGGCACCGTTCGGCCCAACAAGGACGACAACCTCCCCTTGCCCAGCGCTGAAAGTGACATCGTCAACGGCCTTTGTTTTTTTATATGACTTTGTTAAATGGCTGACTTCTAACATAAAGAACTCCTTTTTAAATTGAAATGTTAACGCTTTGAGATTTAAGACAAACGCATCAGTTGTGATAGACAAACTTTTAAATATCTATCAGTTGATGTCTTAACTTGTGTTTATTTCTATTGATTTAACTGGCTGTCATTTGAATACGCCCTTTTTCCTTGTTTTGCATTATGTAGACTCCTAGATAAACATATCATGATTAGATAAGAAAAGAAAGAGTATGACTATAAACATACTAGTATATATCAGGTTTAATCTTGAATTTGCACGCACGGCTTCTTGCATGCTTGATGTGCCAATGTGTCTGTTCACTGCTCAAGTCGATTTTATCGTCAAAAAAGACCCTTAGTCGAAAGCTCAGACACTTTTTTAAAAGTGCCTAAGCTGAAATCGGCCAAGGGTCAATACCGATAAATTCTCTCAGATGTGTTTACGGTGTTTGAGTGATGATTTCTATTTTGCAGCATTGAAGATTACATGGATATAAAATTAACTGTTATCTATTCTTGCAGCTCAAAATCAGAAGGTACCAGTACCGTATCAATGGCATGGATCACACCATTACTCGCGTCGATATCGGTCATGGTTATGGCTGCATCGTTTACCATCGGATCTCCCGACAAGTCAAAGGTCAATTCTTCGCCATTAACTGTTTCTACTGTCTGACCGTCTTCCAGATCTCCTGCCAATACCTCACCTGGTACAACGTGATACGTCAATATAGATTCCAGGTCAGGCTGGGCAAGCAGTTCTTCTGCTGTAATGTCCAAGTCAGTCAGCAGGGCTTAGAACGCTTCATCAGTTGGAGCAAAGACGGTAAACGGTCCCTCTCCCTGAAGTGTCTCAACAAGTTCTGCTTCCTGCAAGGCAGAGACTAAGATACTGAAATCAGGATTACCTTGTGCAATGGCCACAATGTCTTCTCCGGTTTCTTCCATAGCGCCTTCGTCTGTATCCTCTTCTATATCTAATTCTTCTTCTACATCTTCCTCAACCTCTTCTATTTCTTCCTCTGCAGTTTCAGGGTCTAATTCCGTATCTGCTTCATCATCGGTTGCACAGCCAGCTAAAAATCCGACAGCTGCAAATGAAAGGGCGCCTGCTCGTAACATCTTAACTAATTCTTTAGTCATCATCTATTCTCCCTCTCTTATGCTACAAAATGAACACTCAAACAGATAGAAAGAACAATTATCTTCTATACGTCCAAAGAATAGCAAACGGTTTCATTAAAATCAATTGATAGAATTGCAGTGACTGCCTTTCTTCCCGCTTACCATCGAGGAATGGATTTTTCCAATCACTTAGTTTAAGTCAGCTGAAGGTTTTTATGCAGAACTTCACCCTTTTTCATGTATACTTATTTAATATAGAGAGAAAGTATACATGAACAATGAAAGAACCAACATTTAAGTCGAGAATAAAGGAGAATGGTATGGTTAAAACGCATCCAATGTGGGACGACTACCCCAACATCCAGGCCCATTTAGTGGCGTGCCTTGAACTGATCATAGAAAAAACGACGATTGAAAATAAGGACATAGAAAAAACAGTCACTGCTCTGATAGAGAGTCAGGGAAAACTACTTAGACCCGCCTACTTCTTGCTTTTTTCACAGTTAGGCAATGCCCAAAAGGCTGCATATGACAATATCATCGCTGCGGCTGCCTCGACGGAGGTGCTGCATCTGGCCACGCTCATTCATGACGACATCATCGATGAGGCGGCATTACGGCGCGGGAACGAAACGGTCCACTCCAAACACGGTCAGGATGTGGCGGTGTATACAGGCGATCTAATGATCTCCGTGTATTTCGAATTACTGGCTGACGCGACGGACTCGGTCGAGATCATTCAGCTGAATACGCAGTCGATGAAGCAGGTGTTATTAGGTGAAATCAATCAGATGACGAATGCCTATGATACAGCTATCACCTTTGACACGTACTTGAACAGCATTAAAGGAAAGACCGCTCAGCTGTTTGAGTTGAGCTGTTACGAAGGCGCCTACTTTGGCCAGTGCAAACCTGAAGTCATTGAACAAAGCGGTGTGATCGGCCAGAATATCGGGATCGCTTTTCAGATGCTGGATGATATTTTGGATTACACGCAAACACCTGAGAACTTATCCAAGCCTGTTTTGAACGATGTGAAACAAGGGATCTATACGCTGCCCCTCATTTTAGGCTTGGAGGCGGATAAAGACGCCTTCCTTCCTCTACTGGAAAAAGGAGAACAGTTGTCGGACAGTGATCTGGCTGATTTAGTTGCGCTGCTGCATGAACACGACTGCATCGAACGCGCACACGGTATTGCCAGGGAATACATCGATAAAGCGCTGGCCTTGATCGAGCAGCTTCTCGATCAGCCAGAAAAAGAGGTTCTGTATACTTTGACGAAAACACTACTCACCAAAGACTATTAAAAAGGAGATTCCTATGACACTTAAACAATATATCCTGCTCGCTCAGGTAGAAACCACCACGACCAGTATTTTTCCGGCTTTGATCGGTATCCTTTACGCCTGGTACAATTATGACGCCTTCCGCTTAGGTTTTTCTATTTTGGGCTTACTCACCGTCGTTATCTTTCATCTGGCAGTCAATATTAGAGATAACTATCTGGATTATTACATCGCCGATAACAAGAATGCGGACCACGCTCAGGATATGACCGTCGGCAAGGAAAACATCCCGCTTAAAAATGTCCGCCTGGCTTATTATATATCCGGTGCTGTCGCTTTGGTCATCGGTTTATACTTAGTTTTTCAGACGTCCATCATCCTGTTAGTCATCGGCTTTATTGGAGGCATGCTGATCGGCATTTTGTATACCGCTGGTCCACGGCCGATCTCAAGCACGCCGTTCGGTGAATTCTTCATTGGGTTGTCGATGGGCTTTGGTATCTTCGCTTCCATGGTTTACGTCAACGCCTTTGACGTGATGCAATTCGATCTTGTCACCACCTTGCAGCTGATCGTCGCGTCCATCCCGACCTCCATCACGGTCATGGCCATCCTGCTTGCAAATAACATTTGTGATCTGGAAGAAGATATCGAAGACGACCGGTATACGCTGCCGTATCATATCGGCGTGGATAAAGCCCTCGTTGTCTTTAAATACTTTTACTACGCGGCTTATACCGCGGTCATCCTGTCCGTCGTTTTCGGGACCTTCCCACGACTTGTGGCCTTGTCTCTCTTGACTTTCCCGTACGTCTTGAAGAATATCCGCATCTTCACGAACCATCAGGACAAACAGACCACCTTTATGACGACGATCATCAACTCAGCCGTCATCCCCGTTCCAATCATTATCACTTTCTTCCTTGGTGCCTGGTTGAATATCTGATTATTCTAATAAAATAGGCAAGAAAAAATCAGTGACGAACTGAAAGGTCTCCTTTCGGTGTTCATCACTGATTTTTTTTGTTCATAACACTTTTTCTTGCCTTCTACTTTAAAAGAATAGGCGATGAATTATCTACCGCAGCATTTTTTGAACTTCTTGCCACTGCCACAAGGACAAGGATCATTGCGTGACACGTTTTTGTACGGATTTGTAACAGGTTTTTGAACTGGAGTCGTTTCCAGGAAGTTATCAGATGAAAAATGACTAGCCGCTTTATTTCTAATGAGTAAGGATGCATCCATTTTATCTGGATCATACATTACTCCTTCAAAGCGATCACGCATTTCTATACGCGTATAACCATGGAGCTGCCATTCCCGACTATGATTTGCGGCATCGGCATATAGCTCAACAAAACGGTCAGCTTGTTTTGGATTTTGGAAAAAAAGGACGCTGAAATCATCTAGTTCTTCTACAACTGATTTGAATCCACTTCCGATCTTCAAATGGAAAGTCAATATCTCCATGGCATTACCGTGGTCTTTCGACACGTCACGCACAAACTTTTCTAACTGTTTGTAAGACTTTTCTTGAGCTCTAAAATCAGTTCCTATCCAAGATAAAAGGATTTCTCTCGAGGGGATATAATACTCTTTTTTAAAATAACTCTCCGACCCAAGTCTAAACGCTTCTGCGTCTTCTATGGTATTGAACGCCTTACTAGCGATATAGTCATCCTCTAAACTATAGTAAGTATCTTCTACCATTAGAATATTCACAAGGATGAAAAAAGTCTGGTAATCGTTTAGTCCAAACGGTTCCTCAGGATAAGCCTTACGATATAACGTGAGTAGAAAGTCTTTACTGACGATGCCATACAGATCAATAGCTAATTCAAGGAGACGTTGAATATGGACAAAGCGCTGAACACGTTCGCTTTTACGGATGGATTTGAGTTGTCTCAGTGCATCTGCCAGCTCGGTTGAATGAACGCTGATCAATTGATCTGAAGAATCCTTAGAAAAAAGCAACCCTAACTTCACTGCAGCGGGATAAACAGCAAGGAAAAACATCGTCTCACGCCTAGATAAGTCAGTATTTGAAAATTTACCATCGACAAACAGCTGTAACAATTCTATCTGCAGATCGTTAAAAAAACAGACGCGTTCGTTATAGGTGCCACTTATTTTCTGGGAAAGTGTCTCGACCATTTTAGCTTTATTCCAGCTTTTTTTTACCGGGATGCCATTGATCTCTGCAAGTGTACATAAACTATCTTTGGTATAAGCATCAAGGCAATCCGATAACTTGTTCGATTTGGGCACACGCTGGAGAGAAAGAGTACTTAGGGTTTCATCTACTGATTCCTCGACGAGCTGTGAAGTGAAATCGTCTGTGTATTGTTCAATCAAATCATTGTATTTAAAGTCATTCATTGATAAAGTTCTCCTTTTACTGGTTCGTCCATAAATAATAGTTAACACTGTTACAAGTGAAATATCATTACCTGCTCGCGACGGAGAATCACTGCAGTTATTGTATAAACAACGAGTGATTTCTTTCATATCTCAATCGTCACGTACGTGATCGCGGCAGTGATTATATAATGACACACTCTTCTCTTTGACGTCAATAGTTACAATAAAATCCTTATAATAACTCATCAGGACAATATGATCTGGCTGTGTGTGCCTCTATTTCTCCTCACATTTTTTTATGTCATTTCTTATTTGAATAAACACAACATCAGTTTACTCTACCTTATCATACTAGTGAAGATCAGCACTGGCTCTTCCCTCTTTTTTCGTACCTTCATATGAATTTTCTAATGAAACAGCATCCATGATTCCGTTCACTTTGAAATCTCTGCCCTGTTTTTGGTATGATGAAACAACGTGAAAACGGACCGAAGCAACTGAAGCTGGCGAGTCCGCTGCGTTTCATACGAGAAATACGCTTGATTTTTATGTAAAGAAAGGGAAATAAAATGAAGACCAATTTTTTAGATCAGTTTTACACGATCGACCCGGATACAGGCAATTATATCATTGACATTGCTTTAAAGGATTATGACGAGGTATTCAATACGTGGGATTCGTCTGTCTACAATATAAGGGATCTGGATTCCAGCCTGAAATCTTTTTTAGATGAATTTTCATATGAGATCGACTCAAAAAATAAAATTAAGCTTGTCTTTAACATGCAAGATGAAAAGAAAGACAAGGAAATGGAAAAGACTATCATCAACGGCGTCCGCAACCATTTTAACTATCGCTATTTTTTGACGACGAAACACACGAACCGGAAGAGAAATAAATCCTTTGTGTATATCGCAGTCTCCGTTCTGTTCACGATCTTGACGACCTATCTGCAGATCAGCGAAGAAAGCCGTCTGCTTCAGGAACTCTTGCTTTTAAACTTAACGGTCGGCAGCTGGGTGTTTCTGTGGGAAGCCTTCTCCATTCTCTTCATGCAAAGTAGTGATCTGACACAAAGACGGAAGCATTATAAACGGATCGTCACCGCACCGATCGAATTCAGATACCACTAGCTCCTCCATATGAAAGCACAGCCTTCTCTGAAAGTTGATACTAACAGAGAAGCTTGTGCTTTTTTATTGATCAGAAGCCTTCCTAGGTGATAACCGGAACTGAAATGAGAAAGATTAATTGAGTTCCTGTTATGAGCACTTATAGCTGTAACTGATTGGAAGGAACGAGAGTGAGTTGCTGTTATAAGGACGTATAAGCATAACTGTGGCAGAAAAATGCGGATGAGTTCCTATTATTGGTGCCTATAATAGGAACTGAAAGACTAAAAGTAGCTTGAGATACTGCTAATATCCGCTATAGTGGGAACTCGACATCTATGTACGACTTGGGTTACCGATATAAGCGGCAATAGCCGTAACTCGAAGACTTTAACACGTGCGAGTTCCTGCAATAAGTATGTATTCAAGGAACTGAGCGCTCGCCATAAGGTCGAGTTCATGAAATAAGCGACTATTCCCGGGACTGAAGACTAGCCATGAGGTCGAGTGCCTGCAATAAGTATGTATTCCAGGAACTGAGCGCTTGCCATGAGGTCGAGTACCTGAAATAAGCAACTATTCCAGTAAGTGGGTGCCGGAAAAAGGATGAGCTCCCGAAATAGCCTTCAATAAACGTGAACTTATTACAGCGCCTGACCTTTTTCGTGTGAATGGCTTCTGAATGTGTCTAGGTGAAGAAAAAGAAAAAAGATGTCCGAAATAAGTGCTCAACATAGGGCATCTGGATCGGATGCGCCGGTGTTCCGTCATTCTCTTCATCAATGACCCACTTACCGATGCTGTCTGACGCGATCATCGGCAGGTACTGTGTCAAGCTGTCAAATCTTCCCATTATCGACCGTCTCCTTTTATCCCCCATACCACTGTTCGACATACTGTTTCAACTGTTCGAGCTCTTTATAGTTCGTTCCGTCCCCCATCTGATTACAGATGTCTATCTTCTTGTTTATGAGTGCGATGTATTTTTTTCTGGGGAGGTCTTCTTCCAGGTAGTCTTTGAAGGCATCGATGAGCTGGACGGATTTTTGCATGTGCGTGTCGTAGAGTTTGTGGTCCAGGGTCATTTCCAGAGTGACGACGATATTGGATTTTTTAGCTGATGTGATGAATGAATGCTGATCCAGCCGCTGTTGCATCTCAAATAGGATGTATGTAAGTAAGGCATCGATGCTGCCGAACTGGTCCTGCGTGTATTCTTTGATCATCAGGACTTCGGTATAGAAGAAAAGCTGTGTGTTGAAGAAGAGGACGAGTTCGTCGATCTCTCGGGCGATGTCGACCACTTGAGCCAGGTCATCGGTGACGTCCATCAAGGTATAAGAAGTCAGATCATCTCTGCCGTTGAGGTAGAATTCGATTTTTTTGACAAAGGTCATTTTCAGGTAGCGCAGATCCGGGTACAGCCGGTACTTGGCGTGTTTCATCAAAAAGTATTCCTGTTCGGACGGGTATTTCATAGCCATCTCAACGAGCAGCTCGATCAGTTCGTTTTTATAGAGCCGTGAGAGACTGAGGCGCAGGTTTGTGTCGTTGATTCCCATCCCTTTCAGACCCAGGCTCACAGATAAATGGTAAAAGGCCGCCGCCTGGTGCTTGCAGAAGGGTCCCTTGTCATAAGGACAGTCACATAACGCATGCGTGATGGTGTTCAGGTCCTCGGCGAACGTCACGGTGACCGTGTACGGTTTCGTCCCTTCGACAGTAAAAGTATAGTGCCGGTCGTCGTTTTTTTTGACGTCCAGTATTTTGTCCCGCTTGAAGTAGTCCAGCCCGCGGTCAAGGATTTTTGAATCGATCTCGGTTTCGAATGCAGTCAGTTTCATCTCGCTCACCTCTTTTCTGGATAATATGATTCAGTCATTAATAAGTAGTCTGCGGCCCCTAATAACCGGATGTTTCGGGACCACACGACTGGTCTCCTTTTTAGTTCAGGTCTTTTTCAAGCTTTTTATAAGGCTTCTTCCAGGCTTTGTCCTCTAAAGCCCTGGGCCTGAAGCCACTGGCAGCTGACGTCTTCTTTAACAAAGGCGCCAAGGATCATGCCAGGGATGACGGTTTCCACCGAGTGAGATGCCTGTGATCCGCCCATATCTGTTTTGATCCAGCCGGGGTCGACGGCATTGATCGTCACGTTTTTGCCTTTCAGTTCGCCGGCGTAGTCTCTGGTCAGCTTGTCCAGCGCCCCTTTTGACGCTGCATAAGCGCCTTGAGCGGGCTGATTCTTGATGCCGCTAGTGGTGTTGATGATCCGTCCGAAGTTCTGTTCCACCATGCCCGGAAGGAATTTTTCAATGAGTAGCATCGGAGCGATCACGTTTATTTTATAGGTCCATAAGTAGTCATTCGCGTCCACTTTCCAGTACGGGTCCTGACTCATTGGCTGGACGCCCGCATTATTGAAGAGGATAGAAACCGGTGCTTTTTCTAAAACCGTGTCGGCCATGTCTCTGGCCGCTTCTTCATTCGACAGTTCCGCTGCTACAGGAAAGACATTCACGCCAAGCTGTCTGATCTCTTCCACGAGCGATTCCGTGTGTGCGAGTTCGCGGCTGTGGACGATGACGTTGGCGCCCCTTTTTGCCATGGCTAAAGCGATCTCCCGTCCGATCCCCCGACTCGCTCCCGTTACAAGTGTCCATTTGTTTTTGATGTCTATCATTAATATTTCCTCCCTTATTAAGTTTAGTTGATCTGAAAGTTAGGCCTATTTTCTTCATGCATAAATTACTTTGAATAAAATTGAAATGTTAGTCGTCTTCGTAATTTTCGGTGTAAAACTCCATCTGATAGATATTGCCTTCTTCGTCTTCATACTGACGGTTGTCGATGTCAGTCAAAGAAATACTTCTGTCGTCATAACTGATGTCGATCGTTTTGTCTGAGACGTCATAGGTGACAAGCTCATGGTTCTCATACCCTTCATCATTCTCAAAGTCTTCAAAACCATCAACGTCCTCATCAGTGTCATCAAAGCCGTCGAAGATACTGACCTCCTTCTGTTCAGGTCTGATCTGGATATGTCGTGGTGCTTCGGTCTCGTCGCTTCCGTCTTTTATACGCAGCAGTGAGATAGGCTCGGTCTGGATTTTTGAAACGTCTTCATCCGTGCCGCATCCCGCTAAAGTGAGTAGTGCTCCAGTTAGCGCTAAGTATCTTAGATGGTGTGTCATCTTGTCATCCTTTCTATAAAAATATTTTATGTAACACTTATCTATATTTATTCTACTTGAAATGGCTTACAGTTTCGAGAGTCTTTTTTTCAAAGTTTCGTATTAATGTGATAAGCTGAAATTAGAAATAATTTAGAGGAGGATGTTTGAATGGAAGAACGCACACTGGTCATTATCAAACCGGATGGGGTCGAACGAAATCTGACGGGCCATCTGTTGAAAGAATTTGAACGTAATGATCTACGCATCAGCCGCCTTAAGATGATGCAGGCCGATATGGAACTGGCACGCAAGCACTATGCTGAACTGGCTGATAAGCCATTTTTCAATAAACTGCTGGACTATATCACACGTGGCCCCCTGGTCGTCTGTGTGATCGATGGTGAAGAAGCGGTCCACCGCGTACGTGAGCTGGTCGGTGACACCGATCCGAAGGTCGCCCGCCCCAATACCATCCGTACCCTTTACGGAAAAGACAAGACGGAAAACACGATTCATGCGTCGGATTCAGTCGAAAGTGCCGAGCGGGAAATGATGCTGTGGTTTGGTGAACTGTACGAGAAGTAATGAAGTGAAATAAGGTCGAGCTGGAAGCTTCCAGCTCTTTTTTTTATCAAATAATTTCTGCGATAAATATAAGCCCCGTTGTCTGCTTTGTTTAAATTGCAGAAATATAAATCGTTTACCGATCTGATTCACTTTCAAGGCAAGCGAGCTGCAAGAGTTAGAGGTTATTCAGTCCGGCGGGTCTTAATACTCCCTGGTTCGACAGTTAGCTAAAGGAGACTCTCGGCTAAATGCCGAACCGGGTGAACTTCGACAAGTAGGTTAGCTAGGCTTAGCTGTAAGTGTCGAAAGTACGGCCTATTCGGTCGATAGCTATGCATCAAATCATCCTACTTACCGAATGGAGCCTTCTTCGGCAAGTAGAACGACCGATTACTTTTCAAAGTGTCGAACCGGCGCTTACTTCGGTAAGTAGATCAAGGATTACGCCGGCTAGTTACCGAACTTGACCGACTTCGACAGTTACGTTACAAAAGACTGATCGTACTTACTGAACCCAGTCAAAAAACTGTAAAAGCTTAAAATAAATTATCCCTTTTGCTGGTCTACACTAACCTCTGCAGCTTTTGTATAGACTCTCTCCTATTCATGCGCTTCCCATACGCCGGGTCCGATCGTCATCTCGCTGAAGGTCGCTTTAAAGGAGCCATTTTCTGGACTGCAGGCATACACACCAAAGGAAACTGGTGCGTCGCCTTTATCCATATGGCAGATACGGATCTGCTTGAAATTTGTGCCGTCCAGGCTATACTCCACACGGAAGTCCGGTCCTCTGCGGCTGAGCCGATACCAGACAGTCGTGATCGCCGCGTCGATATCCTGACTGGCCCAGTCTGAGTATCCGCCGTTCGTCACGACGCTTCCCAGACGCTGGTAGTCTTCGTTCTCGTATTCTGACGACGCCTTGATCCAGTTATCTGAATCCAGATATACCACGATCCCTGCCTGGTCAAAACGGTGACTGCTTTCATTCTCGACTTTTGTGACGAATGAAAAGGACGGTTCATCTGTCTGGGTCTGAACCATCGGCGCATTGTCGTTCTGAAAGCCGTAATACGTCCGCTGCCAGAGATCCGTCCCCGGTTCGGTATGGATCACTAGGCTTTCGTCGGTCTGTTCCATCTTTTTTGGTGCATTGAGTGTAGTAAGTTCTTTATTCAAGAAAGGTTCTGTCATGTTCCGTTCCCCCCTTAGTTTGTCTCGAAGTGATGATAAGTTAATTGTAGCTTGACTTGGTGCAAAAATAAAAGGATCAGGCTTTATATTTTTCATCTTTAGTAAAAAAAAAAGAGAGCGATCGCTCTCTTTCCTCATTTTGGTGCCTATAGGACACTGGACAAAAAGACCAGGATAGTGATGAAGTAGCCAGTCATCACTGTAATGATGCCGTTAAAGGTCAGTTCAGTCGTCCCGATGCGCTCAAGGATCCGGTCCCGTTTGAGCAGGCCTTTATAAAACGCCACACCGGCAACGAGCATGAATACATAGACTAGGCTTTTCTTGATATACTCCGCCGTATCGACCTGCAGTTCGATGCCGAAGAAGAATTCGGTCAAAAATTCGCCGAATAAGCCGGTAAACAGTGAGATGACTCCCAATACGAAAGCAGTGGCAGCAGCGATGCGCTCCGGTTTGCCCGGCTGCTCTTCCCTGCTTTTTCCAAACAGCATGGCCGAATACTTGACGTAAGACAGGATCGTTCCTAAATTGATGATGTTGAGTAAGAGAGTGATCCCCGCATCTTTTGTCCCGTTCGCGATCATGTATTTTGAAATACTGCCATTGAAAAAAGGAGCGCCGGTAATGCCGAGTACAGCAAAAGCAGTGGCAGCGCCCACCCAGGGCATGCGCCTGAAGAGGCCTCTGATCTCATGGATATTTCTTGTTTTATACTCTTTTTCGATCAGACCGGAAGTCAGGAAAAGAGTGGATTTAAAGAGCGCATGATTGAAGATATGATAGACCGCCCCCCAATATGCCACATTTGACCCCATACTTAATCCGACCACGATGAGTCCGACCTGAGACACTGTGGAATAAGCCAGGAAAAGTTTGATATCCCGCTGTCCCAAGGCCATGATGACACCCATAACCGACGTGAAAAAGCCGACCCAGAAAAAGAATGACTGCATATCGATGACCGGTGCGAACATTTGATTGAACCGGATAAACAGGTATACCCCGCTCTTGATATACAACCCGCTTAACACCGCGGAAATGACCGGGGGTGCACTCGGTGTCCCGTGTGCTTTGGGAAGCCAGCTGAAGAGCGGCATGACGGCTGTTTTGTTCGACACAGTGACGATCATCATCGCATAAGGCAGGATCATGGCTTGGGGCTCTTCAAGCATCGGCATGGCGGCACTCACAGCCCGGATATCGAGCAGGCCGAATGTGCGGTAGATCATGCCTGCCCCGAACAGCAGAAAAGATGACCCGATGACGTTAACGAAAAAGTAGATCATGCCGTCATAAATGGCCTGCTTCTCTTTGTTGAGCATGATCAGGATCGATACCACGACCGTCGACACTTCTGAAAAGACAAAGATGTTGAACAAGTCGCTCGACAGAAACAGCCCCATGATCAGACCTTCCAGGACCAGGAACATGAAATAGAACTTTGAATGAAAGTAGTCAGCGTTGACGGCAAAAATCAGAAACGCCAGGTAGATGAACGACGTCATCAGAACCATAAAAATCGAAAGAGAATCGGCGAATAAACTTAAAGCAAGACCGTCCGTGTATCCCCCGGTATTCCAGATGATCGGTCCGTTGGCTTTGACAGACAGGAACTGGCTGAAAGCAAAGGCCACATAGGAGAACTGAAAAAGGAACAGCAAGGGTTTTGCCCATGTGTCCCGGATGATATACGCGATCGTTCCAATGAGTATCGGTGCTAACACAAAGATCCCTAACACTTGCGTTCACTTCCCTGCTGATTTCTGTCTCTCGTCCAATGGGTGATGCCATGTTCCTGTTTATAATGCATAAACATGGTCAACCCGATCGCTGTGATGCCAATACCGATCACGATCGCCGTGATCATCAACGCCGCCGGGACAGGATCAGCAAAAGCCGCTTCCTGGGCCTGTCCGATCGGAGGGATGGTGTCAGGTGTATAATTGATAGTAATGTAGAATAAAATAATGCCGGATTCCATGACTGTCAGAGCCATGATCGTCTTGACGATCGATTTTTTGATCATTAAGCCGCAGAGACCAATAAAAAATATCAGTATCCCGGCAACTTCTCCAAAAATAAAATTCACTGGTTTCACCTTCTTTTCCTGAAGTATGGTGCGGTCGGTTCGATCAGTTGACTTGTCGGGCGGCTGCCTTTCGATCAGGTTTGCTTACCGGCCTTCATAAAAGACAAAGCGATAAAAAATGACACTCAAACCGGCAAAGACCTTCAGACCGATCAGGCTATTCATGAAGACCATGTAGACCTTATGTGAAAAAAGCGTATCGACAGGTTGGATCTGCATGAAGATATAAAGGATCGGCGTTGCCGCGATGGCCAGGAAAAGCAGTTTTTCAAATTTTTCCAGCCTGTCCAGATCCAGATCAAAGTTTGGATAAACGAGATAACGTGAAATCAATGCTGTCGCCAGAATGGCCCCGCCTTGGAACCCGCCGCCGGGAGAGACATGACCGTTGAAAATAATATACAATCCGATCAGCAGCACGAACGGGTAAATGACCCCCACCATGCGAAGCACGATTTCAGAATGGTCTTTAGGATCGAACGGTTTAGTTTCAAACGTGCGCTGTCTGGCTTGTTTGCCTGCCCAGGAGACGTTGATCACTTCCATAACGGAAACCAGCAGCATCAGCGTTTCCAGCAGTGTATCAAATACCCGATAGTTCAGGTAGATGGCAGACACGGCATTCTGAGCGCCTGTTTCTTCAAAAAAGTTGGCTGTAATGTACTCCCTGAGTGGCATGTCCAGTTTTTCAGAATGATTGAGAAAAAGGAACAGAACAAGACAGGCACTTGCTGCGGCAAAGACTACCCGAATGACTTTGACCGCTTTATTCGTCTCTTTCACTGTCAGTCACCTCATCTATGTAAATGACCCTGATATCCTGGTTATCTCTGATTACCTCGTGCATATTTGCCACGATATCCTGAAAGACCTGGTCACTTTTATTTCCGTATAAATAAGTCAGATCGCCTTTTCGGTGGATGTAAATATCATGATCGTCTTCTTGCATGATTTGTTCGATCGGATGATTCGTATAGGCCAGCTGCGGTTCAAAATCTTCTGTCCGCTCCAGAAATCGTTCAAGTGGACGGACGACTGTATCCATGATCTCACCGATACTCTGGTCGTTGAACGTTTCGACGTCCTCGTTCACGTAACAGATGTCATAAATAGACAGCTTTTTCGTCGCCACTAAATACATGACGGTCGACAGCCCCACACCGATGGCCGCTTCCGCTAGGGCAACGTCCGGGGCATTATAATGCAGGTAGGTGACTGCCGTGACGAGTGAAAAAACACCTAAATAGATGACTGACCGCTTTATGTTGTCTGAAAAGACAGCAAAACTGGCAAAGACAAGCAAAGCAATAAGCAGAAAGGTTTGAAACATATCCCTTATCTCTCCTTCTTGATCCGGTATCCGCTGATATGAGCCGAGCGGGTGATCGCATGAGTGGCGATCGGGTTAGTGACCATATAAAGTGTCAGTATAAGCAGGATCTTCCCGCTGAAAAATTCAAAACCATGCTTGATGATCAGACCGGTCATAATTGTGATGAAACCGACTGTATCGACTTTGGAAGTGACCAGGATCCGCGAAAAGTAATCCGAGAACCGGTAGATCCCAAGGACGCCCAGGGCCATGAAGACAAGTCCGACGATAATGATGAGGTTAGCAGCCAAGTCTATCCACTGATCCATCATATATCGCCTCTCTTCTCGACAAAACGGGAGATCATGATCGTACTGAGGAACCCGAGAACCCCGTAAATGAGGGCGACATCGAGTAAGAACGTGCGTTTATACAGGACACCGATCATCACAGTCGCCACGATGACCTTGGAAGAAAAAACTGAAAAGCCAAGCATGCGGTCCCAAATGGTTGGCCCGATCAGTACACGGCCTAACCCAAACACAGAAAGCCCGGCTACGGTGATCAACACAAATTCATTGAAGTCCATCTTATCCCCTTCTCTCTTTCGTCATCATGGTCTGGATCCCTTTTTCAGCTTGTTTTCATAACGTAACAGCACATTCTCCAGTTTATAAGGGATCACATCCCGCGGATCGCCATCTTCTGCCGGTGGATTCAGAGCTAGGACACGAAGCTGGTTTCCTTTTTTTTCAACAGTGACCGTTCCCGGTGTCAACGTGATGGAATTGGCCAAAATATTGATCAGCAGTTCGTCCGACAGTTTGGTCTCACACGAAATGATCTGGACGTCCGTTTTCCCGGAAAGGATATAAGGGATCACTTCAAAGCCGGCCAGCCAGATGCCTGTGAGCAGCCGGGCCCCATACTCCGCTAAGGTCAGGAGTCCGATCATATAGGTATGCTGGTAGTCCCCTTTCAACATGAAACGGTTGGTAAATAAAACCACCACTATAGCCATGAACAGACCGGTCAGGGAAATGAAGAGGGTGAACTCTTCAAACAGCAGGATCCACACAAGAGATAATAAAATGATGATGACCTTGTTTTTTACAAGGTCATCCCAGATCGTCCGCATATATGCCTTCACAAAAATACCTCTTTCCTGGTTGTTTCGATTCTCGATAGCTGAAAGCGAATAAACAAGGGTGTTCTTTAGATGTGTCCCATATCCAAGCATCGTTTACTTTTTAAACTGATTGTTCTGCTTTTTTATAGTCTAACAAATAACGGACAGCTCTCAAACTATAAGATATTCCCGGTCAGACAGAAAAAACTGTTTTCTGCTATTTGACTCGCTTCAGGAAAGAACCCGGAACTTCTGAGGTATAGCGGACCAGTTTGTTCGTGCCCGGATGGACCAGAACGAGTGTGGTCGCATGCAGACCGAGACGTTTGATCGGGTTCGTTTCCGCATCGTAGAGTTTGTCTCCAGCGATCGGATGCCCGATGTCTTTCAAATGCACACGGATCTGATGTTTGCGTCCGGTTTCCAGTTCCACTTCTAAAAGGGAATAATTTTCATTGCCCAACACTTTACGGTAATGGGTCACAGCATGTTTGCCGCCGTTGTCTTCCTGATTGGAATACATTTTGATGCCTTTGCTTTCTTTCAGCCAGGATGAGATCTCGCCCTGCTCTTCTTTGACACTGCCTTCAGCCAGCGCCGTATAGATACGCTCTTTCACGGTGTTCTTCCAGTCGTTCTGGAGAGCCTGCTGGATCTCTTCTGATTTGGCATACAGCATGACGCCGGATGTGTCTCTGTCCAGACGGTGGACCACGAAGATCTTGTTCTCAGGATCCTCTTTTTTGACATAGTCGCTCAACTGATTGTACGCGGTCGGTTCCAATGGATCGTCTGCCGCCACGGATAATAGTCCTGCTTCTTTATTGATAACGATGATATCCCGGTCTTCATGCAGGATGTCCAAACCGGAAAGTTCTGACCGTTTTTTATTTTCTCTGTTGCTTAAAATGCCGACGACCTGGCCGGGTTTCAGCGGATGGTTGTGCTGTGTGACTTCTTCGCCGTCGACCGACACCTGCCCGCGTGTCAGGATGGATTTCACTGAGTTACGGCTCTTGTTGGTGATGGTTTCTAAAAGAAACGGCAGTAAAGTCGTCTCTTCTTCTATGGTGTAGTTGGTGACCCCGCGTTTGTCGATCTGGGTCGTACCTTTACGTAGCTTGTCCGTTTTCTTGTTTTTATTTTTAGGACGATTGTTGCGCTTTTTACTCATAATATTCACTCCTATAGTTGTTGACTCTTTAGTAGTATAACAGAAAAACGCGTTGAAATAAGCGAATAAACGATGAGAAAGTTGACCTATCCTCTAAATTTTTTCCGAAGCAGCAAAAAACCGAGTGACTGAGTCCGCTCGGTTTTCTAATTCCCTGTCTATCTATTCTCTTTTAAAAGGCAGATGATCTTTGACAAACTTATTGACCGCACGGGATACTTTTTTTGGCAGCGGCACGGCGTTACGCGTTTCATCTTCCAGATCCGAATAAGTGCTGTAAGCATCATTTAATGCCTCATCGTTATCGAATTCGAGTTCTTTGGTATTCAATTCGCTGCGGTCGAGTTTCAGGTTCTTCTTGAACTGGCTGCGCATCAGACGTTCTAAAAGGCCCAAGTCGATGCTCTCGCCCTCTTTTTCCTTGGTCGCAATGATACTCAAGACTTCGATGTAGCTGAGTGCCAGCGCACTCGTCACGATGGACGCCGTCGTTCCGCTGATGATCCCGCCGATGATGGTCCCTGCTCCCGGAATGAACTTGAAGGCATTGGCCACGACCGTTTTCCCGATCATCGTCGCTGAGCCGGTCCCGCCGACTGCCGCAATGATGCTGACGATGGTCGACTTGTCCAGCGAGATCCCGAAGATGGCGGTGATATGGGCCAGCAAGGTCACCTGCATCGGGACTAACAAGGAAGCATCTGAGAAAGGGATGGGTGCGAAGCCGACACCGAATGTGGTCGCCACGTAGCGGGAAGCCCAGCGTCTGGCGGCTTTGGCCTTGCGTTCGATATCGGCCTGCTGGGCATTGTTAAAAGCCTCCCTGCTCTCCTTTGGGATGAGCTGGAGCGTCTTCTCGATCAGCTGCTTGAGTCCAAAACGCGGGATTACATAATCATCTGAGATCTCATACGGTTCCGACATCACATTCTGCACGGCCGCCACAGGCAGGTTCATGTTTTCAAGGTATCGGCTGAACTCATCAGCCGGCTTCCCGATGGACTGCGTCAGAACGAGGATCACAGGCAGGATCTCTGAAATTTCCTTGATCAGTTCGATCTCCGTGTCTTCGATGCGTGACGAATTCGCCTGGATACAGTAGTAGACCGCATGGATCGCCTCTCTGGAATTCTTATTCTGCTCGACCAGGTCGAAGATCTCCCTCATGACCTGTTTCTGGATCTTTTCCTGCAGTTCCAGACCGCGTGTATCGTACAGAACGATCGGTATGCCTTCTTTTGTGATCCGCCGCAAGTGCTTCGTGACGGGTTTGCCGATACCCGTATCCGCCAGCTTTTCCCGGAACACATTGTTGATCAGCGTACTCTTCCCGACCCCCGTCTTCCCCGCGATCAGGATATTGACCGGCGGCATTTTTTCGACTTCCGCTTCTGTTTTTTCTAAGATTTCCTGGATCATATTGTATTTACTGTTTGGTTTCTTCATCGTCACCCTCCTAGCGTGTTTAACACTAGTTTACCATGAAGCGCCTGATTTGACGAAAGAGAACAGTCTCTTGCAGGGGTTTGAGGTCGGTTTTCTGTTGTATTTTGGCTGTTCGACCTGTTCTGGACACTGAGAGGAAGGAACAAGCCGAAAAGCGTAAAGTTCGGCTTGTTCCAAGAGGATCAGGAGACGGATAAGCCGAAAGGTTTTTCCGGTTCGGCACTTACGTTTGGATAAACAGTTCGAATCGACCGAAGTTGCCGAACTTCGACACTTACGTTTGGAGCAGCGGTTCCTAAGCATCGAAGCTGGTCCTGGTTCGACACTTACAGTTGAGAAAACGGCTAGTACTTACCGAAGAAGCCCGACTTCGACACTTAGCTTTGAACAAACATGTCCTATCAGCCGAAGGAGGCCCTGCTTCGGTACTTACGTTTGAACTATCCATATGAACCTGTTGAACATGCTGAACTTCTGTCATTAGGATCACCTCAGCCTGACCTAACGACCAAACCGAAACAAAATAAGGATATCAAAATGAGCGGGCTCATTTTGTTCCTTTTAAATCACTAAAAAAAGCTTCTAAAGAAATCACCAGCATCACTGGGTCCTTTAGAAGCTCACGAAATATTCAGTTAGAGTTTAGCGGTATTCTGAGGGGACGCTGTCAAGTTCTTCGGCAGCTGTAACGTGCCAAGCATCTTCACCATACTGGAGATAAACGCGGTAAACAGTGTTTCTTCCACTGTCTGAAACGACTGTAAAGGCACGGCCAGGACCATTGTTTCCTACCCACCAGGTGATCATGTCGCTCTGGCTGATGCCGCTGACTGCACTGGCATTTTGCTCAATGGCGTTACGGTCACTGGATCCGTCGCTGAAGTTGATGTTGTAGCCTTCGTTCAGCGGTGCATCGGCATTGATGTCTGCATCGGTTGTCTCTTCTTCTGTCTCAGTTTCGTCTGCTGTTTCTTCTTCAGGTGCTTCTTCTGTTGTCTCTTCTGTATCCGCCGGTTCCTCAGTGGTTTCTTCATCTGTATTTTCTTCGGGTTCTTCTTCGGTTTCGGCTTCTTCAACTGCTTCCTCGGCTTCCGTATCGACCTCCTGATCTACGGTGCCTTCCTCAGCTGCTTCCTCTTCAGCCGCCGGTTCTTCATCTGTATTTTCGTCTGTTTCTGTTCCTTCAGATGACGCATTTTCATCAGTTTCAGAAACCAGTTCAGAATCCTGCGTACCGTTTTGGTCCTCGTCCGTGACGACATCATCCTGGTTGGCGAAAATAAAGATGACCAGACCGCCTAAAATAACGACCAGCAGTCCAATGACCACATAATAGATTTTTTCGATCTTACTGTTATTTTTCGGATCATTCGGATTGTTTTTATTCGCGCGTGTTTTTCTCATGACGTTCTTCCTTTCTAATCTTATGTAAGAAACTCTTTTAAAAGTGTACCATATTATAACGATTTTAGTGAGTAATTAAGATAACAAAGCGACGACATTCTTTGCGGGAGTGTTTCCGTCTTCCCTTCCGGCGTAAAGAAAATCTTTCCCGAAAAACTAATCTATCGGGAAAGATTTCTGTAAAAGCATCCGATTACGGTTTCAAAACGATCTTAATGTTGTTGTCTTCTTTTTTATCGAAAATATCATACGCCACAGAAGCCTGTTCCAGCGGCATGATATGCGTGATGATGTCCATCGGATCGAGTTCTTCCTTCATGATCATGTCATACAACTTAGGCATCAGATGCGGAACAGGACACTGACCGGACTTGACCGTGATGTTACGTGAGAAAATCAGGTTGAGCGGGAAGTTCGCTGCCGGTGTCAGATAAACACCTGTGATCATGATCGTACCGAATTTCTTGACCGCAATACTTGCCATTTCGATCGGGCTCGTGGTTCCTGACTGGGCAGAAATCAGATTGGTCACTTTTTCTATCTTTCGCTGCTTACCGTCCATACCGACACAGTCGATAACGACATCGGCACCGCCGTCGGTCATATTTTTCAGGGCAAAGCTGGGAAAGTCCACTTCGTCAAAGTTCAGGGTCTCAACGCCTAGTTTACTGGCCGCATAATTCAAGCGGTGGGTCACATGATCCACGGCAATGACGCGTTTAGCTCCTGCCAATTTTGCAAATTTCTGAGCCAGAAGGCCGACCGGTCCGCACCCCAGGACGATAACGGTGTCCCCTTTCTTTACGCCGGCATGTTCCACACTCCAGAAAGCCGTCGGAACGATATCAGACAGGAAGAGGACTTTCTCGTCGGGCACAGAGTCATCAGGGATCTTGAATGAGGTCTGGTCTGCATAAGGGATACGCATGAATTCCGCTTGTCCGCCGGGGTAATCACCGTTCAACTTGCCGAAGCCGAACAGGCCACCAAAGTCTGACTCCGGATTCTTGTTGGAATTGTCACACTGGCTTTCCATATCATGGGTACAGTAGTGACAGTGTCCGCAGCTGACATTGAACGGCACGACGATCCGATCGCCTTTTTTGAGGGTCTTCACTTCGGGTCCTACTTCTTCCACGATCCCCATCGGTTCATGACCCACGACATAATCTTTATCGAGGAGCATCTTTCCGTGGTGATAAAGGTGTAGGTCAGAGCCGCAAATCGCTGTAGAGGTGACCCGGATGATCACATCGGTCGGGTCTTTTATCGTCGGGTCGGGAACAGACGTAACTTCCATTTTCTGTTTGCCTTGAAACGTAACTGCGCGCATAACATTTTTCCTCCTTTAAATTTTGTTTACACTAAGAATTTAGCACTATATTAAGATGATTTAAACTGATAGCCCCTGAAGACAGAAAAAACCCCGCCGTCTATCTCTCTGATCGCGAAAGGAAGACGGCGGAGCTTTATATAGAAATTATTTTTGATAGGTGATTTTTCTTAACGGGATCGTGACCAGTGGAGCGATAATGGCAGCGGCGATCGCTTCTGCGACACCGTTCGTTCCGACGATCACACCCAGCGCGCCAATCAGATTACTCATGTCGACATCGATAGCCTGTGCATAAGTCTCTCCGTAAAAGAGATAAATGAACAGCAGGACGAAAACGGTGTTCGTAAAGGAGCCGACGACAGACGCACTCGCCAGGGCCAGTTTGTCTTTTTCCGAGAAGAGACGTTTAAAGAAGGCATACGCCCAGCCGGTAAAGAGACCGATCAGTATGCGCGGAATCACCGCGATCATGGGATTCGTCCACAGTAATAGATCCAGCGGTGAGGCCGGCATCGTATAGGCACGGATCATTCGGGTCACGCCCCAGATACCGCCGATGATCATGCCGTCTGTCGTGCTCATCGTCAAGGTGGCGACGATGACAGTGATATGAATAATGGTCGGATTCAAGGGAGGGATCGGGATGTTCCCTAAGAATGGTACAAAGTTCTGAATAAGAATAATAGCCGTTAGTATACCAAGCAAAGCAATACGACGGGGTTTAGATTTTTTACGGTTCAATGTCATAACGTTACCTCTTTCTGTCTGGATCAGTTTCAAAATGCAGAGATCAGTTCATACGGTTAGTCATGCTTCGGTTCAGTCGTCCGAGTAACACGGTCAGCATATGCGCTTCCTCTTCGGTCCAACCGGAAAGGATATTCTGAAATTTCTCCTCCAACTGGGTGTGATAGTTTTTGAAGACCTCACTGGCTTTGTCGTTCAGTTTGAAATAAACATAGCGTTTATCGGTGCCTGCCGTTTTGGTGACCAGTTCTTTCCGAACTAACGCGTTCATCTGGCGACTGACGGTCGATTTATCCAGACGGCTTTTCTTTGTGATTTCTTTCAAAGTCATTTCATCGTCACCGATCAGTTCGATCAGATTGATGGTTGAATGGGACAATCCCAGTTCATGCAGTAAATGATCCGTCAAATATTTGTAATGATGATTGAATTCGGTAACTTTTTCCAGTAACTGAAGTGATTTCTCTGTGCTTTCCATGATACCCCTCTTCCTGACGTAGTTTATTTGTATACGTCAACTATAGCACGATGTCAGTGAATGAGCAATGAAAAGATGAAAGTTGGTATGGCCTATTATTTAATGCTATACTGAAAAAGAGTTTTTTATAGATAGGAGTGACGATATATGTCTTTTGACGGCTTATTTGTCCATGGTTTAAGAAATGAATTAGAAGAAGAACTGAGTGGCGGACGCATCACAAAAATCCAGCAGCCTTATGACAACGAAGTGATCCTGCGTATCCGTGCCAACCGAAAAAATAAATCCCTGCTGCTGTCCGCACATCCCCAGTATGCAAGGGTCCAGCTGACAGATATCCCTTTTGAGAATCCTGCTCAGCCACCTAACTACTGCATGGTCCTCAGGAAGTACTTGGATGGCGCAATCATCGAAGCGATCGAACAGAAAGAGAATGACCGTATCCTGACCTTCACCTTCAAGCGACGCAATGAATTGGGCGACACGGAATATCTTAACCTGATCGTTGAGATCATGGGCCGGCACAGTAATGTCCTGCTCGTCAATACAGAAGACAATAGACTGGTGGACGCGATCCGTCATGTCCCTTCGAGTCAGAATACTTACCGCACCCTGCTTCCCGGAGCCGAATATAAAGAAGCCCCTAGTCAGGACAGGAAAAATCCGTTTGACTATGACGGACCTTTTCCAGTGGCGGACCTGAATTACAAAGATAAAGTGAAGTGGATCCAGCAGACATTTCAGGGCTTCGGTAAAGATTCAGCTAATGAACTGGCGTATCGGATGGACACGCATACTGATGATGCTCCGAGTGCTGTCTTCCAGCATTTCATGGCGCCCTTTAAATCCAATAAACTGGAACCGACCCTGACGCGAGACGGACAGAAGGAATACTTTTCTCCCCTGCCTTATCTGCATCTTGATGGTGAAAAAATCCCATTCGGTTCTTTGAGCGAGCTGATGGACCGCTATTATCAGAACAAGGCGGAACGTGATCGTGTCCACCAGCAGTCCAATGACCTGAGTCACCTCGTTAAAAACCTGTATCAGAAGGACAAGAAAAAGATCCAGAAACTGAAGAAAGAGCTGCAGCAGACTGAAAAAGCCGATGAATATAAAGTCAAAGGCGAAGTCCTGACGGCGTATCTCCATGAAGTGGATCAGGGCGACGATAAAATCACCCTTCCCAACTTCTACGAGGAAGAAGCCCCGCTTGACATCGATTTGGACCCGCAGAAAGCACCGGCGGAAAATGCCCAGTACTATTTCTCGCGCTATCAGAAGCTGAAGAGTGCCAAGACGCACGTGACGAAACAGTTGAAATCGACCCGCCACGAACTGAATTACTTTGATACCCTGCTCACGCAGCTGTCCATCGCCTCCACCTCGGACATCGAAGACATTCGCGACGAACTGCGGGAAGGCGATTATCTGAAGAAGAAAAAAAGCAAGAAAGACCGCAGAAAGAAAAACAAGAAGTCCAAGCCGGAAGCCTTTGTTTCTTCAGATGGCGTCAGTATCCTGGTCGGCAAGAACAATACCCAGAACGACGAACTGACGCTGAAAAAGGCGCACAAAAAACACTGGTGGGCTCACGCCAAGGATATTCCAGGATCCCACGTGATCATCGAGGATGAAGATCCGTCCGAAGAAACGATCGAGGAAGCCTGCGTACTGGCAGCTTATTACAGCAAGTATCGCCTGTCCTCTTCCGTTCCGGTGGATGTCGTCCAGGTCAAGCACATCAGAAAGCCTAACGGAGCCAAACCCGGCTATGTCATTTATGAAGGTCAGTCGACCTATTACGTGACGCCGAGTGATGAGAAAGTCCGCGAACTCAAACCGAAAAGCTAAATAAGGAAAGCCGTATTCAGGTGAAATGAACCTGAATACGGCTTTTTTATCTTCTTCTATTAACTGAATACCTGTCCTGACCGTGAGCTGGCGGAACCGATCAAACCTTTTATGCCAGCTCATTACCACGGACCTGTGGAGTTACTAGAAGGGGTTTTTTCTTTTATAAACTCGTTATAATCCTGTGGAGGAGTTGCCAAAAGATCGCTCTTCTTCTATTAACTGATCTGATCAAAAATGGTTGAGTTACTAAAAAAGGGCCGTTCTTTTGATAACCCCTTTTTTATAATGGTCTGAGTTAATAAAAGAAGCCCATCCTTTTACTAACTCCACCTTTTTAGTCTCTGGAGATGCCAGAAGAAAGGCCTTCTTATAGTAACTGGAGTGGTAAAAAATTTTGGGATGCTAAAACATGAGCCTTCTTCTCGTAAGTCACCTGGTAAAAAACAAGGAGTTACGAAAAGAATCTTCCACTGCCTGAACTCGAACGATTTCATCAAGGGAGTTATAAGAAGTACCAACAGCATTTCCTGATCTCACCTCATTCTTATATAAAAACGAAAAAAAGCAGCAGCCCAGTAATGTATCTCTGGACTGCTGCTCGTCTTTATTCAATTAGTTACTGAGTGATTATTTTTCCTCTTTAAGTGGTTTGTAGACTAAGACGAATGCAAAGGCTGCTGCAGCTGCGATCATACCAAACAGTAAGATCGAGTTGGATTCGATACCCGTTTCAGGCACGTCCTCTTCTTCCATATCTACTTCCTGCAGTTCAAAGTTTTCAGGAACGAGGACTGTGTCGATCACGTGAATCACACCATTTGTTGCTTCGATGTCTGTGTCCACGATCATTGAGTCATTTACCATAGGGTCACCGCTTAAGTCGAATGTCAGCATTTCTCCATTGACTGTTTCAGCTTCCATACCGTCAGTTAAGTCACCGGCCAAAACTTTGCCAGGTACAACGTGGTAAGTCAAGACGTTTGCCAGATCTGGTTGAGCCAGCAGTTCTTCAGCTGTAATGTCTAATGCGGCCAGTAAGTCTTCAAAAGCTGCATTGGTTGGTGCGAAGACTGTGAACGGTCCTTCACCCTGAAGGGTTTCAACAAGTTCAGCTTTCTGTAAAGCAGAGACCAAAATACTGAAATCATCGTTTCCTAAAGCGATCTCGACGATGTCCTGTTCTCCATCTACATGATTGTCAGCAAATGCGGTTGGGGCGAGAGCAAACGTGATTGAGAAAGCGGTTACAAAAGACGAAAATCCTTTGACAAATTTTGACATGGTGACACTCTCCTTCTCTGGTATAAGATGGTAAAATTGACTCAACAAATTTACAACCCTAAAATAAAGATATAAAATAACAGAGTCAATTCTAAACACCTCGAATTAATGATAATTTGTTAATCTTTTTCAAAGGAGGGATCGCGATGAAAAGAAAAACACTTCTGCTTGCCTTGGCGACAGTGTTTCTGCTGCTTCTCAACCTAAGTATCCGTTCACATTTGGAACAATCCTCTACGGCCGACGTCCCTCCTCCAACTACTGATATCAATGAAACGCGACCAACGGAAGCCTCGATTTTTCCGGTGGATACGTCTGAACCAGATAAGCCTGTTCCAGGATCCAATGCATTCTCCTTCCTGGCCAACCCGTCAGCCGACTATTATGAACTGAATTCAGATTACGTGGGCTGGCTCAAAATCGGTGGGACCGTCATCGACTATCCTGTCGTCAGAGGGCAGGATAATGAATTCTACCTGGAACACGACTTTTATAAAGAAGAACATATCCTGGGCTCGATTTTCATGGACTACCGCAATGTCGGGATGGGCCTGGACGACCACACTATTTTATATGGTCACTACACCCAGCCCGGACTGATGTTTGCAGACCTGGACAAGTTCATGACAGAAGACTTTACCAAAAAGAATCCGACGATCAGTTTTCAGGATCCGTACACGGATCGTACGTATAAAATCTTCTCCGTTCACATCGCGTCCGCCGGTTCCGACTATATAAGGACCTCTTTCGAAGATAGCGAACTGAAAACGTACTATGAAAAGTTAAAAGCTGACTCAGCCTACCCTATCGAATCGGAATTCAAAGAGGATCAGAAACTGCTGACCCTGATATCCTGTAACTATTCGGTCGATGACGGTCGCGTCTATGTCCATGCATATGAAGTCACAGATTAAGTAATAAAAAGATGCCCGTGAGTTTCGAATCCTCACGGGCATCTTTTTATGTGTACTGATTAATCCGGCTTGATGATTTCTACTGCATCTTTGCCGTCATATTCTTTCATGGAGACTTTGACTTGCTCATGCTTGGATGTCGGGATGTTTTTCCCGATAAAGTCAGCTTTGATCGGGATCTCTCTATGACCTCGATCCGTAAGTGAAGCGACCATGATTTTTTCCGGACGTCCCAGATCGATAACAGCATCCATGGCGGCACGGATCGTTCGTCCAGTGTAGATGACGTCGTCCACTAAAATCACAACTTTACCTTTCACGTCAACAGGGAACGCCTGACCTTTGACTTCCGGATCTTCCACTTCTTCGGGAAAATGTCGGTCATCGCGGTACAGCGTGATGTCCAGTTCTCCTACAGGCACGGCCTTGCCTTCGATCTCTTCGATCTTCTCGGCGATCCGTCTGGCGATGAACACCCCTCGTGTTTTGATCCCCGCGAGGATAAGGTTGTCGGTCCCTTTGTTCCGTTCGATGATTTCATATGAGATACGAGTCAATGCACGGTTCAGTGCCACGGCATCGAGAATAGATACGATTTTTGACATCAGTCAGTCTCCTTTCACTTTTTTAACGTCGTCTTACCCAGTCAAGTGTTTCATTAAAGTCATCCGGCAGGGGTGCTGTGAATGTCAATTGTTCCCCAGTTCTGGGATGGACGAATGACAAGGATGCGGCATGAAGGAACTGCCCTTCCCCTTCCAGTGTTTTTCGAGGCCCATACAATGGGTCGCCGGCCATACGGTGACCGATATATTCCAGATGCACGCGGATCTGATGTGTGCGTCCAGTTTCCAGATTCAAACGCAGCAACGTATATTCGCTGAAACGCTCGATCACTTCAAAATGAGTCACGGACTCTTTGCCGCCTTGAATGACGGTGAATTTTTTACGATTTTTCGGGTCTCTGCCGATCGGGGCATCTATGGTCCCTTTGTCGTTTTCGATGACGCCATGGACTAAAGCGATGTATTCCCGTTTGGCTGTCTTCTCCTGCAGCTGTTCAGCCAGCTTTTCGTGAGCCAGATCGTTTTTAGCCACCATCAAAAGACCTGAGGTGTCTTTATCGATACGGTGAACGATGCCGGGACGGATTTTCCCGTTGATCCCTGACAGATCTTTCACATGATACAACAGCGCATTGACCAGGGTCCCGCTTGCGTGACCGATAGACGGATGGACGACCATGCCGGATGCTTTATTGACAACAACGACATCGGCATCTTCATAAACGATATCGATGGCGATATCTTCCGGCTGTGCATCGATCTCTTCCGGCTCTTTCATCGTGACATGGATGATGTCTCCGTTTTGGATCTTGTAGTTTGCCTTTGCTTCTTCATCGTTGACAGTGACCAGACCCTCTTTGATCCAGGACTGGACCTGACTGCGTGAATGTTCGTTTAATTCGTCACTCAAGAATTTATCCAGGCGTCCGGTTTCATTTGATATGTGAAATGTTTTTGTCTTATCCATTTAATTCTTTCCAACTTTCTTCTGTCTGTATTCTTTCCATTCGTCAAAGAACAGGTAAATCACCATCAATGTCACACCTATGGTCAAAGACATATCCGCCACATTGAAGATCGGAAAATCAATGAACTCGACGCGGATCATATCGACCACATATTGAAGGAACAGCCGGTCGATGAAGTTCCCGACAGCCCCACCCAGGATCAGACTCAGCGAAAAGGCAAAAACCTTGTCTTGTCTACCGTAAGTCTGCATGTAATACACGATGACGCCGATAACGATCAAGGTGACGATATAGAAGAAAATCATCTGCCCTTCCAGCATACTCCAGGCCGCACCCGTATTCTGGTGATAGGTGAAGGATAAAAAAGAAGGAATGACTTCCAGTGTTTCATGTAAGGGGATGTTCTGAACAGTCAGGTATTTCGTAAACTGATCGATCCCGACAATAATAAGTGAAATTATATAATATATCAGCATAGTGAACTCCTTTATTAGTGAACCTTCTATTATTGTACAATATTTTCGAGTCAAAACCTACCTTGATTTACTTTTATCCATATAAATCTCAGGATAAAGAGCTATTTCTTTTACAATATTATTAGATTAGAACAAAATCTGTATAAAAGCGTTTTATTTACGGTAAATATTTGCTATACTCTACAAGATGCTTTAAATTATAATTATGAGACTAAACTGCTAAAGGAGATTATTAAATGACAACTAAAAAGTGGGTCCTTCTCTCACTCTCAGCGGTGCCGATCGTACTGGCCGGCTGTGATTCAGAAAACCTGGGCGAAGTGCAGGAAGCGACAACTGAAATCGAACGCATCACAGATGAAGCGGTGGCAGATATCAATCAACTGGCACAAACAGAGACCGAGCTGCAGGAACTGTTCAGTGAAACCCTTGAAACAGATGAGGAATTAGCGACACTGCAGGATGAATCGTCCCCTGTCTTTGAAAATATCACTGCAAGAGAAGAAATCTTAGCCGATCTGGAAGCCGTGGAAAATGATCTGGAAACTCAGCAGGAGATCCTGGCAACTTATGACGGCGAAAGCCTGGAACAGGAACAGATCCAAGGAGTCGATACGGTCGTGTACGATTTTGAAGAAAGTCTTTCCACTTATGTCGATACATACTATCAGACTTTAGAAGGTGAAAGAGAATTCTTTGCGGAGATCTCAGATGAAGAAGCCACATACGACGACTTTGTCAATGGCATCGAAACACTCAATGAAGAACGTGAAAGCTTGAGAGAACCATTAATGAACCTGGATGAAATCCTTGTCGATCTGGACGAACGCTTGTCTGAACTGCAATCGTCTATTGAAACTGAACTCAGCGAAGAATAAGGAGACTGACTGATGAAAAAACTGATACTCTCTACCCTGCTTGCTTCCACCCTTGTTTTGACGGCCTGTGAAGCGGCAGAAAGCGAAGTAACCCCAGAAACTGACGAAGAAGCGACACAAGAAGATGTTTCCGGCGAAGAAGTCTCAACGGAGACAGACGACGAAATGTCTGACGAAGAAACAGAAGAACTGGAAGAAAATACTGATGAAGAATCAGATGAAGATAGTGAAGTGGTGGAAGCGCCCGAATACTTATATGAAGTAAGTGACAATTTTGCCTACATCAATGTGCTGGATGGCAAAGAGGCCAACAAGAAGGTCGCCCTCTTGACCTATGATGATGCCCCGGACAAGCATGCGGTAGAAATCGCCCACGTTTTAGCTGAAAAAGATGCCCCGGCGATCTTCTTTGTCAATGGGATGTATCTTGAAAGCGATGAAGGCAAAGATATGCTGAAGGAAATCCATGAAATGGGCTTTACGATCGGGAACCATTCCCACACGCATCCAAGCCTGCCTTCTTTATCTGAAGAAAAGCAGAAAGAAGAAATACTTAAAACCAGTGACCTGGTCGAAGAAATCATCGGCGTACGCCCCCGTTTCTTCAGAGCTCCTTTTGGCCAGAACACCGATTACTCTAAAGAAGTGGTCAAAGAAGACGGTATGGCGCTGATGAACTGGACATACGGTTATGACTGGGAAGCCGATTATCAGAATGCCGAGGCTTTAGCTGACATCATGACCAATACGAACCTTCTCGTATCAGGGTCCAACCTGCTCATGCATGACCGGGAGTGGACCAAAGAAGCCACCCCTGCTATTATCGACGGCTTGAGAGAAAAAGATTACGAACTGCTGGATCCAGAACTGATCCAGTCTGGAGAAAGCGAAAGCGAGGAAATGAGTCATGACTAAATTACTGAAAAAAACGTTCATGGGTTCTGCGGCTGTCTTAGCCTTAAGTGGGATCGCCAATACAATTGTCCATGCGGATGAAGCTTCGGAAACCGAAGCTATGGAAACGACCTACTTAACGGTCAACACGGAACCTTTACTTAGGGTACCTGAAACATTCCCGAGTCAGTTCAAGTATGACAGTGGCGTTGATATCGCCTATCCCGAAGATGGGGTCAAAGGTGTATTCGTTACGGCTCACTCTGCCGGTGGTGCGCGCATGGAGCCGTTGACCAATTTGCTTAATTCAACTGACCTGAACGCGATGGTCATTGATATAAAAGAAGACAATGGCGATATTACGATGCCGCTCGAATCTGACCATGAACTGGTCAATAAGTTTTCCACTAACTGGATCGATCCGGAAGGCTTGATGTCTCATTTAGAAGAAAACGAGATCTACCCGATCGCTCGTATCGTCGTCTTCAAAGATTCGCGCCTGGCTAAGGAACGTCCTGATTTGTCCTTCAGAAATCCTGACGGCTCTGTCTGGTCAAACCGTGCCGGCCACAGTTTCGTCAACCCCTTCCAGAAAGAAGTCTGGGACTACAACGTTGAAATTGCTAAACAGGCAGCGATGATGGGCTTCAAAGATATTCAGTTCGACTACGTCCGTTTCCCTGAGGGGTTCGAACTGCGTGATGAAGAACTCGATTATTCCCGCGGCGACTACGCAGATAATGATATGGATAATGTCCAGCAGCGTGTGGAAGCTGTTACGGACTTTGTTGCGTATGCCAGAAAAGAACTGGAAGCTTTTGATGTAGACGTCTCTGTCGATATCTTCGGCTACTCAGCAACCGTACCGGAAGCTCCCGGCATCGGTCAGAACTTCTCCCGTATTTCCGAGAATGTCGATGTCATCTCTTCGATGATCTATCCGAGTCACTGGGGACCCGGTTCACTCGGCATAGCTAAACCCGACCTGGAACCTTACAATGTTGTTGCCAACTATATGGAACATGAGAATGAAGTTTTAGGTAACCTTGGCGAAAAAGCGCCGGTCTCCCGTCCATGGATCCAGGACTTTACTGCTTCTTATTTAGGCTCCGGCTGGTATAAGAACTATGGTGCTCAGGAAGTGAGCGAACAGATCCGCGCCCTGAACGATTACGGCGTCAATGAATTCCTTTTATGGGATGCCGCCAACACGTATTCTGAAGGTGCACAATACAGTTTCGACTAAATGTAATGCTATAAGGAAAGCTGAGACCTCGGTCTCAGCTTTTTTTCTTATATTAAAAACTTCAGGTTCCTTCTTTCCTCACTTTGAAATGGCGCAAACACACTGCCATGATATTCCATGCGGTCCTGATTAGGCTAAAGCCTAATCATTCATTATAGATTGGGCGGATTTGATAACTCTCACAGCAACTCGGGGCGAGTCTGATCACTGAGATTGGGTTATCAATCCTTATAATAGGAACTCGTGATGGTCCTTATTACTGAATTAAGGTTATCAGACGTTATAGTAGTAACTCAAAATGAAAAATGACACTGAATTCAGGTTATCTGTCGTTATAATGGCATCTCAAAAGAAAAGATATCGCTGGGTTTGGGCTAACAGCCGGTATAATAGGAACTCATAGGAAGAACTGTCACTGAATCAGGATTATCATTCGTCATAATGGCAGCCCAAAACTCATCTCTTTGCCGAGTTCTAGATATATGCCTGCCTGTCTTTTTCTAGACAGGCAAAAAGCGAGCCGATTCTGTGAAATTAAGAATCGGCTCGCTTTTTAGATACTAATTAATTCACCCGTACCGTCTCACTGATGTCAAGCATCACAAGATGGGACTCCAGGACAGGCTTTTTAAGGATCGATTCCAATGCCCGCTTATAGAGTGTCAGCTGGCCGCGATACTTTTTGAGCATTTCGTCCCCTGCCATCTGACCTAAATGCGCGACCCGGTCCGTTTTGTAGTCGAACAGAATGATGCCGTCTTCCTTTTCGATATAGCCGTCGATGATCCCGTGGATAAGCACATGATCATCCAGCGCTTCCATATCGTGGAAGATATCCTGTGCTTCCATGAGCAGCGAGAAGGGCACTTCTCGCTTCATGTCTTCATAGTGTTCAATGATGTACTCTCCAAACGCTGTTTTAAAGAAACTGAGGATCTCTTCTGTACGTATCAGTTTCGCCAGTTCAGGTGTGAACACATTTTCCTTTACTAAACGATTGATGACAGCATAAACAGAAGCACTTGCCGGTTTCTCACTCAAGTCTAGCGTCTGCAGCACCAGGTGAGTGGCCTGCCCCACTTCGGCCGGTGTCGGCTTCAGGTCTTCATGGATGAAGGACGGTCGGCTCAGCTGATCTTCGACATACCGATTGACTTGTCTCGGTTTTGTGACATCGATCTTGACCATCTGTCCATCGTCCGGTTCTTCAAACAGCCGCTTGATTTCTGAAACCGACTGATAGCTAGTCGTCTGGGTGGCAATCTGATAAGCATAAGGCTTGTTCATCAGCATGACCGCTTCTTCCACTGCCTGCTTGATTTCTTCATCGGCCTGCGCTTTGATCGTGCCTTCTTTCAGCTTCGGATACCAGTCAGACGTTTCTGATTTCTGATGGGACAGCAAGGCTTCTTCCAGCTCTTCCTGCGAATAAAAATGCACATCAAAGGACGTATCGTAATGATGGATCTCATTATTTTGTGCGGCGATCGAACGTGATTCATCCATCTGTTCATGCCGGATGATACTGAAACCGATCCAGTCCATGAAACCGCGGGCACCCAGACGCATATCAGAAGGCAGGACGCGTTTGGGATGACCGCCGACCAGTCCCCACCGTTCAAGAGCCGCCTCTTCATTCTTGTATGAGCCAACCAGCAGGAGTTTCTGTTCCGCACGTGTCAGTGCAACATAAAGCACACGCATCTGTTCAGACAGCAGCTTGGTTTTCTTTTTGTATTTCAGCGCTTTTTCAGGCAGTGTCGTTTTCTTCTCCCGTTTTTTCAGATCACGGTACTCTGCCCCTACGCCGTATTCTTCGTCAAAAACCGTCGCCCCCTGCGCATCTCTGACATTGAACTGTTTCGTCATATCCAGCACGAACACGATCGGGAATTCCAGCCCTTTACTGGCATGGATCGTCATGACGCGGACAGCATTCTCGCTGTCGGAGATCGCTTGAGGTTCGGCCAAGTCCTTATCTTTCTTCTGCATTTTTTCAATGAAGCGGATAAACTGAAACAAACCTTTGAAAGAAGTTTTCTCATAAGCAGCTGCCCGTTCATACAAAGCATGCAGATTGGCTTTGCGCTGTCTGCCGGAACTCATGCCGCCGACATAATGCAGGAAGCCGGTGTCTTCAAAGATCATCCAGATCAAGTCGATCAGCGACTGCCGGCGTGATTGTTTGCGCCAGTTCTCAAGCATGGCTAAGAACTTCTGTACTTTAGCCTGCAGTTCTATGTTTTTGATGTCCTGCCAGTCGTCTTTGTCGGCAAACTGTGTCAGCGCGTCGAAATAAGACGACTGTTTGTTGATGATCCGGATACGGGTCAGCTCCACTTCATCCAAGCCAACGATCGGTGATCGCAGGACCGCCACAAGCGGAATATCCTGCTGTGGGTTATCGATGATCTTGAGTATCGACATCATGATCGTTATTTCAGTGGTCTGGAAGTAATTCTGGGTATCTTTCACCGCTGTTGGTATGCCCAACTGCTTGAAGATATCCTGGATGTCCAGATTGTTTTTCTTTGTAGGTGTCAACAGTACGATGTCTTTCAGCTCCAAAGGCCGCATGATCTGGGCTTTCTTATCGTATACTTCATACCCTTCAGCCAGCATTTCGAGTATCTTGCTGGCGACCATAAAGAGTTCACCCTTGGTTTTCGTATCGATATTGAAAGACGTCGACAAGGCTTCCGGTTCGTCCTCTTCCTCAAACTCTTCTTCTTTCGATTCATATATCAGGATCTCCGTCTGAAAATCATCAGAATCTGGAAAGGCGGTAAAGCCATTGATCAGTTTTGCCGAGTCATCGTAAGTCAGATCCCCGACTTCTTTATCCATCAGCTGGTCGAAGACGAAGTTGGTAAAGGACAGGACATCTTTGCGCGAACGGAAATTCTCAGCGAGGATGATCCGTTCTCCTGCCTCTTTCGTGGCATAGCGTTCATACTTATCGATAAAGAGGCTCGGGTCTGCCAGACGAAAAGAATAAATGGACTGCTTGACGTCCCCGACCATGAATTGATTCCCGTTTTTAGGATCCGGTTTTGTGACCCATTTCAGTATTTCTTCCTGGATCTGATTGATATCCTGGTATTCGTCGATCATGACTTCTTTGAACTGATGGCGGTAATGCTTGGCTGCTTCAGAAGCGACTTTACCTTCCGCTGTCTGCTCTGACAATATCCGGAGCGTCAGATGTTCGAGGTCGTTGAAGTCCAGCACTTTCCGGTCAGCTTTGTGAGCCTGATAGCGTTCATAAAAAAGAGTCGCGACACGAGCCATTTCTTCCACTAACTTGCCGACTTTCGACATGTTCTCCAGCTGTTCTTCCGGAGAAAACGAGAACACATCGTTGACCATGTCTGTATACATATCTTTCGCCTTGTCTCTGAAAGGTTTCATCTCTCTACCGGCTTCTTTCACCGCTTCTGGGGTGTCTTTTTTATTTGGCGCATACCATCTGCTGTGACTGAAAGTTTCACTCAGAGCATAAGCTTCCTGTAGTTTGTTGTCAGTTACAAGTGACTCCAAAGCGTTGATATGAGTGAGATCATCTTCCAATATACCGAGCGTTTTACCGAGTTCCTCTTCGCCGTTAGCCATCATGATTGCATCATCCAACAGTTCCTTGATGTTGAATAACGTGCTTAAAATCTGAGCTTTGATGAGTTTCTGAAAAACGAAACTCTGACCCAAATCATTGCCTTCAACGGCATACATCTGACTCAGTCCCGAGAGCCATTCCAGCGGATCAGGATTGGCCCGTGAGAATTCATACAGTGACAGAATTAGATCAGTCATGCCGTCATCGTTTTTATCACTGGAATAAGCCGCTGCAAGTTCTTCGAACAACTCATTATCATGGCCATATAACTCTTCACGCAGTTCGTCCCAGACGTCTTCTTTCATCAAAGCGATCTCCGTATCGTCCGTCAATAGACGGAAGACGGGGTCAAAGTCGATCAGGTAATAATAGCGCCGGATCACTTTCAGACAGAATGAATGGAGGGTAGAAATGTCTGCATGTCCCAGCATGGGGATCTGACGGATCAGATGATGCTTCTGGTCGGCATCCCTAGACTCGTTTATTTCTTTCTGGATCGCTGACTGGATACGCTGCTTCATCTCTCTCGCCGCTGCATTAGTATACGTGACGACCAGTAACTCATTGATATCTGTCCTACTTTTTATCTTTTCGATCACCCGCTGGACGAGGACGGTCGTTTTTCCCGATCCGGCCGAAGCAGAGACTAAAAGGTTCTTACCTTCATCATGGATCGCCTGCCACTGGTGATCAGTAAATTGCGTGTTTTCCGGTTTTTCAGGTATGGTTTTCATCCTTCATCAACCCCCTTTGCTGGTTCGATAATCTGGTACTTCAATTTGAGCTTATCGATCAGCTCACTCTGGTCTTTGATCTTAGGCAGATTACGGTAGTAGTTCTGGTTGCCCGGAAGCAGCACATCAAACTGGGATATCGGATGATATTCCCCTCCGACAGTCGTAGGTGTGCGTCCTTTCTTCTCGTAAAAAGGTGCCAGCTGATTTTCACCGGACAGGATCAGGTTACCAGCTTCTCTTATTTTGGTCCGGTGGTGCTTCAAGAGCAGCTCTAGGTCATCCAGAGTAATAAACGAGCCTCGAAGCTGACCTTTCACCAGTTTCTTCAACGGATAGACCAGCGATGATACCCCGTTATCCAGTGTCTTATCTATACTTGAAAGCAGATCATCCTCATTAAGAAGAATGCCTTTCATTTTGAACTGCTTCAGCATTTCTTCAAGCCAGTCCTTATTTTTCACTGAACGTCCGTCAAGCAGCGGGTTTTTAACTTGGGCGTAAAAGGCTCCCGCCGGTTTGGCTTTTCTGCCGAATAATTCTTCAGAATGTTCGACTGCTGTATCCAGATAAGTCAGCAGCTGCATCATCAGACCATGATAGATCTCATCAAATTCGAGCTTTTTGTCGCCGGATTTATAATCGACCACACTGATATAGAGCTGATCATCGATCTCCATCGCATCCAGACGGTCGATTTTTCCACGGACATGGAGTTTTCCTCCGTTATTTAAAGGAAAAGTCAGTCCTGGGACACCCTGTTTGGTTGCGATACGTCCGAAAAGCACTTCCGATTGCTGCGGCGCCATGCGTGACCGGCGTGACTGATTGGCGATCGCCCACATCATCTGTCTGATGGTGTCACTCAACTGCCTGCGGATAAACTTCATCCGGTTCGACATGGAAAGCAGTCGGAATTTATTTTTCTCATACAGCTCCTGGAGTACTTCGTCGGTCAGCTCATTGAGTGTCTTGTCATTAAGGTCGCTCATGTTCACGTTTCGGTTCACGATGGTTTTGAATATACTGTCCAGAGCATCATGGAAAAAGGTCCCAGTTTCTGCCGGAGTCAGTTCCTGAACGGTCCGTTCTTTCAGTTTCAGTCCATAACGCAGGAAATGACTGTAAGGATCAAGGTAAAAACTCTCAAGCTGTGACACAGAAAGGTACAGATCCTTTCCGTATAGTTCCTCCGCCAGTTCGCGGTCGAGTCGTTTAGGAACATTAGAATACTCCAGACTGCTCAATATTTTCCGTTCGATCGGATCGGCATCTTTAAAGAGTGACTGATAAAGTTTTATCCAGAAAAGTGACGGCTGGTCTTCTTTATCTATCCCTTCCCTAAGGACATTCACCAGATGTCCCATCGTCTCCCTGCGTGAACCGACAAAGGAAAGGAGGGTCTCGTAAGATTCTTGTGTCAGGCTCCCGGGTTCTGCTTTTATCTGTTTTACTGGAACATTAAGATGACGGCTGATCCGTTCGATGTATGGACTCAGCTGATTGTCTCCGGACCCGTCATTCTTGACTGGGTAACTGAAAATCAGTCGCTCGGAGGCATTCATGAAAGCTGTGTATGCCGCAAAAGGTTCACTCGCCAGGCGCCCGCTCGTTGTCGGAGCCAAATACTTGTCGTCCGGCAAGTAGACGGACAAGGCTTCTCTGTCTTCATCGGTCAAGATCGAGTCATTTTCCTGACTCATCGGCAGCTGGGTATCGGTCATGCCAAGAATGAGCACGACTTTTTTCGTGTTGATCCTTGATTTATCAAAGTTAGTGAACATGACCTGGTCGATGCTCGGTGGCACGATGCTGTAAGTCGCCTGTTCGAAGCCAGTTTCCAGAATAGACAGGAAAGAATCCATATCCCATGGTTCATCGCCTAATACATCGACGAACTCGTCGAGGAGCTGGATAAATGTCTGCCAGACTTGTTCGTGTTTTCTGGCATTCTCCAGTTCCCCCTGCTCGATCGCCTGATCACGCCAGTACAGCAGCTGATCATTGAATCCCTGCTCATCAAGAAACTGATACAATAGGCGGGCTGCCTCGCGGTTTGTTTCTACCTTAGACAGCCGTTGATAAAATGGCAGCAGGATATCACGGACCTGATCTTTAGCTTCGTTGGCCTGACGCTGCATCTGTTTGTCCGCATCCAATTGTTCATCCATTTCTTCCAGATGGAAACGAGCATAGATCCACTCTTTGTCTTCCATCCATTCGCGTCCTTCATAGCCATAGGCCAGCATGACGTTCTCTAAAATATCCAGTCGCGTCCGCCAGTCTTCTGCTTTACTGTTCCAGAAAGCCAGTTTTTCCACATTGTCTTTCGGCAGCTGTTCGTTTTCGTTCAAAGGGATAAAGAGCTCAGTTTTTAAGAACCGCATGATATCATCATAGCGCCAGTAGCGTTTGTGAATCAGGAACAGACTTTGTATCCCCTCGACTAGGGCATGGCCTGCCATATGATCGGCTTGATCCACGAACAATTCGATCTCATTTTCAGCAAAGGTCGCTTCCAGCATCCGCTTGTAATCGTCCAGCACACGGGACACCACCAGGATGTCTTTGTATCGGTAGTTGTCTTTAGCAACCAGTTGTTTTATCGTAGTTGCCGCATGCAACACTTCGGCTTGTTTGTTCTCTGCCGCCCTTATTTCAATGCACCCATCCATGAGGACATCTTTAAGTAACGTCTTATCAGGCGACAGGTCAAAACTGTCGACCCAATACTCTTCCAGTACATTCAGTTCACTGCAGTGCTCACCGCTGGCTTCGTTCAGTACGACATCATGCTGGATCTGAAGACGCCGTTCACGTGCCTGCTGGTACAAACGATAATAGGTCATCCCCGTTTCATAAAAGAAGTCAGTCAGTTCAGGCGGTTCGACCGCATGTTTTTTATCCAGGATCAGTGACACTTTGACATCCTGTGCCTGCTCGACGAGTTCAAGGATCAGGGCCTGTTCCTGTGCGGAGAAACTGTTGAAATGTTCGATGATGATACGCGTTTGAGACATATCTCTCTGTTTCACTTCCTGGATCAATGCCTCAAGGACATCTTCTTTCTCGATATATTTCCCGATGAGCTGATCCATGAACGCTTCGTATAATCTCTTTATATCTGTCAGTTTCAATCTCAGGTCGCTGTTCCCTGCTTCATTTGACCATTCATGTATGAAGAGCTCTTCCAGGTCTTCAGGATGGACACGTCCATTTCTCATTTCCATAAATAAGGTCGTGGTTTTATCCACGAATCCCTGCTGATGGCTTTCACCTCTGAATATGGTCAGGTCTTCTTCATTTTCTTTCAGTATCTTGCGTATAAGCATGGACAGTCCAGTCTCTGTTAACTGCGAATGGCTGAATATGGCCGTGTCCTGAAGATAATACCAGGCCAGTCGACTGAAACTGAATACCTGCAGATTGATCATCCCGGCATACTGTTCATTCCTCTCCTTGTCTGACTGAGTGGTTTTGATGTATTCCAGGATATTCATCTCAGACTCAAATTTGATGTGATCCGGGACGAGATAAAAGACCTGGTTATCACTGTCTTCACGGGACCATTCCACAAGCTGACTGTAAATGTGTGCTTTCTTGTTTGTATGTAACCGTCCCAAAATAAACTGCAAACTCATATCAACACGCCTTTCTCTATCCTGATGGGTCTTTTTAATGGCAGATCGTCCGATTCATAAAAGCATAAAAGAAGAAAGGAAAGAAAGCATCTCGGCTTTCGATCCTTTCGATCCGTTATTAAGCTTATTCAGCTGCCAGACGTGCGATTTCAACAAGGACATCTGTCGCTCTTTCCATACTTTCAACAGCCACAAATTCGTAACGGCCATGGAAGTTTTCTCCACCGGCAAATATGTTCGGTGTCGGCAGACCCATAAATGAGATCTTCGAGCCGTCCGTCCCGCCTCTGATCGGTTTGACGTCCGGTTCGATATCCAAATTCCTCATGGCTTTATCAGCCAGTTCTACGGGTCGCATGTCTTTTTCGATGACTTCGCGCATATTGTAGTAAGAATCTTTCATGATCACTTTGACACGTTCTTCTTCAAACGGTGCATTCAAGCGGATCGCGATATCACGCATCAGCTGTTTGCGTTTGATAAACAATTCTCTGTCGTGATCACGGATGATATAGTTCATTGATGCTCCTTCCACTGTTCCTGTCATTCCCAGGAGATGGAAAAAGCCTTCTCTGTCTTCTGTTTCTTCAGGGACATCCTGACTAGGCAATGCTTCGTCGAAAGCAATAGCCAGTTTCAGTGCGTTGACCATTTTTCCTTTAGCTGTACCGGGGTGAACGTTCTTCCCTTGGATCAGGACATTGGCACCAGCGGCATTGAAGCTTTCGTACTCCAGCTCGCCGACCGGTCCGCCGTCGATCGTATAAGCAAAATCTGCGGCAAAGTGATCCACGTCAAATTTGTCTGCGCCGACACCGATCTCTTCGTCCGGCCCAAAGGCGATACGGATCTTGCCGTGCTTGATGTCCGGGTTATTGATCAGATGTTCCATGGCGGCAAAGATCTCGACGATACCTGACTTGTCGTCGGATCCAAGCAGCGTCGTTCCATCCGTGGTGATTAGTGTCTGACCAATATAGTTGTTCATATTCGGAAAGTCCTTCGGTGACAGTTTCACGCCCATTTTCTTATTCAGGACGACCTCTCCGCCGTCGTAGTTCTCATGGATCTGAGGATTCACGTTCTCAGCATTGAAGTCGGCCGTATCCATATGGGCGATGTAGCCGATGACCGGGACATCATTGTCCGTGTTTGACGGCAGTGTGGCTGTTACAAACCCGTTTTTATCATTGTACTCGACTTCTTCCATACCGATCTCTTGTAAATCTTTCATCAGTTTCTTGGCAAATTCGACCTGTGACTGAGTTGAGGGAACCGTTGTTGATGAGCTGTCTGACTGTGTTTCGATTTTGACATATTCTAAAAAACGATCGACTAAGTTCTTGTACATATTATCCCGCCTCTATTTGATATAAGTAAATACGTCTTTCTGTGTTTCTGCTTTCAGTATTTCTATGTCCCACTGGTTTTCCTTTTTGCACTGATTCAGGTACTCAAACAGTTTCGGTACAGCGATGGCTTCCATGTAATGGCCGGCATCGATAAAGTCCAGACCGTCCCGCAGCATATCCTGTGCACCATGATAGGAAATATCTCCCGTTACATAAAGTGTCGCCCCTTTGTTGAGCGCTTCTTTATAGTATTTTTCACCGGATCCTCCAAGGACCGCTATTTGGGTGTGTTTTCTGTCTGCATCCACCGATCCGTATCTCACGCCGTCAACGTCAAACTGCTCGTTCACTTTCTCAGCAAGGTCCGATGCGGAAAGAGGTTCATTCAGATCACCCACCCGTCCAAAGCCAAAGGGCTCCGACTGATACTCGAGCGTAAATATATCGTACACCGGTTCTTCGTATGGATGAGCGGCTTTCAATGCCGCGATACTGTTCATCACATCAGCATCCCTGACCATCATTTCGATGCGCTCTTCATGGATACGTTCTTCTTTCCCGATCTCGCCTTCTGTCGGGTCTGCGCCTTCCTGCGGCGTAAACCGGCCATAACCACTCAGCGTATAGGAAACGTCCGTGTACGCGCCGATTTCGCCGGCTCCAACTGCATGGAGAGCTTTGCGGACCTTATCTGCAGCGTAATCCGGAACATACACGGCCAGCTTCTTGAAACCGCGCTGCACACTCACCGACATGACGTGACGGCCCGATTCTCTGATTCCTAAGCTGTCCGCCAGCCAGTCGTTCATCCCACCGGCTGCCGCATCCAGATTCGTATGGGCAGAATAGACGGCAATATCGGATTTGATCAAGTCGATGTATTGTTTTCTTCGTTCATCTTCCTGATTCAGAGTTTTCTGGGAAGTGAAAATAGCCGGATGATGGGTCACGATCAGATCAGCCTGTTTCTGCTTCGCCTCTTTGATCGTATCATTATCCACGTCCAGAGCGATGAGCACACGTTTGACGCTCTGCTTTGTGCTCCCAAAGGATAAACCGATGGGGTCCCAGCTTTCAGCCAAGTCAGGTGGTGCTAAGCGATCGATTTCCGCGATGACATCTGAAACACTCACGTTACTCACTTGATCATCACCTCGATTAAATTCAGCTTTTTATTCAGTTCTTTTAGTTTTTCTTCATCTTTTTGTTCAGCTTTTTCCATCTGCCCAATGACATAAGCCGTTTTTTCAGCTTCACTTTCCCATTTAGCTATAAAGACGGACGATTTTTCCTGACGAAGGAATGGTCCGAACAACAAGTCTTTCTCGTTATAAGCCGTTTTTTCATCTGCCGGTTTCGCTTTAATGATCTCATAGCGCTTACCGTTTTCTTCTAAAATCGTTTCAGCTGTGATGGCATAAGACTCTCTCATCAGATACTCGCGGACTGTTTGTTCGTTCACATTCGGCTGAAGGATCAGCGTTTCCTGTCCCGTTCGTTTGCGCAGCTGCTTGCCTTCTTCAAGGATACGCACGATCAATGGTCCACCGACACCTGCGATCGTGATGGTGGTGATATTGTCAAAGTCATTTAAGACTTGGAGCCCATCGCCTAAACGTACACTCACGGTTTCTTCCAGGTTCAAACTGGACACTTCATTTACGGCATTCAAAAAAGGTCCTTCGACGACTTCACCTGCAACAGCACAGTCGATCTGTTTGTTCTGTGCCAGATAACACGGCAAGTAGGCGTGATCGGAACCGATATCGGCAAGTCTTGCCCCTTTTTCAACGTAGTCGGCTACGATTTGGAGCCGTTTGGATAAATTTACTGAATTCATAGGTCACCTCTTATATTCTACTCTCTTTATTTTACCAGTTTTTCTATAGAATTGAAAAGAGAGACGTATCTTTTTACAGTAAAGTTGTTTAAGTAAAAAAGTCTATTGCCTGTTTCTCTCATCAGGCAATAGACTCCAAACACTAGACTAGTTAACGGCTATTATTTTTTGTAGGCATCCATATCGTCATCTTCTCGTGAGAAGTCACGTCCATCGGTCAGCGGATCATTGATGTCTCCACTCGTATTGTGATCTGTTTTAGTCACATCACGTTTACCGCCACTTGGATTGACTTTCGTGTCAGGCTCTGAGTCTCTGACACCTTTGTAATTATCCAGATTATTTTTCTTTTTAGTCGTGTCACTCGTGTTCATATTAGTGGTCTCGTTATCAAGATCATTGTCTCTCACTGAATCTTCAGTAGTCGTCACAGGTGTGGTTTCAGGTGTTCCAGGGTCAAACTCTTTATCGCTGTCTCCGACATTTCTGGCAGCGTTGTATCTGTTCAAGTCCTCACCGTTGTAGCCATCCAGCACAATGACGACTTTGCCATTCTTGATATCATCTCTGTATGGATAAAGCAGATCGTCTTCCTGATTATAGGCTTCATTTCTTTTCCGTACATCGTGATCATAAGTGTCTGATGAAAACGCATCTTTGATCTGTTCCCATAAGGACTGATCATCTTTATTCGTTTCTCTGGTTTCCCTTGTTGGGGTCGTATCTGCTTCGATGTTAACTGCCTCATAATCACTCTGGGTTTGGGTCACGTCTTCATTTGCATAAAGAATAATATTTTCTTTCTGATAACCTGCATCTTTCAGCTTGTAGACAACATCCAAAGCCTCGTCACGTGTATCATATGTTCCGACAACTGTTTTATTTTTCTCTTGCATAACGATTCCTCCTATTGTGAATTTAAGTGAGGCCATCTCTTTTCCCACTTGACTTCATTATAAATCACGACTAATTATAATTCTAGAAATAGCACTCATAACAACGTTTAAAAAGGCTGACCCGTTAATATAGAGCAAAAAAAGTCTATTACCTGCTGATCTAAACAGCAGGTAATAGACAAGGGGGATCTAATATTTATCTTTTGTAGCGGTCTCTGGTTTCATCAGCGCGATTGAATTCTCTGTTCTCTGTTGTCATATCTTTGTTCAGATCGGTTGACCGCCCTGTGTCGGAAGGCATGGCTGACGTATTGCCTGGATCATCGATAACGCCTGTGTCAGACGGCATGGCAGCTGTGTTACCAGCATCAGCAGCCCTTTCCGTCGGTTGACCACGATAGTTTTCGACCGCCACAACAAAATGTCCATTGGCGATGTCATTTCTGTACGGATAAAGAAAATCGTTATCCTGGTTATAGGCGTCGCGTTTTTTCTCAGTTTCATGGTCGTAGGTATCTGTCACAAACGCATCTTTGATTTTGTCCCATGTTGACTGGTCTTTTGTATCTTTATACTTCTTCGTTTTTGCAGTGTTATCCGGATCGACCACGACATCGTGGGCTTCATAATGCGCCAGGGCATTAGACTGTTCTTCATTCGAATACAGGATGATATCGTTTTTCGGATAGCCTTCATTTTTCAGTTTACTGACAACTTCCAGCGCTTCATCCTGAGTAGGATAGGTGCCTACCACTGTTTTGTTCGAGTTTACCATCAATATGACCTCCTGTGAAATTTAGATTGTGACTTATGTCTCTATACTCATTATAGGAAGTTTATACATAAATTAACAGTTATACGCCTTTACCCTGCCGGAAATTTAGTCATAATAAGTCGCTGAGGTCCGTCCTTTCTGTTTGAAGTTGTCTTAGGAGGTGATCAGGCGCTCCGCCTGATCATGCATCTTCGCTTCAAGCTTTACGGAGGGACATACGCGCTTTTAGGCGCGTATGGTCATATCTGGTCTCTACAAGGCTGACGAAACGGGCCGGACGTCCCGTTTCAACATAATAAAAAGACCGAATGATCTATGTAGGATACATAAATCACTCGGTCTCTTTTAACGTATTTAATTAAATACTGATCGAAAGAATCTTATTCTTCTGAATCGTCTTCGTCTTCACCGATAACTTCTGGTTCAGGCATTTCGTCGTCAGCAGTTGGTTCAGGCTCTTCTTCGATTTGAGGAGCTGAAACAGATACCACTGTTGAGTCTGTGTCTGAAAGCAATTCGATGCTGTCGTCGATTTCGATATCAGAAACGTGTTTCGTGTCGCCGATTTCCATTTCTGAAACGTCAACAGTAAATTCTGAAGGAGCTTCAGCAGGAGCAACGCTTACTTCTAATTCAGAGATAGATTGTGATACGATACCTTCGGAAATGGCTTCTTCACCAGTAATATAAACTGGGATCGTCATGTTGACTTTCTGACCTTTAGTAAAGGCTAATAAGTCAACGTGATAGATTTCAGGTTTCAACGCAGCGTTGGTTTTTTCTTTAACGAACACGTGGTATGTGTCTCCGTCTACTTCAACGTCGAATACACCGTTTGATCCTACTTCACGTAGAGTCATTTCAAAGTCTTTTCTGTCTAATAAAACAGATACAGTGTCTACTTCTCTTCCGTAGATCGCTGCTGGGATCTTACCTTCTTCTCTTGCTCTTCTTGAAGCAGATGTTCCTGTTTCAGTACGTTTTGTCGCTGTTAATTTCATAAAATTTTCACCTTCCACGATTTTATTTTAAGTAAATAGCATATTTCATTAACTGAACAAGCCAGAAATTAGTATACCAAAATTGTGAACAGATTGCAAAGAAAAGCGACAAGAACTTTTACTTTACAGTCGATTTCCCGCTTTTCCTGCTTCTCTGTCGACATATTTCTACTCTAAAAAGTCTTTCAATTGTTTAGAACGACTTGGGTGACGCAGTTTTCTCAGAGCTTTCGCTTCGATCTGACGGATACGCTCACGAGTAACGCCAAAGACCTTGCCCACATCTTCCAGTGTACGCTGACGGCCGTCGTCCAGACCGAATCTCAGGCGCAGGACATTTTCTTCACGGTCAGTCAAGGTGTCCAGAACGTCTTCCAGTTCATTCTTCAAGAGTTCGTAGGCCGCATTGTCTGCCGGACTTGTGGCGCCATCGTCTTCAATGAAGTCGCCCAAGTGCGAATCATCTTCTTCACCGATCGGCGTTTCAAGTGAGACAGGTTCCTGAGAGATCTTCAGGATATCTCTGACTTTTTCAGTCGGCAGGTCCATTTCTGCACCGATTTCTTCAGGTGTTGGTTCACGGCCCAAGTCCTGAAGCAGTTGTCGCTGGATACGGACAAGCTTGTTGATCGTTTCGACCATATGCACAGGGATACGGATCGTACGGGCCTGGTCGGCGATCGCACGGGTAATGGCCTGTCTGATCCACCATGTCGCATAAGTGGAGAACTTGAAACCTTTCTCATAGTCGAATTTCTCAACGGCCTTCATCAGTCCCATGTTACCTTCCTGGATCAGGTCCAGAAAGCTCATTCCACGACCGACATAACGTTTGGCAATAGATACGACCAGACGCAAGTTGGCTTCTGCCAGTTCCTGTTTCGCCAAGGTGTCGCCTGCTTCGATACGCTTAGCCAGAGAGACTTCTTCGTCCGCTGACAACAGATCGACGCGCCCGATTTCTTTCAAATACATGCGGACAGGGTCATTGATTTTCACACCAGGAGGAGCGATCATTTCTTCTTTTTTCGCCTTTTCAGCTTCTTTTGCTTGTTTCTCGAGTTGTTTGGTTAACGGATTTCCCTCTTCGTCCACAACACCGATACCTTCATCTTCCAGTTTCTGAACCAAATCATCCATCTTTTCTTTTTCCAGTCCAAAAGGTTCTGCTAGTTCATCTGTGATCTTGACGTAGGAAACGGTCTGCTCTTTCTTCTTCTTCAGGTCTTTGATGAAACGGACGACCGCAAGTTCGTATTTCTCTTCAGGCTTTTTCTTGTTGTTCTTCGTTGTTTTTGCCATAAAATGACATGCCTCCTGATTTAGTCTATTTATTTTTTAATTGACGGTATAAGTTGATGATCTCGATACTTAAGGATTGCTGTCTTTGCTTGTCTCCACTACGCTGGGCATCGACCAGTTCTTCCCGCTTGTTTTTGATGCGGTCTTCAAGTGGCTGACGGTTACAGATCAGATTCAGGTAATCTTCGATCTCACCCGGCGCGATGTCTTCAGATAAAGACAGCCACATGATTTCAGACGCCCTGCTCTTCAGTTTTTCATCCGGCAGAAAGTCGATAAAAGACTGCACATTCGGATGGTCATGCGAATGATAAAATTCCTCGTAGAGAATAAATAAGAGCTGATTTGATTCGATCGAGAATGCGAGTTCTTTATCCAGAGCATTCAGTTTCGGCCAGACGTCATTATTGGTGAACAAGCGATGCAGCAAGGCGTTCTCAGCTTTCATGACTGCTGTCTGCTTCGGTTTGTTCTGACGGAGCACAACAGTCGGATGCTCAGGAACAGGTGTCTTTGTCTGTTGCCTCTCACTGCGTTTTTTCTGCTGTTTGCGCCGCTCTTTCTGGTTTTCGACGATATGTCCGTGCATCTGCTCTTTCAAAGAGTCAGTGGACAATTCGAAGGTTTCGGCCAGCTGATTGAGATACATTTCCCGTTCAACAGCCGATGTGACCCGAGTCAGTTCATTTAAAACCGTATCGATATATTTCAACCGGTCACTTTCATTATTTAAGTTGACTTCTTTTTTGTGGTATTTCATCAGAAAGCTCATCAGTGTATCCCGGCCATGTGCCAGGAAATCCTTGAAGGCTTCTGCTCCTCTTTTCTGGATAAAATCATCAGGATCCATTTTTTCCGGGAAAGCTGCGATCTCGATAGAGAAATGCGTTTCATTGGCGATGAAATCAGTCGCTCGTTTGATTGCTTCAAGCCCTGCCGAATCACCGTCATAGGCGATCACGACATGATCCGTTACTTTATCGAGCGTGCGGACCTGTTCTTCTGTCAGGCTCGTCCCCATCGTTGCCAGACCGTTCCTCACACCTGCCTGCCAGGCTGAAATGACATCCATAAATCCTTCAAAAAGGAGGACTTCCCCTTCACGACGGATGACCGGCCGAGCTTTGTCATAGTTGAACAGGACGCGGCGCTTGTTGAACAATTCCGTTTCCGGACTGTTCATATACTTGGCCGTCCGCATCTGTCCGTCTTCATTATCCATAAAGGCACGTCCCGAAAAGGCAACGGTATGTCCTTTGGCATCTTTGATCGGGAAAAGGATACGGTTAGTGAAACGATCATAAAATTTATCATCGTCTCTATCTGAAAACAGGCCTGATTTCTTCAGGATCTCTGTTTCACTTAAGTCTTCGTTTTCCAGATACATCTTTAAAGATTCTCTCTGAGGGGGAGAAAATCCGATCTTGAACGTGTCAATACTTTCTTCAGTCATGCCTCGGTCCAGCAGATACTGGTAAGCCGCTTCTCCGGCTTTTGTATTCACAAGAACATGATGATAGAAGTGTTCCGCTTTTTCATAGACCGAAAGCAGTTTCCCTCTGGTCGAATCCGCATTCGGCCGGTTCTGTGCGGCCTGATCGAACAGTGTCTGGTCGACAGGAATATCCGCCAGGTCGGCAGTTTTTCCGACCGCTTCGACAAAGGAAATCCCTTCGATTTCCTGAAGGAAACTGAAGACGTTCCCGCCTCTGCCGCAGCTGAAGCAATGGTAGATCTGTTTCTTTTCACTGACTGAAAAGGATGGTGTCTTATCATCATGGAAAGGACAGGATGCAAAGTGATTCTGTCCTGACTTTCTTAACTGAAGATATTGAGAAATGACTTGAACAATGTCTGTCTGTTCTCGAATAGAATTAATTGTTTCATCAGGTATTCTACTCATTCTTCATCCCCCTTCGTGGCCTGTTGCATTATAGGGATCAAAGAATAGCATACTGACCCTATAATAATCAATCTTTAGTATACCAAAATATCTTTGTTATGTAAATCATTCGACTCGAAGGTTGCAGGTGATCGGAGTGCGCCATATCAAACTGATTTAACACGTGATTGCTGAGTTAGTTCAGTTGAGAAATCAGATAAATCGTCTTTGAGACTACTTCCTCAGAAAATGTGTGACGAACTGGTCACTAAACATTCTTTGCGACCACTTCCTAGACAAATGGGCACCGAACTGGACACTAAACACTTATTGAGACTACTTCCAAAAAACATTTATATAGAACTAGTCACTAATTCCTTTTTGGCACCACTTCTTGAACAAACAATAAAAGAACGTGTTCCTGTCCCCCCATTCGATCAAAAACTCAACAAAGGAAAAAGGCTGGAAAATTTTCCAGCCTTTCCGATCAAAAATATTTTATCAAGCGGTGACTTTCCTTGCGATCTGATTCATGCGCTTACCTAAACTCTTCCAGATGATCTGGGCGATAAAGAAATCGACCATGCTGTGAACGAGTGTCCCTACCCCGACCAGCAGAAAGACGACATAGAAAAAGCCTTGGTCATAGTCGCCGCCTGAAAGGATACCGAGGAAAAACAGTGAAACGACAAAAACTTCAGCCAGAGCATGGACCAGTCCTATCCAGAAGGAAAAAATTTGACTCTTCAGTGGTGACGACAGCACGTCTTCCTTTCTGTTCTGCAGATAAAACGCACCGATGAGCGCAAAAACCACGTGGCTCAGCGCACGGAGGGTAATGACGATCGGCAGACCGGCAAGTAAGAAGCCCGCAGCTGATCCCAGCGAGACCAGCACAGCGATTTTTGGCGAAAGGAACATGGCGAAAAAGATCGCGACATGACTCGCCAAAGTGAATGACATGGGTGGAATGACGACCCTTACCGGCATGACCATCGGAATCATGATCGCGATGGCCGTAAGCAAAGCTGTGATCGTCAGTTTTAACGTATTGGTCCTTTTGATAAAAAACATCTCCTTGTTTTATGTATATATAGGTGTCTTTACACCTATTTAGTATACGGAGGTTCAAGGAGATGTCAATAGTTTATTCGTAGAGAAAGCCTTTTTCTTTCATTTTGCCGATCAGTTTATCGCGTGTCGCTTCGTCTTTGGCCCGGATCGTATGCGTATGGATACCGTGCGTCAGTTTCGAAAGCAGGGACGTATCCGTTTCATCCAGCTTATCGAGGAACTCATCGGCTTCCAGTCGGCTGGAGATATTCAGGTCGCCCCGGATCATCCCATAAAGCGGATGCTCCACGATCACATCCAGGACCTCACAGCCGGTATCCACGATCGTATAGAGTTCTTCTTTCGTTTCTTCACGGGTATGCATGCAGACCAGCTGCGTCGTTACCCCGGGAGCCGCTGCCTTTCTCATCATATACCCTTTAGGTGTAGAATAAATGTCCTGCCCGGCCGCACGGATGAGAGCGATATCTCCGACGATGACCTGACGGCTGACATCGAACTGTTCTGCCAGTGCACGCGCGACGATCGGATCGGCACTGTTTTTTAAAAGGACAAGAATCTCTTCGCGTCTTTGTTCTGCTTCCATAGTGATCCTCCTAATCAAAATATCTTAAGAAAACTGAGCATCGTACAAGGCTTTATAGGCACCGTCATGGGCGATCAGTTCATCGTGACTTCCCTGTTCTACGATGCCTTTGTCAGCAACGACGACGATGCGGTCGGCATTTTTGATCGTCGCCAGTCTATGGGCAATGATCAGTGTCGTTCTACCTCTGGACAAGCTGTCTAAGGCTTCCTGGATCGCCTGCTCCGTTTCTGTATCCAAAGCTGAGGTCGCTTCATCTAAAATCAGTATCGGCGGGTTTTTCAAAAAGATACGGGCGATCGACAGGCGCTGCTTCTGACCACCTGACAACTTCACTCCCCGTTCCCCGATGATCGTATCCAGTCCTCTCGGCAGCTGGTTTACGACGTCTTCTAAATTAGCCATTTTAACGGCTTCGGCGACTTCTGCTTGCGTTGCATCCAGTTTACCATAAAGGATATTTTCTCGGATCGTTCCCGGGAACAGGAAGACATCCTGCTGGACCACGCCGATCTGTTCTCTTAAGGACTGCAGTTTGATCTCTTTGATCGAATAGCCGTCAATAGTGATCTTGCCGCTGTCGATGTCATAGAAACGCGGCAGCAGGTTACAGATGGTCGTCTTTCCGGCCCCGCTTGGACCCACGAAGGCGACCGTTTCACCGGCTTTTATAGATAAATTAATATCTTCCAGTACGACCTGATTTTCTTCATAGCTGAACTGGACGTCTTTGTATTCGATATCCCCGTCAAGCTTATTGACCTCATAAGCGTATTCTGTATCCTTGACTTCAGGACTGCGCCCCATCTCTTCCAGGAGACGACGGAAACCGGCGATCCCTTTCGGATAACTTTCGATCATGTGATTCACTTTTTCGATCGGTCGCACGAATACATTCGCAAAGAGGATAAAGGCCACAAGATCCCCGTAGCCGATTTCGCCTTGTATAGTAAAGTAAGCGCCGAAGAACAGGGTGAACAGACTGATCAGTCGGATGAAAAAGTAGTTGTAGGAATGACTGACCGCCATCGTTTTATAAAACAGATATTTCGACTTCTTGTAAGCCTGGTTCAAACGATCGAAACGTCCCTGTTCGAATGCTTCATTGGAAAAAGCCTGAACGACGCGGATCCCACCGACAGAGGCTTCGATGCCGGCCGAGAAGTTTGCCAGATCATCATAGATCTGCGTATTGACCTGGGTCATGCGCTTGTTGAAAAATCCTAAAGCTACCGCTATAAAAGGCACCAGGAAGAAGGTCATTAAAGCCAGCTGGACATGCACATTCAGCATCAGGCCAAACGCCCCCAGTAGTGTAAAGATCGTAATGAACACATCTTCCGGTCCGTGATGTGCCACTTCGGCGATCTCGAACAAGTCGGATGTCAGCCGGGTAATGAGTGTCCCTGTTTCCCGGTCATCAAAATAAGAAAACGACTGCTTCTGGAGATGATCGTATAAGTCCTGACGCATGTCTGTTTCGATGTTCGTCCCCAGCTTATGCCCGTAATATGTAACCACATAATGGAGGGTCGTATTGACCATATACACCAAGAGCAGTCCTATGGATACCCAAATGATCAGAGGCCAGTCACCACTCGGCAGGATACGGTCCACGACCTGCTGGACCATGATCGGAAAGGCAAGTTCCAGCACAGCCACGATGGTCGCGGCGGAAAAGTCCAGTGTGAACAGTTTCCTGTAAGGCTGGTAATAGGAAAAGAATTTTTTTAGCATGAGATGAGGCTCCTTCATTTTATTTCCATTTAACCTTTATTATGAACCTCTCTTGACTTATGTCACGAGGGTTCTCGGCTGTATTATAAACGAAAGAAGACAGAAAAACTGCCTTCTTTGTCTGCTTATTTGATAACGAGTGTGCTGAACTGGGCAAAGGGTCTTGCCAGTCTATCGATACGGTCCAGTAGAGCCAGACGATTGGCTTTGACTGCTTCGTCGTCTGCCATGACCATGTTTTCTTCGAAGAAAGCATCGATCAGTGGGTGAAGCAGAACGAACTGCTTCCACGTCTCACCGGCACTGATATCTTTTTCATTCAGCATCTGTATACCCGTCACCGCATCATAAAGTGCGCGCTCGGAGTCTGATTCAAACCGTTCAGCATCCACAGCTACATTCGGATCTGCTTTTTCAGCCAGATTTGCGACACGGGTCAGCGACTCGACCACCGGTTTGAACTGGTCGGTCTGCTTCTCTGCTTTCAGGACTTTAGCCTGATCGATCAAAGCCACGATGTTATCGTGTGACGCGTTCAGAACAGCTTCTCTCACATCATAGTCCTTATCCAGACCGGCATATTTTGTGAGCCACACATCCAGACGGTCCTGAATGAACTGGCTGACATTTCCTTTGTTCTGTTCATAGAGAGCTTTGGTTTCAATGTTCTGAACATCGTGAATGATCCCATCGATCCACTCGCTGATAGACAGCGGCAGGTCGAAGGCTTCGATCATGCGAACGATCCCCATGGCCTGTCTTCTTAAGGCGAACGGGTCATTGGAACCGGTCGGGATCAATCCGATGGCGAAGAAGGACATCAGTGAATCCATCTTGTCCGCCAGTGAGATGATAGCCCCGACCTTACTTTCCGGTAGTTTGCCTTCCATGCTGTCCGGCAGGTACTGTTCAGCCAGCGCTTGAGAAACAGCGTCTGATTCCTTGCGTTCGCGGGCAAAGATTCCGGCGATCTGTCCTTGAAGTGATGTAAATTCTGTAACGGTCTGCGTGACCAGATCAAATTTACAGATGCGTGCGGCGCGTTTCACGTCTGTTTCTTTTTCCACTTTCAAATCGAAATAGGGAACAAGACTTTCAGCGATCCGTTCGATGCGTTCCTGTTTTTCGTATAGTGAACCGATTTTTTCGTGGAAAGAAACATGTTTCAGTTTTTCAACGAAATAGTCGATGGTATGCTTGTTGTCTTCTTCATAGAAGAAAGCCGCATCAGCCAGTCGGGCACTCAAAACTTTTTCATTCCCTTTACGTACAAAGTCGAGCCCTTGATCATTCCCGTTTCTCACAGCGATAAAGTACGGAAGGAACGAACCTTCTTCGCCTGCCTCACGGACAGGGAAGTAACGCTGGTGATCGGCCATAGCCGTTTCCAGTACAATCTCAGGGACTTTCAGGTAGTCTTCGTCAAAGGAACCGGAAAAGACGGTCGGATATTCCACTAAGTCAGTCACTTCATCGACTAAGGACACGTTATCAGTCGGGTCCTGCCAGTTGTTTTCCTGACACAAGTCTCTGATCTGCGTGACGATAGCCTTTCTGCGTTCATCCCGGTCGACCAGGACGGATTCCTGTTTCAATGCTTCTTCATAGTCTTTTGCATGGTCCAGTGTCACTGAACTGCCTAAGAATCGGTGGCCTCTAGTTTCTCTGCCTGAAGCAACATCAAAGAGCTTCATGTCGACGACGTCTGCGTCTAAAAGAGCAACGAGCCAATGGACCGGACGGATGAAACGGTGAGACGAATTTCCCCACTTCATCGATACCGGGAAAGTCATGGATGGCAGTCGGTCGGCGAGGGTTTTCAGAACCTCTTCTGCCGACTGGCCTTTGATTTCTTTCTCGATAAAGACATACTCTTCGCCTTTTACTTCTTTGAAGACAATATCGTCGACCGACGCTTTCTGACCTTTTGAAAAGCCGATGGCCGCTTTTGACCAGTTGCCTTCATCGTCCACGGCGATACGCTTGGCCGGTCCTTTGACTGTCTCCGTGCGGTCTTCCTGTTTTTCTTCCAGTTCACTGACACTGACGGCCAGACGTCTGGGTGTACTGTAGACATCGATCGTTGAATAATTCAGGCCATTTTCTTTCAAGTGTGTGCTTACCATCGTTTTTAACTGACTGGCAGATCTTGAGACGACTTTCGCCGGCATCTCTTCCAGTCCGATTTCAAGTAAAAATGTGTGTGTCATTATTTTTCCTCCTTAACGCCGTACTTTTCGACCCATTTGGCTGTCTCACTGTCTTTGATCAGCGGGAAGGAAAGTTTTGCGCGTTCTTCTAAAAAGGCTTTGGCGATTAGACGCGCCATATGACGGATGCGTTTCAGATAATCCGGACGATCTGTCGCAGAAACAGCTCCTCTGGCATCCAGCAGATTGAAGGCATGGCTGCATTTCAATACATAGTCATAAGCCGGATGGACCAGGTTGTTGTCGATCTGCTTCAACGCTTCCTTTTCAAAAGATGAAAACTGGCTGAACAAAAAGGCCGTGTCGCTGTGGTCGAAAGAATACGCTGAGTGTTCATATTCAGGGTGCTTGAAGATCTCACCGTATTTCACGCCCGGTGCCCATTCGATATCATAGACACTGTTGACGTCCTGGATATAAGAAGCCAGACGTTCCAGTCCGTATGTCAGTTCGCTCGTCACGGAATCCACTTCAAGACCACCGACCTGCTGGAAGTAAGTGAACTGGGTGACTTCCATGCCGTCCAGCCAAACTTCCCAGCCCAGACCGGCACAGCCTAAAGACGGATTCTCCCAGTTATCTTCAACAAAGCGGATATCGTGTTTCAGAGGATCGATTCCCAGTGCTTTCAGACTTTCGATGTACAGCTCCTGGATATTTTTTGGTGAAGGTTTCATCACGACCTGGAACTGATGGTGCTGATAAAGACGGTTCGGGTTCTCACCGTAACGTCCGTCAGCTGGTCGGCGGCTCGGTTCAACGTAGGCAGCGTTCCATGGCTCAGGTCCGATGGCACGCAAAAACGTATAAGGGCTCATCGTTCCGGCCCCTTTTTCTGTGTCGTAGGCCTGCATCAGCATGCACCCCTGTTTGGACCAGAATTGCTGCAGCGTTAAAATGATATCTTGAAACGTTTTCTTTTCTTCCATTTTTCTCTCTCCTTTTAATAAAACAACAAAAAAAGACTCGTCTCTATACTGATACGCGTGTTCAGTATAGGGACGAGTCTTCTCGCGGTTCCACCCTACTTCTAGCTTAAGATTATGAAGCCAGCACTTTTAAATGGACACTCCGGATGCCTTTCAAAACAGTGATGTCCGTGGCTCCCACTCGCCCACAGTCGCTTAAACGATCCGCTGTTCCTACTCTTTCCTTCATTGTGTCTTCTGTTTTATTTACTTTTTCTTCTATAGTCTATCTTAACTGAATGACATGATTTGTCAATCTTAAACTTTCATACCAGCTGAGTCGCCTTATCAGTCCGTTGCATCTTCCTGCGGCTTCATCAGATTTTCCCATTCTTTCATGCTGTCGATGAACTTCCGGCTCTTGAGCCGAATGCCGACCAGTTCGTCATAAAGCTGATCGATCACAGCCCGGATCTCTTTCTTCGTCTCGTCTTTGACCGAGATCGAATTGATCTTGTCAAAGGAGATCACTGAAAACAGCCGGATAAAGTGGATCGCCTTGGGACTGGCATGATAACGCCGTTCGTCTTCGTAGTAATGTTTCGGGCACAGCAGCCCATGATGCAGGCTTGAATAGTCGAAAGCCCCTTCTGTCACGCCGCAGATCACACAGCCGCGCAGTTCAGGCATGACCCCGAAGTATCTCAGAAAACGCATTTCAAAGATATTCATGATCACTTCAGCATCCAGACCTTCATCTATCGCTTCCAGCCCCAAAACGAGCTGTGCGAATAATCCCGGATCCATCTGTCTGTCTTCCAGAGCCGCATCAGCCAGCTGCAGAACATAGGTACCGTAGGCGTTCTTGAAGATGTCCTGCTGGATGGCAGAAAAAGGTGACACGAGTTTGGAATCCCGGAGGAAACTCAAACCCGTGTCTCGGATATCAGCGATATATGTCGCCTGAGTAAACGGCTGGATGGCCGGCTTCAGTTTATTGTTCGGGTTTTTCGTTCCGCGGACAAAAAACATCAGCTTTCCGTATTCCCGTGTAAACAGCTTGACCAGAAAGTCCCGCTCGCGGTGCTTTCTGACTGATAAAACGATGCCATGCACTTCTTCTAGCTGAGACACTCAGTCACCTTCTCACTTTCCCGTTAACCTTAATATTCTTCTTTATTGTAGCCGAAATCCTTCAGATTGGTCTGCTTGTCGCGCCAGTCGCTCTGCACTTTGACGAACAGTTCCAGATAGATCTTGTCGCCTAAAAGTTTTTCGATATCCCGGCGGGCATTGATGCCGATATCTTTGATCGTTTTGCCTTGCTTACCGATAATGATCCCTTTTTGCGATTTACGCTCCACATTGATCACGGCTCTGACTTCCACTTTATCATCGGCATTGCGCTGCATGCTCTCGATGACCACAGCGATCGAATGGGGCACTTCTTCACGGGTACGCTCCAGTACTTTCTCACGGATCAGTTCAGACACGATAAAATACTCGGGGTGATCTGTCACCTGGTCTTCTGGATAGAACTGCGGGCCTTCAGGAAGATAATTGCGGATCGTATCCACTAAATGGTCGACATTGTTGCCTTCCATGGCTGAGATCGGCACGATTTCTGCAAATTCCATCTGCTTGTTGTAGTCCTCGATGATCGGAAGCAGTTCATCCGGGTGGACCTGATCGATTTTATTCAGGACGAGAAACACCGGGCTCTCCACATACTTCAGTTTATCAATGATGTAGTTATCACCGGCGCCGCGTTTTTCGGCCACATTGACCAGAAACAGAACAACATCCACTTCGTTGAATGTGCTGAGCGCTGTTTCGACCATGAAGTCACCCAGACGATGTTTCGGTTTATGGATCCCGGGAGTATCGATAAAGACGATCTGTTCATCATCTGTCGTGTAAATACCCTGGATCTTGTTGCGGGTCGTCTGTGCCTTGTCGCTCATGATGGCGATCTTCTGTCCGACAAGTCGGTTGAGCAAGGTCGATTTTCCTACATTGGGCCGGCCGACGATGGAGACGAATCCTGACTTATAAGCTGTTGTTTCTCTACTCAAACCATATCCTCCGCCTGGAAGGCGCCCGGCAGCAATTCTGCTACGGTCGTTTCTTTGATTTTGCCATCTTCGTTGGTCAGTAAAACTTTCATATCCGGTTCGAAGAATTCGACCATGACCTGGCGGCAGGCGCCACATGGAGAGATCGGTTCGTCCGTTCCACCTGTGATGACGAAATAATCAAAGTCCTTTTCACCTTCTGAAACAGCTTTGAAAATCGCTGTACGCTCTGCACAGTTCGATAGGCTGTATGATGCGTTTTCAATATTACAGCCGGTATAGGTCTTGCCTTCCTTTGTCAGCAGAGCAGCTCCAACTGGAAAATGTGAATAAGGGACATAGGCTCGTTTCAGCATGCCGTCAGCTTGTTGCACTAAATCTTTTTTCTTTTGTTCATCCATTTATATCGCCTCTTTTTAGTAGTATTTTTTATATAAAAATTTGCAGTAACTTAGGTAATAGAATGATGATGCCGACCAGTGCGGCGAAGCCTGCCGTAACGAGAACAACAGCCGCTGCCATGTCCTTGACTTTCTTGGCGATCGGATGAAACTCTTCCGTGACCAGGTCAACGACGTTCTCCACCACTGTATTGATGAGTTCCATAACGAACACCAGGTAGCTGACAAGGATCAGCCAGAGCCACTCATAGCGTGTCAGGTCAAGGAACAGCGACACGACCAGAACAAGGAGCCCTGTGATGACGTGGGTCCGCATGTTTCGTTCTTCCTGAAAGGCCGTCTTGACGCCCCAGAAAGCATAGCGGAAGGATTCTCTGTATTTTCTGTTTTTACCTGGAAGGTCGTGCCTATCTTTTGAGTCCATACTCTCTTAAAATCTCCTCTTGTAGTGAAAACATTTCCTTCTCATCGGTCTCGGTCATATGATCGTAGCCGTTCAAATGCAGGAAGCCGTGAACGAGCAGAAAGCCCAGCTCGCGGTCGACTGAATGACCATACTCCTCGGCCTGCTCGACAGCCTTGTCATAGGAGAGAAAAATGTCCCCAAGGTCTCTCGGGATCTCTCCTTCTTCCATATCCAGCGTCATGAAGATGTCTTCATCGTCTTCCAGGGCGAAACTGATGACGTCCGTGACGGCATCTTTGTTCCGGTATTCCCGGTTGATCTCTCTGATTTTCTGATCGTCGACCACAGTGACCGAGATCTCAGCGTTTTCCGGGATAGACAGTTTCGCGGCAGCGAACTGCAGCAAATCTTCCATCCAGGCTGTTTTTTCCGGTGTGAGCTGTTTTGTTTCATCGTATATCGCGATATCCATTAGTCATCCCCGCCCGTTTCATTGACATAGGCATCGATCACTTTGGCCACGAGCGGATGTCTGACGACGTCCTCCGCCTCGAAGTGCACATGAGCGATACCATTGACGTTGCTCAAGACGCGTTCGGCATGGATCAGTCCGCTGCTCACGCGTTTAGGCAAGTCGATCTGGGTGATGTCCCCGTTGATGACCATCTTTGAGCCGAAGCCGAGACGCGTCAAAAACATCTTCATCTGCTGGGTCGTCGTATTCTGTGCTTCGTCTAAAATGATGAAGGCATCATCGAGCGTCCGTCCGCGCATGTAAGCCAGCGGCGCGATCTCGATGGTCTCACGCTCGATCAGCCGATTGGTATGTTCGGTGCCGAAAATCGTGTACAAAGCATCATATAAGGGACGAAGATACGGATCCACCTTTTCTTTTAAGTCGCCGGGCAAGAAGCCCAGGTTCTCGCCGGCTTCAACGGCAGGACGTGTCAAGATGATGCGCTTGACATCGCCTCTGCGCATCGCTGCAACTGCCATAGCGACAGCGACAAAGGTCTTTCCTGTACCCGCAGGACCGATACCGAAAACGATGTCGTGATTCTTGATCGCCTCGATATAGTTGCGCTGGCCCACGTTCCTGGCGCGCAGGATCTTGCCGTCTTTATCGCGGGTGATCTCTTCTTCGTACATGCGGACGAATTTTCCGAGCTTGCCCTGTTTTGCCATACGGATAGCAGACACGATATCCGCTTTTTTTATTGTTATGCCTTTCTCTTCCAGGACTAACAGCTGCTGGAAAAGAGAGTCGATCAGATCGATAGTTTCACTGTCACCTTCGATCTCAAGATTGGTCCCGCGGCTGTTGATGACCACGTCCATTTCTTCTTCGATCAAGTTTAAATAACTGTTTTGAGGACCAAATAGCGCAAAAACGCGCTGCGAATCTTCTAAGTGAATCTGTCGCTTCTCATTTGATTCAGTCAAGCAGTTAACATCTCCTTCTTTGATAAGACTGACGCTATCATCAGCACTCATTCGATAGTCGTTTAAGTATATAAATAATAGCATAAATAGCTAAAAAACTCTATAAAGTTGCAGAAAATCACATGTTTACCTTCTTCGGACTCACCAGTCCATAAAAAGAACGCTGTTTAGAAAGTTCTAAACAGCGTTCTTTTATGATCAAAGGTTTATTTATTAAGTTCTTCTTTTACGATCGAGCTTACTAATGATCCATCAGCTTTGCCTTTTACTTTCGGCATCAACGCACCCATCACTTTACCCATGTCCTGCATGGATGACGCCTGCGTTTGAGCGATCGTTTCCTGAACAATGGTACGAACCTCATCTTCACTGAGTTGTTCCGGAAGATAATTATCGACAACGGAGAGCTCTTTTTCCAGTTTAAGGACCAGATCATCACGACCGGCGGCCTTAAATTCATTCAAAGACTCCAGACGCTGTTTCTTCTCACGAGCAAGGATCGTTAATTCTTCTTCCTCGGAAAGTTCCTCGCCTTTGTTGATTTGTTCAGTTTGAAGCGCAGATTTCAGCATACGAACAGTTGATAATGTTTCTTTATCTTTCTGTTTCATAGCCGTTTTCATATCCTGATTCAGTTGATCAAGTTTACTCATCTCGTCCACCTTCTATCATGTCGAAGCACATCGTAAAGCGAGAAATTACTTGCGTTTACGTGCTTCGATAGATTTCTTTTTACGTTTAACACTTGGTTTATCGTAGTACTCGCGTTTACGGGCTTCTTTCATAGTGCCGGATTTAGAAACGGAACGTTTAAAACGACGTAGAGCATCCTCAAGATCTTCACCTTTTTTGAGTTCTGTTTTAGTCAACGTTCTTCCCCTCCCCTCGTACATTCAGGGAGTTCCATTTTGCAAGAAATAAAATAGTCACAATTGGTCTTCCCTATCACTAAATGATGTAATTGCAGGGTATACGTAAAGTATAATACAATTCACTGTTTATTATATACAATAAAAGAGAGAGCGTCAACCTCATCATCAAATAAATCCTGACAAAATTATAAACACTCTCTCTTTTTTTAATTAGTCGACTGCAGCTGCAGGCAATTACTGCATTTTCCAAAAAGTTCAAACCGATGTGAATCGACTTCATACCCGGGCAGCTGATCCTGAAACAGATCAAGCGGACAGTCCAGCTCTTTCGTCTTGCCGCAGACTGTACAGATAAAGTGATGATGATGCCCATGCACATCACAGGTGGCCCGGAAAAGTTTTTCTCCATTCAATTCGGTTTCTTCCACTACCTTCAATTCGACAAATGTATGCAGATTTCTGTAAATCGTATCAGGACTGATACCCGGAAACATTTTTTTCAGCTTGTCCTGGACTTCTTTGGCGGACATATATTTATTAGAGTTATAGAGTAATTCGAGGATCCGCTGTCTTTTACCAGTCGTCTTGTACCCATTGCGCTTCAGCGTTTTAACAGCTTGTTCAAAAGCAGACACACTATCGCTTCCCTTATATAGTTTGTTATTCTTAAACTAGTATATCGCAAAAGTTGAAAAATTCAAGTTTCAAATTTGTTCTCATTCTAAACGACTTCCTATATACTAAAGGTATCACTTAATTTGAGAAAGGAGATTTCATTATGTCTCAACATTCATCTTTAACCATCATGGTCCTGTCGGATTCGGTCGGAGGGACAGCAAGCAATGTCGTGCATGCCGCTCTGGCTCAGTTTCCGGATGTCGACTATGAATTGAAGAATTTCCCCTTTATCCGGGAAGAAGATCAGCTGACCGTTGTCCTTGAGAAAGCGAAACGATTCAATGCTGTCGTCCTTCATACCTTTGTCGATCCGATCCTTGTCGAGACGATCGAGACCTTCTGTACCGAACATGACATCAAATGCATCGACGTCCTCAATCCACTACTGAGTGAAGTCACCGCCCGGACGAATACGATGCCCCAGCATAAACCGGGGGCCAAGCATAAACTGGACGATAAATATTTCAACCGGATCAGTGCCCTGGAGTTTGCCGTCCAGTATGATGACGGGAAAGATCCGCGTGGCTTCCTGGAAGCAGACATCGTTATTTTAGGCATTTCCCGCACATCCAAGACTCCTTTAAGCATCTATATGGCCAATCAGGGGTATAAAGTCGCAAACCTACCGCTGATGCCTGAATCACGCCTGCCTGATGAAATCTGGTCAGTGGACCCAAATCGAATGGTCGGCTTGACGAACGAGGAAGAAATGCTGTCGAATATCAGGCGCGAACGCATGATATCTTACGGTATGGATCCTGAAACACCTTATTCCAGTAAAGAACGTATCCGCAAGGAGATCAAATACGCTGAAGAACTGTATAAAAAGCTGAACTGCCAGATCATCAACGTATCCAGCAAGTCCATCGAAGAAACATCTGCCATTATTATTGATTCATTGAATAATCATTAAACGGCTTTTCTTATACGAATAGATGCGCCCAGGTCCTGCTCCTGTTCTGACCTGAACAGAGAGCGAGATCTGGGCGCATTTCAGCTTATTGAACATGTTTGATCAAACGCGTTTAATATCCTTTCTAAAAGCAAATGAACCAGAGATCAGTCAGGATACATCTGATTTTTGAGTCGTCTCCATGCCGATCATTTTTTTAGTCATGATCGCATCGACTGCTACCCTGTCTGTTCCAGGTCTCTTTTTCAGCAGCTCCATGATGATCCGTGCGCCGTGATCCATTCCGTGAGCTCCTGTGATCAGCAGGATATCGCCCGGTTCGACCTGTGTGAGGCTGGCTGCGAGCGCATCATGCAGTTCTTCATGAAAATCTACTGCGATGCCTCTGGATTCCATGACATCCGTGAACGCCGCTGTTTCTTCTTTTTTAACCGTGTCCAGTTCCCCGACAAGTGAGCGACTGGCTGTCAGGGTCACGTTTTTGATATTCAAAGAAGGAAACCAGTCGGCCATTTTAGCTGCATTTTCCCGATTGACTTCAGTCCCTCTACTCCCGCGGACCGCATGCACAAAATGGATTGCCTTGTAATTCAAGTTTTTCAGCGCTTTTAAACTCGCCTCGATGTTGTCTTCGTTCAGGAGCAGATCGTCAATGACGGTAAATTCTTTATCGTAAAGGATCTGAAAGCGCCGTTCGACCCCTATAAAGCCTTCTATCCCCGATTTGACTATGTTTAACGGGATATCATTCACCAGTCCTGTGATGATGGCGGTCAGCGCATTATAGATAGAATAAAGTCCCGGCACCGCTAGATCGATCCGAAAAGGCTCTAAATTTATCGGTCTGCCGGTCAAACTTTTTACAGGCTTTTTCTGCGTGACAGTAAACGAAGGGATCCCGTCTGACATATCGATATCAGAAACGTGGAAGTGTCCCGAGTCATTCTTTATGCCGAAAGAGATCACCTGTGCTTCCGTTTCATCTTTCAGCTTTTCTAAAAGCGATTCGTCGATATTCAGTAATGCCGCACTCGATTTTGGCGCCTGACGAATAAACGAGGCTTTGGCATTGTAATAAGCCTCAAAAGACCCATGCAGTTCGATATGATCACGGTGGATATTTGTAAAGGCGGCTACATCGAAGGCCAAATTCTCCGTGCGCTTCAGATCTAAAGCAGACGAAGAGACTTCCATTGAGACATGCGAGACGCCTTTATCCTCCATCTTTTTCAAGTACCGCTGCAGATCCAGAGATTCCGGGGTCGTCAGTACGGCTGGCACCGTGACGTCACTGAACTTGACCAGGATCGTTCCGATGAGTCCGGTCGCCAGATCATTGGCTCTGAATACAGCATCGGTCATATATGTAATCGTCGTTTTTCCGTTCGTTCCGGTCACGCCGAATATGCGCATGTTTTGGGAAGGTCGGCCATAAAAACAGTCCGACACCAACGCCAGCGCTCTGCGCCCGTCAGCGACTAGAAACTGCGGGACCGTGATATCAGGGAGGAAGCGTTCGACGATCAGAGCTGCCGCTCCATTTTTAACTGCCGCTTCAGCATAGTTATGGCCATCTGTTTTGAAACCGCGGATACACACGAACAGTGTCCCCGGTTTGACCTTACTCGAATGATAGGCCAGATTTTTGATTTCTATATCGTGCTTACTGTTCTTTTCAGACACAGTATCGATCGACTGAAGCAGTACTGATAAGTTCATGGTATAGGTCCTCCATTTTTGATTGTGTATAGCTTTAAGACGTGAGACGTTTTCGCTACTGATCACTTCTGCGCTATCAGGGATGTAAAAAGAAGCTGCAGATGTTTTAATCCGCACTGTTAAAGCATCCTTTGTATCCTTATCATTCTAAAGTACCTTTTTAGTATATGGCAAACCATTGATCGAAGTAAATCATTTAGCTTGATAACAGTAACCGGCACGTTTTTTTTCACAGGTATTAGACTATCAGCTAAACCCTCCGAGCATCTATAATCGGCCATTCATTTTATTATGTATCGGTTTATAAGATCTGTTATCTCTAAAGTGTTCACTCAGGGTCAAACTCGTCTGCAGTACGACATTTTAGAGAAGTAGATGTTCACTCATATTCAAGCTGGCTGGCGAGCGCGACATTCGGGAGACAGAAATGTTCACTGAGCGTCTCATCATCCCGTCAGTGAACACTTTCACGGGCATACTGTTCACTCATCTCCG
>NZ_FOBL01000037.1 GCF_900109825.1 Alkalibacterium putridalgicola | reverse complement strand
TTAATGATCTAAGCATGCGCTATGATCACCTATGCGGTATTAGCACCCGTTTCCGGATGTTATCCCCCTCTTATGGGCAGGTTCCCCACGTGTTACTCACCCGTTCGCCACTCTTCCGCACTCTGCAAGCAGAGTGCTTCATCGTTCGACTTGCATGTATTAGGCATGCCGCCAGCGTTCGTCCTGAGCCAGGATCAAACTCTCATTTTGGTAGTTTGAAATAGCTCAATTTAAATAGTGTGAGTTAAACATGTTAACTCGTTTGTGTTGTCCTGATCCGATAAATCGGATCGAAGACCCCTGCACATTTGGTTGTTTTACTTTGTTCAGTTTTCAAAGATCTCATTTGTTCAAACGTTGACGACGTTTCGTGTCAACTCATATAATACTACAGGCTTTCGTTTAGATTGTCAACAACTTTTTAAAGTTTTTTTCAACTCGTTTTTCAGAGCGGTTTGACAAAAAGAAAAGCGCTGAGTCGCCGTAAATCAGCAACGTATATTACTTTACCAGTCTTTTCCTTTTTCGTCAACCTCTTTTTTGCAATTTATACGATCTTTTTTTAATAATCCCTTAAGAGCAGCCTTTCCACTATTGATCAGTTTTTTCCGGCAGCATAAAACTGAAATCGAAGGCCTCTCTTTTTGTAATGAGCAACAGGCCATCACCCAATGGAACAACGGAAGAGTCAAACGCCGGATGATCCATAACGATATCTAAAAAAGCATTCAGTTTTTTGTGGATTTTCCGTCTTCTCCTTGGCACATCTTCATCATCATCCAGGATCGTCCCTCCCTGGAGCACATCATCAATGGCCAATACTCCCCCTTGTTTTAACAGGCGATAACAATGCGGAAAGAAATCATAGTACTTGGCTTTTGCACTATCCATGAATATAAAATCGACAGACTCTTCTTTTAGTTTCTCCAGCCAGTCGCTCGCCTGGCCTTCCAGCAGAGTAACATTACTTTCAATATTCATTTTTTTGAAATTCACTTTGGCTTTTTCGATCATATCAGGATTACGTTCAATGGTCGTCACGTGACATCCCGGAGACGATGCCTGGATCATGAGGCCGGCAGAAAAACCGATAGCTGTTCCGATTTCCAGGATTTCTTTTGGCTGTAGGAGAGGCAACAGCCAATTGAAGAAGGTGACAGTCTCATGAGGAATGATCGGAACCCGTTTATCGTTCGCCCATTTTTCAATATTACCTATCTCTCCATCCAACTGCTTTTGCGCTGTTCTTAAATATTCTCTGACATCATTGTCAATAACAGGTCTGTCCATCATTTCATTTCGTTTTTTCATACCGGCTCCCTCTAACACTTTATTTTCTTTATTTTACACTGATTTACCTAGGTAACCAAGGGCCAATCTGTTATAATGAAAACGTGAATACAGAAAAAAACAGATGAGAAGGAGCAGATTCTTATATGCTGATCAAACAATTGACCGTACCTAAAAATATCGTATCAACAATCTCAGAAGACGCAACACTTGAAGAAGCTATCACACTGCTTGAAGATACCGGGTACCGATGTGTGCCTGTTTTGGATCAAAGCGGTAAAATATTCAGAGGCAATATCTATAAAATGCACATCTATAGACATAAGGCTAACGGTGGAGATATGTCCCTGCCTGTTACCCATCTCTTAAAAAATGCCACGAAATATGTGCATCTCAATTCTTCTTTTTTCAAGATTTTCTTTATGATAAAAGATTTGCCTTATATCACTGTACTTGATGAAAACAACCATTTCTTCGGTATCCTGACGCACAGCACCTTGATCGATCTGCTGCAGCAGTCTTGGAGTATCGATTCAGGCAGCTATGTATTGACCATTGCTTCCCCTGGACAGAAAGGCGACTTGGCCAACATTGCTAAAATCATCAACCGTCACTGTTCTATCATGAGCTGTATCACCCTTGATGTCCAGCGTGAGAATATGGTCAGACGCACGATCATGACTCTGGAACCTGATGTTTCTAAAAAGACGCTGGATGAAATCAAAAAACAATTGGACCGCAAGGGATTCAAGGTCGTTCAAGCCGAAGACCTGCATAACGATTAAATAACGATCAACTCTATACAAAAAGACGCTCGATTATTCCCCCATGCCGGCGGGATTTAATCGAGCGTCTTTTTTACTGCGCCAAGTTTTTCGAGTTTTTTAAGCTTGCATTCTTTTTTTGAAATCCAGTTTCTTGTCAAGCGTCAGCATGACCGGGATTCCGATACCCATTGTTATCAGCTGTCCTAAAAAGACAAAGAGATAATTAATCCAGAAGACTTCTATCTCACCGATCAGTAGTAATAACAGAGCAATCATGAAACTGAATACAGAGAATATGGCTGAATTGAGAATCATTTTTTTCACAGGGGACTGAACTTTTTTGCTTAGTAAAAAGTAGACAGCAAAAGAAACTATAGTGTGACCCACTCCAAGAGTCCAATCGTAAATACCGAAGGGTGACAGTATGAGGTTGGTCAAAAAGACACCTGCTGTTACACCGTAAACATACTTCTTATCGAACACAACCAAATGGTTGAGCATTTCAGACAGCCTCAACTGAATAACTCCGAACGCAAAGGGTGCTATAAGTATAGTAATCCCTGTATACAAGGCTGCGATGATCGCATTGATCATCCATTGTTTTAATTTCATATTATTCCTCCTAGTTTTTATCTCGTGGGTTGGCGCTTTCGAACCACGGTCGTCAAAAAAGACAACGAGAGTAGTGTATCATGTATCCTGAAAGTTTTCAATTACGGTTTATCCTGATTCTCCATTCAGGTAAACTCAGGACCGGTCAGTTTCGACTCCAGCTGCCCTGATTCAGCCATACCGGACCGGTACATGACTGGACCAAAAAGAAGCCAGTCTGTGAATACACAGACTGGCTCTCCTTTTTTATAAAGTGAACATGTAAATCCAAGTCGATCAGCCGAACCATTTCCGGACTCTTCTCAGTGTTTTTAACACCCCGGACTTATACGGCGGGAAGATCATGTTATTCGCATAGTCTTTCTTCTGGTGATACAGCACTTTTTCATAAGTGAAGGTTTCGTAGCTGGAACGGCCATGATACCTTCCCATACCACTGTTCCCTACACCACCAAAAGGTATTCTTGGATCTGCGCCATGAAAGATGACCTGACCGACCATGAGGGTCCCCGTTTTTACCGACTGCTCTACTTCATCAATGCGACTCGACTTATCTGTAAACAAATATGTGACTAAGGGCGCCTCCTGCTGTTTCAGCATCCCCAGCAGATCATCGAACGATTCATAGCTCACGACCGGCAGAACAGGACCAAATATTTCCTCCTTTGCAAGAGGCGAATCGGTCTCTATGTTGTCCATCACTGTCGGTTCAATGAATAACGCTTCTCTCCTGCCACTTCCCCCATAAACGATATCACCTTGAGTCAGGTACTGACTGATTTTATCGAAGTGTGCCTCATCGATCATCCGGCCATAGTCTTTACTCTTTTCAGGCTCGCAACTGTAAAATTCTCGAATGGTCTCCACGGCCAGCCTGGTAAACTTCTCCTTAACGGAGGCATGGACATACACAGTATCCGGGGCGATACAGGTCTGTCCTGCATTCAGAAATTTCCCCCAGATGATTTTTTTTGCCGTTTCTCTTGTACAGAGCGACTCATCTACGATACATGGATTCTTTCCACCCAATTCAAGCGTGACCGGTGTCAGCGTTCTGGCCGCGGCTTCATAAACTTTCCTTCCCACCTCAGCGCTGCCAGTAAAGAAGATGTGATCCCAGTTCATCTCCAGTAAAGCTTGAGCCGTATCCGCCTCGCCTTCCACCACAAAAACCTCTTCAGGTTCAAAATATCGCGACAGTGTTTTTTTGAGCAGATGACTAACAGCTTGGGATTTTTCGGACGGTTTTACAAAACAGCGATTCCCTGCCGTGACCGCACCGATCAGCGGAACTAATGTCAGCTGAAGCGGGTAGTTCCACGGGCTTATGATCAGCACGGAGCCGTAGGGTTTTCTTAGAATGGAATGTTCAGATTTGCCTATAGCGGTCCGACTGAGCTGTGTCTCTTTTTTCATCCAGCTTTTTAAGTGATTTTTCATATATGCGATCTCATTTAGGGCCGTAGAGATTTCTGAAGTATAACTCTCCATTTCAGACTTTCCCAGATCCGAATACAAGGCCTCAAACCATTCAGATTCGTGGTTTTCGATCAGTTCTTTCAAACGGTCCAGCCTGTCTATCCGGTTCAGATAAGCCATCTTCAAATCCAAGTCGATCTGTTCCTTCTGTACACGCTGCAGAGTCAGCCACTGTTCTTTTTCAGCTTTCAAATCAGTCATTTCAGATATCATCCTCCCCCGATCCATCAACTACCCCTGATTCGGTTCAAATCAGCTGTTACGTCAGCAATCAACATAGTCTTCAGTCTCACTATAGCACATGAAAGGGACCATTACCTATTAAGAAAGTCATTGGTCTGCATCATTCTTCTAAAACAAAAAACAGCCTGACATGTAAGTCAAGACTGCTTTTTCTAAGTATTAAAGATGATGTTAAATATGTTTGTACTGATTAGACAGACCAACACTGATCGCTAAAGCATCATCGACCATAGTCATAGTCTTATTGTCCAGCTGCGTGACTTGATCTCTTAAACGTTGTTTGTCGATCGTTCTTATCTGTTCAAGCAAAACGACTGAATTCTTTTCCAGTCCTTTATCGGCTCCGACTTCGACGTGCGTCGGCATTTTACCTTTTTCGATCTTCGTTGTTATAGCTGCAACAATGACTGTCGGGCTATATTTGTTACCAACATTATTCTGAATAATCAAGACCGGTCGCATGCCACCTTGCTCAGATCCGATTACTGGTGATAAATCCGCATAATAAATATCTCCGCGTTTAACCACAGGCTTTCCTCCTCGAAGGCGCCTTTTGGATAAAGGGATTCACTCTTTCACTTAACAAGACATCTTTCCCTTCAGATATGGGCGTGACTTTCATTTTCACAACCATCGAATTCTGAGCAAATCTCTAAATTGATTTTGCCCATTTCCGCATATCCTTTCCTCATGGCATCCATTTTATTCATGGTATCTTTGATAAAACATTGAAGCATCTTATTCATTAATTCAGATTCTTCAATATTTGCATCCTGACAATATTCTTCTATTTCTTCATACACAGACTGTTCCAATTCAATCGTCATTTTTTTATTGTACTCTTCCATGAATAATGCCCTCCAAAAAGATTATTGCTCGATACCCTTGCCTCTCATTATAGCAAAAGAGACGGTAGAATAAATAGCCCCACAGGAAATAATCTATCCCTATTCCTTAACTGTAAGTTTATCATGAACGGGCGAGCTTTTGAATCCTTCTTTGTGACAATTCTATGAAGGAAGAGATTTTAATTTTTTTCTAAAATGACTTGTGCCGCTGCAATGGCGTCTGTGTGCGTGATGGAAACCCAGACATTTCCTGAAAACGGGCTCTGAGTGACCATGGGTTTTCCTGACTGATCGGGTAATACTTCAACATCTAAAAACCCGACCTTGCCTATTCCCGTTCCGAGTGCTTTTGAGAATGCTTCTTTTACAGAAAAACGTCCGGCGAGGAATTCGACTTTTCGTTTGCCTTTAAGATCATGAAAAATTTCAAATTCTTTTTCTGTCAGCACTCTCTGGGCAAATGATTCCCGTTTTATGTACGCTTTTCTGATCCTGTCTATCTCCACAACGTCTAAACCAATACCAACAATCATCTTTTTCCTCTATTCTTCTAACCCATCATACTCTTGTTACTTCTATTATGTTAACAGATTCACATCAAAATGTCATATATAAACGATTTTTAACAGAATAAAAGCCGGCAGGAGGTTCTCCCTTACCGGCTTCCTTATCAGTTATAGTGTACTGTTATTTTCTTTTCGGACGGTTATTACTGCTTCTCTTACCTTTGTTGTCGCCGCCAGAACGACGCTTGCCTTTATAGTTGCGGTTACCGCCACGGTTTCCACCTTTACCCTTGCCTTTTCCGCCTCTTCGACCTTTATCCTTGTTAGGAAGCGGACGCTGAGGAGAAATTTTAACAGGGACATCTGTTGGATCCTTGACCATTGCTTTAACTAAAGCGGCCGCCAGATCTTCAGCTGAGTATGAAGAAAGCAGTTTTTCAGCCGCTGTTTCATACTTCTCCAGACCGTTGTCATTTATGGTTTTTTGAATATCATCCATAGCTGACTGCAGCTGACTTTCTAATGCTTCGTCGCTGGTAGGCGGACGAAGAGCAGTCATAGACTGTTTAGTCAGTTTTTCGATGGTACGCAGGTAGCTCATTTCATGAGGTGTAACAAACGTTACAGCTACCCCTTCTTCACCGGCACGACCTGTACGGCCGATACGGTGGACATAGCTCTCAGGGTCTTGTGGGATGTCGTAGTTATAGACATGCGTCAAGCCGGTAACATCCAAGCCACGGGCAGCCACATCGGTCGCTACTAAAATATCGATTTTACCTTTTTTAAAGTCTTTCAAGACACTCATACGTTTGCTTTGAGACAGGTCGCCGTGGATACCTTCGGCCGTATAGCCGCGCATTTCCAGACCTTTAGACAGTTCATCCACACGTTTTTTGGTACGGCCGAAAATCAGTGCTGATTTAGGGTTCTGTACGTCGATCAGGCGTGTAAGAATGTCAAATTTTTCATTATCTCTAGCTTTGGTATAAAACTGGTCGATCGTCGACGCAGATAATGTTTTCGTTTTGATACGGACTGTTTCAGGGTCTTCCATGAAACGGACACCGATACGTTTGATGGCATCCGGCATCGTTGCTGAAAACAGCAAGGTTTGACGCTCTTTCGGTGTTTCTTTGATGATGGATTCGATATCGTCGATGAAGCCCATGTTGAGCATTTCATCTGCTTCGTCCAGTACAAGTGTTTCAACTTGGTCTAAACGGAGCGTTTTACGACGAATATGGTCAAGCATACGACCAGGGGTACCCACAACGATCTGTGCGCCGCCTTTGATCTGCTTGATCTGTCTTCTGATATCTGCTCCGCCGTAAACGCAGGCTACTTTAACGCGTTTATCTTTGCTTAAACGGAAAAGCTCTTCCTGTGTCTGGATAGCCAGCTCACGAGTCGGTGCAATAACCAGGCCTTGAACGACACGTTTAGATGTATCGATTTTCTGCAGCATTGGAAGACCAAAGGCTGCTGTTTTACCGGTACCTGTTTGTGCTTGTCCGATAACGTCCTTGCCTTCTAAAGCAAGCGGAATCGTCTGTTCCTGGATGGGCGTTGTTTCTTCGAACCCCATATCCTTCACGGATTTCAGTAGTTCTGGTAGTAAATCTAGTTCATTAAATTTCAAAAAATGTTTCCTCCTATTGTTTTCCTTAGCAGGCATTCGTTTAAGAGCCAAGGATGGTGTCACCCATAAATAGAGAAAGATCATTTCTTGAAAACAGAATGTTCCGTGATTCTGTTCAAATAAAGACCCTAGTGTACGTATCTCATCGTTCGATGCGGTACACCAGGGCATGACATTTAACTTGACTCAGTATTAATTATTTAATTTTAAATGATATACGATAGACATTTCTATCTACTAAACGAATAGCTGTCTGTCTTACAGATGTTATCTTATCACGTACCCCGTACGTTTTCAACTTATTTTCATAAGGCAGAAAAATGAATACGTTTTATTATTTTTTATCCTGTCTTAACTTGGACACAACTTCCAGCATACCTGTACTGAAGCTGGATTTGAATAAGACCGTGTCCTCAGGCTGCAAAGTATCTTTTAGATAAGCGATGACTTTGTCTTTTTCACCGGTAAAGTGATGCAGCTGGTTTTTTTTCATTTTGTCGGACATTTCCTCATACAAGGCTTTCATGAAGTCGCCGTAAAGCACCAGTTCGTCGATGCTGTCTGGATTGATCGCCTGGTGAAGCTCGCGGTGCATGGCCTTTGCCTGCTCGCCAAGTTCCAGGATATCACCCAGTACCACGATTTTACGGCCCGGCACGTCGATACCTTTAAAGTAACTGAGTACAGCTCTGACCGAGGACGGGCTCGCATTATACGCATCATTCAAAAGGACTGATCCATTATAGCCGTCTATCCATTCCAGACGGTTTTTGGTCAGTTGGAAACTGGATAACTGCTCGTAAATCGCTTCTGTTTCGATACCCAGTGCTTGGCCCACTAATATGGCGGCCAAGGCATTCTGCACGTTGTATTCGCCCGGGATAGGCAGGACACACGTCACTTTTGATTCCTGATTCGTTTTGAAACGTGTCTGCTTCATTTCGGTTTCGATTTCCGTTGAGTAGAGGTCGACCCCGCTGTTTTTTCCAAACGTTTTGACCGTTTTCACTTTTCCATCGACCCAGCCGTCAGCGATCCGGGTTTTTAAAAGCGGTTCTTCTCCAGGGTAAATAAGGGTCCCTTGTTTCATCCCTTCAACGATTTCCAGCTTGGCTTCAGAAATGGCTTCTCTTGACCCCAGAAATTCGATATGGGATTCACCGATCATGGTGATGACGGCGATATCCGGTTCAGCGAGTTCAGATAAGACGTGGATCTCACCTTTTTCGCTCATCCCCATTTCAAGCACAACGACTTCAGTGTCCCTGTCCATCTCTAAAATGGTCAAAGGGAGACCTAAATGGTTGTTGAAATTCCCGCCGGTTTTATGGGTCTTGTATTTAGCGGAAGCCACTGCAGCCACCATATCTTTCGTGGTCGTTTTTCCGTTACTCCCGGTGATACCGATCACTTTTGGCGACACTTCATTTAAATAGTGCTTGGCAAAAGACTGGAAAGCTTTCAGTGTATCTTCCACTTGGATGACTGCGATCTCTTTCGGGGCATTCTCGATCGGATCACTCCAGAACGTAGCTGATGCTCCCTTTTCCATGGCAGCTCCTATAAAGTCATGGCCGTTGCGGTCGGCTGTCAATGGGATGAATAAGTTCCCTTCAGTCAGCGTCCGGGTATCAAAGGATACACCCGCCACCTGACCTGTTTTATCACTGTTGAATACTTTGCCCCCCACTGCCTGGGCGATCTCATTTAGTGTCCAGTTCGGCATTGATACTCTCCATTTCTATACTGTCATCTTCTGTCGTGACTTCTGTGCTTAATTTATATTTATCTTTGTGTCTGCGCAGACCCAGCTGAATGACTTCTTCGATCAGGTCAGCGTAAGGGATGCCCGTCTTCGCCCACACTTTGGGGTACATGCTGTTCGACGTGAATCCCGGGAAGGTGTTGACCTCATTGATGTAGACCTCTCCATCTTCGGTCAAAAAGAAATCGGCACGGGAAATGCCTGACCCATTGATCGCTTCAAATGCATCTGCTGCCATTTTTCTCATTTTCTTCGTCAGTTCAGCGGATATCTTGGCGGGTATCTCGCGGACCACTTTCTGATTCAAGTATTTATCTTCGTAGGCATAAAAAGGTTTCTGTTTCACCAGTTCTCCTGGTACAGACGTATGTACGTCTTCGTTTCCAAGGATAGCCACTTCGATTTCGCGTACGGGCACGCCTTTTTCCACAACGATCCGGTAATCATAATTAAAGGCCAGTTCGATGGCTTCGGTCAATTCCTCTGAGTTCAGCGCCCGCGTGATACCGACACTGGAACCCTGATTCACAGGCTTGACATACATAGGATAGTCCAGATAGGTTTCAAGCGCTTCGCAGACATCCTGCTGGCTGACTTTCCAGTCTCTCAATTTGACTTCTTTGTAAGGCAGCACGGACAGTCCCGCTTCTTTAAACACACTTTTGCTTATCAGCTTGTCCATACCAATGGCACTTGCCAGCACGCCGGAACCAACGTAAGGGATATCCAGCGTTTCAAATAGACCCTGGACCGTTCCGTCTTCGCCGTTTGGTCCGTGAAGAACCGGGAAGGCCACGGATTCTCCTTCCAGCAATTCATTGAAAGAGAACGGTTGTTTCTGCTTCAGATCGACGAGTTCAGCCTTTGACTGGATGCTGTCTCTGCTTTCTACTTCTGTTCCTCTGAACCAGCTTCCCTCTCGTGTTATATAAACAGGGATAACAGTATAATAGTCGTAATAAATATGTTGCAGGATCGAAAAAGCGGATTTAACAGAGACTTCGTGTTCTGCGTTTTTACCGCCATATATCACATAAAGCTTCATTGTTTTTCCTCCTGTTCCTCGCTGATGCAGTCACAAGCTAAGCGCTTGCGGATTTATATCTATAGTTTAGCATATTTACTTGGTGCAACAAGCAAAATAATTATAACATTTTAAAGCGGCTAAAGACACGAATCCGTTCTTTAACAGAGGGCTGTATGGTCTTTGTCATTGTGTAAAAAACCGCCGGGAGCTGACGGAAATCAGGGTAAAAAAAAAGTTCTGGATATCCAGAACTTTTTGATCTTATTACGCTTCTTCCAAACCGTATTTTTTGTTGAAACGGTCGATACGTCCATCTGCCTGAGCAAATTTCTGACGTCCTGTATAGAATGGATGAGAATCTGAAGAAATCTCAACACGGATCAATGGATAGCTGTTTCCATCTTCCCACTCTACTGTTTCACTCGATGTTTTTGTAGAACCTGACATGAATTTGAATCCTGTCGTTGTGTCCATAAACACTACATCACGATATTCTGGATGAATTCCTTGTTTCATTCTTTTTCACTCCTTAGCTGCCATGAACTCTTTGCGAATCCATAGTTATCTTCATTCATTAGTCAAGACGAACAGCCAGCTGACGGTATTCCGCGTGCTTGACTTTCCCTCTTGATTCTTTTGTATGCAACACTACATATCTTAGCATGTTTTGTTTTCTGATGCAATTCTTTTCCCGAAAAAAATATCTGAAATCCTGTTTTTTTTACTGATTAAGTACTTTTTTTACGAAGCCGGCATTCTTTTTGTAGCGTTTCAAGTTTTTGATGAACTGATCTGTGTACTCCAGCGAATCATTACGCATGCCGCGACGCAGCTTATAGACCGCTTCGTATTCTTCTTTAGACAACAGCATTTCTTCTTTACGCGTGCTTGATTTTCTGATATCGATGGCCGGATATATACGGCGTTCTGCCAGTTCGCGGGACAGATGGACTTCCATGTTACCCGTTCCTTTGAACTCTTCATAGATCACATCATCCATGCGACTGCCGGTGTCGACCAGGGCTGTCGCCACGATCGTCATGCTTCCGCCTTCTTCCACATTACGTGCAGAACCAAAGAAACGCTTCGGACGGTATAAAGCAGCCGGATCTATCCCTCCACTCAGCGTACGTCCGCTTGGCTGTTCCACCAGGTTATAGGCACGGGCCAGTCGGGTGATACTGTCCATAAGGATGACGACATCCTGCTTGTCTTCCACTAAACGGCGTGCGCGTTCCAGCACCAGCTCGCTGACTTTCACATGATTCTGTGGCTGCTGGTCAAAGGTCGAATGCACCACTTCTCCGTCAATGCTGCGTTCCAGATCTGTCACTTCTTCCGGCCGTTCGTCTATCAGCAGAACAATAAGTTCCACGTCAGGATGATTGGCTTTGATCCCATTGGCAATTTCTTTAAGTAAGGTCGTTTTCCCCACTTTGGGTGGCGAAACGATCAGTCCACGCTGACCGAACCCGATCGGTGCGATCAGGTCGATCATGCGGGCGGACATTTCATTGGATGAAGATTCCAGATTGATGCGTCTATCCGGATATAAAGGGGTCAGTGCCGGGAAATGCGGACGCTCTCTGGCTTCTTCCGGGTCCTTTCCGTTGACGAGCTGGACGTTCATGAGTCCGTAATAACGTTCGCCGGCTTTCGGTGGACGGGCTGTCCCCGTGATTTTGTCCCCATTACGCAGACCGAAACGGGTCATTTGAGAAGCAGAAATGTAGACATCTTCATTGCTGTGTGAATAATTGATCGGACGCAGAAAGCCGAAATCCTGATGGCTGATTTTATCCAGTACACCGCTGACTCCAAAAAAACCCTGTTTTTCCTCTTCAGCGCGAATGACGGCCATCGACAGTTCTTTTTTGTTCATCTGACTATATGAAGGAACTTTCAGCTCTTTTGCCAGTTCGTAAATTTCTTTTAATGTTTTTTCCTGTAATTCGCTGTACGTTATAAACTTTGCCACTTTCAAGTCCCCTATTCGTTAGTCTTCCCGGTCTTCCATATGCAAATCTGCGCCGAGTGCAGTCAGTTTCTCAACGATATTGTCATAGCCTCGAAGGATGTGTTCGACACCGCCGATAACTGTTTCGCCTTCGGCAAGCAATCCGGCAACGACCAGACAGGCGCCGGCACGCAGGTCCGTAGCCATGACTTCTGCGCCTTCCAGTTGATGTCCGCCTTCGATAAGGATCACATCACTTTCCACTCGGGCGTTCGCGCCCATTCTGTTGAGTTCAGGTATGTGTTTGATTCGTTTAGGATAAATCGTATCCACGATCATCGATTCGCCTTTAGCCGTCATTAAAAGTGGTGTGAATGGCTGCTGCAAGTCTGTAGCAAAGCCTGGGTAAGGCAGTGTCTTGATCGATATGCCGTTAAGTGGACCGTCCGGAGCAGTCACGCGGACGTAATCTTCTCCGATTTCCAGAGGCACACCCATCTCTTCCATTTTTGCAATAAGTCCTTCCAAGTGTTCAACGATGATGTTGTTGATTTTTACGTCTTTACCTTTAGCAGCGGCCATGATCAGATAGGTCCCCGCTTCGATACGGTCAGGAATCACCGTATGACGACAGCCATGCATCTCCTCAACACCGTCGATCCGGATAATGTCAGTTCCGGCTCCGCGAACTTTAGCGCCCATGTTGTTCAGCAAGGTCGCTACGTCAATGATTTCTGGTTCACGTGCAGCATTCTCGATGATCGTACGGCCTTTGGCTTTCACCGCTGCCAGCATCACATTGATCGTTGCACCGATGGAGACCACGTCAAAGTAGATACGCGCTGCCTGCAGTCCATCTTCGTCTGTCTTCAGATACATCGCACCCAGTTCGTTTTCGACTGTTGCGCCTAGTGCACGGAATCCTTTCAAATGCTGGTCGATCGGACGCGGGCCTAAGAAACAACCGCCCGGAAGTCCAACGACGCCTTGACCGAACTTCGTCAGCAGCGCTCCCATAAAGTAATAGGATGCGCGCAGGCTTTTGATTTTACCTGTCGGCATCGGAACAGAGACCATGTCGGTCGGATCAATGGTGAGTGTCGTTCCTTCAAATGATGTTTTTACGTTCATTTCATTTAGAATCGAAATAAGTGAATAGACGTCTGAAATATTCGGTACGCCTTCTAGCGTAACGGGTGAATCAGCCAGGATCGCTGCCGGTATCAAAGCCACCGTACTGTTCTTGGCACCAGAGATCGTTACTTCACCGGTCAGTTCTTTTCCTCCGTTAACAATTAACTTCTGAGTCATGTTTAATCCTCTCTTTTTGAAAAATCCTTAGTTTAATAGCGATCGATCCGCTTATAGAATGATAGTTTCTTCAGTCTTTCATAAACAACCGCTGCCGCAAGTACCTTCAGAGTATCGATAGGTAAAAAGATGGTCAGATTAGTCGTCAGTATGGCAGACAGTTGAACAGGTGTATCCAGGATCCCATTCAGCAAGGCATACTGATAGGCGATACCTATCGTGTAAAGGATAAGCACACCCGCCATCATGACAAGCCCATTATGGATATTTGTTGTCTTGCGGTTTATACCTTTCCCAACAAACCAGCCTACCGGTATCGCGCCCAGGATATACCCAAACGAAGGGGATAATAACTGGCCGATCCCGCCGGCCCCGCCTGCAAAGACTGGCAGTCCGATCAGTCCGGCAAGCATATAGAGACCAATGGCCATCATGCTCTTTGCCGGTCCAAGAATTGCAGGGATCAGAAGAAACAAGACGACCTGCAGGGTAATAGGGACCAATCCGATGGGTATAATAACTAATGATGCGACAGCGAGGAGTGTTGTTGATAAGGCAATTTGAGTTAAGTCTTTTGTGGTTATTTTTTTAAACAAAGTGAAACCTCTATTTCTCTTTTCTATTTAGCACAATCTATCAACAGTATAAACAATTCATTCATTAAATACAATGCGTTGGGCGAATTGAAAGACAGTTGTTATTTACTTTACATTTCAGGGTCACTTTTATATGCCAGGGAAAGTTTTGCGATGTAGAGCTGTCATTACGCCTGATCAACTGTCATCCGTTTAAAAGCCGTACTCTTCTTCTTTGGCCTGCTTGACTGACTGATAGGTATACATCAGGATAAACGTATCTTCCACCAGCCGTTCGATCCTGAATAAGGCATCTTCGTTCACGATTTCTTTGCGGTGAAAATCTCTTTCATCCATAAAGACAAAGGTCTGGACGATTTGAGCTTTCATATAGGCCAGGATCGGTTTGAGCTGAGTTTCTGCAATGAGATAGTGCTTGGCAGAACCCGCCGTCATTAAAAGGCTGACCGTTTTATCGCGAAGGCCATTTTGGGGAAGCAGGTCAAAGATGTTCTTGAGTGACCCGGGTATAGACGCTTGAAAAATAGGCGTGCCGATAAAAATCGCATCGGCATCCATTAACTTTTGAGTAACGTATTGAGTGTCTCCGGTATATTCCAGATAATTTCTGCCATCACTGAAGACCAGTTCGTGATCAGCCAGATCGATCAGCGTCACGGTTTCATCTGGATGCTGGTTTTTTATTTGGTCATAAACGGCATTCATAGCGGTTCTTGTTTTGGATCCCATAGTGGAACCCGATAAGACAACGATAGACATTCTGCATCCTCCTTAGTTTCTAGTTGTATATTTTTTCACTGCCGGCAGGATCTCTTTGCCGATCAGTTCGATATTCTTCATGATTTTATCAAAAGGCACGCCGCCGAAATCCAGCTGGGCCATGTAACGCTGGTGGCCGAACGTTTCATGCTGATAAAGGATCTTCTCGATGATTTCCTGCGGGCTGCCGACGTTCATGATATTTTTCGGATGAGCGCCCTGAGCAAACTGCTGTTTAGGAAAGCCCTGACCGTTCGTGCGTTTCATGCCTTCATTGATATGCGGGTAATATTCTCTCTGCGCCTGCTGGGTGGTTTCGGCGGCATAGAAGAAGCCGGCTGTGGCAACTGGGAACTCTTTGGCATCATAACCGGAGGCATCCAGCGTTTCTCTGTAGGCATCGATCGAACGCTTGAATATCGATGCCGGTCCTCCGAGCATGGCCAGCGTCATCGGTACGCCCTGATAACCGGCCTTCATTGCGCTGGCCGGTGCACCGCCGACGGCACGCCAAATCGGCAGTTTACCGTTCAAGGGACGCGGCAGGATGTGTGCGTTTTTGAGTACCGGCCGGAATTCACCCTGCCATGTCACCGTTTCTTCATTATTTATCTGTAAGAGTAATTCAAACTTTTCTTCAAATAATTCTTCGTAATCGCGAAGGTCATACCCTAAGAGGTCGAACAAACCGACGCGTGAGGCGCGTCCCGCCACGATCTCAGCCCGACCATTGGATATCAGATCGATCGTTGCAAAGTCCTCGAACACGCGCACCGGATCGAGCGTACTGATGATCGTTGATGAGCTGCTGAGCTTTATTTTTTCAGTCGCCTGAGCCATGGCTGACAGGACAACCGTGTGGGCCTGTGTCGTAAAGTAGTCCTGATGGCTTTCCCCCACACTGATGACATCCAGTCCGGCCTGTTCCGCCAGCTTGGCCATTTCGATCAGCTCCTGCAGTCGCTGCTGGGCAGAAATCCGTTTGCCTTCAAGCGGATTCTCCAGATGATCTCCTAACGTGTACAAACCGAATTCCAGTCCATTCTTCTCATTGATACGGTAGTCTTGAAAGCTCACATTATCACTCTTTTCATTTAGTTTAATCCTTATTTTACATTTATGATCATCGTTTATGAAACGATAGTTTACGTTTCAAAGTTTAAGTATACAGCACGAGCTAATTAATAGTAAGTATTTCTTCTTTTAATTAGAAGGTAGCGGTCGAGCGGTCGACCGCTTTCCTTATATTAATTGAAGAGATTTTGGGAAACTGATTAATTCCCGGAACTCATTCCCTTTTTTTCTCCCGAGTTGCTATTAAGCGAAACTATAATAGGAATTCAATAGAAACTATGGTCCCGAGTTGCTATTATACCGCTCTATATCAGCAACTCAATACATTATTTCTGCATGAGTTCCTATTATGAACCTAGATAATGGCAACCTATATAGATATTATCTTACGAGTTCCTATTATAACTCTTTATATTATCAGCTCAACCGTTTCTTAATTTCTGAGCTCCTATTAATAACATATATAACAGTAACTCACATATAAATTATTTTTGAGTTCCCATTAATAAGCAGACAAGTCACTTTTTATCAGTCAATCACCGTCTATTAAGTGAATTCTCGTCGATCGACGAGAATTTTCATCTTTAAAATCTTTTATTAGTTAAAGAATCGTCCAGTGACGATTCCTTCCATTCGTAATAAGCTCCTGTAGTGTGGTTTTTTTTAGTATATTTTTTAGAAAGGATGAAACTTATTCTTTCTTTCGAGACTTTTTCACCGCACCATTCGTGGATAATGTTTCTTGATATTTTCAGTTCTGGAAAAAGTAGTCTGAATTCCTCGATATTTTGAACGACGGTCTCTTCTTTTGCTCTTTTACTATGACAAGATTTGCATGTCCCCATCCGTTGAGTAAACTCCATATCAAACGAACCGCACACTACGCATGTGATCCCTTTTTTCAGACAATGATAATCGTAATCAGGAATCAACTGATGGAAGTTCGCATCGGTTCGATGTTTAGACAGCAGGCGGTCCGCGAGATATCGGTGATTCCTGTTCAATGCCACGCGCTGACTGTCCAGCTTTGAAAAGTGGGCCTGAATCTGGTTCGGTAAAATAAGCGGGTCTTTGGGGCTGGCATGGTACAGCGTAAACGTTGGATTAACATAGATGACTGCCCCTTCGACCCCGATGTCAGCATGCCATTGGTGGAACAACTGCCGAAGCAGCGACGTCGTCCGAGTCAGCTGGGTCAAGGGATTCCCGATTTCCTTCCCCGATAGAGTCAGCAGCTGCCGGTCTTTCATCTGGTAATCCCCTCTGTAGTTTTTGATCTCATAAAGGTAAGCTGTTTCCGGTGTGATGACCAGCGAATCGATTTGTACAGACTGGTCACTGATCGAAAGCAGCAAGTCGTTCAACACAAGGACCTCTGCCTGCACCGCCATACCGAGCAGCGAATCAAATCTTTTCTCCCCTTCATAACCTTTTTCCATACTGACGATGTGCTGCTTGTTTTTGACCGGCAGTACCATCCGCTTATCCAGAAACTTTAAAACCGTCATCAACTCCGGTTGTGTCCGTGCTTTCATTATTTCCATACCGTCGCTCCTGTTCGTTAAATACTATCTATTTATCTCCCTACTTACTATATTGTCCAAACAGTTTCATTCCTCACTTTTTTCATACGAAAAAAGCACTTCCCAATACGACTGTTTCATCGTTTCAGGAAGTGCTTTGCAGATCAGTCAGAGGGAAGTCGTTCACACGACTTCCTGACCTCTCTATTATTTGATTGTCTGATTAAGCTTGGTTTGAAGAACCGAATTCTTTCATTTTAGCTTTAGTTGTAGCTGTGATGTTTTCTTTACCAGGTCCAACGATTTTACGAGGATCGTAAACTTTGTCGTCGTTGGCAATAACTTCACGTGTACGTTTAGCCCATACTTGCTGCAACTCAGTGTTTACGTTGATTTTAGTATGACCAAATTCGATAGCTTTTTCGATTTGGTGAGTAGGGATTCCTGATCCACCGTGTAAGACTAAAGGTGCACCTGTCAATTCAGAAATTTCTTTCATTTCGTCAAAGCCAAGTTTTGGTTCGCCTTCGTAGTCACCGTGAACAGAACCTAAAGCCGCTGCCAATGCATCGATTTTAGCTTCTTCAACCATACGTTTACATTCTTCAGGGTCAGCATACATGACGCCACCAGTAATACCGTCTTCAGTACCACCAACAGTTCCAACTTCAGCTTCAACTGAAACGCCTTTTGAATGAGCAAATTCTACAACTTTTTTCGTTGCTTGAATGTTCTCTTCGATCGGGAATTTTGAGTTGTCGATCATGACTGATGTGAATCCAGCTTCGATCGCTGCTGTACATGTTTCTAATGAAGAACCGTGGTCCAAGTGAACGGCAACAGGAACTGTGATATCCATTGTTTCCATCAAAGCATTGACCATAGCAGTAACCACTTTGAATCCGCCCATGTATTTAGCTGCTCCTTCAGAAACACCTAAAATAACTGGAGATTTTTCTTCTTGTGCTGCTTGTAAAATGGCTTGTGTCCATTCCAAGTTGTTGATGTTGAATTGACCGACAGCATATTTTCCGTCTAAAGCTTTGTTCAACATTTCTGTCATACTTACTAAACGACTCATATATATAGCCTCCTAAAATTTTTGCGCACTTTTTAAACCGAGATACGCGCTCGGCTTCACTATTCATTATAAACAAAACTTCACAATAAAACTAGTGAAAATGTCTATATCGACTCTTTATCTGTTAAATTTTTTCTCATTAGGCTCTCATTTTTTCAGATCCAGTGCTTTTTTTACAAAAGAAACGAACAGTGGATGCGGACGGTTCGGTCTTGACTTGAATTCTGGATGGAACTGACAGCCGACAAAATACGGATGCTGCTCGACTTCAATGATCTCAACAAGGCGGTTGTCCGGAGACACGCCTGAGAAGATGAGACCCGCTTCTTTCAAGTCAGTTCTATAATGATTGTTGAATTCATAGCGGTGACGATGGCGTTCATCGATCACCTCTGCATTTGCATAAGCTTCCGCTGTCACTGACCCTTTTTTCAGCTCACACGGATAAGACCCCAGACGCAGCGTGCCGCCCATATCGACCACATCTTTCTGGTCAGGCATCAAATCGATGATGTTGTGTTCGATGTCAGGCTTCACTTCAGCCGATCCGGCACCTTCGATCCCTGCGACATTACGGGCAAATTCGATCGCCGCCAGCTGCATGCCCAGGCAGATGCCGAAGAACGGCACGTCATTTTCTCTGGCATAACGGATGGCCAACATCTTGCCTTCCAGACCACGCTCGCCAAAACCGCCGGGAACTAAAATACCATCAACATCTTGAAGTTCCTGCACCACTTCTTTCGGAGATAACAGTTCGGCATTCACCCATTTGATGTCGATGTCCGAATCCACGGCATAACCGGCATGTTTCAGTGCTTCAACGACGGACAAATAGGCATCCGGTAGTTCAACATATTTCCCGACGATCGCGATACGGGTTTTATTCTTCAGGTTCAGCACTTTTTCTTCCAGCGCTTTCCATTCGGTCATGTCCGCTTCTTTGACATCCAGCTTCAAGTGGTCCACAACGATCTGATCCAGCCCCTGTTTCTGAAGGTTCAACGGGATCGTGTAAAGTGTTTCGACATCCAATGATTCGATTACCGCACTGGCATCCACGTCCGTGAACAAGGCCAGTTTATCTTTCAAATGCTGACCGACCGGATATTCCGAGCGAACGATCAGGACATTCGGCTGGATCCCTAAACTGCGCAGTTCTTTCACGCTGTGCTGGGTCGGTTTGGTTTTCATTTCCCCGGCCGCTTTCAGATAAGGGATCAGCGTCGTGTGGATATACATCACATTATCAGGTCCCACATCCCGTTTCATCTGACGCAATGCTTCCAGGAACGGAAGAGATTCGATATCCCCGACCGTGCCGCCGACTTCAGTGATGACGACGTCCGCTTCTGTCGTCTCCGCAGCACGCATGATCTTGTTTTTTATTTCATCTGTAATGTGCGGAATGACCTGGACCGTTGCGCCCAGATAATCCCCGCGACGTTCTTTGTTCAACACTTCGGAATATACTTTACCGGTCGTGACATTCGAATACTGATTCAAGTTGATATCGATGAACCGCTCGTAGTGGCCAAGGTCCAGGTCCGTTTCCGCTCCGTCTTCCGTCACGAACACTTCCCCGTGCTGATACGGACTCATCGTCCCGGGGTCGACATTGATATAAGGATCGAATTTCTGGATCGTCACATTCAAGCCTCTGTTCTTCAAAAGGCGCCCTAATGAAGCTGCCGCAATACCCTTCCCGATAGACGAGACAACGCCACCTGTTACAAAAATATACTTTGTCATAATCATTTCCTCCTAAAAATGTCTAGGGAGTAAAATCGGCCACAAAATACGAAAAACTCCCTACTCAATTAAGAATAGGGAGCCTGAATTATGCTTATTATCTGCACCTGAAATAAATCGTTTTTTGAACCATTTATTTGTAGAGTGCCCACAAAATATATTAAAGATTTTCCGCAGGATAGTCAAGTCCGCAGTCATATTTTTTTCGAGCCCTGTTCAACTATTCCAAATTTCACCGCGAATAAGGTGTAAAGACACTAGTTAAATGATAAAATGAACTCACAACGCACTTCATCTTCTAAAAGGCACTCAGCCAGGAGGTTAAGCGAATACATAAAAAACAGGTAACTCCCAATAATCTATGAAAAACTATGCTTTTAAAAACTCTCGTTGCTCCTCTGATGATTCCTGTCGATTAAGGTAATATAATCCAATCATTGTCTGGATTAAAAAGCTTTATAACAGACTCAGTAAAGTAACGAGAAGTATAAGAAGGCATGTTTAAAAAACTTCGTTTTTTGAAGTTTTTAGAGATATGTAAAAGCAGTTATACACTATTAGTCCTGGTACTGTAGAACACTGTTCCCGAAAGATAATAAACGGATCCACTTGTCGGGCATTGTTTTCGCATCATCATGGACAAATGGGATCCTCACCGGAACTTCGCCGTCTAATG
>NZ_FOBL01000011.1 GCF_900109825.1 Alkalibacterium putridalgicola | reverse complement strand
AGTGAACACTTTCACGGGCAATACTGTTCACTCATCTCCGCCTCAGCTTGCGAGTGCGACATGCGGACCACAAAAATGCTTACTGAGCGTCTCATGGCCTCCTGAGTGAACACTTTCTTGAACAATGCTGTTCACTCATTCCTTTCCTCCATGATGAACGGTAACTTATTGGACGAACGTGAAAAGGCACTAAGGTCAATGCTGTTGAAAAAGGCACACTTTTTTCTTCCCCTTTCAAGGTCTGGATAAAGGAAGCTTTAGCGCGCTAAAGCTTTTCATCATAAAAAGCCATGCGACGTCTATCGGTTAAACGAAAGAGCAGCATGGCTTCTTTTTAATTGTCTTGTCGAAGGTCCTTAACAGGGGCATCTCTCAAGAAGAAGGTCAGGATAAAGGTGATGAAAGCCAGAATCGCAACAAGTGCAAAACCGCCTTTGATCCCTTCTATCGTGACGTCCGGTTCTCCTCCAGCTTCAAGCGCGGGAGAATGGATCAGTGATGAGACAATGGACATGGAGGCAAAGACTACAGTGATGGCGAAACTCGAACCGATCTGTCTGACGGTCTGTCTGGCAGGTGTCGCATGACTCATTTCTTCATCCGGCAGGGCATTCATCCCGGCTGTGGTGATCGGTATGTTGAAAATACCGAAGCCAAAAGACAAGAGGAGATAGACAGCGACTACATACCACATCGGTGTGGCTGCCGTCACAAAGACCATCAAAACTGTCCCGGCGAACATGATCCCTCCACCGACCGGCCCGATCAGCCTTACCCCGTACTTATCGAACAGCTTGCCTGTGACCGGTGCGATAAATGCTTTCAGCAGTCCCCCCGGCAGGATGACCAAGCCGGATAAGGTGGCTGAACGTCCTAAAACACTCTGGATATACATCGGCATAACGTTCGTTAAACCAGTGATCACCATCAGCCCCAGCATCGCAATAATGACAGCCAGTCTGAAGGTCCTGTTCTTGAACAGTGAGACGTTCAGCATGGGGTCGTCACTGTGCAGGTTCCTTCTGATAAAGAGTGTCACAAAAATCAGCCCGATAAGGATGCCGACCCAGGCAGTCAGCGACCGGAATCCTTCAGATCCCATAACCGACAAGCCAAAGAGCAGCAGACCAAAACCAATAAGGGAATGTCTGATGGACACCCAGTCCAGTTTCGGGTCACTCATAGGTAAAACGTCAGTCAAAGTCAACTGCGCTAAGGGAATGACGAGGATGGAACCGATAAATGCAAAGAGAAAAATGTACTCCCAGGATAGATTATCCACGATATATCCGCCGAGCGCCGGGCCAAGGGTGCCGCCAAACCCTAAAACCACACCCATTAATCCGAGCGCACTCCCCCGTTTCTCAATTGGAGATACAGTCAGGATAATGGTCTGCATCAGAGGAATGATCATACCGGCAGCGATCCCCTGCAGCAAAGTACCGAATAACACCACATAAAAATCGATGCCCGATGCCGCCACGATTGATCCTGCTCCGAATATCAACATCATCAGGATAAAAAGGTTGCGGGACCGGAATTTATTCATGGCAAAAGCTGTGATGGGCACCATGATCCCTTTAACTAACGTATAGCCCGATATGGTCCACTGTCCGATGGAAGGGGACACGCCCAGATCGATGATCATTCTCGGCAAGGCCGTTTTGATGGCATTCTGATTCATGATCACGACCAGGGAGCCCAAAAAAAGTGCCGTATAGACCCAGGAAATGGGGACATCATTTCTGTCCCTCCGGTCAAGTTGTCTAGTGAGAACATCGATCCCTGCTCTCCCCAGTTTTGTTCGTTTAATGTTCACGTGTCTACTCCTTTGAATGATTTTATGATGGTCAAGACATGGATGGATTATGTATGAAGCATCTAATAAAAAAAGGAAATCTGGACGATTTCCTTTTCTGTCATATTAAATTATGTTAAAAATGGACGGATTAATCAAGTCATATGTTCGCAGCCGTCTATTTATTTCTTGCGTTTGATCTTGCCATCCCAGCCGGAATAACCTTCCTCCAGGACATAAAGATCGGTATAGCCTTTCTTCTGCAGCAGCATAGCCGCACGATAGCTTATTGTTTTCTTGTTATCGTATAAGTAAATAGGCTGATCTTTACGCAGCTCGCCGGCACGCTGTTTCAGCTGTGAATACGGGATATTTCTGGCCCCGAGGATATGTCCGGCGTTGAAATCATCTTTTTCTCTCACGTCGACGATCTGAGCCCGGCGCATGTCTTCTCTAAATGCATCATTATCCAAAGGTGTTGCAGCTTTCTTTCTCTTGAAGTACTGATAGATCTCCCATGCGGCGTACCCAATGATCAAAATCCATAAAATAATTGTAACGATTGTCCAGTTATCCAAAAGCAAACTTCCTCTCTAATCTATTCATCTAACAGTTTACAGTACTCTACTGCAATTTTCTAGTCTAATTTTAGTTTAAAATCTCAATAAGTTCGATCAGCTCTGGATTAGAAAGGTCGATGATATTCTCCAGCCGCCAGCCATATAACAGATACTCTTCTGTCGGACTTAGTGCAATGGGCGCATTTTCAGGGAGATCCATGATTTCTATGACAGCTTCGTCTTCAAAATGCAGATGGGCCAAACGATAGTCCCCCAGCTCTTCTTCCAGTGAAAAAGAGTGATCAGGGATCACACCATATATTTTTCCGTTCCGTGTAGACTGAGTCATATGTGGTTTGACCGGCGACTCGTTCATCGTGACTTTAGGGATGCGAATGACTTTATCCCCCACCAAAAAAGGATATTCATGAAAGAGCAGGACTTCATTATCTGAAATATCGGATTCGACGACCCCGACAAAGGTATCCTGATTCAGGAAAAAGTCAGAGATGTCCCGGTTGATCATCATATCTTCTTTATTTTCCCGTATATCTCCAATGAAAAGTGCATTCGTGTGCAGTTCGTCGATATACACGTAGACGTTTTCCGAATACCACTGGGGTGATAAGGACGGAATATCTCTCACTGAGAACGTATTTTTATCGATGGTCCAGATGTACACCAGGATCGTTTCCGCCTCGAGTTCGTGATCGAAATGGTAATGTGAAACGAAAACCGTGTTGTCGTTTGTAGGATTCCAGTGAATATTCACATAGCTGGTGTATCCGAACGTTGTCGTCTGAATCGTTGTGCCGTCTGGCGTGATCACTTTGAAGGCAGACTGCCCATTCTTTATTTCCTGCAGCAGGATCTTGTCACGGGACTGATTGATCTCCGTTGTCAAAATAGACGACTCATTGCTGTAGACCTCTTCCATTTCTCCTGAAAATATATTGAATGTCATGAGTTTATGCTCGTCCGCACTGCCCAGATGAACGAGCAGCGTCTCGTCATCCAACCAGCCAATGACTTTCTGAAAGGTGCGGTAATCGATATCTAACCTGGCCAGAGAGAGTTCCTCGCTGTCAGTCGGCTGACCTTCTCCCTCTCCTGCCCCATCCGGATTCCTTGATGTACAGGCAAATAAAAAGAGGCAACAACACATCAAAAGAAGAGTCACACGAATATAGTGAGTTCTTTTTTCGATCAATGTCATCACCTCTTTTAAAGTTATCTTTATACAATCATATTAACATATAAAAGGTGTTGTCCGTTATTTATTTGATTGATGGATAGACTCCGTCAATACAAGGGAACTGGCTCCGATCACACCGGCATCGTTGCCTAATTCAGCGATTCTGATTTTCGTACTTTCTCTAATAGTCGGGAAGGCATAAACAGCCAGATGTTTTCTGATCCGTTCAGCCAGGAATTCACCGGCTCGAGACACACCGCCACCAATGACGATCGTCGACGGGTTAAGTAAGTTGGCGATATTTCCACATGCCAGCCCCAGATAGTCGCTGATTTCTTCCGTAACAGCCAGTCCATAAGCATCGCCGTCTTTCGCCGCATCGACGATTTTCTTGGCATTCATTTTTTCTCCATCTAAAATCGCTTTTTTCAATGGTGTCTCTTGTCCAAACGCTGCTGCACCGTCTTTCGCTACCCGGACGATCCCTGTTGCACTGGCGACTGTTTCCAGACAGCCTTGTTTACCACAGGTGCATTTGTAGCCGTGTTTGTCGACCGTCATATGACCGATTTCACCAGCAGCACCGATCGCACCGTGAACAAGCTCGCCGTTGGTGATCACACCGCCGCCCACTCCGGTCCCTAATGTAATAAAGACGACGTCCGGTTCATTGTTGCCTGCACCGATCCACTTTTCTCCTAACGCCGCCACATTGGCATCGTTATCGATGAATAAAGGGATCCCTGTCTGACCGGTGATCATCTCTTCGACCGGCTGTTCGGTTTTCCAGTTCAGGTTATAGGCACCGATAACTGTGCCTTTCTTTTTGTTGACCGTACCTGGAGAGCCCATCCCTATCCCAAGGAAATCTGTCGCTTTAAGATCGTTCTTTTCCATATAATCTTTGATGGAACGAATGATCGACGGAGTGATATGAGTCCCTTCGTCACTGATATCCGTCGGGATACTCCACTTCTCCAGTATTTCCCCGTCACGTGTGATGATCGCGAACTTGATGGTCGTTCCACCCAAGTCCACACCGATGATGTTCTTATTTTGCATGCCTTTTCCTCCATTATCCATTAATTAGTTATTAAGAAAACAAATTCATTACAGGTATAAAGCGGCTGTATCCAATGACGAGCAGCAGGATCAGTACACCGGCTAAAGCCAGGCCATAAGCCAACTGTTGTTTTTTCGTCGTCCGCCAGGCTCTTGGCGTAGAAAGCGCAAAAGCAGCCAGGTAACCACCGACTAGTCCGCCGATATGACCGGCCATGTCTATCCCCGGGCTGAAAAGCCCAAAGACCAGATTCAAAATGATCAGCAGTGTGAAATTCTTCGCCATGGCTTTGATCTGCGGATGTCCGGGAAACAGCTTGACCAGGACGAGGGTCGATCCGAACAGGCCAAAAATGGCCGTGCTGGCCCCAGCAGACACGCTAGGATTAAATGCAAAACTTGTCGCATTTCCAACGATCCCACTTAAAAAATAAAGCGCGAAGAAACGCCAGTGTCCAAAAACAGATTCCAGTTGTATACCGAGAAAATAAACGATCAGCGCATTAAAGAGGATATGGGTCAGACCAATATGCAGAAACATCGGTGTGATCAGGCGATACCAGTCACCTAAGATGATCAGTTCATTGACTTTTGCGCCCAGCTGGACCAGGACCCATTGATTCGTGCTCCCGCCTAATAGTTCCTGTATCAGGAACATCAAACCTGTCACAGCGAGAATCGTATAAGCCACGAATGGGCCCTTCTTCCATCTCTCTATTTTAAGCTTTGTTTTATAATTCACATTTTAATCTCCCTTACGGCATTCTTCAATAAGTATAGCATAATGAGTGACTCTGACCCAATCTTAAAATACCTTTTCACAAAAAATATCTAAGTCCCTTGCCAAAAAGTCACCTTTTAAAAGGCTGCTTCCTGGTGAAAAGAACTTAGATATGATTTTTGCTTACTCCATGTTTCCGTCAAGATCTTCTTTGAATTCTTTTGCCGCTTTCACATTCGCTTCAACTCTGTTTCTGTCTTCTGCGTTCTCGGTCATATCATCTCTAATGGTTTCCTCCCGGTTATGCGAGCGGACCTTTTCGATCGAAAGGATGTATGTTGCATTGATATACATCTCCGAACCGTTCTCCAGTGTGAAGAGGTGGATATGATTCTTAGGTTTGCCGTCAGAATGGGTGACTCGCTGATAAACGTCTTCCGGCGTATGGTTGACGATATAAGTCGCCCCGCTTGTTAAGGTAATTTTTGTAAGTTCCATCATGTCTCTCTCCTTTATTTATCTTATACTATTATTTTATAGGAAAGAGGCGAGAATACAAATCATAGCCTTTTAATCTTGTCTTACTTCAAAATTGCCTGTGCCAGTTCATCCGTTGTCATATTCGAAGTGACAACATAATTGCCCGGACGGATTTTTTTCGCTAGGCCATTAGTCTCAAGGTAGTCACTGAAGGCATAACGGTCCTCTATTACACCTAGATATTCAAGCTGTTCAGCCACAACGCTGCTTGGCTCGCCTTCTTTGACCGTCACTGTGAACTGACGGGCTTTTTTCGCCTCTTCGTCACTGCTTGTTGTGACTGCTTCCGTGCTTTCCAGATCGTCTTCTTCAAATACCTCGACATCCGACAGAGTCAGCGAGTTGGCATAACCTTCAGTCAATCGATCGTGCTCATCTTTTATGCGGTTGTTTTCTTCTTCAAGTTCATCTATTTTATTTTCAAGCTCTGCTATCGTTTCTACTGACGCTTCTGACGACTGTGTTTTAGACCCGATCTCCAGCCCCATCACTACCATACTAGACAGTAATAACCCTACTGAGAGGATCTGACTTGTTTTTCTTGACATGTTACGATTCCACCTTTATATGTAATTTAAGCACGAATGCCCTCTTCGACATAGGCATCGATGATTTCCTGAACCGAGGTGGAAGCAATATTCAGCTGCTGTGAAATCGCCTCTGTCGGGTAGCCTTTAGTGAACATCGTGATGATATTGTCTTTGTTCAATTGTGTCACCCGCTGAGGAAGCATATGCTCCAGACTTTCTATACCAAGCTCCGATTCAAGTGCTTTGACACGTTTATTCAAGTCATACATCGATCGAGTGGTAGTCAGCGAAAATTCTTCCAGTTCTTTATAGGCCTGTTCTTTCTCCTGCTTCTGTGTGAATGAATAAATAAACAAAAGCACAGATAAAGCTAAGAGTATACCGGCAGCCATCCATAATTCCATACTATCCCTACCTTTTTCTTATAATTTTAGTCGACTTTAAAATAATAGCACATTTTATCAGAAACAAAAAGATAAGTTTGGCAGACACCTGTGTACCATAGAGAAAAATTCATTATGCTTACAAAATATTTACATGTTATAAAAAAAAGATTGGCATTTTCCGTCAAAACATGGTATTCTAGTCAAGGCGTAAGGCTAGACACCCTAACATGTTTGATAGCCTTCAAAACAGGAATAATAGGAGGGACAATCATGCGAGTAAACGTAACCTTAGAATGTACAGAATGTAAAGAACGTAACTACCTAACATCTAAAAACAAACGTAACAATACTGAGCGTTTGGAAATGAAAAAGTATTGCCCACGCGAACGCAAAGCAACTTTGCACCGCGAAACAAAATAATTGGTTAAATATTAACTGATTTTAGGAAGATGGAAGCTGACGCTTTTGTCTTCCTTTTTTGTATAAAAAGACAGGCTGCTAAGAATATCGGCAGCCTGTCTTTTTGATTCACTATCTATTCTTCTGTATTTTCTTCCTCATCTTCTTCAATTGCTTCCTCTGTTGCCATATCTTCTGCTTCTTCTGCCAGATCTTCCACTGTTTCCAATGGTTCGCTTGGCGAGTCTGACTCAAATTCTCCCACTTTGAAATAAGCATCAAATACCCGGCGTGCCGCTTTGGTGTTTTCGCGGTTGGTTCGTCCTGATGTCGGTAAATTGGGTACCACGACAGCTACAGCGATCTCTGGGTCATCATACGGTGCATAGCCGACATAGGTGATGTTGATGATATCGATATCCGTGATCTGATTATTATCATCATCCCACCACAAAGCTTCCGCTGTACCCGTCTTGCCGGCAGATGTATAAGGTGTGCCGGTAAAGTAACTTCTTGCACTGCCTCGGCTGCCATTGACCACTTGATAAAATCCCTGCTGGACTCGGGCCATCGCTTCGTCTGACACATCCACTGTGTTCATAATCTTAGGTTGTATTTCTGTCTTCAATGCGCCGACATTCCCCGTTTCGACATTGGTATCCCGGATCTCAGACACGAGCCTTGGCGCATACCTCGTCCCACCGTTGGCGATCACAGACGCGTACTGCAGCAGCTGCAGAGGTGTATACGTATCATATTGGCCGAACGAGTAGAAAAGTCCCTGTGCGGCTGTATTTGCTTGGCCTTCTAGTCCCGTAGCATCTGAAGGGAAGTCCACTCCTGTAGGGACGCCCAGGCCGAACTGATTAAAGTAGCGACGCTGTTTCTCAAGCAGTTTAGCTCCGTCGATATCCAGGGTCATATCGCGGGTGTATTCCCATTCCCCACCCATACGCATAGCTAGTCGTGCCATATAGACGTTGGAAGAAACTTCAAGTGCTGTAATATCATTGACTGCCTCGGCACCGTATCGGTTGAACACGGATGAAATATCTTCTGACCCTCTAAGTTTGAGCGGCTGGTCGACGATTACATTATTGGTTTCGTCAAGGACCCCGTCCATGTAGGCAGAAAGAATCGTTGCCCCTTTAACTGCCGACCCTACGTTGAAGGCACTTTGGAAGATCCCGCTTGTCGCATCGATGACTTCACCGTCATCATTCACTTTCTTGCCGGCTAGTCCTAGGATATCTCCATTGTTCGGATCCATTGCCGCAATATAGATACTTTTATTCAGACCTTCCCGCTCGGCCAAGGAATCGACGGCGATCTGTTCAACCTTTTCCTGAAATTCGATATCCATTGAAAGAACGAGATTATCACCTTTGTGTCCGGAATATTGTTCTATCCGGTTAATGATATCCCCATTCGAATTTGTTTCTGTTTCTATTCTTGACTTTGTTCCGCTAAGAACAGTTTCATATTCGGCTTCTAGCTGAGTTCGTCCAACACGGTCATTCCTTGAATAGCCTCGAGCGAGGTAAGTTTTCAAGCCAGATTCAGGTACACCTGCTTCTTCTGATGTTACACTGCCTAAAATAGATCTAAGCATACCCTCTTTAGGATAATGCCTTACCCAGTCTGTCCCTGTGTCGATCCCCGGGAATTTTTCCAGATTTTCGCTGATACGTGCGATTTCTTCTTCAGTGACATCCTGATTTTTAATATTGACAGTACTTAATGAATAAGCCGAATTCATTTTCTTGAATACCGCGGCGGCGTCAAGTTCTCTGTCCCCGAAGGCAAGAATTTCAGACTCCTCCACTTTATCCAGCATCACGCTGTAAGATTCAGACCCCGAGAGACGCTGTTCATCATCGTTCAAGCGGTCTCTGACTTCTTCCTGATTGCGCGCTATGAAGAAATCTTTGAGATCACGTTCACTCAAATCGAATTTTCGATCCACTTCAAAAGAGGTTGTATGCGACATGCTTATATAGTCAGCCAAATCATAGGCGACCGCAGCCATCTGTTTAGCTGGCACATTTTTCCCACGCGTGTAGGTGATCGCATGTCTGGCTTCATTGCCTACGAGTTTATTTAAATGGGAATCGAATATTTCTCCACGCGGTACACTACCGGTGATGGTCGTCCGTTCGGTACGTTCCACTTCTGCCTTGTAAGCGTCGGCCTGCACGATCTGCAAATAAGCCAGACGTAAAATCAGTGTTGAGAATAGTAAAAAGACAATAAAGAATAATAAATTTAACCGAAAAGGAATATGTGATTTCTTCTTCTCGTTTTTCTTTTGTTTTGGTGCCTTCACTTTGTTTCCTCCTCTTGCTATGTATGCGACGGATTCGCCGAGTCCCCAAATTGGTGGGTAACTTTTTTCATACTCGTCCTAGTTTACCAAATCGGTGAAAGAAATGCCATAACGCAAAAGGGATTAAGCCGGTGACACTGTGAACTTTTTATGACTAATCGGTGAAGATGTGACACGTGTTATCATTCGCTTAAACCTTTTGATCAGGAAGGCAATCGGTACACGTTTGCCTCCTTTTTTAATAACGCTAATCGTTTATTTTGACTACGTTCGACATGTAGGATCGCGTGGAGCTATTCTAAGAGCTGAATGATACAAACTTCGGTAAGTAAGAGAGCACAACTTAGTTCTAATTGTCGAAGTTCGATGATGTTCGGTCGATAGATTTTTGAAACAGCAACCTAACTACCGAAGAAGCGTCAATTCGGTAGTTAGGTTTCCTTCATTGATTCTAAAGTGCTGAATGTATGTCTTCTTCGGTAGTTAGATGATCGGTGCCGTCAGCTACTTACCGAAAAGCGTTAACTTCGACAGTTAGATCATTAAACATTAAACTAACTGACCGAACCGACTATAAAATTAGGCCAGACCAGCCCTAATGCTCTGAATGAGGTTTATACGCGCTTGTAAGCGCGTATAGTCCGCTTTAGAAGCCTTGTAGTGTCGAAACTGCCCAGCCAGTTTCTTCTTCCTTGACATAAAAAAGGCCGGGAACTGAATCCCGGCCTTTCCTCATCGTTCTATTCTATTATTTAGCGCTGCTGTAACGTTTTGAGACTTCGTCCCAGTTTACAACGTTCCAGAATGCTTTGACATATTCAGGACGCTTGTTCTGATAGTTCAGATAGTAAGCATGTTCCCAGACATCAAGACCTAAGATAGGTGTTTTGCCTTCTGAGTAAGGTGAATCCTGGTTCAACGTGTTCATTACTTCCAGTTTCCCATCAGAAACCACTAACCAGGCCCAGCCTGAACCGAAACGGCCAGTTGCTGCAGCATTGAATTTTTCTTTGAATGACTCGAAGTCGCCGAAGGTTTCTTTTATAGCGTCTGCTAATTCGCCAGTTGGTTCTCCGCCACCGTTTGGTGAAAGGATTTCCCAGAATAATGAGTGGTTAGCATGTCCGCCGCCGTTATTTCTAACTGCTGTTTTAATGTCTTCAGGTACAGAGTCCAATTTTTTCATTAAGTCTTCGATACTTAATTCAGCGAGTTCTGGATTGTTCTCCAGTGCTTTATTTGTTTTAGTCACATAACCTGCGTGATGCTTGTCATGGTGCAGATGCATGGTCTCCTCATCGATCGTTGGTTCCAGTGCATCATATGCGTAGGGTAAATCTGGTAAAGTGTATGTCATAGTAAACATTCCTCCTATTGCTATTTATCGTACAGTATTAGTGTAACATTTCAGACATAATTATCAAATAATACGACTTATGAAAATTGAAGGCTGATATCATAGAGTTCAAACCCCCCTACTTAGCTCCTTCTAAAGGAGGATTGCAATTTGACATAAATAGAAGTAAACTTGTTTTATTACTTAAAAACAGAAAGGCGTTAAATAATGAAAGATTACTTGAAACTGGGGTTCACTTCTCCCCAACATCTATACAAAGCTATCAGAATGTCGAGAAAACACTTAGTCTACTATTTTGCGCTGATTGCCTTTGTCCTTACCCTATCCATGGCATCCGTTCTGATGTCCGTTATGGGGGCTTTGAGAGAAGATGGTCAGGAGATCACAGAAACCCTGCCGGCGTTTGAAATCACAGAGAACGAGCTGGTCGTTGAAGAAGAAACAGAATCCTATGTCCACCAGACGGATTCCTTCCTGTTTTTCTTTGATCCCAATGATTCCATCCAGGAAGAAGAGATCGACAATAACGTTGAACGACTGAATGTCCCGATCGGTATTGGTTTGATGGATGATCAGTTTTACCTCAACATCATGGGTCAGTCCCTTCCCGTATCATATGAACAGCTCGACGGCTTCACGGATGAGGATTTCAGAGACATCATGTCGGAAATGGGACGCTTTTCACCTATCGTCCTGTTCTTTCTCTTCATCATCACGTATCTGGCAAGCAGTTTCAGTCTTCTTTATGAGTGGCTGATCATTGCGTTGTTTGCGAATATACTGAAAACACTGTTCCGGATCGTGCTGCCATTCAGAAAAGTTGCGCGCATGGCACTGGTTGCATTGAGTGTCCCGACGATCATCTTTTCGGTTTTTGAGGCGTTCGGACTCTTCCTGCCCTTTACCTTTGAGATCACCATTGGCTTTTCCATCTATTTCCTTTATGCCTCGTTAAGGAATCTGAAGAAAAACCGGACCGTATAACAACAAAAAGACCTTCACTGCCGGACCAATTGGTCTCATGCAGTGAAGGTCTTTTTTTGGATTTATTTAAATCAGTCTTTGTTATTCTTATTCATTCGCAATGCGCGTTTGCGTTTGTCCTGTTTCTTGCGTTCGATCTTGCGTTTATATCCCGGTTTCACGTTCTTCTTGAGTTTCTTTCTCAAGCCGTGGATCTCGGGATCGAAGTCGGATTTATGGACGTTCTTCCCTTTACGCTGTTCTCTGCGGTTGCGGTCATGGGCATCGACCACTTCGCCGTTTTTGATTTCTTTCGGCTCGAACGTGATGCCGCGTTTTTCGATAGTAACGATATCCTGTTCATCATCCGGACCATAAAGCGTGATAGCAATCCCGCTGAGCTGATTACGTCCGGTACGGCCGACTCGGTGGACAAAGTAGTCCAGATCCTGTGGCACTTCCGCATTGATGACGTGGGAGATCCCTTCGATATCGATACCGCGGGCAGCCAGATCGGTCGCCACGATGTACTGATATTCAAGGTTCTGGATCTGTCTCATCACTCGTCGACGTTCTCGTGAAGAAATCCCGCCGTGGATCACTGCGACTTTCAGCCCTTTTTTCTTCAGCTGATAAGCAATGTCATCCACATACTCTTTCGTGTTGGCGAAGACTAATGCCAGATACGGCTGTCCGATAGTCAACAGCTGATGGATCATATCGATCTTGTTCTTGCCTTTAGTCGAGATCAGCCAGTTCTGGACCGTATCTGCGATCACCTGTTTATTTTCCACTTCAATGACAAGCGGGTTGTTCATGTATTTTTTCAGGAAGGGCTGCAGTTTCTGCGGTACAGTCGCTGAGAAGACCAGCATCTGTCCGTTCTCAGGCAGACGCGTCGCGATCTTGTCGACATCTTCCAAAAAGCCCATGTCCAATGTCATGTCTGCTTCATCCACGACCATGTATTTGGACGTATGAATCAAGAGGTCATTGCTTTCGATCACATCAAGTAGACGGCCAGGTGTCCCGATGACCACATGGGGCTGGGTATTCTGCAGTTTACTGATCTGTCTGTTCTTGTCAGTCCCGCCGATATATGACTGGACATTGATCGGTTCAGGCGAATGTTCGGCCAGCTGTGTAGCGGCATTGGCCAGTTGTTCAGCCAGTTCTCGGCTTGGCGCCGTGATCACGACTTGAACGTCTTGTTTTTTCGGATCGATCTGATTAAACAGCGGAAGTAAAAACGCATGGGTCTTTCCGGAACCTGTTTGTGATTGACCGATGATGTCTCGGCCTTTTTTCACTACAGGGATAACTTTCTCTTGGATTTCAGTCGGCTCGTCAAAACCGATTTCTTTGATTGCTTCAATAAGATAATCGTTCAAATTAAATCTATCGAATGGGTGTGTCATATTTCATTCCTCATTTCTTTTCACTTACGTATTGTACCAAAACCAAGCCGTTCTGACCATAGTAAATAACGAATGGCGCAAAAACGACACCTTCTGTGAAGAAGATGCCGCCACATTTTCATTGTCTTTTAATCAAACGGATAGTCTCTGGGTTCTTCCTGGACTGAGATCCATTTCCAGGTCGTGAATTCATCCAGTGAATGTTCACGTCCAAAGCGGCCGATCCCTGACTGCTTTTCTCCACCAAAAGCAATGTACGGTTCGTCATTGACACTTTGGTCATTGATGTGTACCATGCCTGTTTCCATTTTTTCAGCAAAGGCGAAAGCCCGTTTCTCATCATTTGATGAAACTGCCCCACTGAGTCCGGCTTCAGTGTCGTTGGCCAGTTCCAGAGCATGAGCTTCATCTTTTGCCGGGATCAAGGTGACAACAGGCCCGAACATTTCGTTTTGTGCGGTCGTCATGTCGTTGGTCCCTTTCAGGATCGTCGGTGTCAGAACGTTCCCTTCTCGTTTGCCTTCAAGCAACACTTCAGCGCCCTCTGACTTGGCTTTTTCGATTTCATCGATCAGCCGTTCGACCTCGTCTCCGGAAATCAGTGGACCGATCAATGTCCCTTTTTGAGTCGGGTCGCCATGCTTGAGTGAACGAGCCGTCTCTACGAATTTTTCGGCAAATGCATCAAACAGCGATTCATCGACGATGATACGATTCGTCGACATACAAATCTGACCACTGTGCATGAAGCGTCCATAAATGGCTCCTTTGACTGCTCTGTCTATATCCGCATCATCCAGAATGACCATGGCGTTGTTCCCGCCGAGCTCGAGGATAGTCCGTTTTACTTCTCTCCCGGCGACTTCCCCGATATTCTTACCAACTCCTGTGGAACCGGTAAAGGAGATCATGTCAGGTACAGGATGGGAGTAAAAGGCATCACCGATCTCCGACGTTTTAGGGTGAACGACTTGAAGGACGCCTTTGGGAAGACCGGCTTCTTCAAAGACTTTACCAATAATATTTCCACCGCTGATTGGTGTCTGACTACTGGGTTTCAGCACAACAGCATTCCCGGCTGCCAATGCCGGTGCGACCGAGCGCATGGATAAGTTGAGCGGGAAGTTGAATGGGCCAATGACCCCGACGACACCGACCGGTTTTCTGATCAGGTGATTTTTCTTTCCAGGGATCATGGAATCATTCACGATCGTTTCCATCCTGAATGGAAATTCAGCCGCCAGACTCATGACAGACAGCGTGATGTCCAGTTCCAGTTCAGCCTTTGCCATAGTAGACCCCGCATCCTTGATCAGGATATCCACGATTTCATCTTTTCTGTCTTCCATGAGATGAATGGCTTTTTTTATGACGGCCGCACGCTGGAATGGATTCGTTTCAGCCCATTCCTTCTGATGACTTCTGGCACTCTCATATGCTTCATCCAAATCCTCTAAAGAAGCCACCTGCAGCGTGATATAGGTATCTTCTGTGTAGGGATCCACTGACTCGATCACTTTCTGACTCTTTCCTTTTCGCCACTGACCACCGATGTAGTTCAGATCCAATTGTTCATACTTGTTCATTCATACCCTTCCTTTCAAATTTTCTCTGCACTTCCACTTTACTTTATCCGCTTACATGAATGCAAAAAATAGCATTCAATTAGAAAGAATCGATACTTTACGACAATACAGTTGATTGATGCATCAATTAAAAGTAAAATAGTTTATAGAGTTAGAAACATGCCTGTCATGTAGAAAAGAGGGAAATAATGTCCACAGAAAAGAAAGCTTTATATATCATATTCGGAGCTACAGGAGATTTAGCTTCCAGGAAATTATATCCAGCCTTATATCGTTTGTATACAAAAGGATACTTGAAAGATCATTTCGCTGTCATCGGGACCGCACGCAGAGAGTGGTCGGATGAGTATTACCAGAACGTGGTCAAGGATGCCATCGAATCGATCAAAGAATCTGATCAAGATGCGGAAGAATTTTCAAGCCACTTTAGATACCAGTCGCATAACGTCAAAGATTCTGAACACTACCATACGCTGAAAGAACTGGCCGATTCTCTGGATAGTGAGTATGCCATCGACGGTAACCGTATCTTTTATCTGTCCATGTCTCCCACTTTCTTCGGGACGATCACTACGCATTTAAGAGATCAGGAACTGGTCACTCAAAACGGGTTCAATCGCGTCATTATCGAAAAACCATTCGGAACAGATCTGGAATCTTCCAAAGAACTCAACGATGAGATCAATGATTCGTTTGATGAGGATCAGCTGTACCGCATCGATCACTATTTAGGTAAAGAAATGGTCCAGGATATCCTCGCCCTGCGCTTTTCCAACCGCATCATCCAGGAAAGCTGGAACCCGGAGACCCTCTCTTCCATCCAGATCACCCTTACTGAAGATCTGGGCGTGGAAGAACGCGGCGAATACTATGACAAAAGCGGAGCATTGAGAGATATGGTCCAGAACCATGTCCTTCAGATCGTCAGCCTTCTGACCATGGATGAACCCGACTCTTTCTCTACGGATAATGTCCGCAAAGAGAAACTGGCCTTGCTTGAGTCTCTGAAACAGCCTGACGTTAAAGAAGAATTCGTCAGAGGTCAGTATCAGGCCTCCAAAGACGGTGCCTGCAAAGCTTACCGCGACGAAGAAAAAGTGGATCCGGAATCCATGACTGAAACCTTCGTTGCCGGAAAAATCGTGATCGATTCGGATAAATGGCGCAACGTCCCTATTTATATCCGTACCGGTAAACGTATGAAAGAAAAAACGTCACGCATCGATGTGCTCTGGAAGAAAACTGAAAAGCAGCTGTTTGATGAAAGTGATTCCCTGTTGACGATCCATATCAGTCCCGAGGAAGGTTTTGAAATCCAGCTGAATGACAAGGCGATCGGCCCGGGCATGCATATGCATCCGGTCACCCTAAGTTCCATGCGCTCAGAAGAGACGATCAAGGAAAGTCCGGAAGCTTACGAAAAACTGCTGCTGGATGTTCTGGATGGTGACGAAACGCATTTTGCTCACTGGGGAGAAGTAGCTGCCTCATGGAAATTTGTGGATCATATCAGGAACGCCTGGAATGAAGACACCGAAAGCATTCCTTTTTATCCAGCTCATTCGATGGGACCGCAGGAATCCGATGACCTGCTCTTAAAAGACGGACAGAAATGGATCTATAACCCGAAAAGCTAAAATTAATAAATACAAATAAATCAAGAGTCCGGTACAAGCAGCTATAAAGGCTGACTGTACCGGACTCTTTCTTGTCTTTTTCCATAGTGAGAGACATTTCCTGTCTTATTCGGTAGGTTGAAATAAAAGTGTGTGCTGTACAGACCGAACTTCGACAACTTAGGTAAGTAGGGTCCTTCTTCTTTAACCTAAGAACCGAACTTGGGTCATCTTCGGTTTGTTCAGTTTCAGAAGCTTCTGGAACTTGCCGAACCCGGACGACTTCGACTCCTTCAAAGGGATTTCTCGAACGTTAGTACACAAGAGCCCCCATCTTCGACAAGTTCGAAATAAACGGCACTACGAACAAGCCGAACTTTTCAAAGTTCAGCCCATACGTTTGATTTTTTCTTCTCAACACGTCGAAGTCGCCAAAACCATATAAAAAGAAAGAGTCGGGACGGCCCGACTCTTCATAACCCATTAAAAACCGCCAGATCTCGACTTGATCATCGAGGTCTGGCGGTTCCTTCTATAACTTGCTATTGTCTAAATGTTTTTCATAATGGAAAAAGGATTTCAGTTTGTCTTTGATAGCCGGGATCGTTCCCGCTTGATCGTTTTCGATCTGCAGTACGAGTTTCGGCTCGTGAAGACTCATTCTAAGCAGCAGCCAGCCTCGGCCGTATGGATCGCTCAACTGTACACGCTTGCCTTCCAGATTATCTGGTACAAGAGTGAACCCCTCAATATTGTTCACCCAGTCAGCAAAGCTCTCGAGCAGGTCCATGCCCAGCTCTTTGTAGTCCGGATCGGTGATGACAAAACGTACCTCTTCTGTTTCCGCCGGCTGGTCCAGATGCTTGATCAGATCCGTCACGCTTTTGCCGTTTTCTGCCAGCTCAGCTTCTTTGGCAACGATTTTCGCAGCCAGATAAGCGCCGTCATCCAGGAAGAAGTTTTCACGAAGAGCTGCATGTCCGCTGGTTTCAATAGCCAGCGCACAGTCTATTCCTTCTTTGTTCAAGTCGATGCCGCGGTTGATAACATTACGATAGCCTGAAATATAGCGATCGACTTTCCCGCCCATTTCTTCAACAAATTGAATCAGGTGATCAGAGACCGGAGAATTCGTGACGATCGTCGTCCCCGGATTCTCTTCCAAAATAATAGCGCCGATCAATCCGATCAGATTATTGCGGTTGATACTGTTGCCTTCACTGTCGACGATGGCCGAACGGTCCACATCTGTATCAAAAATGATCCCCAGGTCGGCCTTGTTCTTCAGTACGGCATCTGAAATGCTCTGCATCGCTTCTTTGTTATCCGGATTCGGTTCGTGATTCGGGAAAGTCCCGTCAGGGTTCAAAAACTGACTGCCGGTTGTATCGGCGCCCAAAACTTTCAGTACTTTATCGGCAAAGAAACCACCGGCACCATTCCCGGCATCCACAATGATTTTTCGGTCAGAAAGAGGTTTGGCGTCTTCATCCACATTCAGAGCTTCTCTGATTTTAGCAACCAGGTCTGCCGCATAAACGGACAAAAGGTCTTTTTCTGTCGGCTGTGAAACATACGCATCAGTGACTTTGACTTCTTGTTCAGCTAAAAACAGAATGGATTCGATATCTTCATGTTCAAGTCCGCCATTTTTAGTGAAGAATTTCAAGCCGTTGTACTCCATCGGCAGGTGACTGGCAGTGATCATGATCCCGATATCGGAATTGAAATCATCATATTGGGTAGACATGAACAGGGCCGGTGTGGTAGCCATTTGGGTATCGATGACGTTCATACCCAGTCTGGTAAAGACATCGATCAGCCAGTTTTTGATAGTGGGACCCGTCAGTCGGCTATCGTGTCCGATCGTGATCGTCGTCTCTGTCAAAGGCTGGTCTGTATTCTCGCTCCACCAGGCTGTCAGCCCGTTGGCGATCCGCTTGATGGTTTCTTCAGTCAGATTCTTTTTCTGTTTTTCAGTATCCAGAGCAAAGCCTCTGATGTCTGATCCATTCTGCAAGGTTTTCAAATCTATCTCTGTCATGATTCAGTCTCCTTTTCTCCATCTCATTATCTCGTTTTCCGTGATAGCTCATTCTTATTCCAGTTCCTGTAAGACACCGTCAAAATGCCGGTACACGCCTTCCGCTTCTTCACTGGTTTTTGAAATCAGAATGATCGTGTCATTTCCCGCAACTGTTCCTACTATTTCAGGATAATGGATATCGTCGATCAATGCACCTATAACGTGCGCATTTCCGGGCAATGTTTTTACAACATTGAGGAACTGGACAAGGGTCACGTTTGTCACGACACTTTTTATCGTTGAATCCAGTTTTTCTTCCAGGGTCACCTGGTTGTTCTGGTAGATAGTGTACTTTATCCCGCCATCTCCCGAAGGTGTTTTGACCAGGTTCAGTTCTTTGATGTCCCTGGATATCGTTGCCTGTGTGGCTGTGACGCCTTTCTCGTGTAAAAACGCCAGCAGTTCATCCTGTGTAGATACTTCATTATTCAGTATGATCTGTTTGATCAGCATCTGTCTTTCTGATTTTCGCATATCCTCCCTGCTTCCTATAAGTTAATATATATATGTATTAAACTATTATACCTTATTTCGCATAAACATTCATCACATATTCACAATATCTTCTACATTGGAATCATTAAAAATAAAACGTCTTTCAACATAAAATCTTGCTAGTCACCTGAAGCTTTGCTATAATACAAGTGCTTAATACTTATGTAATCAGAAACGGCGTGACTTTTGACTATTCAAAATAACTGCCCTTTTTTTATGCACGTATTAAATCGTTAAGGGTCAGAAATCAACTACTGGAGGTCTTTTATATGGACTATAAACAAATCATTGCTGAAGCTATACATGAACAACTGCACGAAAACCTGGAATTGAATGAAATCAAGGATCTGCTCGAAAAGCCTAAACATACGGATCACGGGGACGTCGCTTTCCCTACTTTCCAGCTGGCGAAATTATTCAGAAAGAATCCGGCCCAGATCGCTCAGGAAGTCGGCGAAAGCATCTCTTCCCCGCTTATCGACCGCAAACAGATCGTCGGACCTTACATCAACTTCTTCCTTAAAAAAGAAACGGTCTCAAGTGCTGTCCTGAAAGAAGTTGTTTCAGAAAAAAATAACTTCGGCAACTTGAAGATCGGTAACGGCGGCAATGTCCCGATCGACATGTCTTCACCCAATATCGCTAAACCGATGTCCATGGGCCACCTGCGTTCGACCGTAATCGGGAACTCTTTAGCCAATATTTTTGAAAAAGTGGACTACACCCCTATCCGCATCAATCACTTGGGCGACTGGGGCACACAGTTCGGTAAACTGATCACCGCTTATAAAAAATGGGGATCTGAAGAAGACGTCAGAAAAGACCCGATCAAAGAACTCTTGCGTTTGTACGTGAAATTCCATACCGTAGCTGAAGACGATCCATCACTTGAAGATGAAGGCCGCTTATGGTTCAGAAAACTGGAAGACGGCAATCCTGAGGCTGTTGAATTATGGACATGGTTCAGAGAAGAATCACTCAATGAATTCAACAAAGTCTATGACCGCTTGAATATTACGTTCGATTCCACGAATGGCGAAGCTTTCTACAATGACAAGATGGAAGAAGTTGTCAAGATCCTGGACGACAAACACCTCTTATCTGCTGATCAAGGCGCTCACATTGTTGACCTTGAAAAGTATGACCTGAACCCGGCGTTGATCATGAAGTCAGACGGCGCGACCTTGTACATGACGCGTGACTTGGCTGCTGCCTTATACAGAAAGAATACCTACGACTTCGCACAGGCTCTCTACGTGGTCGGTCAGGAACAGTCCAACCACTTCAAACAGTTGAAAGCTGTATTGAAAGAAGCTGACTTTGAGTGGTCCGATGATATCCACCATATCCCGTTCGGTCTGATCACCAAAGACGGCAAGAAACTCTCTACCCGTAAAGGGAAAGTCGTCCTGCTTGAAGAAGTCCTGAATGAAGCGAGCTCTCTCGCCCTTAAGCAGATCGAAGAGAAAAATCCCGAGCTGCCGAACAAAGAAACAGTGGCGGAACAAGTCGGTGTCGGAGCTGTCGTTTTCCATGACTTGAAGAACGACCGTCTGAACAACTTCGACTTTACGATCGAAGAAGTAGTCCAATTCGAAGGCGAAACCGGTCCTTACGTCCAGTACACCCGTGCACGTGCCATGAGCATTTTGAATAAAGCCGGAGTATCTGACTTCGATGCGTCTAATGATTTCGGACTCAGTGACGAATACAGCTGGGAAGTCATCAAATTGCTTCAGGAATATCCGCATACGGTGAAACGTGCATTCGATAACTACGAACCGTCGATCATCGCCAAGCATGCGATCCATTTAGCTCAGTCCTTCAACCGTTTCTATGCAAATGTCCGTGTTTTGGACGAGCATGAGGAAAAAGACGCCCGTCTGGCTCTTGTTTTTGCTGTAACAGAAGTATTGAAAGAAGATCTGCGTATCTTAGGCGTGGAAGCACCAAACGAAATGTAATATTAAATAGTATCCGGCATCTCTACTTTCTAAGTGGGATGCCGGTTTTTATGTGCGATCATTTAGAAGAGGGTCAGTGCTTTATGAACTCCCCACTTATTTTGTGTGGACTTTTAGAACTGATGATTTCTTATGTTAACTCATTCCTATTGTTTTTATGACTTGCTAAAAGATTGGGCGTGTTTTAGCAACTGATTTTTTTGAAGGAACCGGGCTGCTAGAAGATGCCTCTTCTTCTATTAACTATTTTGGGAATCCGGTGTAAGTTACTAAAAGAACCCCCCTTCTTTTAGCAACCTGGCTCATATTGGAATTTCAGTTACAAGAAGAAAGCCCTTCTTTTAGTAACTCCCAGCCTTACAATAAGAAGAGTTGATAGAAGGTACCCGATTTTCTATCAACTCTTCTATTATAAAAAACTGGGTTCATAGAACAACAAACAGATTTTATGAACTCAATCTCTATACATATCAAGTTCATTAAAGTTTCTCCTTCACCGAGCATAGATCGTTTTTAATTCGGTCCTGATCAGGCAAGACTGCCTGATCATTCATTCTTGAAAATCGGGTAGGAGGTAAATAAATCGATTTATTAACCGTCCGTTAACATCACCGTGTGTAAAGTTCCATATGGCACTATCTATATCTGGAACGGACCGCATTTGTATGCCGATCCTCGTACGCGGATTCTTCCCTATAAAAAAAGCACAGACAATTTTAGCCTGTGCTTGTTTCATAGCAAAATCATAACTTAGTCTAAGATTTTTATATCTATTTGACGACGGCCAAACTGTCTCATCTCTTCTAAGTCTTCCATGTGTAAGTCGATAATCTCTCCATTGATCGCCCCACCGGTATCACCAGCAATGTACTCACCATATCCTGGGATGAATACTTCTGTTCCTAATGGGATAACGTCTGGATCGACGGCGATCACACGTGTATTTTCTCTTAAATCAATTCCTGTAAAGGTAAAGTTAGTTAGACCTGGCTCATGTCTAGAATAAGCTGTGGCTTCAACTGACATCCATGTACCTGATTCTGCTGCATCTTGGGCAGTGTCTTCTTCTTCAGCTGCTTGTTCAGCTGCGGCTTGGGCGGCAGCTTCTTCTTCAGCTGCTTGTTCAGCTGCAGCTTGGGCAACGGCTTCTTCTTCGGCTGCTTGCTCAGCAGCTTGAGCAGCGGCCTCTTCTTCGGCCTTCTGTTCAGCGGCAGCTTGGGCAGCAGCCTCTTCTTCAGCCTTCTGTTCAGCGGCGGCTTGCGCTTCTTCTTCTTCTTCTGCTTTTTTATTGTCTTGAGCTTTCGCTACATCTGCCGGCGTTTCAGTTTCCATTACATCATCTGAAGAGACGTCATAACTGACGACTTCCTCATCATTTTGAACGGAAACCACAGACAAGTCATCGGTGACATATACAGTCGAGCCGGCAATGATCAGGTTCGGGTTGTCAATGTCATTTACTTTTGCCAGTTTGTCGACAGAAATGTCCGTTGCTTGTGACACGCCCCAAAGAGTGTCTCCCCATTTGACCGTATACTTGAACGGCTCTTCGTTATAATTCGTTGTCTCTTTTGCCTTATTGATATCATTTTCGATTTCCAGAACAGTACGCGGGACCCATTTTTGGCTGGCGCTAACTTCTGAATCGGGGCTCAGTAAAAATAAACCGGCTGCTGATAAGGTCAGTCCTGCTTTAAACCATGTGTGCTTGTGGATAGTCATTCATTCGATCTCCTTTAAGTGTTATTTTTTTAATAAAAATATAGACGATGGTATTAATCATGTTACAGAAAGATTTTATAACCGTATGTATCTTACCACGTCCGACTCAAAATAAAACAGTTTGACTCGTTTTGTCATTCCCATTTAGTTGTTCTGTATTTCTTTTGTCTTATCTTTACATCAGTGTGTCATTTCGAGTGAAATATGTAATGTTTTATCCTATACTTTTCTAAATAAATAGAAGGTTAATGAACAAGAAGACATAATAACTGCCTGCTGCTCATCATGAATCGTCAATGACTTTAAGCATTATAATTTTTAGATGTGCGATCGAAACACCCAGCTTATTCATTCTAATATTATTCAATAAAAAAAGCGACAGCAGCTGAACGTATCTCTCCCATTAGAGAGAAAAATTCAGCTGCTGCCGTTTTTAAACTTCTGATTTATTTCAGTTTATCATTCTCGTACGTATGGACTTTTTCGAGTCCGGCAAAATCCTGCTGACGCAGGACTTCATAAATCAGGATGTTTGCTGTATTCGAGAGGTTGAGTGAGCGGACATGCTCGTCATTCATCGGGATACGCAGCGCTTTGTCGCGGTTCTCCTGCATGAATTCTTTCGGCAGTCCGGTCGTTTCCTTGCCAAACAGGAAGTAATGATCTTTTGATGTATCCGTAAAATCAACATCGGAGTAGACTCTGTCAGCAAATTTGGAAATCAGATAAAGCGGACTGTCCCCGACGATTTCCAGAAACGCCTCCAGATCCTTATGGTAGTGGATCCCCACTTTGTCCCAGTAATCCAGACCGGCACGCTTCAAGTGCTTATCGTCCGTTTTAAATCCCAGCGGCTCGATCAGATGGAGCTGGGTATTCGTTCCGGCACAGGTCCGTGAGATATTTCCTGTATTTGCCGGAATGAGTGGTTCAAATAAAGCGATATGATTCGTCACACTAACTCTCCTTCGCATTCAGTTTATTCAGCCGGGCTTTTATTTCACCTATGGCTTCTTTAAATTCGGTAATGGTTTCTTCGTCCGTCTCTTTTAAAAGGGCCTCTTCAAGGAAGGTCACGATCTCCTCGTTGGGGCGTTTTTTCGTGATCGTGGCAATTGCCCAGGCTGCAGTTCCTCTGATCATGGGTCTGACATCATTATCGATGACATTCAAAAGATCCGGTACCGCAGAATAGTCGCGGTAATTAGCCAGGGCGATGATCGCGTTCCGCTGAAGCGGCTTCTTTCCGCGCCATGACCCCGCCAGATCTCCGAAGGTCTCTTTGAACTCACGGTTGGAGATCGTCAGGAGCGGCTTGAGTTCAGGCATAGTATTGAAAGGCTCGGGTTCCATCTCTTCGTGGAAATGCGAATCGACGCCTTTGTTATACGGACAGACGATCTGACAGATATCACAACCGTAAATCACGTGGCCCATCTTCCGGCGATATTCTTTAGGCATGTAGCCTTTAGTCTGAGTCTGATAGGACAGACAGCGGTTGGCATTCATCCGGCCGTCACCCAATAAGGCATCCGTCGGGCAGGCATCCACACAGCGTGTACAGTCCCCGCAGCCGAACGCGACTTCTTCATCCGGCTCAAAATCGATATTGGTCAGGATCTCGCCAAGGTAAACGTAGGAACCGAATTCTTCTGTTATCAGTAAGCCGTTACGTCCGATAAAGCCAAGGCCGGCACGCTGGGCAACAGCAACGTCGACCAGTTCCCCAGTATCGACCATCGGCTTGAAGGCGACTTCTCCGGGGGCGACCTCTTCGATATACGCGATCAACTTGTCCATACGGTCTTGGAGGACATAGTGATAGTCCGTCCCCCAGGAGGCACGGGCAAATTCTCCCCTTCGTTCACCCTTCACACGCGGCGGCTTGTTGCGCATTTTTGACGGGTAAGCCAGTGCGATCGCGATGATCGACTTGGGTTCCGCAAAGATTTTTTCCGGGTAGATCCGCTCTTCGATGACCTTATGTTCAAAGCCAGAATGATGCCCCTTGGCGTGCTGCTTGATGAGTTTGTCTTCCAGAGAGTAAAAAGGCTCGGCATGGGTGAACCCGATTTTATCGATCCCGATTTCTGCTGCCTTGACTTTGATTAACTCTTTTAACTGCTGACTCATCACACTGCTCCTTTCTCTTTTTCTAAAGTTGACAGGTTTCGGTATGTTCACTGGATATTTAAATAAGTATCCTATACTTGTTTAAACTATCGCCAGTCAGACCTTATTTGCGTTTATCTGCGGCAAGCTGGGCAAGGCGGTCACATAGTTCATTGTACGTGATGCCGGCTGCAGCGGCTTCCTGTGGGAAAAGACTCGTCGGGGTCATGCCCGGAAGCGTATTGGCTTCGATACAGTAAACATCTTCAGAATCAGACACCATAAAGTCAATACGTGCATAATATTCCAGCCTCAAGGCCTTGAACACGCGTTTAGCCATGTCCTGCATAGCTGTCGTCAGCTCCTCACTGATTTCAGCGGGGCAGATCTCAACTGTTGCCCCTTCCTGATACTTGTTCTCATAATCGTAAAAACCAGATTTGGGAATGATCTCGATCGGTGGCAGAGCCTGATCTTCCAGCACACCGATAGAAAATTCGCGCCCCTGGATCATTTCTTCGATCAAGACGTCTTTTGAATACTTTCTTGCGTCTGTGATCGCAGCATCCAGATCTTCTTCTTTTTCAACCAGATACACGCCGATGCTCGATCCGCTGGCATCAGGTTTGACGACACAGGGAACAGCTGTCTCCGGTGTCTCATCTTTGCCGAGAACTTCCCACTTGGGCGTCGGGATTCCATACTGGGACATGACTTCCTTGGCCAGGATCTTGTTCATGGCAAGCGCACTGCCTATGTAGCCTGTACCTGTATAAGTGATGTCATATAAGTCGAACACTGCCTGAAGTTGACCATTTTCCCCAAGTTCACCATGCAGCGACAGGAAGACCAGATCAGCTGACTGGGCGATCGGGATCACGTTATGTCCGATCATTTCATCTGGTTTTTCTTTTAAAGCACGCAGCGCGTTCATGTCAGGTATCTGTCTTTTCACTTTATAGTCGTATGTGTCTTTACTTAATTTTTTATAAGCCTCGTCAAAAGTCGTGGCTTCATCTGTTCCAAAATAGAGGTCGAGCAAAATAACGCGGTGACCATTTTTCATTAAAGCGTTAGCGATCAAACTGCCTGAGCTCATCGACACTTCACGCTCATGGCTATAGCCGCCTGCTAATACAACGATATCCATATTCATTCTCCTTTTATGTTCTACTCGTATTATACACTATTCACACCAGTTGAAAGAAGTCATGTTCACTGATTTCCATAATTTTACGCAAAAAAAACGTACCGCCTCGGTGTCTAGCACTGCGAAACGGTACGTTGATGAAGCCTTTTGGAGTGTCACTGATTTTTATCAGCTTCTGATGGGATGACTGATAAAAACGAATGAACCAAATCAGCTTATGAAGTACATCTTAACATTTATGTTTATAAAACACAAGTTATTCTTATTCATTATCTGAAAGATTGTTCCACATTCCTTTTATTCTCATTTATTCCCGACCAGGATTTCCATATCCACTGTGATCTGCTTTAATGACACTGTATTTGTATCCGAAACATTGATATTCCAACCCAAAGGAGTCATTTGGAGAAAGTCGCTGACTTCTGCTTCAGTCAGATCCACCGTATAGTTGACAGGATGGATAGATGGATTTTTATAATGCTCCATAAATTTATCTTTAACGTTCTGATTCGAGTAGGACTGCTTTTCTTCCGGCTGAAAAGCTCGAAGTTCTTTGAGATAATCTGACCCGGGGATCACTTTGATGACCTGGCCGCCCGGTTTCAGGAGTCGGTTGAATTCATCATAATTAGACGGTGAGAGAATATTCAACAGGGTATCGAACTGTCCGGCCTGAAAAGGCGAGTGAGCCAGATCGGCAACCAGAAAAAAGATATCTTCATATGTCGCGGCACCCAGATTGACGCCTTCTTTAGAAATATCAAAGGCAATCAGTGGTCCAGTCAGCCCTTTCCCCCTCAGATAGGCACTGTGCGCCCCTTCTCCACAGCCGACATCCAGGGTCACACCCTGTTTCGTTTCGATCAGAGGGTACAGGATATCCAGCATCGGCTGCCAGAAACCCATCTGGGCGATTCGCTGTCTTGCAAGCAGCATTTCCCTTGAATACTCGGACTTGGACGGCTTCAGTAAAAAGTGGAGCGTGCCTTTTTTCGACAGGTCAAAGGTATGCTTTTCTCTACAGATCAGCTGGTTCCCTTCCACATTTATAAAGTCACTTTCACATACCGGACACCTGAACAGCTCCAGATGATCCAGAAAAAAGACTTTGGCTTTATCTATTTTCTTCATTGGCTTAACCCTCATTCTTATAGCTTATATTAGACGTTTCTACCTATTCATGATATAACGAAAGTAACAAATATGAAAGGATGAACCGTTTATGCCATGGAATTTAGATGATTACCCTGCTTCAATGAAGAATCTGGACCAGGTCGTCCGAAAAAAAGCGATCGATATCGCGAATGCCTTAGTCGAGGAAGGATACGACGATGACCGGGCGATCCCGATCGCGACGAGTCAGGCAAAGGAATGGGCGGATGATGCCTCAAAAGAGGAACTGAAGTCCTATAAACATGCCGAACAGCCAAGCGAGAATGACGAGCATGACTCGAGTGCCCGGGCTGAACTGCTGGACAATGACGTGCTCGTCTATTTTGAAGATGACGAGTGGAAAGTGCGGACCAAAGAAGCCAAGCGACCGGACTCAACGCATGAGAAGAAAAACGACGCCGTCGAGCGGGCCAAGGAAATAGCCGATAATAAAGACACGAACGTCATCCGCTTCACAAAAGACGGCGAACGTCAGGATTAAAGTAACACCAATCATGAAAGTCCCGTAACTCAGCAGACTACGCTGGTTTACGGGGCTTTTTTATTGCAGATTTAGTGTGATTGAGTGGAATTTCACGGCAAGTATTCTCAACACCTCTGTCTTTGATGTATTAACAGTATCCGGCTGCAAAAACAAGCCGATCCTATCCTCATCTGTTGATCCGTGGTGATGTTTTTAGTAACTCCTCTTCTATCTGTAATGGAGTTCATAGAACGGTTGAATTCTTTTATCAACTCCACCCCATATCTCTCATGGCTTAATAAAAAATCGACCTTCTTTTATCAACTCTTCTGTTGAAAGAAGCGTAAGTTCAGATAAGAAGGGCTAAGTTTTCATAACTGTATGCCAGAAACCTCTTGAGATACTAAAAGATGCCCCTTCTTTTGATAACCCACTTCCCTTTGAGATTTCAGTTATATGAAGAAAGCCTGTTTTATAGCATCTCACCTGTCTGTTATTATTTGAGTTACTAAAAGACAGTCCATTTTCTAGTGACTCGAGTGAATGATGTAAACCAGTTGCTAAAAGCTGAAAAGGAAACAACTTTTACCCTTGGATCAAGTCTGAATAGACCGAACATTACTTAAAAATCAATAATGAAAGAGTCGGCTCGCTCCGACTCTTTCTAAATTCATAAAAAAAAGAGAGAAGCGCGGGGCTTCTCTCTTCGCCCTTATCCTTCTTATTCTTCGATAAAGACGTCTGGCGATTCTGTATACGTATCGGTATCAGTATAGGCATGCGCCGGTGCATCAGCCACGTTATCCGGTGTGCGTTCGTATTGAACGGGCTGATTGCGGATGTCTTGTTCAGATAACTGCTGATCCAGCCAGATTTCTGTTTCCATGACCGCTTCATCCATGCGAATGATGGCTTTATTTTTTGCATCTTTCACTTTCAGCTTCATATCATCCTGAAATTCCTGACCGGATTGCGGGGCCAGTAAATAAGCGGCAGCTGCACCTGCGAGTGCTCCCAGAGCTGCCCCTAATCCAAAACTTGCTTTTGACATGTTAACTCCTCCTTATAAACTTTCATATTTTTCCAGTGTAACCAACTCTATACAGACACACAGAGCTTCCATAGCGATCTCCAGATGGTCCAGCGTGGCAAAACTCGGAGCCAGCCGGATACTGTTGTTCAGCGGGTTGATGCCATACGGATAGGCCGCATTCGCCGGGGTCAGCGAAATACCGATCGCCGTCATTTTTTCTACGATCTTTGAGGCACAGCCTTCGTCCGTCGTCAGGTGAACGAAATAGCCGCCTTTGGGAGAGGTCCAGGTCACAAAGGATTCACGGTCTCCGTGGAAGTAAGCAGACAAGATCGCTTCGATCCAGTCGAATTTCGGTGCCAGGATCTCGGCATGTTTTTCCATATGCGCCTCGATGGTTTCTCTGTCTTTCAGAAAAGCCACGTGCCGTTTCTGATTGATCTTATCAAAACTGATCAGCTGCTTACCGAAGTGACTGGCCATTTCCTGCAGATTATCTACTGAAGCACCCATTGCGGCTACACCAGCTCCGGGCAGCGTCATTTTAGATGTGGATACGAACTGAATGACACGGTCAGGATTGCCGGCAGTTTTGCTTGCTGCAAAGATGTCTTTGACTTCCACTTTTTCATCTCGCAAATGATGGACCACATAGGCATTGTCCCAGAGTATCACGAAATCCTCTGCAGCGGTATGCATGGTGGCCAGTCTGTCGACCACGTCATCTGAAACGGATTCGCCCGTTGGATTGTTGTATTTTGGTACGACGAACATCCCTTTGATCGAAGCATCCTGAGATACCAGTTTTTCAACCACTTCCATATCAGGTCCGTTCCCTGTCAGCTCGACCGGAATCATTTCGATGCCCAAGTGTTCCAGCATGAACCAGTGACGGTCATAGCCCGGGCTCGGACAGATGAATTTTATCGGCTTGTCCTTATCTTTATTCCAAGCTTTTTCTTTTGTATACATATGATGACTCAAAACGGCGAACATCAGCTGCAAACTGGAATTACCGCCGACAAAGGTCTCTTCCACGGTCGTATTTAACAGTGACCCGAACAGCTCTCTGGCTTCCTTGATCCCATACAGACCGCCATAGTTGCGGATATCTATTTCGTCTTCACTCAGCCAGTCATCGATTTTGACATCATTGACTAAACCTTCAGACAATTTTAGCTGTTTCTTTGAAGGAATGCCTCTGGCGATGGTGAGATCCATCGGCCGTTCCTTATAGAGCGCGTATTGAGCTCTCACTATATCTAAACGCGTTTCTTTCTGACTCATATGGTGCTCCCTTCATAACTATAAACTTAATATCTATAATTATAACGTATATGCAAAAATTATGAAAACGTTACAGACACCAATTTCACTTTTTGGCTGCTTGTCTATTCTTTTCGATGATCTCGGTGACTTTCTGCACGCACTGGTCATGATCATGGGCGCGGGCCGGGCACTGATAGCGGCCGAAGAATATCAGCCGGTGATGGGCGATACTCCATAAGTCTTTGGGCAGCTTCTCCATCAGTGTCTTCTCGACTTGAACCACTGTGGCCTTAGGGTCAGCGATATTGAATTTTTTGCTGATACGTTCCACATGCGTGTCGACTGCGATGGCCGGCTCGTCAAAAGCCACACTCATCACGACATTCGCCGTTTTTCTGCCAACGCCAGCCAGGCTCTGCAGTTCTTTGTGTGTACTTGGGACTTCTCCGTCAAACTCTTCGACAAGCTGGGTGGCACACTTTTTCAGGAATTTCGCCTTGTTCCTGTAGAGACCGATCGTTTTGATCTTCTCCATGATATCTTCCACGTCGGCGTTCATCATGGCCTCTGGGGTCGGATATGCTGCAAACAGCTGCGGTGTCGCTTTATTCACCCCGACATCGGTCGTCTGGGCGCTTAAGATCACAGCGATCAGTAGCTCGAACGCATTTTTATGCGTCAGTTCTGCTTTCGCTTCGGGAAACAGCTCGCCCATCGCTTCGATCAATTCTGTGGTTTCTCTTGATGACAGTAATTTCGGTGACTTTGCCAAACTGATTTCTCCTCTATTTCTTATTAATTATCAAATTTGTCTTTCAGCCAGTTATACATCGGCACGGGTTTCTCGTCCGGATCGGATTTCTCTTTCGTCTCATCATTAGATTGACTCTGTCTGAAACGTTTGGATTCCTTTTCCACTTGCTCTTTTGTCCGGATATTTTTCTTTTCCCAGCTTAGAAGGATCCGGTCGATATATTTCAGACTGTAGACCTGGTTCAGCACCGCTTCACGCAGCGCCATCTCGATCAGTTCCGGTCGGTAATGATCCTCTTCGATCCACATGTTCAACGTCTGGATCTCCATGGCCGACAAGCTGCGTCCGAATTCCTGCTCGAACAGCTGATAAAGATTTTTGGAAGCCAGGACTTCTTTTTCTGACTCCTCTTCCTTTATCGACTGAAGCAGCAGCGCAGACAGTTTTTCATAAAGCAGATCGAAGGAAAATTCATCCACCGTTTTGCCTTCTTCGTCTGCCCGAGTCTCGATCGTCAGTACTTTTTTGTTCATCAGCTGATGGATAGCCTTAAACGCCTCTTCACGTGAAACGTTCAACCTGTCGGCTAAAAGCTGACTGTCTGGAAAGCGCTGGCCGTTTCCCACCAGCGAGAGTAATTGAAGAAGAGTGACCAGATCGTCATTGTTCAGGCCGATTTTTGTGTAATACTTCAGTAAATAGTTGGGAACAGCCGTTGTCCCTGCACTTATCCAATCAAACAGCGGATTCTTGTTCATTTTTATTCTCCTTCAGATCCTTGCATGGAATGAGGAAGCAATCGCTGAGCGATTGCTCACCTTCTCGTCTTTTCGTCGTTAATAATAACTTTTTGTGCCCTTCAGATGGTCGATTCAATGTCGAAAGGCACAAATAGTGTAGTTTTGTGCCCTTTACAAATGTCTGATCCTCACGAAGGGCAGATAACAGTCACTTTTCTGCCCTTCGTGTCTTAAATTTCGGTGTAAAGGGCACTTATCCGGGACTTTTCTGCCCTTCGTCTTGCCGCTTCTTTCATAAAGGGTAGATATATCGTGTTTATGTGACGTTCAGGCGTAAGTGTCACTCCTAAAGGTCACATAAGTCATGTTTTTGTGCCCTTCGCGCATCGAATGTACTTCTGAAGGGCAGATATATTGTTCTTTTGTGCCCTTCACACGTCAACTGCTTCAATGAAAGGCACATATATCACTTTTTTATGACCTTCGCACATCAACCGTTTCAGTGAAAGGCACATATCCCTCACTTTTCTACCCTCCACACGTCACTTTTCATCATGAAGGGCAGCTATCTTCCCTTTATACTCCTCCATTTCTCAATTTTCATAAGAAAGCAGAGTATTTCATTTCAGATACTATGAAAAAAGGACTGGAAGCCAGTCCCAATCCTTATTTCACAGTGGTGTAGTTAGTCGTTCTATGGGTAAATACGATTCAGTAGACGTGGGAACGGGATCGCTTCACGGATATGTTCGGTTCCGCTGATCCATGTCACCATACGCTCCAGGCCTAAACCGAAGCCTGAGTGAGGCACGCTTCCGTATCTACGCAGATCGAGATACCATTCGTAATCATCCACGTTCAAGCCGAAGTCGACGATTTCCTGACGCAGGATCTCGTAGTCATCTTCACGCTGAGACCCGCCGATGATTTCGCCATAACCTTCAGGTGCGATCATGTCGGCACATAAGACGACATCGTCACGTTCCGGATGTCTCTTCATGTAGAACGGTTTGATCGCTTTTGGATAGTTCACGATGAAGACAGGCTTGTCGTACTGCTCAGCGATAAAGGTCTCTTCCGGTGAACCGAAGTCTTCGCCCCAGGTCACGTCAAAGTCATTTTTCTGCAGCAGTTCTACCGCTTCGTCGTAAGACACACGCGGGTAAGGCAGTTCCGTGTATTTTTTCAATAGTTCTTTGTCACGTTCTAAAATATCCAGGTCGTGATCACAGTTATCCAGTACGCTTTGTACCAGATACGCCACGTATTTTTCCTGAACTTCAAGGGAATCATCATGATCCATAAAGGCCATTTCAGGTTCCATCATCCAGAATTCGATCAAGTGACGACGGGTTTTAGATTTTTCCGCTCTGAACGTCGGTCCGAATGAAAAGACGCGTCCTAAAGCCATCGCTGCTGCTTCCATATACAGCTGACCACTTTGTGATAAGAAGGCATCACGGTCAAAGTATTTTGTCTGGAAAAGTTCCGTCGTGTTTTCAGCCGCATTACCCGTCAAGATAGGCGGATCGATTTTAACAAAGCCTTCCTTGTTGTAGAATTCGTAAGTCGCACGAATGATCTCGTTTCTGACATGCATGATGGCATGCTGTTTTGATGAACGCAGCCATAAGTGACGGTTGTCCATCAGGAATTCTGTGCCGTGTTCTTTGGGTGTGATTGGATAGTCGACCGCTTCACTGATGACGTCAATGTCTTCGATATGTATTTCATATCCGAATTTTGAGCGGGCATCTTCTGAAATAGTCCCGATGACCCAGACAGAACTTTCCTGTGTCAGACTTTTCGCCTGTTCAAAGACACGCTCGTCTACCTCACTTTTAACAACGACGCCCTGGAAAAATGCCGAACCGTCTCGTAGGCTTAAAAATGCGATCTTTCCGCTTGAACGTTTATTGGCGATCCAGGCTCCGATCTTAACTTTTTCACCAACATGGTTTTTTGAATCTATGATCTGTATCTTCTTCACTGTGCAGTCTCCTTCACCTAAATAATTTCAATTATATATTATCGATGGTCCGCAACCATTCACCTGTCTTTAGGTGGATGATGTAGTAGCCCAGCCGATCATTTTCATTTTTATACGTGACTTCCCAGATGGGCGTGTCATTCATCAAACCGACTTTCGCATTCAGAATGCGTTTGGGCTCTCTTGCCTCTCTTGTCACGCGTCGCGCTTCCTGTTCCGTAACGATTTCAGCAGCATCGAAGGTCACGATCGCTCCGCCTTCGGGTTGGACCATATAGAGCTTTTCTTCCTCTGCTTCATTGAACCCTCTCACAGTAAACGTCGTGACTTCACCATTATACCAGTAAAAGTCTTCGACCTGGTCTAGATCTGTCCGTTCAGCTAAAAAAGTGATCGTTTCATCTTCAGCCTGAGCATACGGTGCATGGGCGCTCTGATAAAGGTAAATAGCTCCGACGATGACTACGCTGAGTGTCAGGACAAGTCCTATAATAACTTTCTTCACTTTGTTCTCCTCTTTTATTCTTTCCTAATCAACTCTCTCAGTATATCAAATTGACCCCGATAAATAAATAAGGCTTTTCAAGAATTCAGGAAGGCGTCATCCTCCGGTTGGTCTGTCTTGAAAAATGCAGATACTTCTTCCATGATCTGATTCAAAGGAAGTTCTCTGACTTCCAGATCGCCCGGCAGGGAATTCAAAAAGACAGAGGCGTAGCTGGCTTCAACGATTCGGCGATCCAGAACGATCCAGACCCCTTTGTCTTCCTGACTGCGGATCAGCCGGCCCAGTCCCTGCTTGAACTTGATGACCGCACGCGGCAGGACATCATGCACAAAGGGGTTATCGCCGCGCTCCCGCAGTTCCTGATGGCGTTTTTTCACCATCGGCATGTCAGGAGCATCAAAAGGCAGCTTGGTGATGATGACGATCTTCAATTCATCTAAAGGAAAATCGACACCTTCCCAGAAACTGTCTGAGCCTAACAACACGCTTTGTTTCGCTTTTTTGAACTGCTTCGTGATCTTTGTCGCGCTCCCGGAAATATTCTGAGCCAGGATCGTCTTGTCTTTAAGATGACTGCGGCGTTGGAGCGCCTGATACACCCGCTGGATCATGTCATGCGAACGGAAAAGGACCAGACAGTTTTCGTCCGTCTGACTCAGTACCCGTTCGATCTGATCTGTGATAAAGGTCACTGACACGCTCATTTTTTCATTCACATGCGTATCGACATCCGTCGTGACATACAGCTTGGCCTGATGGTCATACTGATAAGGCGATGCATACACAGCCAGCTCTTTATTTACGATCCCCAGTTGTTTTTGCAGATAAGTCACCGAATCATTGACTGACAAGGTACTGCTGGTCAGGATCACATGCTTAGAAGCATTGAACTGGTTCAAAAGCTGTTCTTTCACTGCCTGATCAAAACGGAAAAAGGACAACGTCGAGAGCGGGTTCTTAGAATAGAACCGGACACTCGTCTGATTGGCCGTGTTTCCCGTTAAGAACAGATAGTTAAAGCGTTCCACCACCGTTTCAAAGTGATCCAGGATGACTTTGATCTTGGACAATACCCGTTTTTCTTTTTGAGTCAGGCTGATTTCCGGTTTCTTTTCGGCTGCCTCAGCAAATGTCTCGCTAGATATCTCACTGGACGACCCTTTAGCCGTATCTAAAACGTCCGTCAGTTGTCGTCCCACATACACCAGTTCTTCTAGATTTCGGCATAAAAACTTCGTGTCCCGCTTGATATCCATCGGCAGCTGGGCATAATGAATGGTCTTCTCTTTCCATTCCACGATCCGGTCTTCATAAGAATCGGCGTGGATCAGCCAGTCGATCCATTTACGACTCCAGTGTTCCCATTCTTCCGAAAACAGCTGAACAGTGGAATGCAGGGTATCGAGCTGATAGTCTTTCATACTATCAGATGGTAAAAGCAGCTGACAGTCATTCAAAAGTGAGTCTTCTTTCTCCTTTGAACCCAGACGTTTCAGTTCATTGGTGATGGACCTTGTCGACAGCTTGACCGTCGCATTCTGATCCAGGACATCCGGCACATGATGCGCTTCGTCCAGCAGCAATTTCGTGTCTGAGAACCGGTCGGGCTGGCGCTGCCATTCAGAAAACAGGTAGGCATGATTCGTCACTAAAATAGAAGCCTGCTCCAGACGCTTTTCCCGTCGCGCAAGATAATCCACCTCTTCAAACTGTTTGAACTGCAGTTTGGCGTTCGGCACACTTTTGACTTCATTCCAGAAGGGATGGTGCAGGGTTTTGCCTAAACCGATTTCTTCCAGATCCCCTTCATCCGTTTCCGTGAGCCAGACAAGCAGCTTCATGCAGAACACCGCTTCTGTATCGCCGGCGTCCACATTTTTCAGTTTCGTGTAAAAAGCAGACAAGGACACATAGTGGCTCGGACTTTTCATCAGCGCCACCGCCTTGTCAAAAGGCAGCACATCCAAAAGCTGCGGCAGACTGTCTTCGACCAGCTGGCGCTGCAGCAGTTTAGTGTAGGTCGACAGGACGATCTTTTCCTCCGGTGAAGCAATATAGAGGCTCGGATACAGATAACCGAATGTTTTACCAAGGCCCGCCGGCGCTTCGATGAACTGGACATAGTCCGGATTTTCCTGCTTGAAGTAATTGAACACCGTATTCATCATCAGGTTCTGACTTTCACGGTACTCCAAGCCCACCGCTTCCATCTGCGTCAGTTTGTCGTCGTCTTTATACGGATATGTATGTTTTTCGCGATAGTTAACCTGTTCGTTATCGAAAAAGGGTTTCTTCAAAGCCAGACCGTCGATGATGACCAGAGACTCAGCCAGATCAGACGGCTCGTCTTTCATTTCATCCAGAGCCTGTCTGAAAAAGAGTGACGTATCTGCCGTGGTCGCTTCAGACAAGCGCGCCAGGGTCTCGACCGTCACTAAAGGCAGACTGCGCAAACGTTCGTCCAGCCTGTTCAGCAAATAAACCGTCGCCTGGGCATCGAACAAGGCATTGTGGGCATTGTTCAGCGCATACCCTAAAGACGCGGTCAGCTCTTTCAGCTGGTAGCTGTCTTCTTTAGGAAAGAGGACCTGGGCCAGCTCGACGGTATCGATGGCCGGGATCGAAAGCTTTGGCAGGCCGATACGTTCAAAGCACTCATTCAGGAATGCATAGTCGAAACCGACATTGTGAGCCACGAAGACTGTATCTTCTAAAAGCCGGTGGATCAGCTGGGCGATGTCTTCAAAATAAGGAGCCGTAGCCAGATCCTTCAGGGAAATACCGGTCAAGTCGCGGATGAGCTTGCTGACTTTTCGGGAAGGATTGACAAATGAATCAAACGTTTCTATGACTTCGCCGTTTTTGACCAGCACACAGGCAAACTGGATCATCCGCTCATTCTTTCCGATGCTGGCACCCGTGGCTTCGATATCCACGATGGCATATAACTGGTCTTTCTTCATTCGTCTCCTCCTCTCGAACCGCTAAATATAGTCATTCTGCTTCAGATACGCCAGGATCGCTTCCGTATCGTTGGGTATCTCCGTTTTCAGTACAGCCCGCTCGGCAGCGATCAGGGCCTGCCCCAGCCATTTCCCACCGCGCTGACTGGTTTTTTCCATAATGATCTTGCCGTTGATGTCCAGTTCTTTCCTTGAATGGATCGGCAAGTGGGCATCGATCGTCTCGACGGCTTCTTTATCGTAGGGCAGATCGAGCAGATACAGACAGGTTTCCGCATCCAGTGCCAGCTCTTTTGTATAACGGTAAACTGTTTCATTGGACTGGCTGTAATGCAAGCGATACAAGAGCAGTTGATGCAGATCGGCACTCTCGTTGACCAGCTGATTGGACAGCTTCCAGTGCTTCAAGAAAGCACGGGCTTCTTTTTCTTCCTGAATACCCAGCTGATATAAAAGCAAGGCCCAAACCTGACGTTCACTTTGGATCGGCTCTTTCACTTTCACAAAATCCCTCAATGCTTCTTTGGCATGCAAAAGGCCCGGACAGTACATATAGAGGCGGGTCTCCACAAAGCCTGCGAATCCCTGTCTCAGGTACCTGCCCATCGCCATTTTTACAAATTCCACTCGGATACGCTCCACGGCAATGTTTTCCAGCAAGTGGGCGTTGACCACGATAGCATAGAAGGTGTCGGCTTCCAGATTGAAACCGAGCTGTGAGGCGAATCTAACGGCACGCATCATGCGCAGAGCATCTTCATTGAAGCGTTCCTCCGCTTTCCCGACAGCACGGATCACCTGGTTGTCAAGATCCTGTTCGCCGCCGAAAAAGTCCTGGATCTCGCCGGTCTGGTCCATGGCAAAGGCATTGATCGTCAAGTCACGGCGCTTCAGATCTTCTTTTAACGAGCGCACAAAAGTGACCGAATCAGGACGTCTGAAATCTTGATACGTCGATTCGGTCCTAAATGTTGTGACCTCATAACTTTCGCCTTCCAGTAAAACCATCACCGTGCCATGCTCTATACCTACATCCACCGTCTTCTTGAAAAGCTGCTTGATTTCTTCAGGGAAAGCAGATGTTGCGATATCCACATCATTGACCGCTTTGCCTAAGAGCGCATCCCGGACGCTTCCGCCCACATAATATGCTTCAAAGCCGGCAGCCTGTATCGTTTCCAGCACAGGCAACGCTTTTTTGAATTCCCCTGTCATCGGGACTTTTTTCATCATAGTGTCGAACATCCAGCGCTCAATTCGAACCTGGCGCTAATGTTCTTTCTCTCCTTTATTTCTCAACTTGTTGCATCGGAATCGTTCTGTCCATCCACGCGTTCGAAACGGTATTTATCACGTAATTCGAATTTGTTCATCGTTTGATGAAAAGCTTCCGACAGATCGATATCCAGTGAATTCGACAGACTGATCAGAACGAACAGGACATCGGCGATCTCTTCTTCCATCGGTTTATGCGGCTCACTGGTTTTTTTCTGTTTCTCGCCATACACGTGATTGATCTCACGGGCAAGCTCGCCGACTTCTTCCGATAAACGGGCCAACTGAACGAGAGGAGAAAAATAACCATCTTTGAACTGGCCGATATATTCGTCCACTCGCTGCTGCATGTCTTTCATTTCTGTCATCCGTTCATTCTCCTCATTCAGTTGGTTTTATGAAGGTGAAACTTCATTTTCAAGTTTCATTTCGATATCTTTCAGTGATTCAGTAAGTTCATAAAATTCTTCCCGGTTGTCTGATTCAAGGGCACGGTCGATGTCATCGAGCAGCTGCTGTTTCTGTTCCTGCAGATAAAAACTGTCGACAGCTTCATCCACCTGTTCATCCAGTTCGTCCGGCATGCGGTCGTTCCACTTCGCATACGGGTTGTCTTCCAGCACTTCCGCATATTCGGGTGACAGCCAGGATTCCTGAAACAACAGTTCAACGTAAAGGTCGGTATGCCAGTTGAGTCTGACTTCGTGAAAGGCCTGTTCGGGGTGATCATATTCCTGTCCGTCTTTATAAAAACGGAAGGCTTCATCATCCGTGCCTACAGTTCCCATTTTAATGCCTCGAGGAGTTTTATCCGCTTCTTCAACGAATTTCGTTTTATTCAAGACAATATCATGATTGAGTAAATAGTTTAAGATCCACATCGATTCTCTGCGTTTCATCTGATAGCGCTGTAAGAACCACTTCAGAAACTTTTTCTTGTCTTTTAACTGAACACGACTATACATGGATACTCCCCTCCTTTTTCCTTATTAACAGTATACCAAAATTAGTAAAGTTCTTCATTCTTAATCCACTCGACAACTTCCAGATCATCCGGCTTCAACGCGAGATAACGGTTAGCTTCTTTGATAAAGCCTGCTCTGTCGCCTTCTTCGCGAAGAAAAACGGCATATTCTTTAATAAAAGCCGGTGTATCTTTTAACGAATAATAGGCTTTTTCATAATTTTCACGGGCTTTATCATACTCTTCTTCCATATTATACGCCTTTGCGCTGTTCCAGAAAAGCTGAGGGTCTTCTTCCCCGGTCTCCAGTTTCATTTCCATCAGGGAAAGAGCTTCCTCATAGCGTTCCTGTTCGATCAAAAGATTCGTGAGATGGAGTGTAATGGACAAGTTCTCCGGATCACGGTCCAGTGCTTTTTTGTAAAAGTCTTCAGCCGCTTCGGCATCCCCTTTGGCTAAACTGGCTTCTGCCCCGATACTGAACAAGAGCGGGTTCTCCTTGTCATAATAGCGTCCTTCGTCAACGATCTCCAGCGCTTTGTCTTCGTCATGCTCTTCAAGATAGCCTTTGGCCAGATATACATAAACAGACGTGTAGCTTGGATCCAGTTCTTTGACCTTGTTGAAGAGTTCAGTGGAGCGCGTGTAATCTTTTTTCTGAAAATAAAGATACCCAAGCTGGAAAAGATGGTCGCTCGTTTCCTGCATCTCGACCGCTTCATTCATATAGTCGATCGCATTCTCCAAATCGCCGATCGCGCCGTACGCATTGCCGAGTCTGCCGTGTATACTCGTTCCGGCAAACTGTAAGTGGTGATTGGTCAGAAGGTTTTCGTAGTAGCCGATGGCCTCTTTATACTCGCCGCTGGCAAAAAGCAGTTCGCCTAAAGCAAAATCGATCACGGGTTCTTCCGGAAGCAGTTCTTTCGCTAACAGAAGTTTCTGTCTCGACACTTCCGGCAGGTCAAGTGTCTGGTAATAGTCTGCCGAGACTAACAGAGCCTGCACGTAATAGGGACTTGAGGCATCGACCTGATCCAGCCATTCAAAGGCCTCCAGCTCATTACCTTCTTCGATCGCGATTTCTGCTAAAGTGAGTTTCAAACCGTCTTCTTCTGGAAACTGTGTGAGCAGATGGGTGACCACTTGTTTCGTTTCGTCTAAAAAGCCCAGGTCATATAGCGTCTCTATCAGGGCATATAAATCTTCTTCCGTATCTTCGTCGATCGCTTTTTCAAGTAATGCATTCGCCAGATCCAGCTCTTCGTTCTGAATCGCTTCGATCATCTGTGTTGAATAGGACATTTCAAATCGCCTCTTTTTCTCGTGATTATTCTCTTATCTTAACATAGACAGACCGGCATTTCACAAAAAAAGTTGCACGTTCTCTTCCTTGATTCAAAGGATGACTTTCCAGGCATGACGCCGGAAAGTTAACTTCTTTTTTAAGAGAAGAGAGTCGGTCTACGTGAGATACTTCAGCCATCTGAGGACATTTGAAGTCTGACCAGGTCATATATTGGTTCAGTTTGAAAGATTCGATCTTGATTTTTTATTGAGCGGCAACTAAAAGCATGATGTATGTCCCGCTCAGCTAAGTATTTATTTTGGGAGGTCGTTACAAGAGGCATCACGTGCCTTCTGAAGATTAAAAGGATGCTGAGTGGTCACTATCATGCTTATTTACAGCCCGCTCAAACTTTAATTATTTTGGGAAGTCACTATTCCCTAGAACTATGACCTGCTCCAGCAAGAACGGACACCGAGTTAGCCAAACGAAAAATGATTATTCCTACTCAGTTACTAAAGACACTGCAGATTGACGAGCATTACTTCCTTTAACGTTCATGATAGGAAACTTTCCGGCAGCGGCCAGAAAGCAACAGCATTGAAAAATAAACCTATGGAAACAACATTTAATGAAGTTAAATTTTAACCATATCACTCAAAACAATAAAAAAGTCGTGTGAGAAATTTTAGTTACCTTTCTCACACTACTTTTTTAGTTTATTTTTAGTTTATCCGTTGACAGTTTGTTCCTCTTGCTGAGTAAGCAGGGGTTCATCCGGCAGCGGATCGATATAGGTTTGATAGATGACCCGCAGGAAATAGACACATAAGAGCGCTGACGCCAGTTCAGATACTGGATAGGACCACCAGATGGCCTCCACTCTTCCTGTCAAAGAGAACAGATAGGCCAGCGGGATCAGAACGACCAGCTGACGGGTGATCGATACATAAAGACCGAACATGCCCCGACCGAACGCCTGAAACACCGTACTCACAATGATGCTGAACCCGGCGAACAGGAAACTCAAACTGATGATGCGCATGGCTGGTATTCCGATTTCAAGCATCTCCGGCGACGCATTGAACATGTTAAGAAGCGTGACCGGGAAGAACTGGAACAAGGCCAGGCTCAAAAGCATGATCGCCATCGCATACAGGATGCCCAGACGGATCGCTTCTTTGATACGTTCCTTGTTGCGGGCACCAAAGTTGAAGGCCACGATCGGGATCATCCCATTGTTCAGACCGAATACCGGCATAAAGGCGAAACTCTGCAGGCGGAAGTACACCCCGTAAACCGCAATGGCGGTTGGTGAGAATTTCATCAGAATCTTGTTCAGTGAGAAGATCGTGACTGATGTGATCGCGATCATAATAGATGACGGCACACCCACCATATAAATACGCTTGATGGTGTCCAGATGCGGTCGGAAACTTCGATACTGAAGCTTAATTTCATCGTTCTTGTAGTAGTTCAAAAGAACACCGATAAGTGCCGCGACCGACTGACCAAGGACCGTCGCAACTGCCGCCCCTGTGACTCCCAGAGCCGGAAAACCGAACCAGCCGAAAATAAACAGCGGGTCTAAAATAATATTGATGATGGCGCCTGACCCCTGGATCCACATTGAATACACCGATTTACCGGTCCCCTGCAGGAGCTTCTCAAAAATGACCTGCAAAAAGAGGCCCAGCGAGAAAATCATAATGATTCTCAGATATGATTCCCCCTGCGCTAATATTTCCGGATTACTTGTCTGACTTCTGAAAAAGAACGGCACGATCGTCAGCCCAAGGACCAGGATGAACAGATAATGGATGATGGACAAAAAGACACCATTGCTGGCGGCACTGTTTGCCTCTTCAAACTTGTTCTCTCCCAGCTTTCTTGAGAGGATCGCGTTCATACCGACACCCGTCCCCACCTGGATCGCAATCATCAGATTCTGGATCGGAAACGCAAGCGTCACGGCGGTCAGGGCATTCTCACTCAGCTGGGCCACGAAAATACTATCGACGATATTATAAAGCGACTGTACGATCATGGACAGCATCATCGGCAGCGACATACTGATCAAAAGCTTATTGACGGGCATGGTTCCCATTTTATTCTGTTTCATTTACAACTTCCTTATCTCTAAGTAATGACTCCACTCCATCCAAACATCAAGGCAGGAAGTCTTACCTTCCTGTCGGACAGAATGCCTTACATTCTTATATTTTTATGTGTTTAGACTGATATATTAGTCCAGCTAAACTCCTATCCATGATACCTGACTTCTTTAGGAAATGCTATAGGTAAAAAGTGAGAAAGTGTCATATTTGGTTAATCTTTCATCACTAACGGTCATACTCGCCCTCAAGCGAGTATGCACAACTTAATAGAGCTTTTTTCGGAACAAGTCCCTAGACCATTTTCTGCCACTTGTACTGAATAGGCTGTATTTGAAACAAGTGTGGCTCAAAATCAGCCCTACTTGTACCGAATAGCGGCTTGCGGGATAAGTGGATGTCTTTTCCAGACAAACTTGTCCCGTAAACCGCAAAAAACAGCTGATTCCGTTTTTAGAGGATCAGCTGCTTGAAAGATTTAATTACTCGGTCGGTTCCATATGATAAAACAATTCAAAAGTGAATGTTCCGGAATAAGTATCCTCTCCATCTTTTTCATAAGCAAAAGAAGTAATATTCCATACACGTTGTTCATTCATCAGCTGTTCAATAAGCTGCCGGAAATTCCCCGGAGATTTACTTGTGATTTCTGCCTGATACGTGTTTTTCACAAATGAATCTGAAATATCTTCGACCGACTGACGTTCGTTTATTCGTGAGACTGACATCACCGTAACATTATCTCGATCAGCATGTTCCTCTAGGGCGACCATTGCAGAATCCGAGTCATCGTTTAGCGGTAGATATGATTCGGTAAGCGTATAACCCGTTTCAACTTCCTCAAGCAGGCTTTCGCTGGGAGGATAATCTGAAAGAACGGTTTCCTGCTGGTTGACCAGCATGCTCAAATTATCCGCTTCTCCTTTAACGGGTTCAATAAAATACTGATTCCCATAATAGAAGGTGGCAAACAGAACGGCGAAAAGTGTTAACGTGACAAGAAAAATTTCTCTATTCCATTTTATCGTCATTTTCCAGCCACCTCACGTAGGACATCTTCATTTAAATCAAGTGTCATTTCAAATGAAAACTGATTGCTCTCATTCTGCTGATTCTCCAGTCGCAGCAATTGAACACGCTCAATGTAGTCAAGTGTCTCAAAATTTGTAATGATTGAAGAGGCTTCCTCTACAGTTGTATTTTCCAGTAACAATACGATCTGATTCGCTTCAGTTAACTGCAAGGCTGACACTTGCTCCGTTTCATTAGGAATAACGGAGGCAATATCGTCGGTGACAAACCCCATTGGATACTGAGAATCAGTCAGTAATTCCTGTACGCCGGCAGACTGATCAGCCAGCCGGTCCACACTTTCGATACGTCTGGATAAAGCCACATCTTGACCATTAGCCTGTATCCACTGATTACTATCTTCTTGAACACCCGTATAATACGAGTGCGTCATATAAAAATATGTGCCCATAAGGACTAATAGAAGGAAGAATACTCCACCCAAAATATATGGAAGTATATTGACTTGTTTTTTTTCAAAGAAGTTGATATCAATCATACACTTCTTCCTCCCCACTTACTTTAACTTCTGAAATTTCTTTTTCTTTGTTCTTAAATTTGGATTTTATTTTTAATGGTTTTTTTGTTTTGGACTTGTTATCTTTTAGGGATAGACCATGCAATGCACCAAAACGCTGCCCTAGACTATCAGGTATATCCAACAGGTGTACCGCTGCCGCAAATCGTTCAGAAAGTCGGCTTTTCAGGTCCAATAAATCAGGATAATGTCCGGTCAATATAATATCCGTGACACTTCCTTCATCATTCAGTACAGAGTAACGATAAAAATCTAAAAAACGTTCCAGTCCGTTCAGCTGGTCTTCCAGCATCTCATCCAGTTCTGTCTGAGAATTCTGCCACGTCCATTTGCCGTTTTTATCCAACTTCCAGTTCTCTTCTATACGAGAAGACCTCGAATGACGATTAAATTTTGGAATATCCTGATTAAAGACCATAATAGAATGATCATAAGCATTCCATTCCAGAATGAGTGAATGACTCTCAGGATGCTGATCGATCAATCCTTGTCTGTCAGCAAGTCTATGGAAACATAAAGCCGCAATATCCGCCACAACAGGTTTTAAAGAAACATTCTGCAGGATATCCTGGTACTGCCGCACATATTCACCGGGATAGGCAATAATCACAACTTTCTGCTCGCCCTCACTTTTTTCGATGATCTCAAAATCGAACGTTGGATTATCAAAAGGCAGACGAATAGACTGGTTGATATGTAAAGATAAATAATCTTTTACTTCTGAAGGCGCCAGCTGAACAGGAACGGTTTCTTCTCTCACAGTAACAAAGTCATTTAAAAGAAGAATATGTGTTTTAGCATTTTTCCACTTCTTTTCTTTGACTAGAGCATCCAGTCGCGTTTCGAGCAAAGGAACATTGGTGATTTTCCCGTCCTGAACGATCGTTGTTTCAAAAACGATTTCGTTTTGATCTATAACAGAATGATCTTTTGGATCCAGTGCTAGATATCTCAGGCTGCGATCCAATAGTTGTAGATATAATAAGGGCTTTGAACTGAATAACATAACGGTCTCCTCCGATAATTGAACGATTGAAATGATTAACTAAACAGATTTAAGTACCACTGGATCAGAATGTCACCAAAATAAAAGACCGTTAATGCGGCCAATCCGATATAAGGTCCAAATGGTATTTTTGTCTTTCGTCCCAGTTTCTTGACTTTCATCATGATACCACCCGCTAACGCACCGTATAATGTAGATAAGAAAAAGAGCAGTAAGAAGTGTCCCAAACCAAACACGAATCCAAACAACGTATAATACTTTAGATCACCTATACCCATGCCGCCTTTGGAAATCAAAATGATCAAAAAGACCAATAGAAAAGCTCCACCGGCTCCAGCCAAAGAATTCCAGAAAGGATCCAGTGGAGAAATGAGTCGGTAAAGGATGAAAAAAGGACTGAAGAACAGAAGTAGGCGATTAGGAATACGTCTATAGACAATATCAGAAACAGTAACAGGAATAATGAGCGCAATAAGCAACAGACCTAAGACAAGCTCAGAATTGAACCCCGTCAGATAATACGTAAAAGCAAATAACAATCCCGTTGTCAGTTCCATTACTGGATAAAGGGGCGAAATCGACTCGCTGCAGCCTCTGCATCGCCCTTTTTGCACAGCAAACGACCAGACCGGAACAAGCTCTCTCCATGTCAGTGTCCGCTCACAGGTATCACAGTACGACCGTTTTTGAGTAAACAGACTCTGAGTAGGCACCCGTAGCCCCACGACATTGAAAAAAGAGCCGAACACGAGTCCGTATAAGAAAAAAATAAGTAGTATGAAGTATTGCATATCGGAAATCTCCTATGTAGTAAGAAAGACCCCGACGTGGGGTCTTTTTAGTAAAGTGATATTATTCTTATATTACGATGATGGAGTGCCACTCGAGTATGTGTATATACCATTACCATTACCATCTTCTGTATATGTTACATAACCGGTGGGGGCTGAGCCATCTCTCAGATCAACATATCCCTCTTCGACAAGTGTGCTTACTGTTACAGTATCATTCACTGATGTCTCATCAATTCTTTGTGTAAAATAAATACGAGCCGAATCTTCAATTAGTTCTTGAGTTGCTTCATCAGCGTCATCTTGTGCTCTATCAATAATTCCCCCGACTGATGGTATAGCAATCGCCAAAATAATTCCCAATATAACAATAACCGCTAGTAACTCGACAAGTGTGAATCCTTCTTCTTTGTTCATTAACTGTTTGATTTTGTTTCTCATCTTTGTTTCCTCCTAATAGTTTTTTCCACTCTATCAGGCATCAATACATCATTATGTATGAATAGCATAAGATTGATTAATTGATACTAATTCGAGTGAATAGTCTTACATTTTTTTATGCATAACTAATTAAAAATACGGTCTGATCCTTGCAACTAAAGAAGTTATGCACAAGAATAATTATAGAACACTTTTTGCATAATTACAACGATTTACAACTGATATATGTGAACAAATTATTAAATCGCCTCAAAAAGACTGAACATTGGAACAACAATCGATAACACAATGATTCCTACAATAAACGCTAAAAAGATAATTAATACGGGTTCGATCAGTGACTGCAATTTGTCTGAAGCTTCATTTACTTCCTGATCATAAATATCTGCAACTTTTTTTAACATGTCGTCCAATGCCCCACTCTGTTCTCCCACGCGAATCATTTGAATGATGAGCGGTGGAAATACCCAATGCTCTGCCATGGGTTTAGCTAAAGACTCGCCTCGTTCTAATGAAGACCGAGAATCCAGCAAGACCTCTTTAACAACTCTGTTCCCAACCACTTGGCTAGTTACTTCCACAGCTTGAAGAATAGGTACAGAACTGTTGATCAATGAGCTGAGTGTTTGAGTCATTCGTGCTAAGACAGCTTTCTGGATAAAGGTCCCGATTACTGGGATCTTGAGGGACAGCATGTCTATATAGTAGGCAACGTCTTCTATTTTTTTGAGCTGCAGAAAGGCCAGGCCTAAACTAAGCATTATAACTGCAAAAAGCCACCAAAACTGCTGGATAAACTGACTCAAACTTAAAACAATCTGGGTGATCAGTGGCAGTTCACTTCCAAAAGAAGCAAACAGATCTCCGAAAATAGGAACAATAAACAGTAACAGGAAAACAGTGATGATGACCGCGAACGTTCCAACGACGATAGGATAAGTCAGAGCTGTTGAAACTTTCTGTTTAATCCGGTGCTGCTTTTCGTAATATGTAGCCATACGTTCCAGCACTTCTTCCAGCTGACCACTGACTTCTCCAGACTTGATCATCTGTATGAGTAATTCAGGAAAAAGCTTCGGATAGTTTTTCATCGCTTCTGACAATGTGATACCTTCTTTCAGATCAACAGAAATTTCTTCCAGGGCTTCCTGCAGCGCTTTACTTTCTGATTGTTCAGCCAGCAGCTCGACCGAATCGACCAATAGAATCCCTGCTTCCATCAGCGTGGCGAACTGACGCAGGAAAATCACAAAATCTTTCTGTTTCAATTGGCGACCAATGACGATATCCTTATTCAAAATATCGTTGAGCGGTTCGACTTCGTACACAATCAGATTCATTTGAGATAATTCGCTGACTGCTTCTTTTTTGTTGGAACTGTCCAGTCTACCTTTAATGACTTTACCGTCGATCGTTTTTGCCTTATATGCATAAGTAGCCACAAGACTCCTCCTTTCTCATTTATCACTAGCGTTGTGATGAATACGGCCAAAGTTCAGAAGCGCGTATTCGTTTTTCTGCAATAAGATTTTTGATACTCATTTCCATGGTATGCATCCCTTGATCTCTGGCAGTCTGCAGAACATTTGGTATCTGATGCATTTTTTCGCTACGGATATGATTTTTAATAGCTGAGTTATTGATAAGTAATTCAGTTGCTGCCACTCGTCCACTTTCTTCATCAATCGTTGGGAAAAGTCGCTGTGACATGACGCCAATCAAAACGTTAGCCAGCATAGTCCTCGTTTGACTACGCTGATGAACAGGAAAGACATCGATCATGCGGTCGATCGTACCCGTTGTATCTTGAGTATGCAAAGTTCCCAAAACCAAGTGGCCGGTCTCGGCTGCTGTGATTGCAGTCTGAATCGTATCCAGATCACGTAACTCTCCGACTAAAATGACATCCGGATCCTGTCTCAAACTAGCTCTCAATCCATCTTTAAAAGATAAAGTATCAAAACCGACTTCTCTCTGTTCGATGATCGACTGATTATGAGAATGCAGATACTCTATTGGATCTTCAAGAGTAATGATATGTTTATTCATGTGACGGTTCATGTAATCGATCATAGATGCCAGTGACGTGCTTTTCCCGCTGCCTGTTGGTCCCGTTACCAGAAACAAACCGTGAGGATTCTGTACAACTTTTTCCAGAATCCGTGGCAGTCCCAGTTCATCGATCGTCGGGATCTCTCTAGGTATCACTCGGAAAGCAAGTGAAATGGCACTCCGCTGATAAAATATATTGACACGGAAACGTGAAACACCAGTAATACCATAAGATAAATCCACTTCCCGCTTTATATCCAATGTCTTCCACAATTCATCCGTCAAGACAGCTTTCGCCATTTCCGAGGTATCCTCAGGCAGGATCCGGTCCATTTTTTTTTGAGGCAAGAGCTGACCATTTATTCTGTAAATAGGCGGAGAACCTGCAACAATATGGATATCTGATGCCCCTTTATAGTGACCGCCTTTAAGTAGTTCATCTAATCGTTCCATAGCACCTCTCCTTTACTCGTCAAGTGAAGCCACACGAAGAACTTCATCGATTGTCGTCTTTCCTTGCTTGACTTTTTCCAGCCCGTCATCGATAAGGAAACGAACGCCTTTTGCTTTTATATGTTTTTTGATCTCCTGCATCGATGCATTATTCATCATCAGCTCTTTCACTTCATCCGTAATAACGATGAGCTCGTGAATAGCCATTCGTCCACGGTAGCCTGTATGACGACAGGCATCACATCCGGCACCTGAAGTCACCTCATCGATCGACATGTTTCGCTTTTCAAAGACCTCTTTTTCAATAGGACTGGCTTGACGTGTTTGAGCACAGTCTTTACAGACCGTTTTAACTAACCTTTGAGCCATAACACCACTCAGTGAAGAAACAACGAGGTAAGGTTCAACGCCCATATCGAATAGTCTAGGAATCGCTTCGATTGCACTGTTCGTATGTAGCGTGCTAAACACAAGGTGTCCTGTTAGCGAAGCACGGATACTGATTTCTGCCGTTTCCGTATCACGTATCTCCCCCACCATGATGATATTCGGGTCCTGACGCAAAATGGATCTCAGCCCTTTAGCAAACGTCAGCCCGATCGGCGCGTTCACCTGGACTTGATTGATTCCGTCCAACTGATATTCCACAGGATCTTCCACCGTAATGATATTACTTTCCGGACTGTTCAATTCATTAATGGATCCATATAAGGTAGAGGACTTCCCTGACCCTGTAGGCCCCGTTAAGAGTATAAGTCCAGATGGCTGCTTGATCAGCTCCTCATAGTCCTGCAAAGTATCTTCCTGAAGACCTATATCAGAAACTTTGTTAAAGACATTAGACATGTCAAGGATACGGATAACCACTTTTTCTCCGAATACTGTTGGTAAGGTCGAAACACGTAGATTGACTTTTTTATCAATGACTGTCGTACTGATTCGACCATCCTGAGGCAACCTTGATTCAGTGATATTTAGGCCTGCCATGATTTTAATACGGGCTACCAGAGAATTCATCAATGATTTCGGCAACGTCCGGTCACTTCTCAAAACCCCATCCACACGATAGCGTACAGACACCGTGTTTTCCTTGGAATCCAGATGGATATCCGACGCATGCATGGCAACACCCGTTTCAAGCAGCTGATCGAATATACGTACAGCAGGGGCATCTTCCCCCTCAACGTCTTCAATATTCACTTCTTCTGCATCATATAAACGGTTGATGGTCTGTAAAATATCGTCTTTCGTCGCGATCATTGGCTGCAAATTGTAACCTGTAGACAGTTCAAGCTCTTCGATAGCATAAAAATCCAGTGGATCATGCATTGCTACAACTAATCGATTATTTTCTCTTTTAATAGGCATAAGTAAATTGGAACGGGCAAAATCTTTAGATATTAAGTCAATAAGTGTTTCGTCTATAGGGTACTGATACAAAGAGACGCTTTCCAGTTTCAGCTGGATCTCAAGAACATTCAGAAGCTGTTTCTCAGTAATATACCCCTGGTCTACCAAAGCTACACCTAGTTTTTGATTGTTCTTTTTTTGTTCCAAAGCCTCAACGATCTGCGTTTCTGTGACCAGACCAGCATCTTTAAGGAAATCGCCCAATTTTTTTCGTTTACGTTCCGGCAATGTAGATCATCCTTTCTAGTTTACTTCTAAAGCTGGGGCGGTTTTAATTAACTGGCTTATATCAACATTACCGGTTCCTCCAGAAGAGGGCGTTGAAGATTCAAAAATAAGTTGATCGGCACTTATCTCACTGAATTCGATTTTAGTCCCACCATCTAAATAAATTTGATTTGCCACAACTACACCTCTAACTTTGCCACCTTCTTTTAAAGATATGGTCGCTTTAGGTGCAAACAGGAAGACATCATTGATAGATCCTCCTCTAATTTCTATTTCATCACCATTAGAAACGATCATACCACTAACATTTCCTGATCCAGTTAAAGTTATGCCAGATTTTTTAATATAAACGCCACCATTAATATATTGATTGCCACTCAATTTAATATTATCTTCACCGGCATAATATAGATTAAATTGTTCCTTTCTACCGCTATTATTAATTTTACTGCTTCCATTGAAAGTAAATGAATTCATTACAAATAAATTCAGATGTCCATTACCTATAATGTTTATATTCCCTTGTGGAATGTTTAAGCTATTTACTACTAAATTGACAGTGGAATTATTCGTATTGATATTTAAAGTTCTATTGGAATTAATGGATAAAGTATTAACACGATAATCCCCTTCTAGGTTCAGAAGGTAGTTATCAGCTCTATAGTCTGTAATTAGAATATCTCCATTGTCGATAACCTTATGTTGGCTAGAATCTTGATTTATTACAGCATCCGATAAATATGGATAAGTAGAATAGTCTGGAAAATCAACGTTTTCTACCGTAGATACATAATCAGACCAAGGCAAAGGTTTATCCCTAGTTTTTAAATTTTCTGTTTTTTTTGCTATACCACCTTGAGTGACTTTGTTATAGTTCCCATTTAATTCTGGATGAAAGTAGACAGTATCATTAAAATCAAATTCTTTAGTAGCTTTAAATCCTGGAGGGCCTAATGCATCGATATGTATATCACCAATTATAGAAACTCCATTATTTTTCACCTCGGTCCCACTTCTTGATAATATAGAAGCGTTGTCTGGAATATATATATCTTGACTAGATTTTTTCTTAAACCAGCTAACTTCTATTTGTTTCTCTACAGTTCTTGTTTTACCAGCCACTACGCCTGTAGAAATTATAGTATATTTTCTGGGGTTAGAGCCCTCTGGATCGGAAAAATTTATGGAAACAGTCGGTGTATCCCCAAACTGATCTTCAAACTCATATGTATTTTCTTCTATAGACTTTATAAGACCATTATTGTTATCTTCGATTTCCTGATAGAAAAGTCCTTTCGCATCGTCATACTTAGAATAAGCTTCCAAAACCCCAGCTTTCATCTCTTCATACGCCATATTAGCCCCAGCTTCGGCTATATAATAGGCAGACGTGTCATCACGATTGACATCACCTAGTTTGAAACTGCCAACTGTTACCGCGCCTAAAGAAGCCCCTAAAACAGACAATACGAGCAGCGTCATTAAAGCTAAAACCAACCCACTGCCTTCTTCATTTCTGATATGTAATCTCAATCGTTTGAATGACATGATTTTTACCTCCTGAAGTAGATGGTTGTCTTATAAGTCTTCGTTTGTGATTGCGGCAAATTACTCTCAAGAATAATCTCAATACTCTCTTCGCTATTTATTTGAGCATTCATCGAACTGACTGAATCAACAAGCACCGATCCGTTTTTCGATATCTTATTGTCAGAAAAACTGAAAGTCAATCCACTGCCTGTTGTGATTTTTTTTCCATCCTCAGTTACCACCACAATCCCGCCTTCTTCTTTCCTCAAATCTCGTGACATGACAGACAGTGCATAACTCATGTCATTGGCCTGACTCGCAGATTCTGTTTGACTGATGAACTGACGCTGACCGAACAAGTGAACAGACCCGGCAAGCAAGATGACGACCGAAAGAATAACCAGGGATGCAAGGAGTTCAACTAAAGTGATACCCTTATCGCTCTTCCAGTTCACACTACTATTCACTAGCTTTTTCGAAAGGCAAGCGTGTCTCCATTTTCGCACGGTCCTTACCTCCTTTAACTGTTACAACAACTTTATATAAAGAATTCTCTGTTTCACTGAACTCGAAAATTATTTCATATCCAGTAGATGACTCAAGTTCTGCAATACTTTCATTCATTGATTCTTCAGCTGATATAACATCGATTTCGTTATTAGAGTAATACGTTATTTCTTCCAAAACTTCCTGCGCAATAAAGGTTGCTTCATTCATTTCGTTTGTCTGTTTATTCGTATTCGCAGCCTGGATGAAAAAGGCAAGAAACGCAGTGACAACTATAGACAGAATTGCAATGCCGGCCAGCAATTCTACTAGCGTAACACCATTCTCATCTTTTTTCAATTTTTCTAAGATCCCTTTTCTATCCATAGTTTAACTCCCTTTTTGAGCTACGGTTACTCTGTTTCTCCCTTTTTGTTTTGAACCGATATACATTGCACGATCAGCCAGGTGGATCAGTTCTTCAATATCGATCCAATCATCCTTACATGTAGCTAATCCTAGGCTTGCAGTCACTGATATTTCCTCTTTCTGGTTCGACTGCATGGAGTCAGAGATCTCAAATGGTGTAGCTGCTATCAATTGACGGATCTCTTCAGCGATCGCAAAGGCTGCTTCCTGACTGTAATTTGGAAGAAGAATGATAAACTCTTCTCCACCAAACCTTGCGACATAAATCGTTTCATTTAAGTTGTCTCTCAATCGCTTGGCAAGGCTTGTCAAAATCTCATTTCCGGACTGATGACCGTGTGTATCATTCACTATTTTGAAATGGTCAAGGTCCAAAACGATCAAGGACATCTGAACAATCGTTTTTCCTTCTTTGATCTCTTGAAGATGTTTAGACAAACCTTTTAAGTTAGGCAGTTCCGTTAGAAAGTCTTTTTCAGCCGTTTCTTCCAGCTGTTCGTAATGATAAGCGTTATCCAATGCTATCGAAAAATATTTATGAAAAACTTCTACCAGAGACACCAACATGTCGTCATACATTGAGCGTGTGTTGTGCGTCATCAAAATGATACCCTGAGTTCTATCCATCACTTTGATCGGCATGACCAAGGCACTTTCAGCGTGATATGACAAATCATTCGTGCAGTAAATCTTCCAGTCTTTAGCATACCCGTGAGCCAGCATGGTATCACTCGTCATCGCTCTTTTAAGTATGGATTGCTCGGACAGGTGAAAAAGGTCATCTGTATCAATAATGTCCCTTGTTCCTAATATCATTTTTTCTCTTCTGATCAAATAATCATTTTCAACAGTAAAATAACTTAACGCATCGGATGGAAAAATCTGGACTAATGCATGGATGAACATATCTATGACACTTTCCCGGTTTTTCTTTGCATTCAGCTCTTGTGAAAACTGATTCATCTTCTTCAGATATTTATTATGGACCTTGCTTTTATAGTAGAAATTGGATCCAATCGTCACAGTTATAAAAGGAAAGGCACCAATGATTATTCCCATGGTTCCAGTCATCTCATAAAGGTAGATCAAAATGAAAGATAAAGGGATAACGTATAATGTACTGTAAAAGGAAAAGATCAGGTTTTCATCAAATACTTTAGCCTCTGAGTTTTCATAAAAATATTTTTCGATAATATACATGGCCAGCTGATTAAAGAATAAATGAGCAAACATATATACAGTTAGTGCTAGAATGGCCACTATGACATTAGCTACTGAGTCGAACAACAGGATCGTCAAATAATAAAAACCTGCAGAAATGATCGATAAAAAATAAAACATCAGTAGATTAAGTGGGTATCGATAATGCTGATCCAGCTTGATATCAGAGCGTATCATTAAAAAAATAATTGCAATAGAAGAAACGATCATTTCAGGTACTAAGCCAAATATCACAAGAACAGGAAGTGATATGCCATTGACTAAGAACAGAATCGAATCGTCTGTTTTTATTGGAAAAAGACCGATCAATACAGCCAGTATAAGGAACAAGGCATAATCGGCAGTCAAAAATGATGTTACATTAAATTGTATGTAATAAGCGGTGTCAAAAACAGCTACTGCCACGGGAATAAAGAAAAACCAGATTGCTAAACGTTTACTTTCATTGACCATTTCAATACCTCATTATTTTTTATTAGACTACGATGAAGATAACATTATAAGTTTATATTTATTCACTCCAATAGTCAATCGCTTTGAATTAGAAATAGATAAATATTCTTTCACAAATAACAGCGCTTTCACATATTCCAGGTGGATAAAAAACCGTGAAGATACTAACTTCACGGTTTTTTACTAGTCATCAGCTTAACAACTTCTTCTGGTCTGATAGGCTTACTGAAGTAATAGCCTTGACCAAATTCACAATTGTTTTCTTTCAGGAACAGCGATTGTTCAATGCTCTCGATGCCTTCTGCGACTGTATTAAAATTCATGCTTTTACTCATTTGAATGATCGTTTTTACCAATGATGCTGTATTTTTTCTGGTCACGACATGATCGATGAATGACTTGTCGATTTTAACTGTATCGATAAACATATTATTCAGTACACTTAAGGATGAATAGCCTGTTCCGAAATCATCGATCGCGACACTTACTCCAATATCGTGCAGCTCTTTGATGATTTTATTGGCATAATCCACGTTCTGCATGACACTTTCAGTGATTTCCACGACCAAGTAGCGTTCTTCCATCTCGTACAATTCCAGTACATTCTGTACACGCTTGACAAAATACGGATCTTCAAACTGCAGCGCAGAAACATTGACTGCGACACTGAGGTATTTCCCTTCTCTATGCCATTCTTTTGTTTGCCTGACAGCTTCATGTATGACCCAATAACCTATCTCATTGATCATCCCAGATTCTTCTGCAATAGGAATGAATTCGACCGGAGAAACCAGCCCTAGGATAGAATGTTCCCAGCGGAGCAAAGCTTCCACGCCATAAATTTCTCCAGTGATTATTTTCACCTTAGGCTGATAAAGTAAGTACAACTCATTATGTAGCAAGGCTTCTTTTAAGCCAAACTCGATACGACGTTTTCTCTCGATAGCTGCTGCATCATCGATCATGAAAACATGATAGTTATTTTTCCCGGTCCGCTTGACTTTATACATTGCGATCTCAGCCTGCTGCAGCAGGGCGTTGATATCCTGAGCCGTTTCTGGATAGCGACTGATACCTATGCTGGCAGTCACATAAAACGTGTAGTCATTGATTTTAAACGGTTTAGAGAACAAGTCGACAATATCTCTCGCCGTCTCTGTCGTCTTTTTATCATCAATATTTTCGATCAAAATAAAAATCTCATCTTCGCTTTCACGGGCAATGAGCGATGATTCGCCAAGAAGATTCCTAAGCCGCTGCGTAACTTTGATCAAGACTTTGTCGCCCGCATCTCGACCATATAATTCATTGATCGTTCTAAACCGATCGATATCCAAAACAAAGATAGACATTTCCATCGTGACTTCTTCTTTAGAATATTGCATGGTTTTCTTTTTAAAATCATCATGGAGCTTAGTCCGATTCGGTAACTGAGTCAGCATATCAAAATAAGTGACCTGATGCAGTTCCTTTTTGTGCTGTTCGACATCTTCAATTAAAGCACGTTCCTGCTTGCTTAAAATATTGAATTTATTAAACAGTTTCTGGAGCCAGTTCTTTTTCCCGTCACCTGCAGTATACTCATTCTTGCGATTACTGAATGAATCTTCAACGATAGAAAATTTATGAGATGAAGGACGAATCTTTTTACTGACCAGATAAAGAAAGAGTAGATATAAACTGAAACCCACAAACTTTAATAAAGGACTTTCTGAAAAAGTCGGTAAGGTTCCTATTAGTAATGATGGTATGCGATTTATCATATTACTTTTTACTCCTCTCAATACTCAAAGTGAACAAATCCATATGGATCGTTTCTCTTTAACTATTGAATTTTTTAATTCCGCGATACGCCTTTCACTCTATAATGTAATCATACACTATTATCTTTGTGAAGTAAGTATCTATTTTAATGGTTCGTTACGTTTTCCAGGTCTTTTATCTGTTGAGAAATCACTTCGATTTCCTTCGAGATGGCTGCCAGATCAGTATTGGTGGAACTGATGGAAGCAGATATTTCTTCAGTTGTTGAGGCATTTTGCTCTGATGAAGCGGATAGACTATGCATGATCTCGATCAGTCCATCTGTTTTATCTTTCATTTTATCCCCTACTTTTGAAACAAGCGTTATGACGTGTTCTAAAGAGACCAGCGCTTCAGATAAAGAATCGAACTGATGGTTGGTATCACTTAAACTAGCCAGCTGCTCGGTAGTTATTTCGCTTAACCTATCTACAGCACCGACAGAACCTTTAGCCTGTTCAGTTAGATCCTGGATGACTTCGACAATTTCTTCATTGAAACGAGAAGATTTTTCAGCCAGCTTTCTGATTTCTTCAGCCACTACAGCAAAGCCTTTACCCTCTTCCCCCGCTCTAGCTGCTTCGATCGAAGCGTTGAGGGCCAGCAGGTTTGTCTGTTCAGAAATATTGGCGATTTCTGTCGAAGCTTTTTCGATTTTATCTACTGAATCAGAAGTCGAACGAATCATCGTTTCAATTTTCTCTACACTATTAATACTCTGTTCCGTATTACCTGTCAGTGAATTCAAATTCGTCATACTCGATTCTCTCAAATGACTGGCTGACTGTGTTTTATTCAGCAGTTCGGTCATATGACTTGAATACCTTCCCAGCAATTCTCCGAGTTCTACGACGTGATTGACACCATTCTCAGTATCTTCTGCTTGACTGCTGGTCGAACTGGCAATATCATCCATGGCGATTTCCAGTTCTTTTGACGCATGCAGGATGGATGTACTTGAATCAGTTAATGATTCTGAACTTGAATTGAGCTGATCGATCGTCGCCTGTGCAGTTCTGATCACTTCCACTAAGTTATTAGATTGATTTTCAGATTCTACTGTGGTTGTTTCCATCTGAATGATAAGTTTATCCCCATTGATTGCTACGAACAGACCAGCGACTGCACTGAAAAGATAGAGGATGAACATCACTGCGATTTCTTGAGGATCGCTTACGGCAGTCGGATCAAAGTAAACAATAGCCGCTAGATTTATCAATCCAAGCACACCGGCCAGATAATAAACTTTTTTATCTAAGTAAAGTAAAGATAAGAACATATAGATGAAAAGGATCGTCCAAACCATCGGTGAAGTTAGTGTTACATTGATAATAAGCGGTAGAGTAAACATCAAAGCAACAATGATATACTTTGATTCTTTTCGCTTAACAAAGAACTTATACACTATGTAAATAAACGTATTGATCAATGCTGTTGAAATTAGAAATCTCCAAAAACTTTCTACTGGTATGAGGTCTAAATGGCTGAAAAGGTAGACGACAGGAACAGCAGCGATGATAATGGCTGCACTTAACAGTGTCAGTAATTTAGAAGCTTTTTGATTATATTTTTCTTTTAAAGATTCTTTAGTATTTAGTGAGTCTTCATTTATGGACTGCGTATTTGCAGGTAGAGATGTCTCCATATTATTCCCCCAATTCTTTTTATATTAATTATAATCGGTAACTAATATCTATAGTTAAGGGACGGAAAAGAAAAAGACACATTTCTGAGAAATGTGTCTTTTTCAATCTAGTCTTCCAATTCGACTCTTTTCTTTTCGATAATGGTTTTTACCGTCTCGTAATCTCTTTCAATGATATTCTGATCGAAGCTTTCAGCAAAATTTTTCGACGTCATATTATATAAATATTCATTGTATTCTTTAATAAAGCCTAGATTATCTAAATGAGCCGCATAAGTGATGGTCTTTAAGGCTTCGAAAAGTGCATGTACACCGGAAATATCTTTTTGCATATAAAACACCAGCTGCCAGTAACCTGAATGCAGATCTTCAGCAAAATCATTATAGCGGTAGAATACACTTTTTTCATACTGATTCTCTTTATCTTTGGTCTGAGGCTTCTCCTTCACTTCTTTATTATTGTCATTACCTTCTGAAATCGGTTCGGTTTCATTGTCTTTTTCATCTTCATTATCTTCTTTATTTTCAGTGTCTTGCCCATCTGAGATGACCTTGATTTTTTTTGCTCGAACTCTATCTTCTGCTTTTTCTTTATCTTCTTCACTATCGCTGGAAATGATCTCTGTCTTGTCATTTTTATTTTCTTCTTCAATCTCCGCTTCCTCAGGATTTATCCCTGTTTTATCTGAGTCATCCAGATCACTGCTATGGCCTGAAGAGCTTTTTTTTGAAGAGGAAGAATCTTCTCCATTACTATTATTATCACTTTCGCTAGCTTGCTCATCATTTTCTTCTTCCTCATTATGAAAGATCACATACTTCCCTGGCATCCCTGCCAGTCTTTTTTCGAGTAAAGATTTGTAGTGAAGAACATGGATGGCTGTATTTGGGTCGTTGATGCCCGGTGATACAGCACGTAAAGCCACTTCCGTCAATTTTGTACGCGCATAATCCGGATCATACATGGCCGATTTTTCTGATTCAAAGCTTAAGCTCCGATTCACTCTTTTCGTAATGTCTTCCATGTCATCTGTCAGGTTCTGATTCGTTTTGATTTCCATGATTGGTTCATCTTCTGTAACAAAATATCCTACGCGTATGTTGATGATTATATTTGCATCCTTTTCATCTGCAATTTTCTTCAATGTATTGAAATCGATATGTTCGACGTAAGCGCTCTTTGTCGCTTGGATATCAAACGTGTACATATATGACATTTCAGGCAGATGTTTGATTGAGTGAAAGTTTTCAAAACGTTTAATATAGTTATCATAGATACCTTGGGCTTCTTTATATAATCTATGGATCAGTTTTTCAAGTTGAATATATTCAGAACTGGTATAAACGAACCGGGTGAAAGTAAAAACGGCTCCCAGTGCATAAACTAAAGCAATAGTAGCTGAGATGACTAGATATTCATCTTCAGAACTTCGCATAAAGAAAAGTGAAGCCAGGCAATAGATAAAGCCGCCTAAGAAAATACCCAGTGTCTCCATGGATGTACGGTTCAGAAGAAAGTTTTCCGTTGCCCGCGGACTGAAGTTGGATGTGTAAAGTGTAACGATGGACAGCATCGTTCCGAAAGTAAAGGTAGCGACTGTGAGAAGCGAACCGGCCAGCAGTCCCAGGATCTCTCTGGCTAGATCCACACTTGTCAGTGCCCAATTTGGAAGGTATTCAACGCCGATCAGTATGCGTGTATCGAATAGAATGACCAGGACAGCCAGCAGGAATGAGAAAAAAACACTTCCCCCTAGTGTCAGCCATATCTTTCTTTCTTCCATACTTAAGTTCCATTTTTCAATCATGCGAATCCCTCCGAAGTAAGTAAACATAAAAATTATGTAGTAATATGTTCAGTATACACGGCCTAAACTTAAAATGCACAGACTTAAGTTTGAAGAGAACTGACCGATATTAACTGTATTGAGCATCAAGACTTGCATAAAAATGAAAAGGACGGTTTATATGAATAAAAATAAATTAATGATTGGTCTGGCATCTATCACATTCGGACTGAATTTTCTGGTCCATCTGTTTCATCGATTGAATTGGATAGGAAACATGACTCACGGTACAGGCAACAGTCAGGATTCATTTATGCTGCCGGCATATTATAATGTAGTCAATGGGCTGTTTTTGGCTATTCCGCTTGTTTTGTTACTTTCAGCAGCATTCCTTGCTTTCACTCAGAATGCTGCCAAAGTCATCCCCTCTCTCGTTACGTTGTCTTTAACTTTCTCAGTTATCAGCATGATCATGGGAGGCATGGGTTCTGTTGAATATCATTTTGGGATTTTCATGGTCATCGCCATGATGGCTTACTATAACTCGATCCCGCTTGTATCATTGATGAGTATTATTTTCATCGTTCAGCATTTACTGGGGTATTTTTACTTCCCGGCTACACTCTTTGTCTACGGGCCCGGCAGTTATTCATTTATTATGGTGATCATCCATGCAACCTTCCTGATTTTGACTGCAGGTGCTGTCATCTGGCAGATCGCTTCCAATCAGAAACAAGTCAAAGCCTTTGAGACCAAGAATAAAACTAATGAAGAAACGATTCGATCCATTATTTCTCAGTTGAGCGATACAAATAACCGTGTCGATTCGACCGCAAAACAGTTAGCACAAAATGCTGTCCAGACACAAGCCAGCAGTGAAGATGTGAAATCCTCCATCCTCAATATTCGTTCAGGTTCTAAAAAACAGGTCGATCAGGCTCAGCAAAGTCAAACTGTTCTTGATTCTTTCTCGTCATCTATCAAAACGATCGAACAGAATACTGAAAGTATTTTAAATTCTTCTAAAGTCATGACGAACGAGTCAACAGAAGGTTTTACACTGGTTGAACAGACGACCAAAGAAATGGCGAATTTATCAGAAGCTTTTCAGCAGGTCAAACTCGTCGTCGAGTCACTGGACAGTCGGTCAAAGGAAATCGACAGCATCATCACGGTCATTTCTGCTATTTCAGAAAAAACGAACTTACTTGCGTTAAATGCAGCCATTGAAGCTGCCCAAGCCGGTGCTGCTGGAAAAGGGTTTGCCGTGGTGGCAAATGAAGTCAGAAAACTTTCAGAACAAACAGATGAAGCTGTGGGGAAAGTTGCTGAGATAGTCCAGGCGATCCAGCTGGATAGTACAGAAGCAAAAATTTCTGTAGGTATCGGTGAAACAAAAATGACCGACAGTTTGAACAGTGTCAGTCTGACTGAAACTAAATTTGAGTATATACTGAAGGCTGTCGACCAACTGGACAGCGACATCAAAGAGACTGCATCCACCTCTTCCGCTATCTCACAGAATGCCCAGCGTATATTGGAATCTCTGGATATCATGCAGGAAATCGCTGAAGCAACCGAACAGACAACAGAAACCGCAGATGATCAGTCAGTTAAACAACTGGCCCTGATCAAAGAAACAACAGAGATCGCACAATCTCTATCTCTTGAAGTAGAGAAATTGAGTCCGCTGATCCGGCGTTTACAAGGTGATAAAAAAGAAGATAAAGCGATAGAAGAAACGCGCTATCAAAAGGCATGGTTCAACTTTAAGAGAAAAGCAGCTCCGACCCTTTAAATTCAAAAAGGAAGGCTGAGGCCCGTTGAGGGTCCTCAGCCTTTTCTTAAGGGATCGGTATAAAGGATGAATACCTTAAGCAGTCATTCCTGGGATCAGTATCGCTCGCTCATCTTAAAAGCATCGATGACTTGTTCATACTTTAATGACTTAATCCAATCTCGGTTTTTTGTAATCCCTAGGGCAGGCACTATAAACCTTATGTAGTACCCTCTCAATCACCTTGTTTTTTTCAGAAGGATATAGAAAGGCATTCTACTTCCTTCCTATTTAATAAAATCCATCCAGCGGTCAGTATCATGGTATTTTTATGCCTGCCCATATCGTTGATTCTGTTCAGTGTGACAATTAAGCAACAAATATGGCCTGCTGGTTAATGGACGATACGGGAGTTGGCACAACAAAAAGCAATAAAACCTGCTGGTGTTCACCAGGGTGATGACATAGCCAAAACCTTACCACAGTCCAGCCGATCAGTAGTTTAAAAGTTATCTGACTTGATCGATATCTGCTGGTTTTTGCTGTCTGATACAAATCAGAGAAATATAAATCCAGGTTCTTTATACAACTCTATGTATACAAGTACCACCTAGTTGGTATACAATGTAAGTTGATGCTGTGTTACATATTAATACGATCATTCTATCGTAAAGACCCGCTCAATGAGGAGAACACCGTTCAAATCTACTAGATGGCATCTTAACTTTAAACTAAAAAACGTTCAATCGTGAGGGAAAATCAATGCCAAACATCTTTCTTATTGAAACAAAAAATTCCACAGTACTGAGTCAAGGTATTCGTTTGTTCAGTAAATATCCGTATAATCATTTATCCATTGCTTTAGATGCTTCTCTATCCAGTGTCTACAGTTTTGGGCGACGCCAGCCGAATAATCCGCTGATTGCCGGATTCGCTAAAGAAGATTTCAGTCATGCCTTTTACAGCCAGTCACTGGGACGCGTCCATGCCCTTTCTGTGACGGAGGAAGAATGGCAGAAGATCGCTCTGCATCTCAAATTTTTCGAAACATACCCACTTGACTGGCATTACAACTTGCTGGGTCTAGTGCCGGCCTACTTTCACTATTCCTGGGAACGATCCGGTCATTTCTTCTGTTCAGAGTTTGTCGCTACACTTTTACAATCAGCAGGTATTTTGTCTCCTTATATGCATCCAAGTCTGATGCATCCAAAAGATGTTGTCGAAGCTGTTCATCCAGTCTGTATATATGACGGTCATCTTCAGAAGTATCCTGAACTGATTCAAACCATGTCGACATCCGAATTCTCTCGCCGACGCTACCTTAGACCTATCCGGTCGGTTTACCGCCAATTCACCCATTAGGATTCGGCATAGAGATATAACATGTCTACTTAAATAGAAAACAGACCCCTGCTCAGATGAGCGGGGGTCAACTTATATAATATTCTCCCATTTTGTTACTTAAAATGAAAAGCATATGATTCTTTGAACGATCCCGTATGACTTTTCCTTTTTCCATCTCCAGCATCCTGGCAGGCATCCGTTCGATCAGTTCCTGTTTCTGAGTAGCCATGACAACAGTCATTCCCTGTTTGTTCAGCTTATGTAAAAGGTTCAGCATATTGATCTCCGGTTTATAATCCAAGCCTCTGGTCGGTTCATCGACCACCAGTATGCTTGGATCATGAACGATCGCCCGGGCTATCGCGATACGTCGTCTCTCTTCCAGCGTACAGTTTGAGAAGGCATCCAGCGCTTTATATTTCAATCCCACTAGAGCTAACGTATCCAGGACCCGTTCTTCCAGATCTGAAGACGGATATTCTATCACTTCCAGAACATAAGCGACATTCTCATACACGGTTTTATCCATAAGGAACTCCAGGTCCAAAAAAACAGCACCGATTTGTCTTTTTAAAAGGTACGCTTTCCTTCTTTTCATTTTGTTGACGTAGTGTGAATGAACACTCAGCAGGCCTTTGCTTGCCTTCAGTTGTCCACTGATGATTTTCAGGAAGGTCGTTTTGCCCGATCTGGCTGGGCCGGTCAGATAAACAAATTCACCTTGTTCGATATCACACGAAATGTCCTTCACAATATACCCGTCAAATTCATCATACATATGTGAGATGTTTTTTAATCGAATCATCGACTACCCTTCCTTATCCTTTATCTCCTATGAATTAAACTGATTTATCAGCGAATAGATTTCATCCGTACTTTGCATAACTTTTGAATTCATTGAATAAGCACGCTGAGACATCATCATATCCGTGATGCTCTGTGCCAGATCCACAGTGGACCCTTCCAGATACCCCGAAGCGATCATGCCAAAGTCACCGTCGCCATCTGCCTGAGTCAGCACGTCTGCCCCTTCGTTGATCCTGTACATGTTGTCTCCCGCTTCAGTGATGGCTGTATGATGCGGAGGCAGGAACAGAGAAATCTGTCCGACTACTGTTGCTTGTCCGTCAGCGTTAACTGTGACGTCGCCATTTTTACTGATCGATACTTCTCCGGTATTCAATAAGTTATCTGGGATAGCATTAGTCATTTCAACAGTATCACCGCGGTCATTCACGAGCTGACCTTCTGTACTCAAGTGAAAAGCCCCGTCGCGAGTCAGCATCCGTTCTCCTTCAGCGTTTCTCACACCAAAGAACCCTTTTCCGGCAATGGCTAAGTGGAATGGATCATTCGTTTGAGTCAAGCCTCCTTGAGCAAAGCTGTTTTTGCTGGCAGCCAGTTTCACGCCAGTGTTCAAACTTGGCTCTCCACTCTCTTCGGATAAACGGACATCCTGTTCAGTGACCGCATTGTGCATCAGTTCTGTGAACTGGACATCTTTATGTTTATAACCTGTCGTATTGACGTTTGCGATATTATGAGACACGTGGTTCAATTTGTGCTGGTGCGCCTGCAAGGCACTTTTAGAAATGTTGTATGGGATCCTCATGTTTTCACCTTCCTTATGTTCGTCCGACTTCCTGGGTCGCACGTTTGAGTGTTTCATCTGTGGACTGAAGGACACGCTGATTGGCTTCGAATTCTCTTGATATCTGGAGCATTTCAGTCATGACATCAGCCATATCGACGTTCGACGACTCAACGTATCCCTGCTGGATCTGAAAACCGACACCCACAGGATTACCGTTTTCTCCCTGAAAAAGTGTTCCGCCTGCGCTGGTCAAACCAGCCTGATCATCAAATTGTGTCAAGTACAGAAATTGCGGTTCACCGGTATTTGTACGCACGAAACCGAATGAATCGATCGTAAAGGACTGTTCCGTGTCTGTTCCGACAGTAATGGGTGCTGCCCCTCCATTATCTTCAATTCCAAGAACCTGGTAGCCTTCCTGTGTGACCAGTTCTCCCAGATCATTCACTGTAAAGTTACCGTTGCGTGTATAGAAAAGCTCCCCTGCTTCATTTTGGACCGTGAACATGGCGTCCCCATTGATCGCCACATCCGTTTTGTTTTCCGTGAGTTTCAAGCCGCCGGCAGAAAAGTTCCTTACGGCTTCATCCAGCTGATTGCCGAAAGTCAACTGACCCAATTCATTCCGCTGTTTTCCCTGAAGTGTTTTCGTGTAATTATGTATATCGACTTGCTCTGTTGTGCTCGTCATCAGCTGCTGGGATTTATATCCGGGTGTCATGGTGTTGGCTGCATTGGTCGCCAGATTCTTCTGTTTCTCGCTTAATACGTTGAAACTGTTCGATAAAGTATTGATCCCTCTAATCATTGTCGTACTCCTTTGCTAAAGACTCTCTTAGTCTGAGTAATGCTTTGCCGTGGATTTGTGACACACGGGGGGTGGAGATATCGTAGATATACGCCACTTCTTTCATGCTCAATTCCTCAAAATATATCAGCTGAAGGATCTGCTGATCCCGTTCGGGTAATTGAGTGATCGCTGTTTTCATGTAACTGAGCTGTTCTTGTTTTATCATATCGCTTTCAGCATCAGGAGCAGAATCATCTGCCATGACTTCCATCAGATTGGTTTCATTGGAAGAATCTTCGAACAGGATCGAATCCAGTGAAACATCAGAAAGCTGATGGACCGTTTCATAGACTTTCTTTAAGTCCGTATCGGTTATAGCCAGATGCCTGCATAATTCTTTATCAGTCGGTGTACGGAGCAGCTTTTGCTGAAGGGTACTGACCGCATCATAATAATTGTTGACCGCTTTTATTTTACTACGAGAGACCCGGGATGTTTTTCTGATCTCATCAATGATGGCCCCTTTGATCCGCATATAGGCATAATTGATAAAGGGTACATTCAGTGAGGCATCGTATTTATCGATTGCTTTCATCAAACCGAACACACCGATGTTCACTAGATCATCGTGCTCATAGTCTTTATTGTTGATTTTCAGACCGTGGACTACTTTATGGATCAGCGGCATGTATTGGACAACTGTTTCATTTCTTAGATTCTCTTCCATTTTATCCCTCCATCCTAGGTCATCGTCACTGTTCCGACACTTTCGATCACGCTGTCATTAGGTATTTCGTTTAAAGACAGTACGGCTAGCTCAGGAAAATTGAACGACAGTAGATTCTTCACGGCTGGTCTGATTTTTGGTGCAGTCAGCAGGACGAAAGGAATGCCCTGAGCTGATAACATGGTGCTTTGCTGGGTGATGCTGTCGAACAGCCGGTTAACTTCCTGGGGCTGCAGGACAGGGATCGAACCCTGTGTCGATTTTTGAATACTTGAGCTTACGCGTTCTTCCACATCCGGATGGACAGCTAAGACGTTCAACGTTCCCTGGTTATCGATATGTTCTCTGACGATGGTTCGCTTCAGTGACTGCCTCACGTATTCAGTCAATGTCTCATGATCTTTTGTCGTGTTGCCGTAATCGGCCAGTGTTTCAAGAATCGTGACCAGGTCTGTGATCGGGACATATTCACGAAGCAGACGCTGAAGGACTTTCTGCACGTCACCAAGTTGCAGGATATCCGGAATCAGTTCTTCGATGACCACATTGTAATCTTCTTTCAATCCTTCAAGCAGTTCTTTCACTTCCTGACGACCCAGCAGTTCATCCGCATTTGTTTTCATCATCTCTTTTACATGTGTCACGAGAACGGTCAGCGGATCGACCACAGTATAATCATTGAGTTCAGCGATTTCTTTATTCCGGTCATTGACCCATAACGCATCCAGTCCAAAAGCAGGTTCTTTAGCATCGATGCCTTCGATCTCATCCTCTATGCCACCGGGTTCAACAACCAGGAATTTATCTGGATACAAGGTGCCGGAAGCAACCTGATTCCCTTTTATTTTGATCACATAGTCATACTGACTCATCTGGAGATTGTCTCTGATTCGGATCGGATTCAAAAGAATGCCCATCTCATAAGACAGCTGTTTTCTGATGGCAGCGATCTGACTGGTCAGATTCGATTCCTGTTCTTCACTTGCTAAGGGGATCAGGCCGTAACCCAATTCAACGGCGATCCTATCCACCTGGAATTGTGAAGCTGTTTCTTCAACAGGCCCACTTTCTTGTTTCATGGCCGCTTGTCTCTGGCTGTCCATCTCTTCTTCAGCTGTTGTTTTCTGACTCTCTCCAACTAAGTAACCGGCGACCACGAGCCCTGTCGCCAGCAAGATGAAGGGAAAGAAAGGAAAGCCCGGAACAAGGGCGAAGATAGCCAGCAGGGTCGCAACGATATACATGACTTGTGGCGTATGGAACAGCTCGCCACCGATCGTATCACCAAATCCTTTTTCATTGGCGGTACGAGTGACCAGGATACCGGAAGCCACGGAGATCAATAAAGATGGGATCTGACTGACTAGACCATCACCTATAGTTAATTGACCAAAGTGATTCAGCGCTTTTCCGATAGTATAGCTGCCCTGCAGCGAGTGGATCGCGATCCCACCGATCAAGTTGATCAGTGTAATGATGATACCAGCTATGGCATCTCCTTTAACGAATTTGCTGGCACCATCCATCGCGCCATAAAAATTCGCTTCTTTTTCTAAATTAGACCGGCGAGATTTGGCCAGTTCTTCTGTGATCAGACCACTGTTCAAATCGGCATCGATCGCCATCTGTTTCCCAGGCATAGCATCTAAGGTGAAACGGGCCGACACTTCAGCAACCCGGCTCGCACCGTTGGTCACTACAAGTATCTGAACGATGACGATAATGATGAATAATACAGCTCCGACAATATAGTTGTCTCCGGCAACGAAACTGCCGAAAGTCTCGATCACACTACCGGCATCCCCGATGCTCAATATGAGCCGGGTTGAACTGATGTTAAGCCCTAACCTGATCATCGTTGTCACTAACAACAATGTCGGGAAGCTTAAGAATTCAAGGACGGAATGAGTGAACAGGGTCAATACAAGTATCGTAATGGATAAGGAAATATTGACGACTAACAGAATGTCGAGTATAAACGGCGGCATCGGAATAATAATGATACCGATAATGGATACGACAACGAATGCTATGATTATATTTAAATAATTGGACAATGCGGCTGGTTTACTTTTAACTGCTGGATTATTCATTTACTTTCTCCCGTCCTTTCCTCAAATTTTATGCTTTTTACTTTGTTCAGCTTGTAAGATCAATGCGAGTATTTCAGCGATCGCCTGATACATTTCAGTCGGGATCGGGTCCATCGGTTCGACTTCTTTGTATAAGGCTCGAGCTAAAGGTCTGTTTTCAATAATAGGAATATCCTCTTCTCTTGCCATTTCTTTCATTCTAAGTGCGACATGGTCTTGTCCTTTGACAAGCACGATCGGCACCTGATCCTTGCTCTGGTCATAACGTATCGCTATGGCAAAGTGGGTCGGATTCGTTATCAGAACAGTAGACTCCAGGACGTCTTTAATATTTCCGGCCAGCATATTTTTATATAATGCTTTTCTCTGGGACTTGACTTGAGGGTCCCCTTCCATCTCTTTGTATTCATCTTTGATATCCTGCATCGACATCATCAGATTCTTTTTATGGTCATAACGCTGGTAAAAATAATCAGCAATACCTAAAACTGCCAGAAACAGGGCCAGATTGAACGCCAGTGAGGAAACCAGTTCGATGACGAGCGGAAATACAGCGGAGAGTCCTACGCTTCCGGATGTCAGAATAATAGTGACGGACTGCCAGATGGTGTACAACGTAAATCCCACTACGATAAAGAGTTTCATGAGGTTCTTCGCCAGTCCAAACAAAGCTTTTTTACCGAATATGTTTTTGAAACCACTGACCGGATTGATTTTACTGAAACTCGGTTTAAGTGATTCTGTCGTAAACAGGAAACCGACCTGTACCAGGTTGCCGACCACCCCAGTAATAAAAGCAATGATCAGAAAGGGTGCAGATAGAACGAGGAACCAGATGATCGCATTCATACCGATCGAAGACAGTTCACGCATCGATGACATGGGATCCGGTCCAAAACGAAGCATATTCTTCAGAAAGACAAATGACCGTTCCAGGACATACGTGGCGAGAGCCGTTAAACTCAAGGCGAAAAAACCGAATGATAAAGCTGAGGATAAGTCCTGACTCTTAGGCACCTGCCCTTTTCTTCTTGCTTCCCTCAGCTTCTTGGGGGTGGGTTTTTCTGTTTTTCCATCTTTTTCTGACATGTCAGGTCACCCCTTTTCAGTCGACTCTTTATTTACCTTTACATACTGTACAGCCATTCATTCATGAATTTGATCATATCCGGGAACACTTCACCGATATTGGTCATCAGAAGTGAAAGGAATAAGAACATAAAAATCAGACTCACCAGTATCTTCATCGGCATCCCAAGAATCAGTACATTTATTTGCGGAACAGTCCGGGAAATCAGTGCCAGCGTCAGTTCAGACAATATGGCAACGATAATTAGAGGTATGGCCAGAGTGACCGCTGTCGCAAACATCTGACTGAATAACCGAATGATGCCTTCTGCCCCAAAATGGGTGAACGATAACTGTTCCAGTGGTGCCCATTCAAATGACTTCACTAGACTCCTTATGACCTGATGGTGGATATTGGCAATGAAAAAAATCATCATGGATATCCAGTAGTAGATCCTTCCGTAGAATGAGGCATTCACACCTAATGACGGATCATAGATCTGTCCCATAGAAAAACCGACTTGAAAGTCGACGAAGGCTCCCGCAACCTCGAATGTTGTAAAAAAGAGCAAGGTTATGTACCCCAGTGCCAGACCGATCAGAACTTCTTTTAACGCTATAAGTAAAAATAGAATGAACGTCAGCTCAACCTCAAAAGCATCGACCGTAGCCATAACTGGTAACGCCAGCCCAACCGATAAAGCTAATTTACTTACTGTCGGAAAGGATTTGTGAGAAAAACCGGGACTCACTGTGATAAAGACAGTCAGTCGCATAAGGATAAGTAAAAACTGTTGGATTTCGGCCGTCATCTAATCACAATCCCGCAATGATCGAAAAAAGTCGTTCCGTGAAAGAAATCAGTGTGTTCAGCATGAAATTCCCTAAAAGAACTAACGTTAACAAGATGGAAAAAAGTTTGGGCACAAAACTCAACGTCTGTTCCTGAATCTGAGTCGTGGCCTGGATAATACTGATGACCAGTCCGATCACCAAAGCAGTGATGAGAACGGGGCCACCTACACGGATCAGTACCAGAAAGGCATCCTGTAATACATCTAAAACATTCTGTGTTGACATACGCTAGTCCTTTCTAATAAAAACTTCCAACGAGAGATTCGACGACTAAATACCAGCCATCCACCATGACAAACAATAATAACTTGAACGGCAGCGAGATCATGACGGGTGATAGCATGAACATCCCCATCGACATCAGGATACTGGCAACAACGATATCGATCACTAGAAACGGGACGAATATCAGGAAACCGATCGTAAAGGCTGTTCGCAGCTCACTGATCGCAAAGGCCGGTATCACAGTAAACAAAGAGAGATCCTCCGGTTCGTCCGGAAACGATTCATTGCTCAGTTCGACAAACAATTCCAGATCTGTTGTCCGTGTCTGTTCCAGCATAAATTCTTTGATCGGTTCTTCTGCCCGTGAAAAAGACTCTTCCCGGGTGATTTCTCCTGCCAGCATAGGCTGCAGGGCCTCGTCATTCACTTCCTGATACACCGGTCTCATGACGAATAATGAAAGAAAAAGGGCTAATCCAAGAAGTACCTGGTTAGGGGGACTTTGCTGTGTGCCCAAGGCATTTCGGGTAAATGATAAGACAATGATGATCCGGGTGAAACTGGTCGTCAGGACAAGAAAGGATGGAACGAGTGCAATGATGAATAACAGAAGATATAAATTGACGGCTTCAGAGGAATCACCTGCTAGAGATAAGGCCTCGGTTAGATTTTCTGTCATTCTTTATGTATTCCTTTCTTTGCGCTGCTCTTCAAACTGTCTTGCTTTATGTAAGATTTTTTCCTGAATAGTCTTTAGCTTTTCTGAATATGGCCCCAGTTTGTTAGGGATCTCTTTAGCTTGTCTGCTTTCGATCAGGCGTTTTTGGATCGCTTCTTTTTCTTGTTGTGTAAAGGTTTTGATCACTTCACTCTTGGTTTCAGAGATACTCATCAATAAATATTCCGAATCGACTTGAACGATACTTAATGACGAAGATTTGGAAACGGGGACACGTTCGATCACTTTTATCACATCGCTTGTGCTGCGTGAGAAATTATTCAGTTTTTTTAGTAAAAAATTGGCCAGTAAAACTGTCACACTTAATGCAATAAGCATCTGTCCGATATCGGCTAATCCCATTTCCATTTCCTCCTATTATTGCTGCAAGAGTATATTCGTTATGAACACATCTTCTATTATTTCTTTTTCCAAAGCCTGATTGATTTTATCCTTGATCTCGCCTTTGATCAAGAAATGGCCTTCTTCTTCATTGTATATCGTTTCTATATTCTGATTCGCAACCACATGAATGACAGCATCCCGTACTTTAGCGATTTCTGAGGCGAGCATTTCTTCTGCCTCTTCATCGAGACTTGTCAGCGTAAGCTCCATCCTGACGACTGGCTGACTTCGTGTGGAATCACTGCTTAAATTGATAAGGAATTCTTCCAGCGGGATGGAAACTTCAGATGCTTCTGTTTCGGAAGTGAATCGGGATATAAAGGATTCATCCGTCTGGTCTGCGAACACAAAGCCACCTATGCCGATTCCGGCAAACAGCAGCATTAAGACGACGCCTACCACTATCAGCAGTTTCGTTCCTTTTTTCATTGTTTTATCAGTTTCATTCTTCTGAGGCATTTGTGTCTCCCTTTCTGTGTTCATGAACGATAACGATGTTCACTCTTCTGTTCTGAGCCCGATTTTCCCGTGAATCATTGGGAACGATCGGATGATGTTCCCCGTATCCTCTGGCAGATAAACGCGTCGGTGCGACGGAATATTCTTCGCTTAAATAACGCAAAACAGACACGGCTCTCTCAACGGAAAGTTCCCAGTTTGACGGAAACCGTCTGTTGCTCATCGGGACATCGTCCGTATAGCCTTCAACGATTATCTCGTTTTCAAACAGGGTGAATAATCCTGCCAGAGAACCGATTGCTTCTCTTCCGGATGTTTTAAGTGTGGCACTCCCTGAATCAAAAAGGATTGCTTCCTGTATGTCTATGTAGACCCCTTCCTGATCCCGGGACAGTGAAATGTCAGATTCCAGACCTTTCTTTTCCATATAATTCGTTACCGTTTCATATAGCTCCTGCACTTCTTCAGGAATGGTATCCTGCAGCATGACAGATTCCTCAGGTTCCAGATCTCCGGCATCGATATCCTCGAATTCACTTAAATCCCCATACTCTTCAAATTCATAATCACCATCCGCATTCCCACTGTTGTCAAGGATAGCATCGCTGCTGCTTCCGATAAGAGCCATGCGCAGCGATTCAGCGACTTCTCTGAACCGTTCTTCACTCACGACGGACATGGAAAACAGCAGAATGAAAAACGTAAGCAGGAGCGACATCAAATCCGAATACGTGGCCATCCAAGGCGGTGAACCCGCTTGAGCAGCTTTTTTTCTTTTTCTAGCCATTATCTTCTCCTAACTGCTAAAGCTCTTCTGTTGCAGGGACTGGATTTCCTTTTGCTTTAGAGGCTTCTTTCTGATCAGCATTGGAAAGGAAACTCTGCAGTTTCTGTTCCATCACTCTCGGATTATCGCCCCTTTGTAAAGCCAGTACCCCTTCGATGATCATTTCATTGGTCTTCAACTCATTGGCCGTCTGCATCTCCAGATTCTTGGCAATCGGCAGAAAGACCATATTAGCCAGGAAACTTCCATAGAAGGTCGTCAGTAAAGCTGTTGCCATTCCTGTACCGATCAGGGAAGGATCTTGTAGATCCCCAAGCATCGCGATCAGTCCGATCAGTGTTCCGATCATTCCAAATGCCGGTGCGAATTCTCCCCACTTCAGGAAGACTTCCTGACCGATCGAATGACGATCTTCTGTCTGATTTAATTCCACATTCAAAATCTCTTCGATCGTATCGACATCTGTCCCGTCAACGACCATTTCCAATCCATGTATCAGTACTGGATTATTCAGTTCTTTGATGTCTTCTTCAATAGCAAGGATACCTTGTGTGCGACTTTTCTTAGCCAGTTCTGTTAAATTGTCCAGCAAAGCAGCCCGGTCATCATCTGGTGTGAACATCAGCTTTTTAAGCAAAGCGGGCACTTTTTTCAATGTGTTCAGTGGAAAACTGATCAATATGGCTGAAAATGAGCCGAAAAATGTAATGACCAATGACGGTCCATCAAAATAATTGATTAACGTACTATTTTGAGACATTGCCATAATGATCAAGCCAATACCGACCACTAAACCAACTAATGGTAATATATTTCGTTTCACTACTTACACTCCCGTCGATGATTGATAAATTTTTCGTTTATAAGCGATCACTTTTTCTGCTATCTCTTCTGGTGTATCCATGACACGAATGGTTTTATAATCAACTAAGGTGATCAGGGTATCGTATTCACGTTCCATTCTGAGAATCAAGTCGTTATTCAGAAAAAATTCTTTTCCAGCGACCGTTCGTAGTTTGATCATGGCAAACCTCTTTCTTATCCTAATTGGGCTGAAAGCTGAGCATCGATTTTATAAAATCAGCTTGATCAGCGAAAAATTATCGTTTAAGGTTGATCAGTTCCTGAAGCATTTCATCTGACGTTGTGATACTACGAGAATTGGCCTGATAGGCACGTGTTGCCACGATCATTTCAGTAAACTCAGAAGCCAGGTCGACGTTGGACATTTCCATGAAACCTGAACGGATCGTACCAAATCCATCATCAGAAGGTCCACCTTCGATAGGTTCGCCAGAGTTGGCAGAGGCGTTGTACAGGTTCTCACCAGTTTTTTCCAATCCGTCTGCATTGGCAAAACTGGCCAGTGCCACACGTCCGATGATGTAAGCATTTCCGTCACTGTATGTACCTAAGATCGTTCCTGTATTGTCGATATTGTAGTCTTGAAGTTCGATTTCATTTGGAGCAGTCCCGATCGTCTGGGGAATGGATAGTGCTTGTAAGGTCTGACCATTTGTGATGTCAGTATTCACGGAACCGTCATCAAGCTGTGGACCGCCGGCCGGTGTGAATCCCATGACTGTCGACCCATTAGACGTCGTCAAGTTCCCCTCGTTATCAGTATAGAATCCGCCGTCTCGTGTGTACTGGTTCGTTCCAGTGGCTCCGCCATCCGGACTAACGATGAAGAAAGAATTGTCGCCATTCTGGATCCCAAAGTCTAACGCACGTCCGGTAAACTGAAGAGAGCCACCCTGCATCATCATGTCTGTGGCGGCAACCTGAGTCCCTAGACCAACTTGCTGGGCATTGATACCGCCACGGCCGTTGTTGTTTGGTCCCTGTGCATTGGCGTTCATTTGAGAGATCATATCCTGGAAACGGACACGCTGCGATTTGAATCCGGTCGTATTGACGTTCGCGATGTTATTGGCGATAACGTCCATTTTGGTCTGCTGGCCTTTCATACCTGTAATACCTGAGTACATTGAATTTAACATTTGTTTTCCTCCTAAGTGTTAACGTTTCTGAATCAGTCAGTCATCAGAAAAAGGTCTCTTTTCAGTCCAACCTTAACGTCACGTTTATCTTTTCTCATTGATGTGTATGGCACTGTCTATATTCGTTACTTCTGACATCTCTGCTGCTTTCAGGGCCGTGATCACTGTCTTGTTTTTTATGCTGGCGATCAGGGCCAGGTCGTCATATAATATCAGTGAATTCTGTGAACCTTTTGAATCCAGCGTTTCAACTGCTTCTTCTATGCGCTGGATATCCGTATCGTTTAATACCAATCCATACTGATTTAGTCGTTTCTGTGCATGATTGGAAAAGTTTACATTAGCTGTTTCTGTTTCAGGTGTTATCAGTGCTTCCTGCATAAAAGACTGGAAGGCCCGGTCAACAGGTGGCTGCTTCTGGGTCTGAATATGTGACCTATGAGAAGCTGGTCCTGCGCCATGAATGTTCTGCAGCATCCTATTCGCTCACCTCGATGACATCGTTCAACTGATACATCGAACCATTGACCTGCAATGTAGCATAGCCATTGTCAAAACGTACTTTCTCCACTGGACCTGAAATCAGCTGGGCATCTTCACCGGCCAAGGTCACCTGTTTGCCTACTAAACCGAGGGCTTGTTGCTGTTGGGACATCAGCATCGTTGTCTGCATGGATGTATTCAGCTCTTCCATCGCATTCAGCATTCCGAACTGGACCATCTGTCCGATATAGTCCGTTTCAGATCCGCCACCACCGCTGCCCTGTCCATCAAAGGAAGGCATGCTCATTGCACTGGAAATAATTTGAAGGAACTGTTCCATATCCAGATCTGAATTCTGCTTTGTTTCTTCTGCCGGCTGGATCGCACTTAGTGTTCCGATCATCATATTCTCCGGAATATTCATTTTTATTTACTCCTTTCTCCTAGACATAAACATTCAAGCCATTTGACTTATTCTTATTCAGTCCTTCATTCTGTTCATCATTTTCTGAATGAGTACTAGAGTCCTTCCCTGAAGCAGATCGTCTTTCTGTATCCTGACCGGAACTGTCAGACTGTTCTGAAAAGGAAAAACCGCTTTGCTGCTGGGCTGCAGGCTGACTCGTCGTAAAGTCGAAGGATTTGATGTTCAGTCCTTTTGATTCCAAAGGCAGTTTCAAGTCCAGCCACTCACCTTCCATCCATCGTCTGGCTTCATCTGACTGAAAAGTCAGTTTTCCACTCAACCCTTCTTCATTGAATGAAAGTTCGACCGTGACTTTGCCTAATGTTTCAGGTGTCAGGTGCAGGGTCGTCTGATATGTTTTCTGGCCTTCCTTATTCTCTACAAGACTCGTAACCATCTCCTGAACCAGATTCAGCCCCTGTTCTTTTGGAACGGGCATATTGGTTTCCGGCATAGGCTTAACTGTGGTCTGAGCTTGAGTTTTTGCTGACTGACTGCTTAGCTGACGCAGCATCGAGACAAAGTCATACTCTGTATCGGATTGACTGATCGCTTCTTTCCCTTTAGCTTCTGATACTGTTTTTTCTATAGTTTCAGCCTTTTTAGTGGTCGATTCAGAAAGCGTACGTGGCTCTATCACTGGTTTTTCCTGTATTTTTTCTGCCGCGATCACTTCTTGACTAAGTTTGATCGTTTCAGATTTGCCGGTTGGTGATTTTGAGGATTCAGACTCTTTAACGGTCAGTTGATTACGCTCATCATTGTTTCTTAAAGGAAACGCCTGCGCTGTCTTACCTGATTCCGATCCATCACTTTTGGCTTTTTCTGTGGAAGAGGATGCTGTTAGCACTCCTTCATTGATCTGTTCATCTAATTGTGCAGCACTCGCTGACACTTTAGAATTCAAAAGACCTTCAGATCGCTTCATTTCATCACGGTTGACAGGTGTATTTATAGTCTCTGACTCCATCGCTCGCGTTGTTTGATTGCCGACTTCAGATAGACTTTTTCCTTCTGCCAACTGATTCGGTGCAGGCTCTTCAGCACCCATGCCGCTTATTCCTGCAGATGCGACCGTGATCAAGCTTGCTTTTGTTTCACTTAAAGTCATTTGATTCACTGGAATGAGAGTCGCTTCGCTGGTAGATGGTTCTGTATGTACATTGAAGCTTTTTCCTAAGGTTTTTATGTCTTTGATCTCTGACTCCAGGTTCAGAAATGGATTGATCAGTGTAAACGAAGCAGGTTCAGCTTCTTTTTCTGTTTCTCCATTAGATTCTGAGCTTTGTTTTCCCAGCTCTTCTGATTCAGAATCTTCAGTTAACTGGGATCCCTTTTCCAAATCAGATGCTGATGTAAATTGTTCAATTGCTTTTGAGAATTTTTCCCCATCTATTTCTGGTTGATTCCCTTTACTTTTTACCTGGACAGCCGATTGTATTGTTTGGGTGACGTTCACGTTGTGTTCACCCCCTTTCAAAGGAATAAATGTTAAAAAATCGACGGACGACCAAAACTCAATGTGGAAATTTCATCAAGCTGTAACTGTTCTTGTTTCTTGACCTGATCCGTGTAACGGCTTCGTTCTTTTTCTTCCAGCTTCTGCATCACTTTCTTGTCTTTATGCGCTGACTGAAGGTCTACCCTGGCCTGTTCCAGTTCTTTTTCGGCCTTTTGTACAGTCAAGCGCTGACGAATGATCTTTTCATCGATCAAGTCTTTATATAAACGATGGCGTTTCAGATGATCGATCGTAGAATGAAACAGCTGTTCACTTTTCAGCTTGCGGCTTTCACCGATGATCCGGTTCAATTTATCCGTTTCATTCTGAACTTTTTCTTCTATTTCTTTGACTTTCAGCTGGGCAACGTCTTCAAGATCCCCGCGCCAGTCCAGAACTTTTTCCATTGAAAAACGATACTCCTGCATTTACTCGTCTCCTTACCTTAATCCCTGATTAGAAAATACTGCTTTTAATTCCTGGATCGTTTCTTCATACGTATAAGACTCGGTGGTTTTCTGTTTCAAGAAGGTCTTGATCGGATGATTCAACCGAATGGCCTGGTCGATCAGAGGATTCGTTCCCTGCTGGTAGGCACCGACATCGATCAGATCTTTGGACTCTTTATAGGTAGCCAGATTTTCCCGCAGTTTGCCGGCCCACTCATCGTGACTGTCGTCAACCAGCCCCTTCATCAGCCGGCTCAAACTGCTTTGAATATCGATAGCCGGATAATAGTTCTCCGAGGCGATCTTCCGAGAGAGGATAATATGGCCATCAAGGATCCCCCGCACCGCATCCGCGATTGGTTCGTTCATATCGTCCCCTTCAACAAGGACAGTATAAAAGGCTGTGATGGACCCTTCTAACGTCTTCCCGCTCCGTTCCAAAAGCTTCGGGAGTACTGTGAACACACTCGGTGTGTACCCTTTAGTCGTTGGGGGTTCACCGGTAGCCAGACCGATCTCTCGCTGAGCCATGGCTACACGTGTAACCGAGTCCATCATCAGCACCACTTTCTTGCCCTGGTCTCTGAAGAACTCCGCTATGGCTGTCGCCACATATGCCCCTTTTAAACGGACCAGGGGCGGCTGATCTGACGTGGCACATACAACGACAGACTTTTTGTAGCCTTCTTCTCCCAAATCGTTCTCGATGAATTCCAGCACTTCCCGGCCACGTTCACCGATCAGACCGATAACGATAACGTCGGCATCGCTGTAGCGGGCCATCATGCCCAGTAGCGTCGATTTCCCGACCCCTGAGCCGGCAAAAATACCCATCCGCTGACCTTCGCCTACTGTCAAAAGTCCATCGACCGCTTTGACTCCGGTCTGCAGGATCGTATCGATCTTCGGCCGCTTGAATGGGTCGGGTGAGGCCCGGTGGACATCGAAAGTCTTGGGATTCTCCATCGCTTCAGCACTCATCGGTCGTCCCAGACCGTCAAACGTTTTCCCCAGCATATCGTCACTGATTTCAACTTTCAGCGCTTTTCCTGTCGGATAAACCAGACAGCCTGGTCCAATGCCTTCCAAATCATCCAGAGGCATAAGTAAAACCGTTTCTTCAACGAAACCCACAACTTCACTCAACACGGACTTGGAACGTGATTTCATTTCTATTTCGCACACTTCACCAATGAAAGCATCCAGTCCATCCACTTTGATAATAAGTCCGATGACCTGGCTCACTTTACCGTGTTTGAGGGAAACGGATTTACTGTTCAGCGTTTCATGATAAAGATCAAAAGGTATATTCAGCATTACATCTCACGTTCTCTTTCTTTCATTTCCTCTATCAGCGCGTCAAGCTGTTTCCTGACCTGAACATCAACGACTTTATGCGCACTTTCGATCACACACCCATACTGTTCTACGTTGTCATCCTGCAGAATGATAAATCGGATACCCGGATAGGCTTTTTCAAGCGCTGGAATATGATTTTTGAATGTCTGTCGCATCGACGAGTGAACCGTCAGACTGACGTAATCTTCTTTGCGGTCCAGCTGATGGAGGATCGGATGCACCAGTTCTAAAATACCTTCTGGTAACAGATCCAGCTGTTCATGAAGGATTTTCTCTGCCATATGTACGGACAGCGATAACAAGCTGTCCTTTTTCTCTTCGATATACTTGGTAATGTCCAGCTGAGCCTCTGTGATGGATTGCTGAGCCACCTTGATCAGTCGCTCGCTTTCCTGTTTGCCGGCAGTAAAGCCGTCTTCGTTGCCTTGTTTATATCCGGCTTCAAAACCGGCCTGTTTTCCTTCGTCAAACGCCGCTTTGTAGGCTTCTTCTTTGAGTTGCTCGACTTCCTGCATCGCTTCTTCGATCAGCTGTTCTTTTTCAGTCTGCGCTTTTTCGATGAGTTCTAAACTTTTCTGCTTGGCAAGTTCCAGCTCATTACGCGCTTCGTCATTTGATCCACTGTAGGTATCCGGTTCCTCTTCCTGGACCTCATAAGCGGTGTCGATGACCCAGTCATTTAAATCGCTGGAACTGGTCTGCATGGATTTGATAAGTCTACTCGATAATGGCATCTTGATCGCCTCTCATTATATAAATTTCGCCGTGTTCGTCCAGACGTCGGATCACCGTGACCACGCTCTGCTGGGCTTCTTCTACAGCAGACAAACGTGCAGGCCCCAAGTACTGCATGTCTTCCTTGAGTGTCTCGACCGCTCGGGAAGACAAGTTGTCGTAGATAAAGTCACGCAGCTCGTCTGAAACGCCTTTGAGTGCCAGGACCAGATCGTCGTGATCGACTTCGCGCAGTACTTTCTGCACATCGCTCTTTTGAAGGGAAACGATATCTTCGAACGTGAAGAGACTGGCTTTGACTTCTTCGGCCAGTTCCGGCTGTTTCTGTTCCAGATCAGCAACGATGGCTTTTTCGGTGGTACGACCGACCTGATTAAGGATCTCGACTAGCGTAGAGACACCGCCCACATTCTCTGTATCGTTTTCAACATAGGAAGAAAACTTGCTTTCAATGACTTGTTCGATCCGTTCGATGATCACCGGAGACGTATTTGTGATCGTCCCGATACGCTCGGCAATGTCCGCCTGTTTTTCGGGCGGGAAATTGACCAGTATCTGTGCCGCCTTGTCCGGCTGCATGTAACACAAGATCAACGCTACCGTCTGCGGCTGTTCTCCGAGCAGAAGATTCGTCAGCTGCTGCGGATCGGCCTTCCTCGCAATGTTGAACGGGCGCTCACGCAATTGGATCTGATTCAGCATGTCAATGACTTCTTTGGCACGGGATGTCCCCAACGCCTTGTTTAACAGGTTTTTAGCGTAATCGAATCCGCCATCCAGGATGTATTCTCTTGCCTGGGACATTTCCAGGTATTCATTGACGATCGCTTCACGGTCTTCTCGGCTAACGTGATCCATGTTGGCTATTTCGTAACTCACTTTTTGAATATAGGTGTCCGGTAACTGCTTCATGATCTGTGCTGATGTTTCCGGGCCTAATGAAATCATTAGAATAGCCGCTTTTTTTATGCCGTCCAACCCTTTTTTGGATGGACTGGCTTCTAGTATATCTGCCACTATGCTTGCTCCTTGTATATTATATTTAGGGTTTTAACCTTCCGGTTTTTACTGGATAACCCTATGAACCTCTTTTCGATTACCTCATCTCATTAGATATGAGATAATTAGTTTATTGGATTGAGAGGTTAGCCGTTTACTCCTTGAGTCCTTGAACTCGTAATCGAAAGACTGGTTCCTCTCTCTGATAAGCTGATTGCGAATGAGTTAGATGTTGAAAGCTTCGTGCTTTACTCCGTATCTATAACAAGGTAGTGACGCTTTTCAGACGAGTGGCTGTTCAATCCAAAATTAAATGAAGAAGGTGTCGTTATGTTCTTCTTAGGCATTGATATTGGTAAACGAAGCC
>NZ_FOBL01000003.1 GCF_900109825.1 Alkalibacterium putridalgicola | reverse complement strand
CATTCCGAACACAGCCGTTAAGCTTCCCAGCGCCGAGGATAGTGAAGGGTTTCCCTTTGTGAAAGCAGGACGTTGCCGTGCAGCTCTTTTTTTATTTTTAAAAAATCATCGGAGGTTTAGCTCAGTTGGGAGAGCATCTGCCTTACAAGCAGAGGGTCAGCGGTTCGAGCCCGTTAACCTCCATTTTGTTTTTAGAGCCGTTAGCTCAGTTGGTAGAGCATCTGACTTTTAATCAGAGGGTCGCTGGTTCGAGCCCAGCACGGCTCATTTTTTTGCAGTCAATCTATATTGTCACAATGCGTCCTTAGCTCAATTGGATAGAGCACCTGACTTCGGATCAGGCGGTTGAGGGTTCAAGTCCTTTAGGGCGCGTTCAAATAATATATGAAAAGTGATCTTAGGTAACTTCTAAGGTCACTTTTTTCTGTATAAAGATACGGTTACTTCCTCAGCTTCTCCCTTTTAATTTTATCTGTTTATTGGTATAATTATTATTAGTCAAAAATAGTCAAACAAATAACGTTCCTAATCAGAAACATGTGAAAAGGAGGGAACCCGAAGAGTAGATGCAACAAACTGTTCAGCAGTGTGCTTGTATCTTGAGTAAATCTCTTTATTAATCATAATGGAAAATAAAAATATGACAGATATCATAGAAGCTTATCTGAAGAAGGTATTGAAACAGAAAGAGCAAGTTGAGATCCGACGAAGTGAGATCGCTGAACTTTTCGATTGTGTCCCGTCCCAGATCAATTATGTCATCAACACCCGTTTTACTATTCAAAAAGGTTACCTTGTTGAAAGTAAACGTGGCGGAGGTGGCTATATTCGTATTATTAAAGTTCAAGTGCTGGATGAATTAGATATGTTGAATACTATGATCGAAATCATAGGGAACAACATATCTGAAAGAGACGCGAAGTCGGTCGTACAAAAACTTTATGATGATAAAATAATAAGCAAGCGTGAAGCAAAATTAATGATAGTGGCAATGGATAAGTCACTTTATACGGGTGATCGCGTAACAGATAATCGGGTTCGGGCAAATCTGCTTCGTTCGATGTTAGCCAATCTATGTTACGAAGAGCCGAATAAAAGAAAGGCGGACTAACAAATATGAATGAACTATTTACAGATAAAGCAAAAAAAGCCCTGCTTATAGCCCAAGAGGAAGCCAAATCCTTCCGCCACCGTACAGTTGGGACAGAACATCTTCTCTTAGGTTTAGTCATAGAAAATGAAGGCATAGCAGGTATGACACTGAGAGAGTTAGATATAACTGAACAGGATGTCAAAGAAGAAATTGAACATTTTGCAAGCTATGGAACGACAGAACAAGTCCCTAAACATGCAATCCTTCCTTATTCCCCAAGAGCAAGACAGATCATCAAATATGCGACAGATGAAGCTAGACGAATGAAGCGTCCGCTTGTTGGAACTGAGCACTTACTGCTGGGGTTATTGAGAGATGAAGATATTCTATCTGCAAAAATTTTGAATAATCTTGATGTCAATCTTGCAAAAGCCAGACAGCTTGTACTGAAAAAGTTAGGGGCACAGCAGAAAAGTTCACGAAGCAAAATGAACAGTAGACGGAATGTGAAGGCGAATCAAGATGAACAGAGCGGAACACCCACACTGGATTCACTGGCACGTGATTTGACACAGCAGGCTCGCGAAGATCGTCTTGATCCGATCGTGGGCAGAAATAAAGAAGTGCGACGTATCATTCAGATCTTGAGTCGTCGTACAAAAAACAATCCTGTGCTCGTAGGTGAACCGGGGGTAGGTAAAACAGCTATTGCAGAAGGGTTAGCTCAGAAAATCATTTCAGGCGAAGTACCACCGGTGCTGACGGATAAACGACTGATGACATTAGATATGGGGTCTTTAGTTGCCGGGACTAAATACCGGGGTGAATTTGAAGAACGGATGAAAAAGATCATCGATGAGATCTATCATGATGGTAATGTCATCCTGTTTATCGATGAGCTGCATACTTTGATTGGAGCAGGTGGTGCAGAAGGAGCGATCGATGCTTCCAATATTCTGAAACCGGCGCTCGCAAGAGGCGAACTTCAGACGATTGGTGCTACGACCTTAGATGAATATCAGAAACACATTGAAAAAGATGCGGCACTGGAAAGACGCTTTGCCTCTATTCACGTCGATCCACCAACTGAGATGGAAGCAGAAGAGATCCTTTTCGGGTTGAGAGACCGTTACGAAGATCATCATGGGGTATCGATCACGGACGATGCCATTCGTGCAGCCGTTCATTATTCCGTACGTTATATTACTTCAAGACAATTACCGGATAAAGCTATCGATTTAATGGATGAGTCTGCCTCAAAAGTAAGGATGGACAAGAGCGATTCTCCGACTCCTTTATCTAAAGCAACTGAAATGCTTGAAGATTTGATCAAGCGCAAAGAAGAGGCTATTCAGTCTCAGAATTTTGAACGCGCTGCTTTGATCAGAGAAAAAGAAATGCGTCAGCGTAAAAAACTGGAAAAGATCATCAAACAAGGTGAAAAGAACGATGGAGACCGACTGGAAGTTACTGCTTCTGATATTGCGGAAGTCGTATCCCAGTGGACCGGTATCCCTGTCAATCAAATGGAACAGAAAGAAAGCGAGCGTCTGCTGAAACTTGAAAAAGTACTTCACCAGCGTGTAGTGGGGCAGGAGGAAGCTGTCGTTGCCGTGTCTAAAGCGATCAGAAGGGCGCGCAGTGGCTTAAAAGATCCTAATCGGCCTATTGGTTCATTCATGTTCCTCGGACCTACAGGTGTAGGTAAAACGGAACTGGCTAAAGCTCTGGCAGAAGCGATGTTCGGCAGCGAAGAAGCGCTTATCCGAGTCGATATGTCTGAGTACATGGAAAAATACAGTACCAGTCGTCTGGTTGGTTCACCACCAGGGTATGTGGGTTATGATGAAGGTGGTCAGCTGACCGAGAAAATCCGCCAGAAACCCTATTCAGTCATCCTGCTTGATGAAGTGGAAAAAGCCCATCCGGATGTCTTCAATATCCTGCTTCAAGTATTGGATGACGGTTTGCTGACAGATGGGAAAGGTCGAAAAGTCGACTTCAAAAATACGATCCTCATCATGACTTCAAATCTGGGCGCGACAGCCTTGAGAGATGAAAAATCTGTCGGCTTTGGTGCGATAGACAAACGCTTCGACCACGATGCTATGGAGAAACGTATTCGTGAAGAGCTTAAAAATGCTTTCCGTCCGGAATTCCTGAACCGTGTCGATGATACGATCGTCTTCCAGTCTCTGAAGAAAGAGGAATTGAGAGAAATCGTTCAGTTACTGACGAAAAACATCGTTACACGTATGCAAGAACTTGGTATCGAGTTGAAAATCACCAGGGCTGCCATGGATGTTATTGCCGATGAAGGATTTGATCCGGAGTACGGAGCCAGACCGCTTAAACGGGCCATTCAGAATAAATTCGAAGACCGTTTGAGTGAGGCACTGCTTGCAGGTGAAATCAGTCTTAGTGACAAAGTGACTCTTGGAGCAACTAAAGGAGAAATCACTTTAAAAACACGGGATGCAAAAAATAACAGCAAAAAGAAACTGACAACCAATAAATAAGCTTAGTTTAACGAATAAGAGAGTAAAGGAGTCCTTCAACCAGTATCAATCTTCTGGTTGGAGGATTCTTTTTTTTATTATCTAACTAGAATATGGGCTGTGAGATGTCCTGTATAATTTCTCAGAAGGCCAGGATAGTAAAGAAATCGTTGACGGCAAGAAAGCGGCAGATGGCGAAGCATTTAAATATGAAGATAAAGCAACGGCTATGGGCGGGAAACCAAAACTCGAGATACCGCCTAAAGTCATGTATACAATGCCGCCAATGGATAAAAGCTGACCTTAGATAATCTGAACGGGCGAGCAGTCGACATACACTGTCACTGCCCATCCGTTTTTTAGTATTATCCTCTGTATAATCGTTATCTTTAGTATTCTGCAGGAATGTTTGATAAGATGAATATATTCAAAAGATGAAAGGACGGAGATACTATGCATCAGGATCATCAGTTGGACGACAATCAGAAAAATATTTTAATCGGAGTAGGTGTAGCATTTTTAGTTGGCTTGATCACGCTCTTGTTTACGTCAGATTCGGCTAAAACAAAGACGAAATCAGCAGTCAACCGTCAGAAAGCCAAACATTATGTTGGAAGTAAATTCCATGGAAATCATAAGGCAAAAAGCGTCGTGAATAAATTATCTGATGATGAAATCAGCAACCTTCTTGGAACGGTCGACAAAGTCAACGACCTGGAAGGGAAATTCTCAGAAATGACAGATGATCTTAAAGATTTCATGCATGACAAAAAAAGAGAATCAAAAAAAGTCATGAGAAAACTTAAAAGATAACAAAAAAAGAGACTCTGTAGAGTCTCTTTTTTGCGCGTGTCATAACACCAGTAAATAACATAAAAGTAGATCGTTCATATTTCTTAACGATAAGCCGGTTGTTTCATAGAAGCGGTCCATACGGTACTGCAGGGTGTTTCTGTGAATGAACAACTGCTTGGCGGCTACACTGATATTCCCCTGACTTGTCCATAAGGCTAGGATCAGTTCTTTCCAGTCTGGCTGCTCATCAAGCTGTTTTTTTAACTCCTGCATCAGAGTACTGCGCGACAAAGCTCCTTTTGTAAAATATCTCAAGGCAACATCGGAGAGAGAACAGATCCGGTCGTGCAGATGAGACACTTCTTCCTGGAATATACGCTGTTCTTCTTTGAGAATTGCTTTCAGAGAATTGTCCGGTGACCAGAACTGTCCGATATAGGCATTGGTACGAATGGAAAAATCGTCCTCGAGTGTTTTCAGCATGCCGTAAATCTCTTCCTGGGTAAGCGTTTGAGACGTATTATCCTGAATGATGTAGCAAGCATCTTGAGTGACAAAAAAGACATCCAGTACGGGTTCAAAAAGATGCGTGATGGAATCGATCCAAATGGAATAATCGAACTGATCATCCATTTTTTCTAGCACAAGCTGGATCAGACGGACAGGATGAGTGGTCTGAGGGGGATATTCCCGGTTTCCCTCCATAAAATTGAACCACTTAGACTGGGATGCAGGAAACGTGTCAGGCTGGATCTCCTCTTTTAAAAGATTAAGTATGCTGATTTCTTTATCGTCTAACGATTTCTTTGGTATATGGATCCATTGATTTTTATAGGGGATTCGGAGCGTATCTTCTTCCATGAAAGGATGTTTACTTAAAGTTGATTCAGGGTAGAGTTTTTTTAACTTGGAAAAATCCAATGTATTTCCTCCTTAATTATGCTATCCTTATTCTACCACTGTTTATACGATTTAGAAACTGACCTATGTAGAAGTAAGAATGAAAATGGAGCGGAAAGACATGTCTGAATTTACTGAGAAAGACATCCATAAATGGATGAATGAGGCAATCAAAGAGGCTGAAAAAGCCAGAGCGATCGATGAAGTACCTATCGGGGCCGTCGTTGTCAAAGACGGTGAAATCATCGGCCGGGGACATAACCAGCGAGAAACATCGCAGAATGCGACGACGCATGCAGAGATGATCGCTATACAAGAGGCTAACGAAACACTTGGCAACTGGCGACTTGAAGACTGCCATCTCTTTGTCACACTGGAACCTTGTGTCATGTGCAGTGGGGCAATCGTTCTGGCACGGCTGAAAAGTATCTACTATGGCCCGAGCGATCCCAAGGGCGGTGCAGTCAGGACTCTGATGCAGGTTCTTGAAGACGAACGGCTCAATCATCAGTGCGAAGTACACGCTGGGGTGATGGAAGAGGAATGCCGTTCACTTCTGACGACGTTCTTCAAAGATTTAAGAGTGAGAAAGAAGAAAAATATACTGGAAAAATAAACGGGACCCTGTATCAAAGCCTCTTGCCTTTGATACAGGGTCTCTATTACTATTCTGCGTTCTTTTTTGTCATCTCTTCATTTTTTTCGATCATTTTATCGACTGCTGTGATCAGTGAAGAAGAGAAGTCAGATTCCAGTAAACTCAATACCGCCTCAACAGTGATGCCACCCGGAGAAGAAACATGATCGATCAGGTTCCACGGTGAGTCCGAGGCTTCCTTGACTGTTTTTCCACTTCCCAGGACTGCCTGAGCAGCGATCTCAGTGGCTTTGTCCTTTGGCATACCGTATTTGACTGCCGCACGCGCCAGTGTGTCGATGAACAGAAAAACAAGTGCAGGGGAACTGCCGGCTAAAGCAATGAAGATACCTAACTGGTCTTCCGGAACCACCATAACTTCTCCGACCGCATTAAAGATGATTTTGGCTTTAGCCATATCTTCTTCAGTGACCTGTTTGTTTTCAACCAATGCTGTCATTGATGCATTAACTTGTGCATTCAGATTAGGCATCGTTCGGATGCACTGGTCAGCGGGGATATACTGATTCAACTGATCGCTTGAATAACCGGCAACGACGGATAACAGCAGCAGGCCGGCAGGAAAAGTCAGTTCACTCAGGACCTGGTCTACCTGATGAGGTTTGACCGCCAGCAGAATAACGTCTGACTGGTCGACGACTGCCTGATTTGAAGCCATACCGTTTATGTGCCACTCTTTTTCAATGGCCAGACGACTTTCCTCTGAACGGGTGGAGAAAAAGAGATCGTCTTCTTTCAGTACTTCATTGTCTATCAAACCTTTTGCAATCGCCCGGGCCATATTGCCAAAGCCGATAAATCCTATCTTCATACGTGATCATCCTTTTTGATTTATTTGTTCCAGTTTATCATATCTTGGATGAATAGTTTAAATTTAGTTGAAGATAAACATCTGCATTCATTTTTGGTATAATGGAAAACGTAAGAAAATTTGGGGAAAGAATGGGGATTCATTTATGCAGAACGAAAAAGGAATAAAACAGATCGACTGGGAGAACTTAGGTTTCTCTTATATTAAAACAGATTACCGCTTCTTATCACACTATAAAGATGGACAATGGGACGAAGGCTCTTTAACGACAGACAATACGCTTCACATTTCAGAAGGGTCTACGGCGCTGCACTACGGACAGCAGTGTTTTGAAGGCATGAAAGCTTATCGGGCAAAAGACGGATCGATCAATCTTTTCAGACCCTACGAAAATGCCAGAAGAATGAGACAGAGCTGTGAGCGCCTGCTCATGCCTAGTTATTCGGAAGAGGCGTTCGTTGAGGCTGTAAAAAAAGTGGTCAAAGCAAATGAAGAGTGGGTCCCTCCATACGGATCGGGCAGTTCTTTGTACATTCGCCCGTTTGTGATCGGTGTTGGAGATAATATCGGTGTCAAACCTGCAGAGGAATACATCTTTTCGATCTTTGTCTTACCAGTCGGTGCCTACTTTAAAGGCGGGTTAAAACCCTCTAACTTTTTAGTTAGTTCATATGACCGTGCCGCACCCAGAGGTACCGGTGCTTCAAAAGTTGGCGGGAACTATGCGGCCAGCCTCTTGCCGGGTAAAGAAGCGAAAGAACGTCACTACAGTGATGCCGTCTATCTGGACCCTGCAACCCAGACAAAAATCGAAGAAGTCGGTGCCGCAAATTTCTTTGGAATCACGCACGATGACGAATTCATTACGCCTAAATCGCCTTCGATCCTTAACAGCATCACCAAACGGTCACTAATGTGGGTGGCTGAAAACCGCTTAGGTCTGACGGTTAAAGAAGGAGACGTCTATATCGATGAACTCGATCGTTTTAAAGAGGCCGGCGCTTGTGGCACAGCAGCTGTTATTGCTCCCATAGGCGGACTGCAAGTGGGTAATGATTTCCACGTGTTTTATTCGGAAGAGGAAGTCGGTCCCGTAACGATGAAGTTATATAATGAATTAGTAGGGATACAATTCGGTGATGTAAAAGCGCCCGAAGGATGGATCGTAAAAGTAGATTGAAGATGAATCGATTCTTTCTCTTTGGATAAAATCATCGGATTCGTTATGATTAAATCAAGAAGATAAAGGAGGAAGATAAATGACTTATTTAAAGAAGTTCTCTCTATCTACTCAAGATAAACAGGAATTCAAAGAACTGGATTCCTATCTGAACGAAGCTCTTGAAGAGAGCGGCGTCAAAGAAGGAATGATGCTCGTTTACTGTCCGCACACGACGGCTGGTATAACGATCAATGAAAATGCAGATCCGGACGTGAAAAAGGACTTGAAACGTGCACTGGATGATACATTTCCGAATCACGATTATTTTGTCCACATGGAAGGGAATTCCGATGGTCATATGAAATCGTCGCTTGTCGGTGCCAGTGAATCCCTGATCATTCATGAGGGGGAAATTATCTTTGGTACCTGGCAGAGCGTCTACTTTTCAGAATTTGACGGTCCCAGACAACGGACCTTTTATGTGAAAATTATTGAAGGTTAAATCTTTATGCGAATAGTAAAAGGAGCGAGGCTGGGACTTTTCCCCAACCTCGCTCCTTTTAAAAATTTTATGCAGCAAGAGAAGTACTGTACTTAGTAATTGTGTTATATCGCAATCATTACCATGAAAGTTATAATGCTAACAAGTCACTAAACGGCTATTGCAACCACTTCCTGGAGAATCGCAGCATAAACTTGTCACTAAACGGCTATTGCAACCACTTTCCGGAGACTTGCAGCATAAACTTGTCACTAAACGGCTATTGCGACCACTTCCTGGAGACTTGCAGCATAAACTTGTCACTAAACGGCTATTGGGACTACTTACTGGAGACTTGCAGCCTGAACTGGTCGCTAAACGGCTATTAGGACTACTTCCTGGAGACTTGCAGCATAAACTTGTCACTAAACGACTATTGCGACTACTTCCTGGAGAATCGCAGCCTGAACTGGTCGCTAAATTACTTTTGAGACAACTTTTTAAGTGGATTTTGTTGGATTCACCACTATTCTGCTGGAAGAGAGGATGAATCTGTTCATCCTCTCTTTTGTGTTGACAAAAGTTAGGGTTTGGACTATATTATATTTAACTAAACGGTTAAATAGTTAAAGAAAGCAGGATGTAAAATGAGCAGCGTATTCAAAGCGTTGAGTGATCCGACGAGAAGAAAAATCCTTGCTCTCCTGCGGGACAGAGACATGACGGCAGGAGAGATAGCTGAACAATTCGACATATCTAAACCGGCTATTTCAAAACATCTGGATATTTTAAAAGAAGCTGAATTAGTGAGTGCGGAGAAAAAAGGACTGTACCGTATTTACTCCATTAACCTGACAGTACTGCAGGAAACATTAAGTGGATTTATGAATCTTTTTGAAAAGGAGAATGAAGAATGAAAAAACCAGCAGTTATCTGGCCGCTCACTATCATTGCAACAGTGATCATAGGTCTGGGTCTATTTGTAGAAGGAAGTGAATGGCGCCTTATATCGATCGGTATAGGAATCATATTTGGGCTGGGGCTAATGGATATTTACACACCTAAGATCGCTCAGTTATCCGCATCTAATCCGAAAGTGAAAACGATGAGACGGTTGAATCGGCTGTTTATAATGTTTTTTACTGGAGTATTCTTATTTCTGATCTGGTACCCCGATGCCGGTTCACTGATTATGGAAAACGAAAATGGTCTGGCCTTTATCGCAACACTGGCGATCATGGGAATCATTGGAAACACTGCACCAAAACTGCCGTTTAACCGGTATATGGGGCTCCGTCTGCCTTGGACAGTACGTGATGAGGAGACATGGAAAGCTGCGCACAAATGGCTCGGCTATATAACATTTCCAATCATCCTGATTATGATCATCGCTTACTTTCTAAATATTGAACTGATCGAAGTGGTGAAATACGGTATTCTTTCCTGGATAGTGATACCTGGTATTTACTCTGGATGGATCTATTATAAGAGAATGAGCTGAAGGTGAACTTTAGGCTCCATCCGATAGTTGGTCTTGTTTAGTAACTGAAAATGTGACTAAAAGTGATAAATAGTACTTTAGTAGGATGCAAATATACATGAATTATTATACAATATAATTGTTCTCATGTTTTATGCTGGAGAACAATACATAAAAACATAGAAAGAAGGAAGAACATGCTAGAAGTTAAAGATCTGACGAAAACGTTTGGATCGCTTACTGCAGTGGATGACTTGAATTTTACGATCAAGCCCGGTGAGATCATGGGACTGATCGGTCAGAATGGTGCTGGTAAGACAACAACGTTTCGTATCATCTTGAATTTATTGACCCCGGATAGAGGGCATGTGCTCTGGAACGAAGGATATCTGACAACAAAGACATTCAATAAAATAGGTTATCTGCCTGAAGAACGTGGCTTATATCCAAAAGTTTCAGTTGAAAACCAGCTGCTCTACTTTGCTCAGCTGCGCGGGAAGAAAAAAAGTGAAATCAAACCGCTGATCGATCACTGGCTGGAAAAATTCGAGGTCAAAGGTAAAAAGACGGATAAAGTCAAGACGCTGTCTAAAGGGAATCAGCAGAAAGTGCAGTTGATATCGACATTGATTCACCAGCCGGAACTGATCATTCTAGATGAACCGTTCAGTGGGCTGGATCCGGTCAATGCTGAACTGCTGGAAGATGGTATCCGAGAGGCCCAGGCTAATGGAGCAAGTATTATCTTTTCAAGTCACAATATGAATAATGTGGAAGAACTGTGTAACAGTCTCATCATGTTGAAAGACGGCAAACCGGTCCTGAATGGAACTGTTCGAGACATCCGTCAGCAGTTCGGACGGACAAAACTTTTCTTAGAATCCGACTTAACGCCTGAAGAACTGCGCCAGTTTCCTGGTGTACAACGGGTCGAAAAAACAAATGACGGTATTGACGTGGCTTATCTGACTGAAACGGAAGATGGTAAAGCCATCTTCGATGCAGCAACTAAGAATGGCTATATCCCAACATTCAGTCAGCAGCCTCCGACACTGGAAGAGATCTTTAAACGATTGGCGGGTGAAAAGAATGAGTAAATACTGGGTCATTACAAAGGAAGTTTATAAAAAGAACGTGAAATCATTCGGATTTGCGGTTATGGTACTGTCGCCTTTACTTGTCTTTGCCTTCATTGCGGGACTGACGTATTACTTTTCTCAGGAAGAGCAACAGGCCCCGGATGTATCGATTGCTGTATTAACTGAAAACGAAAGCATTAATCAGATTTTTTCAAATGAAGAATGGGGCTTTGAGATCGAGAAAGAAATCGGGACGGAAACTGAGGCTGAAGAAGCCTTACTCGATGAATCGATCAGCGGTTACCTTGTAGCGGAAGTTGAAAATGGAACGATCGATGCACAACTTGTTTATACGGATGACATGTCTGAGCTGTTACCGATTATTCAGGAAGCTTTATCGAATTATCAGACGATGGTGAGAGCTGATCAGCTCGCGCTGGCACCGGAAGAAGTTATGGCGTTATCAGAACCCGTTATGATAGATGAGCAGTATGTAAATGTTGAAGAAGGGTCCCTGACTCAGGAAGATTTTTCTGACCGTATGATCCAGCAGGGCGGCGCCTATTTCGTCAGTATAGCCATCATGATCTTTATCATGACTTATGCCGGTATTATTGCTGAAGAGGTTGCCAGTGAAAAAGGTACACGAATTATGGAGATCATTTTGTCCAGTGCCAGTGCGACGAATCACTTCTTTGGTAAATTAACTGGTGTCATGCTGATTCTACTTACTCAAATAGCTATTTATGCTGTGGTGGGACTTGGCGCATGGTTATACTTTAAAGATGCCCAGATCGTTCAGGATCTGATCGGAGGCGTAGATGTCGCTGCTATATTCCAGGAACTGATGGGGTATACACTCATTTTCTTTATTGTGGGCGTGCTCATGTATGTGGTACTGGCAGCGTTCTTTGGCTCCCTGGCTACAAAAATGGAAGATGTGAACAAGGCAGTGACGCCTATCGTCTTTCTGGCGCTGACAGGGTTTTATGTCGGGATATTCGCCTTTACTGCTCCGGATAACATGTTCGTTGCCGTCTTTTCGTATATTCCACTCTTTACACCTTTTGTCATGCCGTTCAGGATAGCAGCGGAAACGGTATCGACCTTTGGTATCTGGATGTCGATCATCGGAACCGTTGGATTTGCCATCGTGATATCATTTATTGCTCTGGCGTTCTATCGTTCTAATGTACTGATCTATTCTGATACCAACTTACTGGGAACGATCAAACGTTCATGGAGTATCATGCAGAGTAATAAAAAGGCAAAAAAATTGAATCATTCTGCCTGATTATTTTCTAACAAGACAATAAAATCATGAATTTTTTTAGAAACATCCTGAAGTGTGTAATAGCATGCTTCAGGGTGTTTTTGTATATCCATTTAGACTAACACGCCTAATGCAGTCAAAGTGATATTGATTAAAAAAGAAAGTACATATAATTGACTCTATCAGTTGTGATTGGTTATTATGAAAGTGCTTACCTTATTTAAGATGTATACTAGAAAAAATAATATATTCTGTGTATAATGAGAATGAGGTGAGAGAAATATTAAAATTAAATGAGCTAAGTGAGCAGGAGAAATTGCAAAGATATAAAGTCATGTACACTATGCCGTCTTTGGCGATCTTGATGCTGCTTTTATCAGCGGACTTCAACTATATTTTTATGTCATTTATAGTTGTTGCTTTTATTCTAATAGAACTGATTATTTTTGGCTTGATGGATTCAAAGTATGACTATTCATTAAGTGGTTTTTTAAAAGATAGTTTGTATTTAATGCTGTCTAGTTTTGTTGTGACTTACATTGCCGTACCATTAATATTTTCTGTAGTAACGAAAAATATAAATTTATCAGATACTATTTTAAACGGATTGAACTTTTCAGTTTCAATGTTTCTCCTGTATGGATCCTGGTTCACTATCGTAGCGCTGCAAAGTAAGGTGAAAAAGAAGACGGAAAGATGGAAATGGGAAATAACGAGAATTTTTTACGACAATAAGAAGTTTGACAAAGCACAATAAAGCCGGTCGGTAACGGCAGTAGTAAACTGACGAAAATGAAATATCATAAAAATGATAACTTAACTATGAAGAGGAGTATTTCACATGATATTGCCAGATAAATGAGAAGGAGTGATCAAATTGAATAAATCAATTCCAATAGAAAAAGGGTTTGAGAATGGACTGAAAATCCTGCGGGAAGGATATATGTATGCTCCAAATCGCCACAAGATTTATCAGTCAGATGTTTTTGAGACGCGCTTGCTCGGCCAGAAAGCACTTGTCATGGGAGGCGAAGAAGCAGCGAAACTTTTCTACGATGAAGATAAATTTAAAAGAGGAGGAACACCTCCTGAACCTGCAGTAGCCACACTTCTGGGGAAAGGCGGAGTGCAGCACCTTGATGATGACGCACATCGCAACCGTAAAAAAATGTTTATGGACTTAATGTCAAAAGATCAGATCGAAGTTTGGGCAAAACTCGTTGAAAAACATCTGCTCAAAGCGACAAAAGAGTGGATGACTAAAGAGTCTATTGTCTTTTACGAAGAGAGTAAAGAAGTGCTGACGCGAGCAGTCTGCGAATGGGCAGGTGTGCCGCTACCGGAAAAGGACGTGAAAAAACGTTCCCGCCAACTGGCCATTATGTTCGAATCTCCTATGGCCATGAGTGTAAAACATATTGAAGGAAGAATTGGGCGCCAGCAAGCTGAATCATGGTGCAGGGATCTCATTCAGCAAGTCAGAGACAATAAACTGCACCCGCAGGAGAAGACAGCTTTATACCAGGTCGCCTGGCATGAACAACTGGATGGAGAGTTACTTGACTTAAAAACAGCTGCTGTGGAACTCCTGAATGTTCTGCGTCCTTCTGTAGCGATCGCCATATATTTTACTTTTACGGCACTATCACTGCATCAGTTTCCAGAAGTTAAAGATAAGCTTAATGGAGAGGATCCATATTATCTGCATATGTTCATACAGGAAATACGCCGGTACTACCCGTTCTTTCCGTTTAACGGCGCCACAACGCGTAAAAATTTTGAATGGAAGGGGTATTCCTTTGACAAAGATACGTTAGTTATTTTAGATTTTTATGGAACCAATCACGATTCACGCATTTGGGAAGACCCGGAAGAATTCAGACCGGAACGCTTCAGTGACTGGCATTCAAGTCCGACCGATGAGATTCAGATGAAACTGCTAGCTCAAGGTGGCGGCGATTATTATACTGGACACCGCTGTCCGGGTGAATTCAATACCGTTCGGGCCATGGAAGTTGTTGCGGATTATTTAATTAATAAAGTCTCATATACCGTTCCAAATCAGGATATCGGGTTCAGTATGGTGAATATCCCTACCGTTCCCAAAAGCGGTATGATCCTCGAAAATATCGATTATATTGGCTGATATCTGATCAAAGGATAAGGCTAAACTGAAAAACCGCAGGAACAAGGTCGTCTATTGACTCTGTTCATACGGTTTTTTAGGATCATCGTCCAGTAAGCTGATGAGAATAGTCTGGACCATAATTAAACTGGCAAAGCGATAACCGGGATGGTAAACTATATCTTGACTAAGGAGTGACTTTGATGAAACGATTTATGTGTCCGGCTTTCAGTATCGGGTTTTATCTTCTGTATTTTCTGATCCTTCAGGGGATCACCTATTTACTGCCTGAATCGGGACTAACGACGACCTTCATACTGTTATCAGTTTTTCTTATTATCCCAGTACTTGCTTCCAAAAGCAGCTCACGAGTCATCCGCGCCATCAACGGTGTCAGCTGCTCTTTTTAAATTTATACTGGAAAAAAATATCTACTTGTGCTATTATAATAAGTGCCGAGAGGCCACATGACAATGGCGGGCATACGAACCGTGTCAGGTCCGGAAGGAAGCAGCACTAAGTATCGCTCCGCCATGTGTTATGTGAATACATAGCCATGAATACTTTAAACCTATTCATAGATAGAGATGCTCCTTATTATAAGGGCATCTTTTTTTTACTGTTTTATTTAGAAGCCAACAGTTTACCTTTTCAAGTGAGTAGGATAAAAACTAAAGACTTCTTAAAGTAAGTCATCTTGTTTTCAAGCGAAAATCCCCACATCGACATATATCGACATAGGAATTTTCAATTATACTGCTAGTGCTGGATCGGCTCGGAACTTAACTTGCTGGTCTTATTCTGTCTTATAAGTGTTTTCCAGACGTCCCATCCATAACCCAAGGGCCAGTCCAGCAAGAAAAAGCAGAATGACAAGGCCATAGTCAAGAGCAGTCAGATCAGCATACATCTCGATCGAGGGAGCGATGATCGCTGTAGAAGCGACGACGACACCGAATACAAAGTGAAACACGGTTGCATAGGCAATACTTAACAAGTATCTGATAGCTTTTGCAAAGAGAAACACGCAGATGACTGCTCCGATAGCGACTGGAATCAGGATTGAAAAATTAAGCAGTCGGATAGCTTCCGTCAAAGGCTGATAGAGGTTCAAGTAGATAAGAAAGTTTGATGGGCTGAGGCCTGGAATGATAAAGCCAGATGCAAAGATAGCACCAGACCATAACCAGGTCAGAACATTCTGCTCCACTTGTAAGTCCAGGTTCTCGTTCGCCCATAACAAAAGGACAAACATGAGGACAGCCGTAAGAACAGCTAAAGCGATATGATATGGTTTTCGTCCGTTTTTCCCCGCTTCCCTATACAAAGTAGGCAGCGTGCCAAGAATGGCGCCGATAAAGGCCCAAAGGACATGGACCGGGTAGTACTGCAGCCCGAAGTCCAGCGGATAGGATAAGACGAAGACGCCTAAAAGTGCACCGATACCGACCGGCAAAAAGTAGCGGATCCATTTTATAAATTCATTCGTGATATCTGAAATGAATAAGATGAGTGGCTCGTACAGACCAAATACAGCTGCCAGAGCCCCACCGCTGACTCCCGGAAGGATCGCTCCTGAACCGATGAGCATGCCCTTAAGTACGCGCAGCAGCCAGTCAATGATGTGGAACCGGCTTGTTTCTTCATGATTTTTCATGGCATAGTTTCTCCTTCGTCCAAAGAAATTGACATTTATGTAGTTTAATCGAATCACTGGCAAGTTAAAGTTATTTTAACAGATTTAAACGGGAAAATAAAAGAACGTGTATTTATGTAAGTTGATACTGCCGAATTGGTCGTTCCCATCAGCTGAAGGATTGGTGACTGAATACTTAAATCCTGTATCAGCACAGCATAGGGACCGGGTTTTAAAAATTGTTTATGTTTGTTCAATGGCTAGAAAATTCATAAAAAGTTTTTGAATTAGACAGGAATTCACCTATAATAGTAGAGAGACCGATTTTGTGAGAAAAGAGGGGAAACATGAGCTATCAAGCGTTATATCGTGTCTGGAGACCCCAGCGATTTGAGGATGTTGCGGGCCAGGAGGCTGTAACCCGGACCTTAAGGAATGCATTAAGTCATGGGAATACCAGCCATGCATACTTGTTTTCCGGGCCTAGAGGAACAGGAAAAACAAGTGCTGCTAAAATTTTTGCCAAAGCAATGAATTGTCCGAATGCGGTAGATGGGGAACCGTGTAATGAGTGTGATTTGTGTCAGTCGATCACTCAGGGGAAACTTGGAGATATTATAGAAATCGATGCAGCAAGTAACAACGGTGTGGATGAGATCCGTGACATCAGAGAGAAAGCGAACTATGCACCGACAGAGGCTGAGTATAAGGTCTATATCATCGATGAAGTGCATATGCTCTCGATGGGGGCCTTCAATGCGCTGCTCAAAACACTGGAAGAACCGCCGATGAATGTCGTCTTCATTCTGGCAACGACTGAACCACATAAAATACCGCTGACGATCATTTCCCGGACACAGCGTTTTGACTTCAGACGGATTTCACCTCAGGATATCATCAAGCGGATGACTTATATCCTGAACGAAAAACAAGTTGAATTTGATCCGGATGCCTTGATGAGCATTGCCAAAGCTGCCGAAGGCGGTATGCGTGATGCCTTGAGTATCTTAGATCAAGTCATTTCGTTCTCAGATGGCCGAGTCACTCTGGATGACACGCTTCGGATCACCGGCAGTATCACTCAGGAGCTGATGATCGATTATTTAACTGCGGCATTGAATCACGACACCGAAAAAGGTCTTGGTCTTCTTCATCAGATGATGCAGGAGGGGAAAGACGCTAACCGTCTAGTTGAGGATGTCATTCTGTTTTCCCGGGATATCCTTATTTATCAGAAAACCGAGGATGATACGCTCCTCAAGATGAGTAAAGTGGATGATTCATTTAAAGAATTGATCGCAGGGGCACATCCGGAAAAAATCTATGATGTCATCCGTATCATGAATCAGACTCAACTGGAAATGCGGACCTCGACACATGCAGAAGTGTATCTTGAAGTCGCGACCGTGCGTCTTGCACAGGCTACGCCTCAGGCAGCGACCGTTTCAGCACCTCAAGCGACTGTGCAGAAAGACACCAGTGACAGCCAGGAGATCCGTTCACTAAAAAACAAGCTGAACCAGATGCAGAAAGCTATCGAACAGATGCAGAAGACCAGCTCAGATAATAACGGCGCAGCTGCACCGAAACGTCAGCCGACCCGGAAAAAATCAGGACAGACGGCATTCAAAGTCAACACACATCAAGTATTTGGTATCCTGGAACATGCCACGCGGGGGGATCTGGCGAAACTGAAAGATGTCTGGCCGGACCTGATCAATGCTTTGTCGACCAGTCAGAAAGCGATCATGAATACGTCTAAACCAGTGGCCGCAAGTCCCAACGGTTTGGTCGTCACCTTTGATTATGATATTCTATGTGAAAGAGCTGCCAGTGATACCTTCCTGATCGATGCGGTCGGAGATTATCTGGAAAAAGTTATCGGTCACCGTGCCGATATGGCGACAGTCCCTTCTGCCAAATGGCTGGAAGTCCGTCAAGCCTACATCGATCAGATGAAGAGCGGCAGCCAGGAAGGAAACACCGACGAACAGGAGAAAGAGGAAGTAACGCAAGAGTCCGAAGAAATGGAAGCTGTCGTAAGTGAGGCAGTGAATCTCTTCGGAAAAGAAAATGTAACCATAAACGACTAAATAATGAAAAGGATGATGAAATATGCGTGGAATGGGAAATATGCAGGGTATGATGAAAAAAATGCAGAAGATGCAGAAAGAAATGGAACAGAATCAGGCAGCCTTGAATGAAAGAGAATTTACGGGCACTGCCAATGACGATCTAGTAACCGTCACATTCACCGGTGACAAGAAATGTAAAAAAGTATCGATCAAAGAAGAAATCGTTGATCCGGAAGATGCAGAAATCATTGAAGATCTGGTTTTGCTGGCTGTTAATGATGCCCTAGGAAAAATCGATGCTGAAACAGAAAAAGTAATGGGGAAATATTCTAAAGGTCTGGGTATACCTGGAATGTAAGAATAAGTAAAAGAGTGAAAGCCTCAACTGAGATTGAGGCTTTCTTTTAGAAAGGAAACGGTTATGCATTATCCAGAACCGATTGCACAATTAATGGAGAGTTACATGAAACTACCGGGGATCGGCGAAAAAACCGCTGCTCGCCTGGCTTTTTATACGGTCAATATGCAGGAAGAAGATGTCACACGATTCGCAAAGTCCTTGATCAGTGTGAAGCGGGATTTACAGTATTGTTCGATCTGCGGGAATATGACGCAGAACGACCCGTGTGATATCTGTGAAGATAAAAATCGTGATCAGTCTGTTATTTTAGTTGTGGAGCATCCGAAAGATGTCATTGCCATGGAAAAAATGCAGGATTTCAAAGGACTGTATCATGTTCTGCATGGTGTGCTGTCTCCAGTCGAAGGCACAGGTCCGGAAGATATCAATATTCCCGTTCTGATCAAACGACTGCAGAAAGACGAAGTAAAAGAAGTGATCATTGCGACGAATGCTACGGCCGAAGGGGAAGCGACAGCAATGTATCTATCCCGTCTGATCAAACCTGCCGGCATCAAAGTTACCCGTCTGGCTCACGGGCTATCTGTCGGCAGTGATATCGAATATGCAGATGAAGTCACGCTGCTAAAAGCAGTAGAAGGTCGAAGAGAGATGTAGGTGCATGATGCCATTATTTAAAAGAACAAGTAAATTAAAACGTTCCTATGATGAAAAATTAGTGGAACTGATAAGCAGACAGAGAAAACAATTTGAATCTTACGAGAAAATAAAAGGGATGGCTGTTGACGACCAACCCGAGTGGCAGGCTCACTATAAACTTCAGAAAGCAACCTATTATTATCTGTTCAAAGAAGCCCGGATCAGAAAGATAAATGGAAATATTTTAAACTGAATATTGTTTTTTAAAAAAGCCGACCATTATTTTCGGCTTTTTTTGTTTACAGTTAATAGTCTTTTGAGAAATTTATTTCAGTAAAAGATGCCCAAAGTATAGGGTTTTGGATAGGATAACACTATTTATTTAAATGGAAGCGTTGACATTGTTATTTCTGTAGATTAAACTATTAGATACGAGCGATTATAACTGGAAGTTATATTAGTTTAAAATATAAACCAACATATGTAATCGCTAAAAAAGATTCCCGATGTACTCTAATATCTTTTAGAGCTCTTGCATAGGTGTTTCTTTTATTACTTTTACAAACTCTAAACATTTATTATGTCAATACACATCCAAGGGGGGATATTCTCTGAAACACAGCTACATATTAAATAAATAGAGTAAAACATATTTACAAGGAGAGAATTGAATGCACAACAATTGGCGAAAGAAATATAGTTTTTCCCTGGCAACAATGCTCCTGTTAAGTTCGTTTGCGCAGACGGCTGCACCGTTAACGGCGTATGCTGAGACAGAAACAGAATCTAAAACAACTGAAGTTGTCGATCCAGACGCAGGCAAAGTGGATGAAACTGCAGAAGGAACAGCAGATGAATCCAAAGAGGCTGCCGCTGATCCAGTAGTGGAATCAGGCGAAGAATCTTCAGCTGAGTCAGGATCAGTTATGCTTATGGCAGTTGAAACTGATGCGACGATTTCAGTAGCAGATGCAATAGCAAGAGAAAATGATGGTACTGAAGCTACAGTCAAAGGTTATATTGTCGGACATTTAGCTAGTGGCCCTTCACTTGTAACTAGTGAATTTATAGATGATTACAGTGTGGCTATAGCTGATGATCCCAATGAAGATAACGTCGCCAATGTATTGGCAATTAAGTTGGTTGATGGTAATAGAACCAAATTTGGACTTCAATCTGATATAAATAATTTTGGGAAAGAAATTATTGTAACCGGTGAAACAGCTACCTATCATGGGGCCGATGCTTTACTGGGTGTATCTTCAATTGAATATACTGGAGAAGTAGGAGATATAGATACACCTCCAATCACTGAGGAACCGAAAGAACTGGATCTTCTGACGATTGAAGATGCACGTGCACAGAATCTAGAAGAGCAAGTAAAAACAAAAGGTATAGTGACCGCAAAATTAAGCAGTACCGTTCAAATTCAAGACGAGACAGGTGCGATTGCATTATTCCCAGGTGATTCATTAGATGTCGAATTGGGCGATGAGATAACTGTTGAAGGTGCCCTTGATGAGTTTAATGGGTTACTACAAATTAAAAACCCAACTGTCGCGGATAAAGTAGAAGGGTCAGAAGTTCCTAAACCAGTACCTTTAGATGGCGTTGAACTTAAAGACCATCAGTCTGAATTAGCGATTATGGAAAATATCGAAATAACAGCAGAAGATGGAAAGAACTATACTGCGAAGGATAAATCGGGAACGGAATTCACAATCAGAGATGAAAATGGCAATCTTGGTTTAACAGTTGGGACGATTTATGAGTCCATCACCGGAATTGTCTCTTATTATAATGCTGTTCAGCTGATACCTCGAGACATTAACGATGTCATAGAAGACTCAAACATTGTTATTCCTGTAACTGCCAGCCATTATTCAGGAAACGTTCCAATGGATACAGAGATCACCCTGTCCTCTCGCACCTCTGGTGTAACAATCTATTACACCACAGACGGTTCTGAACCAACTGAATCAAGTACTGTATATACAGAACCGATCACTTTAGAAAATGATCAAACTATTAAAGCAATTGCAGTAGTGGACGACAGAAAAAGCGAATTATCTGAATTCACTTACACTGTTGTAGATATTACTGAAGGAAATAAAATACATGAGATTCAAGGCGAAGCACATTATTCTCCAATGGATGGAGAAAATGTTTACAACGTAAAAGGTGTCGTCACTTATGTATATGAGCTTAACAATGCATACTATTTCCATATGCAGACACCGGATGACATGACAGATGACAATGACAACACATCTGAAGGTATCGTTGTTTATACGGGCAACAATAGTAGCGGAGTTAAAATTGGTGATCTTGTTGAAGTCACTGGTGAAGTATCTGAGTATTATATAGACGGTTACGGTGATAAAGATGAAACAGACTTGCCTGTAACGCAAATAAATGCCAGAGATGATCAAGGCGGCATAGTAGATATTACTAAAAGTGATGTTGAACTACCTTCTTCTGTAGAAGTTACATCTGGTGATTTACCTGGAGAAATCAAAGGCGGGACAACACTAGACGTTTTTGATCCAGATGCCTACTCTTTAGATTATTGGGAAAGTATTGAAGGTATGCGTGTAGAAGTACAGCCTTCAAGAGCTGTTGCTCCGCAGGCATACGGGGATTTATTTGTTGCCACAGAAGACTACACACCTTCAAATACAACTGTCAATGGCGGGCTTCGTCTGTCTGAAGACGGACCGGATTCCAGACTGATTCCGTTCAAACTTCACCCAAATGATGATGCAGAAAATTTTGCCGTTAAAACTGGGGACAAATTTACTGAATCGATCGATGGTGTTGTTAACTACGGATTTGGCAATTACAAGATCTATTCAGATTTAGCAGACATGAAAGCTGCTCACGTTTCAGTCGAAGCGGCATCTTCAGCAACATCCATTGTTAAAAATGACTCCAAGTTAACTGTGGCTACCTATAATGTGGAGAACTTCTCGGCAAATATTGAGGAAACCTCAGATATAAAAGCTCAGAGAATTGCCAGCACATTCGTCAATGATATGAATGAACCAGATATCATCGGTATCGTAGAAGTACAGGATGATGATGGTGAAGAGGCTTCAAACTCTTCAGTAGCAGATGCAAGTTACCAGCGCTTAATTGATGAAATTTCAGCTGCAGGCGGACCAACATACGCGTATGCAAACATTGATCCTGAATACAACGCAGATGGCGGAGCTCCTGGTGGGAATATACGTGTAGGGTTCTTATATAATCCAGACCGCGTTTCATTGATCGAAAAAGATAAAGGTGGAGCAACTGAAGCTGTTGATTATGTTGATGGTGAATTAACACTCAACCCAGGTCGTGTCAACCCATCAGACTTTGAAGGGACAAGAAAACCTCTAGCTGCAGAATTTGAGTTCAATGGTGAGAGTGTTGTTGTTATTGCCAATCATTTGAACTCTAAACGCGGAGATGATCCATATTATGGTCAAGTTCAGCCACCACAATTTGACAGCAGAATCGAACGTAATCAGTTAGCACAGTCAGTCAACTCGTTTGTAGACGAAATACTGGCAGAGAATCCAGATGAAAATGTGGTTGTTCTCGGTGACATGAATGACTTCGAATTCTCAGAACCACTGGAAATACTCGCAGGGGATGCATTAACTAACCTGACTAATAAAGTACCTGCAAGTGACCGTTACAGCTACGTTTATCAGGGTAATTCACAAGTGTTAGATCATATCCTGGTGTCAAATAATATTGCTGATACAGCTGAAATTGATATGATCCATGTCAATGCTGATTTCACTGACATGCACAGTCGAGCAAGTGACCATGAACCAGTCCTCGCTCAAATCGACTTACGTGAAACCTTTGACTTCTCAGTCATGCATATGAATGACACGCACGGCCGAGTAGAAAATTATCCGAACATGCTCACAGCTATTGAAGAATTCCGTGGGGAAAACCCTGACTCCATGCTTGTTCATGCCGGTGATGTGTTTTCAGGCACCTTATACTTCAATGAATTTAAAGGCCTGGCAGACTTAGCACTGTTAAACATGATGGATATTGACGTCATGACATTCGGTAACCATGAATTTGACTTGGGTGATGAAGAAAATGGTCATCAGTCATTAGCTGAATTTGTAGAGAAAGCCAACTTCCCATTCTTAGGTACAAACGTTGATTTCTCAGAAGACAAATATATGGCACCTTTTGAACTAGATGAACTGTTAGAAGGAAATCCTGAAGATGGTAAAATCTATGAAACGATTGTTAAAGAGATAAATGGCGAAAAAATTGGGATTTTTGGATTAGTAACTCAAGATACTGAGAATATTTCAAGCCCTAGGGATGTTTCATTCTCGGATTTCGTAAATGCTGCTGAAGCTGCAGTTCAGTCTTTCGAACATGCTGGCATTAATAAAATCATGGCAGTCAACCACTTAGGCTTCGACACGGCTCCAGAAGTCGGAAACGACATGAGAGTAGCCATGGAAGTGGACGGTATCGACGTTATTGTCGGTGGTCACTCACATTCAGAACTCGATGAACCGTATGTTGTCACTCATGACGATGAAGGTAACGAAAAAGAACCGACGGTCATCGTTCAAGGTGGGCAGTATGCCGGGAACTTAGGCACATTGAATGTTGAATTTGATGCTGATGGAAAAGTTATTGCTCAATCCGGTGCATTGTTAGACACAGGAGAATATCCAGCTGATGAAGACGCACTTGTTGCTTTGGCGAAATATAAAGACCGCGTTGATGAAATTGCTAACGAAAAAACAGGCGCTGTTGCTGTTTCAGAATTAGTAAATCCAAGACATGGTGAAGGCGATGAAATGAGTGTTCGAGCAGACGAAACGCGTTTAGGTAACTTGATTACCGACGCCATGCTTGCAAAAGCTCAGGAGAAATTCCCAGAAGCAGTGATTGCTGTTCAAAACGGTGGCGGCATCCGTGCCGGTATCAATGAAGGACCAATCACAGTTGGTGAAGTCCTGACAGTTCTTCCATTCGGTAATAACCCTGTGATCGCAGAACTATCTGGACAAGAAATCAAAGATATTATGGAACACAGTGTCCGTCAGGCACCAGCAGAAAATGGTGGATTCCTGCAAGTATCTGGTATGGAATTCTACTTTGACAGTGCAAGAGATGCTGGAGACCGAATCGTAGAAATGTACATCGACAAAGATGGCGAACTGACAGAAATCGCCATGGATGAAATGTATCTTGTAACGACAAACGGTTTTACCGGTCAGGGCGGCGATGGTTTTGAAACATTTGCTCAGGCATTTGAAGAAGGCCGCGTCAGAGATATCGGTGAAGAAGACTGGCAGCAGCTCATCGACTACATGGTTGAAGACGAATACCTTGGTGGCGTCGTTGATCCTGAAATTGAAGGTAGAATCAATGATCTAAATGAAGGGGCAGAATTACCTGATGAGGATGGCACGTTTGAATTCTCAGTCATGCACATGAATGACACACACGGTCGCGTAGAAAACTATCCTTACATGATTTCTGCAATCGACGCATTCCGTGGCGAGAATCCAGATTCTATGCTGGTACATGCGGGAGATGTCTTCTCGGGAACCTTATACTTTAATGAGTATAAAGGACTGGCAGATCTTGCCTTACTCAACTTAATGGATATCGATGTGATGACTTTCGGTAACCACGAATTTGACTTGGGCGCTGAAGAAAATGGTCATGAGTCACTTTCGGAATTTGTAAAAGAAGCAAACTTCCCGTTCTTGGGAACAAACATCGACTTCTCTCAAGATCCGTTTATGAATGAGCTCGAAACTAATGAATCCGTTGTAGATGATCCGGAAGATGGCTTGATATACAGCAGCATCGTTCAAGAAATAAATGGGGAAAAAGTCGGTATCTTTGGTGTAACAATAGAAGACACTGAAAACATTTCAAGCCCAATGGAAGTTGACTTTACAGACTTCATTAAAGCAGCTGAAGAAGCTGTTCAGGCATTCGAAGATGCAGGGATCAATAAAATCATGGCAGTCAACCACTTAGGCTTCGACACAGCTCCAGAAGTCGGCAATGATATGAGAGTAGCTATGGAAGTTGACGGCATTGATATTATCGTCGGTGGTCACTCACATTCTGAAATCGACGAACCGTTTGTAGTCACTCACGATGATGAAGGTAATGAAAAAGAACCGACAGTTATCGTTCAGGGCGGCCAGTATGCAAATAATCTGGGTACACTGACAGTTGAATTCGATGAAAATGGTATTGTTCTTTCACAAATGGGACAATTACTGGATATTGGCGAATATGAAGCTGATGAAGAAGCACTCAACGTTTTGTCAGAGTACAAAGAACGAGTCGATGAGATCGCTAACGAAGAAACAGGCGCAGTTGCTGTTGAAGCGTTAGAAAATCCAAGATTCGGTGAAGGCGATGAAATGAGTGTTCGTGCAGACGAAACACGTTTAGGTAACCTGATCACTGATGCCATGCTTGCTAAAGCTCAGGAGAAATTCCCTGAAACAGTGATTGCCTTCCAGAACGGTGGCGGCATCCGTGCCGGTATCGATCAGGGACCGATCACAGTCGGTGAAGTCCTGACAGTATTACCATTTGGTAATAACCCAGTTGTAGCTGAACTTTCTGGTCAGGAAATCAAAGAGATCATGGAACACAGTGTTCGTCAGGCACCTGAAGAAAACGGTGGCTTCCTGCATGTATCTGGCATGAAATTCTACTATGACAGTACAAGAGAACCAGGTGACCGCATTGTAGAAATGTATATCGATCAAGATGGTGAGCTGACAGAAATCGCTATGGATGAAATGTATCTCGTAACGACAAACGGCTTTACCGGTCAGGGCGGCGATGGCTATGAAACATTTGCTCAGGCATTTGAAGAAGGCCGCGTCAGAGATATCGGTGAAGAAGACTGGCAGCAGTTGATCGACTATATGGTTGAAGACCAGTACCTTGGTGGTATCGTAAACCCTGAAATCGAAGGTAGAATCATTGATCTTATGGGCGAAGAATTACCAGACCAAGACGGTGAAAACGGTCAGGATGGTCAAGACGGTCAAGACGGTCAAGATGGTCAGGATGGTCAAGACGGTGAAGATGCCGAAGACGATCAAGACAAAGACCAGGACGGGGAAGAGTTACCTGAAACTGCTACAAACACTTATCTGTATTTATTGTTAGGCGCATTCTCAACTGCTGTTGGTGCAGCAATGACAGTGTACAAAAAGAAATTTTCTAACTAATAAATAAACAGGAATTCAGGCCGATAGTGTAAAAACTATCGGCCTGTTTTTTTGTAAACAATTTAGTGTATTGGTCATCAAATAAGTAATGCATAAAAAACAGACGATGAATCGCTGCTTTTTGTTGACAGCCTGATCATATTTTATTAAAGGCTGGAAAAATAAAAAGGTTGCTTTCGATCGTCACTCCTGAATATTAGAAATTAATTCTGAAAGACAATATGACCGCCGCTTTCTATCTGGAGTAATGAGTGAAAACATGATATTCAGCTAGAGTGAAAAACGACCATGGGCAGGAGAAAGAGTATAGGGAAATGATTCTTATATACTGATAACACATAAAATTAGCTTTCTCTTTTGATTTTGGGTACACTTATTATTTGTAAGAAGTTATGACATTCTCAGTATGAATATGGAGGAGAAGCAAATGAAAGCTATTATTATCGAAGAATATGGTGGAAAAGAAAAATTGAAAGAAGCAGAAGTACCGATGCCTACACCGAAGGAACATCAAGTTGTGGTAAAAGTCAAAGCCACCTCGATCAACCCTATTGATTGGAAGTTAAGAGAAGGTTACCTCAAGCAAATGCTTCCTTGGGACTTCCCGATTATTTTAGGTTGGGATGTTGCAGGCGAAGTATATGAGATTGGCAGTAAAGTTACTGGCTGGAAAACTGGTGATCGGGTGTTTGCACGACCTGAAACCACTCGATTCGGCACATATGCTGAGTATACTGCGGTGGACGATCATTTGCTTGCTCCTATTCCTGAAAATGTTTCGTTTGAGGAAGCTGCTGCTGTTCCTTTAGCGGGACTGACTGCTTTTCAGGCTCTATTTGATTATGGTAAATTGGCAGCTGGAGAAAAAATCCTCATTCACGCAGGGGCCGGTGGCGTCGGCACATATGCTGTCCAGCTGGCAAAAAATAAAGGCGCCTTTGTTATCTCTACAGCAAGCGGTAAAAACAAAGAGTTACTGATGGACTTAGGTGTCGATCAGTTCATTGATTATCGAAAGGAAGAATTCAGCGAGCTGTTAAACAGCGTAGATATGGTTTTTGATACAATCGGCGGTGAAGTTCTGAAAGACAGTTTTAAAGTTGTGAAACCTCATACAGGCAGAATTGTTTCCATAGTTGCAGAAGCAGAAGAAGAGTGGATCGAGAAAGCCGATGTCACATTTAATAATATTTGGCTGACACCGAATGGAGAGCAGCTAAAAGAACTTGCCGATTTGATGGAGCAAGGGAATCTAAGATCCGTGATCGGTTCGACCTTTCCCTTGAGTGAAAAAGGAATATACAAAGCTCATGAATTGAGTGAAACGCATCATGCCGTGGGGAAAATCGTTATTAAATCAGAGGGATAAGACTAAAAAAAGGTATAACGTTCGACAAAAAACGGCTGTCTGATACAGTCGTTTTTTGTCGGTTATCTTTAGATGAAAAGCGATGATATCCAAAAGTCTTATTTTGTCACAGCGTGATGATCTATTCTATACAATGAATTGAATTAGACAGGATATAGATATATAGTCGCGCAATCATTATGGAAAAATGGAGCTGATTTTTTTATGAAAGTTCAATGCTTGAGGCTACCTAAGCTTTTAGAAAAATAGTGACTAATACGTTCACTATTTAGTATCCATGGATGGAACTCTTTTTTAGAATAGACAACACTGTACTATCTAACGTATAATGAAGGTAGAATCGAGTTATAGATGGAGGAAGTTTTGTGAGTGGATTATTTATCACGATCGAAGGACCGGATGGTGCAGGAAAATCGAGTGTTGTAAAACGGTTAGTCGAAGCAATAAAGCAGACCACCACCAGACCTTTAGTCGTTACAAGAGAACCGGGAGGCAGCGAAATAGCTGAAAGAATAAGAGCTATCTTGCTGGATCCGATACATACGAACATGGATGACCGAACTGAAGCCCTTTTGCTGGCAGCCGGGCGACGTCAGCATGTTGTGGAAAAAATCAATCCTGCACTACAAAGAGGAGATATCGTACTATGTGACCGATTTGTAGACAGTTCTATCGCTTACCAGGGTCAGGCTAGAGGGATCGGGATCAAAGAAGTCAAGGCAATAAATGAATTTGCCATCGAAGGATTGAGACCAGATCTGACGATCTATTTAGACGTGGATGCAGAAGTTGGGCTTAATCGAATAAAAGATAAAAATTCCAACCGCACGCAAGACCGCCTTGAGCTGGAAGAAGTGGCCTTTCATGAAGAAGTGAGAAAAGGTTATCTGGCTTTGATCGAGGCAGAACCCAATCGTTTTGTCACGGTAGATGCGAGTCAGTCTGAAGAAAAAGTATTTGAGGATGTATGGAAAATCGTCAAGGCAAGAATCTGAAAATCTAAGCATGATAGAGCGGTTCATAAGAGAGGATGAAGTAAGATGAAATTAGTCGTAGCAATCGTACAGAATCAGGATAGTAAGCGTCTGGCGGATGAGTTTGTTGAAAATGGTATCCGGGCAACGAAATTATCTTCTACAGGCGGATTCTTGAGAGCAGGGAACACTACATTCTTAATGGGTGTCGAGGACAGAAAGGTTGATGAGACGCTTGAACTGATCAAAGAAAACTGTTCAACGCGCAGTCAAACCATGATGAGCCCACCGTCTTACGACTTCACGCTGGAATCGGATCTGACATATCCAGTAAATGTTGAAGTTGGCGGTGCCACGATTTTTGTTTTACCGATCGATCAATTTTTACAATTCTAAACGCAAGGGAGACGAGCAATGTCTACCACAACAATCAAACAGCCGAGCATTCAGCGGCTGTTTCTTCAGTTAATTAAAAAAGATAACCTGCAGCATGCCTATTTATTTGACGGCAAGACAGGCACAGGTAAAAAAGAGACGGCGTTATGGATAGCTCAGAGTTTGTTCTGTCAGAACTTTTCTGATGGCCCCTGCGGAGAATGTCATACGTGTCAGCGGATCGCTTCTCACCAGCATCCCGATGTCATCGAGTTGGAGCCGGAGGGCTTGTCGATCAAAATCGGCCAGGTTAGAGGATTAAAGCAGGAATTTACCAGAAGCGGGATGGAAGGTAGAAAGAAACTGGTGATGGTGAAAGATGTCGAAAAGATGACGACTCAGGCGGCCAACAGTCTGTTGAAGTTTCTGGAAGAGCCGGATGGTGATATCGTCGTCATATTAATGACGACCGCTAAGCATCAGCTGCTGCCAACGATACTATCCCGTGTCCAGCTGATCCATTTCCCTCAGCTGTCAAAAGAACACCGGATGCAGGCTCTGGAAGAAGCCGGTTTGTCTAAGGAACGGGCGTCTGTACTGAGTCAGTTGACCAGTGATACAGAACAGGCCCTTGAACTGTCGGAGAATGAAAATCTTACTGCTTTAATAGAGGCTGTGTGGAAATGGTATGTAGCCTTTTCTAAAAAAGATGATCAGGCCTTCATTTATGTTCACACGGATATCATGCCTCTGGTTAAGGAAAAAGCAGAGTATCATCGGGTCCTGGATCTCTTTCTGGTCATTTTACAGGATATACTGAATACTCAGCTTTCAAAAGACTATTCTATCGGCTATCTGAAGTATCAGACTAGGATCCAGGAAGAAGCTGATCGATTAAGTGCAGTAACGCTTGCCGACCTGATGGACATCATTCTGACAGGAAAAAAATATCTGGACAGTAATGTTGCCGCACAGGGCGTACTTGAAATGTCTGCTCTAAAAATGCTGGCAGCTATGAAAAGATCTCTGTAGAAATTTAATAAGATATTGTGTACATTTGGCTTTTTTATGGTAATCATGGTATGCTAGGTAAAGATGTAAGAGGACATTTCTTCGGTCCATGCATCACTAACAAATAAGCTAAGAAGAGTAAAGAAGTGGTGAAAAATGGATAAAAAAGAATTGCATGATACATTTTCTGAGCTGGAGTCCCAAGCAGAAGCCACGTTAAGTACAATCAAGAATATCAAAGAAGAATTATCTCACTTAACCGAAGAAAACAATGTGCTGCGAATGGAAAACCAACATCTCAGAGATCGCTTAGCAGAAATAATAAAACAGCAGTCGATCGAGAAACAAATGACTGATTCTGGTATGACAAAGTCTCGCTTGAATCTTGAAAAAATATATGAAGACGGCTTTCATGTCTGTAATTTATTTTATGGCTCAAGAAGAGATGGCGATGAGCCCTGTGCATTTTGTCTGGAAGTCATCTACGGTGAACGAAGATAAATGTATATCAACTATTCGAAAAAATTTAATTAGAACCCTTCCTTGATGCAGTATAACTGCAGTGTGAGGAAGGTTTTTTCTGTATCCAAAACACTATATGTTGTATGTGTTATACATTATTTTGGTATATGTAGTGTGTTCCCCTTGATTTTGAAAATGACTGATGTAAAATAAGATTATCGAACAGGGAGATGGATCAGACGGAAACTTACTGAAAAACCGTGACATCTTGTTGTCTCAGAACATGGATAATGGAGGTAATTATAATGCAAGAATCATCAGTGATCGTTTATTCAAAACCGAATTGTATGCAATGTCAATTTACAAAAAAATATCTGGAGAATAAGGGAATACCCTTTGAAGAAAAAGATGTGGAACAGAATGGTGAAGCCATTGATGAAGTGAAAAAAATGGGGTTCAGCTCGCTGCCAGTTGTCATAGCAGAAGGCATTGAAGCTTTTAATGGTTTCAGACCCGATATACTGAACAGATTGGCTTAGCAATATGAAAGTGGTCTTTTTTACACTGACTGGTCAGACACGTAAGTTTGTAGAGAAGCTGAGAATGGATGTACTGGAATTAAATCCGGCAGATCCGTTTGTTAAAATGAATGAACCTTTTATCATAGTAACGCCTACTTATGACAAAGAAGTCACTGAAATATGGGACGACTTTCTTGAGACCGGAGAGAATAGTCAATGGTTAAAAGGAGTCGCGGGGGGAGGAAATATAAACTTTGGTCAACTGTACGTCTTCACGGCCAAAGATATCGCACAGGACTATAACGTGCCCTTACTCCATCGATTCGAATTTCAGGGGAATGATGAAGACGTTTTGAAATTAAAGAAAGTGGTGAATGACCTTGGTATCGACCAGCACACGAAATGAAAAGTCAAAAGAAGTAACTTATTTTAGACTCAACAATGAAATCAACCGGCCTGTGGATAATCAGATACCTTTGCATAAAGATCAGGAAGCAGTCCAGGCTTTCTTCAAAGAACATATCGATCCAAACACTGTCCCTTTCGATAGTGTCAAAGCAAAACTGACTTACTTAATGACTCATGACTTTATCGAGAGGGAATTTATTGAAAAGTATTCAGAAGCATTTCTCGATCGGTTATTTGAAGAGTTGTATGCCAAGCAATTCCGGTTCCGCTCGTTCATGGGCGCATATAAGTTTTACACACAGTACGCGCTGAAAACCAACGACGGCAAGCAGTATCTGGAACGCTTTGAGGACCGGATCGCCTTCAATGCCTTGTATCTGGCAGATGGTGATGAGGGGCTGGCCAGTCATATTGCTGAGGAGATCATCAATCAGCGTTATCAGCCGGCCACACCGACATTCTTGAATGCCGGACGTAAGCGACGGGGCGAATTTGTGTCCTGTTTCCTGATCCAGACGATGGATGATATGAACAGCATTGGCCGCACGATCAACTCGGCGCTTCAGCTGTCACGCATCGGTGGAGGTGTCGGGGTGAACCTGACGAATCTGAGAGCAGCGGGTGATCCGATCAAGCACATCGAGAATGCTTCAAGCGGTGTCCTGCCTGTCATGAAACTTTTAGAAGACAGTTTCAGCTATTCCAATCAGCTTGGACAGCGGAACGGGGCTGGAGCGGTCTATTTGAACGTCTTCCATCCGGATATCCTGCGTTTCTTATCCACAAAGAAAGAAAATGCAGATGAAAAAGTACGTGTCAAAACGCTGTCTTTAGGTCTTGTGGTACCGGACAAGTTTTATGAACTGGCTGCTGAAAACAAAGAAATGTATCTTTTCAGCCCCTATGATGTCGAACGCCTCTACGGCAAGCCATTCTCATATGTGGATATTACAGAAGAGTACGACAAGCTGGTCGCTGATCCGGAGATTAGAAAAACGAAAATCAATGCACGTGAACTCGAAAATGAAATTTCCAAGCTTCAGCAGGAATCCGGCTATCCTTATATCATCAATATCGACACAGCGAACCGGGAAAATCCGGTCCATGGCACGATAACGATGAGCAATTTATGCAGCGAGATCCTGCAGATCCAGGAACCTTCCATAATTAAAGATAATCAGGAATATGAAGTGATGGGGACCGACATCAGCTGCAACTTAGGCTCAACGAATGTCGTCAACTTGATGAATACGCCTGACTTTGAACAGTCGATCAATACGATGGTCCGGGCGCTCACCTATGTGACTGACCATTCGAGTATCGATGCGGTGCCGACTGTGAAAAACGGGAATGACAAGTACCATACGATCGGTTTGGGCGCTATGGGGATGCACACGTTTTTTGCGTTGAACCAAATGCATTATGGTTCGCCGGAATCGATCGAATTCACGGATATCTACTTCATGCTGCTGAATTACTACACATTGAAAGCCAGTAATGAAATGGCTAGAGAACGGCAAGAAGTGTTCCATAACTTTGAAAAATCGGATTATGCCTCAGGGAAGTACTTCGACAAGTATACTGAAAAATCCTTTACCTTCGAACACGAAAAAGTCGAGCACCTGTTCAATGATCGTGGTATTGCTGTTCCGTCTAAAGCAGACTGGGAACAGCTGAAAATTGATGTTCAAAAATACGGTCTCTATCATCAGAACCGTCTGGCTGTAGCGCCGACAGGATCCATCAGTTATGTGAATGAGACTTCTGCCAGCCTGCATCCGATCACGCGCTTAGTGGAGGAACGTCAGGAAAAACTGACTGGGAAGACCTATTACCCGGCCCCCTACTTATCCAATGAAACGATGCCTTATTACACCAGTGCCTATGATATGGATATGCGTAAAGTCATCGATGTGTATGCAGCGGCTCAAAAACATGTGGATCAGGGGATGAGCCTGACACTCTTTATGCGTTCGGCGATTCCAGAAGGCTTGTATGAATGGAAAGAAGGGCGCACCAATAAACAGACGACCCGGGATCTGACTATTCTGAGACACTATGCCCATAAAAAAGGTGTGAAGTCGATCTATTACGTGCGAACCTTTACCGATGACGAAGAAGAAATCGGAGCCAACGCCTGTGAAAGCTGTACGATTTAACAGGAGAAATATCTGGTAGGAAAAGAGAAGAGGCCGAATCAGGTCTTTTCCTGAATAAAGGAGAATCAAATATGACAGCAGAAGCATATAAAGCCATCAACTGGAATCGGATCGATGATATGATCGATAAACTGACCTGGGAAAAGCTGGTGGAACAGTTCTGGACGGATACCCGGATCCCGCTTTCCAATGACTTGAGTGACTGGAACACGTTGCCGTTAAACGAACGGGAAATGATCGCCAAAGTGTTTGGGGGATTGACGCTCCTGGATACACTGCAGTCACAGGACGGGATCGAGGCACTCAAGAAAAGCAGCCGGACTCAGCATGAAGAAGCCGTCTATAACAATATCGAATTCATGGAATCCATGCATGCCAAAAGCTACAGTGCCATTTTCAGTACGTTGAATACAAAAGCTGAAATCGACGAGATTTTTGAGTGGACGCATTCCAATCCGATGCTTCAGAAAAAAGCGCAGATCATCAATGGGATCTACCAGGACGGGACCGATCTGCAGAAGAAAGTAGCAAGTGTCCTGCTTGAGTCGTTCCTGTTTTATTCAGGTTTCTATGCCCCGCTTTATTATCTCGGAAACAGCAAGCTGACGAATGTCGCGGAGATCATCAAGCTGATCCTGCGGGATGAATCAGTCCATGGCACGTATATCGGATATAAGTTTCAAGTGGGTTATAATCAGCTGGATGAAACAGAGCAAGAGGAGCTGAAGAACTGGGCCTATGACTTACTGTTCCGACTCTACGAAAATGAAATAGAGTACACGAGTCATTTGTATGATGACATCGGCTGGACGGACAGTGTCGGTATCTTTTTAAGATACAATGCCAACAAAGCGCTGCAGAACCTCGGCTTTGATCCCTTGTTCCCTGATACGGCACAAGATGTCGACCCGATCATCATGAATGGGATTTCGACAGGGACCAGCAACCACGATTTCTTCTCCCAAGTCGGGAATGGTTATTTAGTGGGGATGGTCGAATCGATGGACGACAGCGACTACGAGAAGTGGATGAGTTAAGCAGCATCAATGACGTTTACAGGCGTTTCTCTAAAGGGGAAACGCTTGAAACTGATTTGTAAACGTACATTTATTTTTTTAGATATATTTGTGAATGATTGAATAAGCGAGTGTAAATCAGAGGAGGAAAGCCACATGCAGAACGTAGATATGGCAAAGGAAGGAACAACAAAAGAATATAATATATCAGTCGTAAAAAAACGAGATGGCAGAGTACAGACGTATGATCGCAGGAAAATCACAGAAGCCTTGTTTCAGGCTGTGCAGCAGCTGGATCTGGATTTTTCGTTTAGTGACTTGAAAGGGATCTCTTTGGAAGTCGAAAAGATCATTCTCAGCAATGATGAAGCGGATATCGATACGAAAGCAATCGATTTTGTCGTGCTGGATGTTCTCAAGCAGCACGGTTTTCTGGACCTTGTCGAAGGGTATATTCAACGAAGAGAAGACAAAGAAAAAAAGCGTGAGAACAGGCGTGATGTAAATGCCATGATCGACAGTTTACTGAAACAGGACAAAGCCATTGTCAATGAAAATGCCAATAAGGACAGTAAAGTCTTTAACACACAGCGTGATCTGACGGCAGGGATCGTCGGCAAAGCCCTTGGACTGAAACTGCTGCCTTCGCATGTCGCAAATGCCCATGAAAAAGGGGATATCCATTACCATGATCTGGATTATACCCCTTATTCTCCCATGAGCAACTGCTGTCTGATCGACTTTGAAAATATGTTTGAGAACGGCTTTCAAATCGGTAATGCGGAAGTCGATTCACCGCGGTCCATCCAGACGGCTACCGCTCAAACTGCTCAAATCATCGCGAATGTGGCTTCAAGTCAGTACGGTGGATGCAGCTTCGACCGGGTGGATGAAGTGCTGGCTCCTTATGCCGAATTGAACTTTGAAAAACATTTAAACACAGCCAGGGAGTGGATCGAAGGTCAGGATAAGCAGCAAGCTTTCGCTGTTGAAAAGACGAAAAAAGATATCTATGATGCCATGCAGAGTCTGGAATATGAAATCAATACGCTTTATACCAGTCAGGGACAGACACCGTTCACCAGTTTAGGCTTCGGACTGGGTAAAAGCTGGATCGAACGAGAAATCCAAAAAGCGATACTGACGGTTCGTATCAAGGGACTGGGTAAAGAAAAACGGACAGCCATTTTCCCTAAACTGATTTTCACTTTAAAAAAAGACCTGAATCTGAATGCGGACGATCCAAACTATGATATCAAGCAGCTGGCGCTGGAATGTTCCACTAAACGAATGTATCCCGATATCCTGAGCTACGATAAGATAGTGGAGATCACAGGCAGTTTCAAGACGCCGATGGGCTGCCGTTCCTTCCTGCAGGGATGGAAGAATGAGCAAGGCGAAGATGTCTCTGTGGGACGCATGAATCTTGGGGTCGTAACATTAAATATCCCGCGTATAGCGATGGAATCTAAGGGTGACATCGACCGGTTCAATGCCTTGCTGACAGAACGTCTTTCCGTCTTGAAAGATGCCTTGTTGTTCAAGGCGAACCGCGTGATGGAAGCTGAACCCGCAAACGCCCCTATTTTATACATGCACGGGGCATTCGGGGAGCGGCTGACCAAAGAAGATGAGGTGTCAGAGCTGTTTTTGAATAAACGCGCGACGGTCTCATTGGGATATATCGGGCTCTATGAAGCAGCTACTGTTTTTTATGGTCATGAGTGGGAAGATAATGAAGAAGCGAAAGTATTTACGCTGGACATCATGAAAACATTGAAGAACCACGCAGATGAATGGGGTCAGGAAAGCGGTCTGCATGTCAGTGTCTACTCAACACCAAGCGAAAGTCTGACAGACCGTTTCTGCCAGCTGGATCTTGAAAAATTCGGTGATGTCTCCGATATAACAGACAAAGGATACTACACGAACAGCTTCCATTATGATGTACGGAAAAACCCGACGCCTTTTGAAAAGATCGACTTCGAGAAAGACTATGCTCAGTATACGGGGGGCGGCTTCATCCACTACTGTGAATACCCTAAACTGCAGACGAATCCCAAAGCTCTGGAAGCTGTCTGGGATTACGCTTATGATCGCATTGGTTATCTTGGTACGAACACTCCGATCGATCACTGCTACGAATGTGGTTTTGAAGGAGAATTCAGACCGACAGAAAATGGCTTCAAATGTCCACAATGCGGCAATACCAATGCTGAAACTTGTGATGTGGTCAAGAGGACCTGCGGGTATCTGGGCAATCCTCAGAAACGGCCGATGGTCGACGGACGTCATAAAGAGATCTCATCTCGTACGAAACATATGAAGGGATCTGGTTTAGATGCCAGCTGATCCGATCACGTGGACGTCAGACCGTTTCAGTAAAAACTATGTTGCGGATTATAAACCCTATAATTTTGTGGACGGCGAAGGGGTCAGGTGCAGTTTATATGTCAGTGGCTGCCCCTTTGCCTGCAAAGGCTGTTACAATAAAGCCGCTCAAAACTTTTCTTATGGAAGGCCATATTCTAAAGCTCTGGAAGAACAGATTTTAGAAGACTTGAAAGCCGACTACTGTCAGGGGCTGACGCTGCTGGGCGGCGAACCGTTTCTGAATACCGGCGTGACGGTTCCTTTATGTGAGAAAATCAGAGAGACTTTTGACGATACCAAAGACATCTGGTCCTGGACAGGCTATACCTGGAAAGAGCTGATGGCGGGTACGGACGACAAGAAAGCCTTGCTTTCTGTCATCGATGTTCTTGTTGACGGACGGTTCGAGCAGGACAAGATGGATCTAAACCTGGCTTTTAGAGGGAGTGCCAACCAGCGGATCATTGATGTGAAACAGTCTTTAGCCTCCGGGGAAGTCATCCTCTGGAAAAACGGGGAGTATAAATGAACAGAGACTTCAAGAAGGTAGACTTCAATTCAGTCGCCTTCTTGAAGTCTTTTTTTTTAGTGATGACTGTCTTGTAAAGGGAAAGTCGACTAGCAGAACCGATAAGTTCCTTAAAACAGTCTGCTGACCGTTGGTTCGGTAATTAGGGATAGATAGGTTACACGTACTTGTCGAATATAGCCAAGTTCGACAAGTACGCTCAGAGAAATCTCACCTAATTGTCGAAGAGAGTCTCTATTCGGTAACTAGGATAAAAGGAGTTGGGCGTACTTACCGAAGAGAGCCAAGTTCGACAGGTAGCATGAAGATAATCCAATGTACTTACCGAACAAGTAGCACGTTCGACAGTTAGGTATAAAAAGGTTCATTCAAACTGCCGAATAATGCCAAGTTCGGTAGTTAGGGAGAAGAATGTTAGTGTAACGACCGAACAGGCCCAGATTCAGCAAGCACCATCGGGCAATATTATGTAAATATTGTATAGTATAGCAAAACGACTTCGTTCCGCTCGGATTCAGACTGGAGCGTCCCATTTGCTTATCTCCCAGAAAATGGTATACTTATAATTACGTTGAAAGTAAATATGAAGTATAATATAAACACGTTTTAAAGAAATTTATTCACACTGGCGCAACTATGGAGTTGTAAGAACACGATAGAGGTAGGGATCGTGTCGTTTAAATGAGAAACTTAGTCATATTCATATGAATGGGAATAATGAAGATTCACTTTAGAAGTATTTATTTTTAATTATAGAAAGCCGCTCACTTGTGAGTGGCTTTTGTCAATTCTACCGTCTTTTTAATTTACATATCACGATAAAACTGACAAGGATTTTTGGTATACTTAATGAAACGATCATAAAGGAAGCAAGGTATTATAATGGAGATTCAATTAAAGGAAGACGAACGCATCGATCAGCTGATGCAGTATGATCTGGAAATCATTCAGAGCCCCTCAGTGTTTTCATTCTCACTGGATGCTGTATTACTGGGTGATTTTGCTAAAGTACCGAAGCATGATCGGGCCAGAGTTGTCGATTTATGTTCAGGCAATGGGGCAGTGGCTCTAATGCTGAGCCAGAAGACGAATAGCAAAGTCGTGGCCATGGAGCTGCAGGAGCGTCTGGTCGATATGGCGGAGCGAAGTATCAAGCTCAACGACTTAGAAGATCAAGTGGAAATGATTCACTCAGACGTGAATCATGCGACCGAACACATCAAAAAAGATTCAGTGGATGTCCTGACCTGTAACCCGCCTTATTTCACGGTGACAGAAGAGAGTCGACAAAACCCTAACGCCCATCTGGCCATCGCAAGACATGAACTGCATCTGACGTTGAAAGAACTGATGACCGTTTCTGCGGGCCTTCTGAAAACGAAAGGCAAAGCCTATTTCGTGCACAGGCCAGAACGGTTCTTAGAAATCATGGATGAGATGCGGGCAGCCCGACTGGCACCAAAACGCATACGCTTCGTCTATCCGAAACCGGATAGGGAAGCGAATATGCTGCTGATCGAAGGCATCAAACAGGGTAAAGAATCAGGACTGAAAATCTTGCCGCCGCTGTATGTATTCGACGAGAACGGGAATTATTACCCGGAAGTGAGAAGGATGATCTACGGCAATGAGTGAAGCAAAGACAAGTTACTTTTACGTTTTACATTGTAAGGACGGGACACTTTACGGCGGGTACACGACAGACCTTTCCCGAAGACTGAAAGAACACAACGACGGGGTTGGGGCCAAGTATACCCGGCCTAAAAGACGTCGACCGCTAAAGATGATTTACGCAGAAGCGTATGAGACACGCAGTGAAGCAACCAAAGCAGAAGCGGCATTCAAAAAACAGGCACGCACCCAGAAAAACAGATATCTGAAAGAACAAGGTGTGAAGATGCCTTTGAAAAATCAGACGGTGTGTGTCGTGAGAGAGGTGACAGGTAAACATGATCGAGACGCAGAAAAGTTTTGAACAACAGGATAAAGGAACACTCTACTTAGTGCCGACTCCCATAGGCAATCTGGAGGACATGACGTTTCGGGCCGTCAATATTTTAAATGAGGTCGACCTGATCGCCTCAGAAGATACGCGGAACACGCAGAAGCTCCTGAATCACTTTGAGGTAGAAACTACACAGACGAGTTTTCATGAACACAATTCAAAAGAGCGTACACCGCAGCTGATTGAAAAACTCCTAGACGGGCAGTCGATTGCTCAGGTGAGTGATGCAGGCATGCCGTCCATCAGTGACCCCGGAGTAGATTTGGTGAAAGCCGCCGTGGACGCAGGCATCTCTGTTGTCCCCTTGCCGGGACCTAATGCCGCACTGACAGCACTGATCGCTTCAGGTTTATCCCCTCAGCCATTCTACTTTCTAGGCTTTTTACCTAGAAAGAAGAAAGACCTGACAGCTGAACTGGAAGAACTGAATAAACGAAAAGAGACCCTCGTCTTTTATGAATCGCCTCATCGCATCAAGCAAGTTGTTGACGCCATGGCTGGTGTCTTTGGTGTTGAAAGGAAACTTGTTCTGGCACGGGAGGTCACGAAACGCTTTGAAGAATTTATCCGCGGCACGATGGATGAGGTCTACGAATGGTTAAGTGAGGAAAACATCCGTGGTGAATTTGTCATCATCGTCGAAGGGAATGAACATGCGGAAACGGAAGAAGTTAAAGTGTGGGAAAACTGGACGTTGAAAGAGCATGTGGCATTTGTCATGGAAAATGAGTCACTGCCCAGTAAAAAAGCAATCAAGGAAGTAGCACTACTTAGGGATATGCCCAAACGTGAGGTTTATGCCGCTTATCACGAACTGGAAAATTAAATGACAGGGAGGAAATGACAATGAAAAACAAACGACTGATTTTGCCCATGATTGCTTTGAGCCTTGGTTTGGCAGCCTGCCAGGATACCACGGAGGATACAGGAACGGAAACACCGACTGAAGAAACCTCTGATGAAAATGGTTCGACCACTGACAGCGCAACAAGCGGAATCAATGACGATGAAGCTATTCCGACTGAAGGAGAACCATCGGATCCGGATTATGCTTTACTGGAACAGGCCAAAGAGGAGTACTACGGTGGTAATCTGGATGCGGCGTCAGGAACACTTTCAAGACTGCTTCAGAAGGACTTATCAGATAAAGAACTGCTCGAAGCTGAAGCTGAAGATCTGAAAGAAGAAATCAGTCAGCAGCAGGCGGAAGAGGCCAGTGAAACGGCTGAGTCACAAGCGGACTCTGCCTTTAAAGAAGAGCGTCAGTCTGCACTATTGAGCGAAGAATATAAAGCCGCGACCGGCAAGGACCTGTCTGAAGCCACTGACGAAGAAATTGAAGCCTGGCTGACTGAACGGGATGCAGAAAAAAATGAACCTGCCCAAGGAGAAACAGCTGGGGAAGAGTCTATGCCAGAAAGCAACATGACTCGGGCAGAGGCTGAAAACTATGCCTTTGAACAAGTCATTGAGCGCGCGGAGATCGACGAAGAAAACTACTTCTACTTTGTCAATTATACTGAAGATAACTGGGTCCAGGTGGAGGCCCGTGAATCAGTCGAACAGGACGGTGTCACGTTTTCCAATCTGATCGGCATGTACCGATATAATGTTTCGACAGATGAGATGCAGAAACTGGACGTTATCACTGGTGATTATAATACCATTGAAGAATAGTCTGAATATAAGATAAAAACAAATACAAAGGAGAGATCGTGAGTGTCTGACAAGTTACTAAGTTATATCAAGCTGAGCGATGAACAGCTCAGTCAAGTCAAAAAGGCAGCCCCTTCGTATGAAATCATTGAAGCGTTGAGCGAGACTGATGATATTTCTGAAGTCAAAGCGATATACGGCTGGGATAAAGATGAAACGGTTCAGCTGTTGAAGGATCCGGAAAACGAACTCAAATGGGTTCAGCTGATGTCTGCCGGTGTCGACTATGTTGATCTGAAAAGGCTGAGCGAACTGGGTATTACCTTGACTAATGCCAGCGGGATCCATGGCAAAGGCATCACAGAATCGATTTTTGGTATGATTTTAAACCATACGCGAAAAATCGGTCATTCACTGATCAAACAGCGTCAGAGAAAATGGGATCCGGCCTCAAATCTGCTTGAACTGAGTGGGAAAACCATGCTTATCGTGGGTTCTGGAGCCATCGGTACCCAGACAGGTAAAGTAGCCCAGGCTTTCGGGATGAAAACGATCGGTGTGAACAGAAGTGGGAATCCAGTCGACTTTATGGATGAACTGGTGACGCAGGATAAGCTGGATGATGTCTTGCCGGAAGCTGATTTTGTGATCAATATCCTGCCGCTCACGGAAGAGACGGAGGATCTGTTTGATTTAGGGAAATTCAGAGCCATGAAAAGTTCTGCCATTTTTGTAAACGTCGGGCGCGGTCAGACTGTAGTCACGAAAGACTTGCTGAAAGCTCTGGATGAAAAGTGGATCCAGTATGCGGCGTTGGATGTCATTCATGAAGAACCGCTGCCGGAAAATCACCCTATTTACAAACGGGAGGATGTTCTGCTGACACCACATATCGCCGGTGGACTGGAAGATTATGCTGCCAGTGTGTTCCCGATATTCATGGAGAACCTGAAAACGTTTGTTGAAGGCGATGCCCCTTCGAAAAATGTCGTGGATTATGAAGCCGGGTACTGATTAATGACTGTTGAAAGCCTGCTGAACATTGATAATAAGTTCAGCAGGCTTTTATAACTGTTTATAATTATAATTCGATGATAAAATAACACGTGTTTAACGAAATAAATATTAAAATGCTCTCACATAACACGAAAAATCATGCTATAATAACCACAAGAGCAAATTTTTTTTGCTTTGAATATGACACAACGTCATAAATCAATGTAAAGGTTAAGGGGAGAAACGTATGTCAGAAGAAATGAAAAAGCGTTCAGAAATCGCTGAAGAACTGAAGTGGGACTTAAGTGACATTTTTCCAGATCAGGCAGCTTTTGAAGAAGCACTTGAAGCATTACCTAAAGAAGTAGACGCATTCTCAACTAAATATGATGGGAATCTGACCGATATCACTACGGTCGTACAGGCCATTAAAGAGTATGAAGAAATCATTGCGAAAGCCTCTCATTTGGGACAATACGGACGTCTGCCGGTATCAGTGGATATCACAGACAGTGAAGCCCAGCAGCAGGCCCGCCACACCTCAAACGTACTGGCCGGTGCCAGTGCAAAATTGAGTTTCTTCCAGTCTCAAATCGAGGACTTGGATGAAGGAACGCTGAATGCTGTCGTTGAGATCGAACCTGTTTATGAAGCCTATATCAGAAAAATCAAAAAGTCTAAATTAGCCAAACTTGATCCAAAAGTAGAAGAAGCTCTGGCTCAGCTGTCACCTGTCTTTGATGCGCCGTCAGAAATATTCGAACAGGCGCGCTCGGCTGATGCGGACTACGGTACCTTTGAAGTGGACGGTAAGGAGTATCCGCTCAGCTTCGTTTTGTATGAAGAAGTTTACATGTACTCGGATGATCCAAAAATCCGTCGTGCAGCCTATGACAAATTCAGCAAAGTCCTGGGCCAGTATAAGAATGTCGTAGCTACCGGTTATTATACTGCACTTCAAAGTGAAAAGACCTTGGCTACGATGCGCGGCTATGATTCGATTTTCGACTATCTTTTAGAAGACCAGGAAGTCACGCAGGACTTGTATCACCGTCAGATCGACATGATCATGAAAGACTTTGCACCAGTGATGCGTAAGTATATCACACACCTTAAAGACGTCCACGGTCTGGAGAAAATGACTTATGCCGATCTGAAAGTGGACCTTGATCCGGACTATACGACGCCGGTCAGCATCGAAGAATCCAAGGACTTGGTCAAAGAAGCCATGGCGCCATTAGGTGAAGACTACGTCAACATGATTCTGCGTGCCTATCCTGAACGCTGGGTCGACTTTGCCCAGAACCACGGCAAACGTTCCGGCGCCTTCTGCTCAACGACTTACGGCAAGCACCCGTATGTTATGGTTTCTTATACTGGACAGCTGACAGATGCCTACACACTGTTCCATGAATTTGGCCATGCCGGTCAAGGGATCTTGTCTAATGAAAACAACCCGTTGACAAGTGCCCGCCCGTCACTGTACTTGATCGAAGGACCATCGACATTCAATGAGCTGCTTCTGACAGATTATCTGAAAGACAAGGCAGACGATCCGCGTATGGAACGTAATGTTTTATCTAAAATGATCTCAAAAACCTACTTCCACAACTTTGTGACGCATCTTTTAGAAGCTGCTTATCAGCGTGAAGTGTACCGTCTGATCGATGCTGGCAAGAGTTTCGATGCCAACAAGTTGAGCGAACTGAAACGTAATGTACTGGAAGAGTTCTGGGGAAATTCTGTTGAACTGGAACCAGGTTCAGAGTTGACGTGGATGCGTCAGATCCACTACTACATGGGACTATACCCATACACTTACTCAGCTGGTCTGACGATCGCGACCCAAGCCTTCCTGAAAATCAAGAGCGGGGAAGAAAGCGTGGACGGCTGGCTAGACTTCCTGGCTTTAGGCGGACAGAAAGTGCCTGCTGATGCAACCAAAGTCGCCGGTGTCGACATCACGACCGATCAGCCTCTGACCGATACGATCAAGTATCTTGACGAATCTGTCGACCGTATTATTGAACTGACAAGTCAACTGTCTTAATTTATAGAATAAAAATAAACGGCAGATGATTAATTATCTGCCGTTTATTTTTTAACTTACATAATGAAATGAATATCATCCGAAAAGCAGGAGGTCTGTATGAAAAAATATAAAGGAACCTTAATCGTTGTTTCTATATGCGTGCTGTTAGCTGTTTTATCACTTGTCCAGTTCAGGAATAACCGAAACCTGAAAAAAGACTTAGGCGCTGCCTATGCCCAGGAAGCATCTGGTCTTCAGAGCACATTTACGCTGATGTCTCGTACTGACTGGACGGATATCGATACAAATTCAGAAGAAGGGGAAATCATTCTATCTCACTTTTGGGATCAGCTGGACCCTAATCTGTTGTATACTCCCGGCAGCCCCGATCACTGGCACTTATTCTCGCAGGAAGTGAGAGAAGTCAGACTTATGCTGTCAAAACTGCAGGAAACAGAAGAGCTGACAGATGAAGAATACGAAGAATTGACTGCCCGATCGCATGCCCTGAGCCGACTGCTGGATAATATCAGGTACACACCGTCATTTGACTGGTACAAAGCAATAAGAGAACAAAACCCGGACATCGAAGAACTGATCAAAGAAACACTGGAATAGGTTTTAACAATTCCTGTATTGATAACTGTTGCTAGAAAATGATAATCATTTTGATACAGAAAAAGTTCCTGACACTACGTGAGGAGCTTTTTTTAAATTGCTGAGAAAATATTAGGGAGTTGATATAAGGATTTAAACTTCTGATAACTGGATCCTTTTTTTCTTCGGGTTTACAAAAGAAAGGCTATGTTCTATGAACTCGATCAAAAAAGAGAGAAGGAGTTAACAGAAAACAGGTCATCTTTTATGAACTCTTTTCAATTTTCGGCTGCAGTTGCTAAAAGAAGGGGCATGTTTTAATAACTCAGTTGGAATAAGCAAAGGAGCTACTAAAAGAAGGCTATTCTTATAGCAACTGAGCCTATCAAAAATTCAGAGTTAAGAGAAAAGGAGTCATCTTTTGGTAACCCGGCCCTGAAGATAGAGAAAGTTGATAGAACAAAACAGCCCTTGTGTTAACTCATGTCAATGATAGTGTAGAGGTACTAGAACAAAGGTCTTGTAAACATTAAAAGGAAAATCTGGCACAGCCAGATTCTCATCTTCAACAAACACAAGTGAGGATCGAGCAACAATATGATAACCGCTTTCAACTTTTGATTTTTTAAATATACAAAATAAGTATAATTAATGTATAGAAGATGCGTTAATTAACCTAAACTTGTCAATTTTTAAAATAATATACGAAAAATAGAATATTGGTGTTGACATTGCATTACGTGTGTTATAGACTACTTCTAACATCAAAGAACAAGAGAGTAAATGATTTTCTTCATCACAGCGAATCAGCACAGAGTGGAAGGCTGACATGAACGGTCATTGAAACGAGCTTGTAAGATGCTTTTCGAACCAAGTCACCTTTTTAAAAAACTGACCCTGAAAGATCAACGGATCACTCTGATTCAACAGGTCAGCGACTTAAGTAGAAAAGCCGTGTGCAGCGTTAATGCTATGAGCTGGCAGACAGCCGTTGATTTTTCCGTTACCATAATAATATGTCTGCAAATAGAGTGGTACCGCGATCTGATCGTCTCTGTGTAAAACACAGAAGGCGTTTTTTTTATACCCAAATTAATAAATAGAGCTGACTAATATAAAAAAAGGGGAATGACTTATGACTGAAAAAACATACAACAAAATCGTACTGGCTTATTCCGGAGGACTGGACACATCGGTCATCATCCACTGGCTGAAAGAGAACTATGGCTGTGAAGTCATTGCCGTGACTGCAAATGTTGGACAGGACGACGAGCTCGATGGATTAGAAGAAAAAGCATTGAAAACTGGTGCATCAAAATTTTATCTGGCGGAGATCGAAGAAGCATTCGTTTATGATTCCATCTTCCCGACACTAAAAGCCGGCGCTGTTTATGAGAATAAATATCTATTAGGAACTGCCACCGCGCGTCCGATCATCGCAAAAGCCCTTGTCGACATCGCCAAGCAGGAAGGGGCCGATGCCATCTGTCACGGCTGTACGGGCAAAGGAAACGATCAGGTCCGTTTTGAAATGGGCATCAAGGCACTGGCGCCCGAGATGGATATCATTGCTCCCTGGAGAACCTGGGACATCACTTCCCGTGAAGAAGCGATCGCGTATGCGGAAGCACATGAGATCCCACTGAAGATCACGCGCGAAACAAATTATTCAAAGGACAAGAACCTGTGGCACCTTTCTCACGAAGGACTGGATCTGGAGAATCCGCTGAATGAACCGAAGTATGATGCGATCCTGGAAATGAGTGTCTCGCCTGAACAGGCACCAAACCAGCCGACTTATGTCAGTATCACCTTTGATGAAGGCATTCCGGTCGCACTGAATGGAAAAGAAATGGATGGCGTCTCACTGATCAAAGCACTGAACACCATCGGCGGATCCAATGCCATCGGGATCCTGGATATGATCGAAAATCGTCTGGTCGGCATGAAGAGTCGCGGTGTCTATGAAACACCGGGCGGTACGCTGCTTTACTTTGCCCATGAACAGCTGGAGATGATCACGCTGGATAAAGAGACCCTCCAGTACAAGCAGGAGCTGGCCCAGAAGTACGCGAACCTGATTTATAACGGTCAGTATTTTACACCTTTGAAACAGGCTCTGGATTCATTCGTGGATGAAACGCAGAAAACAGTCACCGGCACAGTGAAACTGAAACTGTATAAAGGCAATATGGTCGTTTCGAGTGTAGAATCTCCTTATAGTTTGTATTCAGAAGCGTTTGCGACCTTCGATGAGGACGATGTCTATGATCAGAACGATGCGGCCGGATTTATCAATCTGTATGGCTTGTCGAGTGTGATCCATGCTGAAATGAAGCAGAAAGTTCAGTTTGGTAAACAGGCAGAGATATCCTATCTGATCAAACGTGCAGGAGTGAAAGCGTGAGGGTAAAACAGCGAGACCGATTGGGAATAGACAAAGTTGAGTATAAAGTAGTGGACATATCGGGAGGTCTGGGACATGACGGAATCTAATAAAGTTTGGCAAGGGCGTTTAAGCGGCGGTAGCGCAAAAGAAGTGGATGTGTTCAACTCGTCGATCAGCTTTGACTATGTCCTGTTCGAAGAAGACATCCAAGGCAGCCAGGCACATGCCCGAATGCTGGGTAAGCAGGCGATCATTTCTACTGAAGATGCTTCGCTGATAGTGGAGGGGCTGGAGAGCATTCTGATGGATCTGAAAACTGGCGCTCTCTTATTCGATCCCACGGCAGAGGACATCCATATGTTTGTGGAATCTGAACTCACTGAACGCATAGGTGAAGCTGGAAAAAGACTGCATACGGGCAGAAGCCGAAACGACCAGGTGGCGCTGGACTTGAGACTGTATGTCAAAAAAAAGATCACAGAGATCAGCCAGCAGCTGCTAGAATTTGAAGCCGTTTTGACCAGGAAGGCCGAACAGCATCTCTATACGATCATGCCGGGCTATACGCACATGCAGATCGCCCAGCCAGTGACGTTCGCCCATCATTTAATGGCCTATGCGCAGATGATCAAAAGAGACTGCAAGCGTCTGGAAGAAGTCGTCGAGCATACCGATGCCATGCCGCTGGGTAACGGGGCGCTGGCGGGGACGACCTATCCATTGGACCGCCAGTATGTAGCCGAACAGCTGGGCTTTGGATCCGTTACAGCAAACAGTCTCGACGGCGTGTCGGACCGGGACTTCGTGATCGATGCCGCTTATGCCTTGAGTATGGTGATGATGCATTTGTCCCGCCTGTCTGAAGAAGTGATCACCTGGTGTTCTCAGGAATTCAAGTTTGTGAAGCTGGATGACGCCTTTGCGACCGGTTCATCCATCATGCCGCAGAAGAAAAATCCTGACGTTGCCGAGCTGGTACGCGGTAAGACCGGACGTGCATACGGCAACCTTCAGACGCTGTTAACGATGATGAAAGGTATTCCACTGGCCTATAACAAAGACATGCAGGAGGATAAAGAAGCTCTGTTCGACAGCATCAGTACAGTGAAACTGGCCCTTTCCGCCATGATTCCGATGATCGATACAATGGAAGCTCAAACGGGCCGCATGCGTGAAGCAGCGTCAAAAGGATTCATCAATGCCACCGACTGCGCAGACTACCTGACCAAAAAAGGGGTCCCGTTCCGTGAAGCGTATAATGTGATCGGGACGCTGGTGCAGACCTGTATAGAAACGGATCAGACACTGGAAGAAGTATCTCTGGAAACCTATCAGTCCCTGCATGAGCTGTTTGAAGAAGATATTTACGAAGCGATCGATCTTGAAAACTGCGTGACCAAACGAAACATTGAAGGCGGTCCGGCCCCAGAAGCGGTGAAAAAGCAGATAGACCAGCTGAAAAACAGCCTGGATCTTCCAGTGGACTGAGTGAATGAAGGATTTTGAGACTGAATTTGAACAATACGGCTGTGAAGTGAAGTTCAGCTCATAAAAAAGGAGCTGAACTCAACGTTATCCTAATTAAGTGAAGTTCAGAAGTAATTCGGTTATCTGAACTCTATTCAGTCTAAAGATTTATAAAGAAAAATCTGGCACAGCCAGATTCTCCTCATTGAACCTCTTATGAAAAACCCCTTGCCGGCTACTAGCTGGCAAGGGGTTTCGTCTTTTAATGATCCAGTCATATCGACCGGGGACTTTCAGCCATCGAATTAGCAAGAATGACGTAGATGATAATATTGGCGGGTAAGAAGATAAAAAGGAGTCTGACGGCGAATGAGGATATCCCGAAGAATTCAGCAATACCTCCGCAGACACCGTGAATAGATTTATCTGATGCTGATTTTCTGAGCTTGTGCTCCATGATCGATCAGTCCTTCCAATTATAATATACCTATTTCAAAGCCAAAGCCGATTCTGCGGCATGCATACCGGCCACACGACCGGTAATGAAGGCGCCTGTTATATTGTAGCCGCCGGTATAGCCGTTGTAGTCCAGGATCTCTCCTGTGAAATACAGATTGTTTTTCTTCTTGCTTTCAAGTGTCTTTGGATTCACTTCTTTGGTATGGACGCCGCCGCCTGTCACAAAGGCTTTTTCGATCGGCAGTGAGCCGTGGACGTCGAAACGGAAGTCTTTTAAAAACGTGATGATTGCTTCGACTTCTTTAGGGGTTAAGGTTTTGAAGGCCTTGTCGCTGTCGATAGACTGACGTTCCAGCCCGAACAGGATGTAACGCTCCGGACCGAACTGCTTCAGGACGTTCTTGATGCTCTTGTCGCCGTCGTTCTTTTTCAGCTGAGCCATCTTCTGCTTCAGTTCGCCTTCGGTCATATCAGGAAGTGAATCGATCGTCATCATAGCTGCATCCGTCTTGTCGCGCTTCATGGTCTGAAGGACAAACATGGAACAGCGCAGAACGGCCGGTCCTGAGATGCCCAAATGAGTGAAGATCATGTCCATGCGGTGAGTCACGACTGATTTATTTTTCTTATTCAATACACTTAAATTGATATCACGTAAAGACAAGCCCTGCAGGACGCGTTCTTCAATAAACCGTTCTTTCGATGTGAGGGGGACTTCAGTCGGATACAGTTCTTTGATGGTGTGGCCGGCTTTTTTTGCCCACTTGTACCCATCGCCGGTCGAGCCGGTTTTTGGCATGGCACGTCCGCCGGTAGACAGAATAACGGACGTCGCTCTAAATTCGCGGCCGTCTTCCAGTCGTACGCCTGTTACTTTCTCCTCATCGTACAAGACTGTATCAACGGGGGCGTTGACGTGCAGGTCGATGCCCACATCTTCAATGATCTGTTTCAAGGCATTCACGATCGTCCGTGATTTATCTGTCGTCGGGAACATTCGCCCGTGGTCCTCTTCTTTCAAAGCGATACCGCGGGAACGGAAAAAATTCATAATGTCGTAGTTGTCATACTGGTAAAAAGCACTGTATAAAAAGCGGCCGTTGCCGGGGATGTGTGCAATGATTTCTTCTTTGTCACGGTTGTTGGTCACATTACAGCGGCCGTTTCCTGTGACAAGAAGCTTTCGTCCGACAAAGTTGTTCTTTTCAATGAGTCCAACAGTGGCGCCATGTTCTGCTGCAGAAATCGCAGCCATCATTCCGCTCGTCCCGCCACCGATCACAAGGACATCGTAGTGTGTCATGTTATTTCCTCTTTCCTGTATACATAGTCTCAGTCACTTTACCATATTGAAAGGAATTAGACTAGTTAACAAAAAGTGACTATTTTTTAGAAAACGCTTGTATGTAATGGATTTCACTCGATAAACTAAAAACAGATAGTAAGCGAATCAGATCTTAAATTACAGGAGGAGAAGGAATGGGACTTAGAAAAGACTTTTTATGGGGCGGCGCGACAGCGGCCAACCAGCTAGAAGGCGGCTATGCTGAAGATGGCCGTGGACTGGCTAATGTGGATGTCATCCCGATCGGTGAAGACCGCGGGCCAATAAGAAATGGTGACAGGAAGCACTTGGACTTTGACGATGAGCATTTTTATCCGGCCAAAGAGGGGATCGACCATTACCACCGTTACAAAGAAGACATTGCCCTGTTCGGTGAGATGGGCTTTAAAACCTACCGTCTGTCCATCGCCTGGTCACGTATTTTTCCCAAAGGCGACGAAGAGGAACCGAACGAAGCCGGTCTCAAATTCTACGAAGACTTGTTCCAGGAATGTCACAAGCATGGCATCGAACCCTTGGTCACGATCACGCACTTTGACTGCCCGATCCATCTGATCAAGGAATACGGCGGCTGGCGCAACCGCAAGACGATCGACTTCTACGAGAATCTGACCCGTACGCTGTTCACCCGTTATAAAGGCCTGGTCAAATACTGGCTCACGTTCAATGAAATCAATGTCATCCTGCATGCGCCGTTCATGGGTGCCGGTCTGGTGTTTGAAGAAGGCGAAAACAAGAAGCAGGTCATCTATCAGGCTGCGCATCACGAGCTCTTAGCCAGTGCTTTGGCCACAAAAATCGCGCATGAAGTGGACCCGGATATACAAGTCGGCTGTATGCTGGCTGCAGGGAAATATTATCCTGAAACCCCAAATCCAAGAGATGTGCTGGCTGCCCAGCAGGCCGACAGACGAAATTATTTCTTCATCGATGTCCAGTCCCGCGGCGAATATCCGGCCTACGCTTTGAAAGAACTGGAACGTGAAGGGATCGAGATCCCGTTCGAAGAAGGCGACAAAGAGCTGCTGAAAGAGCATACGGTCGACTTCATCTCCTTCTCTTATTATTCTAATCGTGTAGCGTCGGGAGACCCTGAAAGTAAAGATCAGGCAGAAGGGAACGTCATTCGTTCTGTTAAAAATCCTTATCTTAAAGCAAGTGAATGGGGCTGGCAGATCGATCCACTAGGCCTGCGCATTACCATGAACGATATCTATGACCGCTATCAGAAACCGCTCTTTATCGTGGAAAACGGTTTGGGTGCCGTGGACCATCCGGATGAAAACGGCTATGTGGAAGATGACTATCGTATCGACTATCTGGCGTCACACATAGAAGCGATGAAAGACGCCGTTGAGCTTGACGGAGTGGACCTGATGGGATATACCACCTGGGGCTGCATCGACTTGGTCAGTGCAGGGACAGGCGAGATGAAAAAACGATATGGCTTCATCTATGTCGACCGGGACAACTATGGTAACGGCACGCTCGATCGTACTCCAAAGAAATCCTTTGACTGGTACAAAAAAGTCATCGAGACCAATGGTAAAGACTTAAGTAAAGATTAACTGAATAACGTTTAAGCGCCGGTCCTTAGAGGCTGGCGTTTTTTTAGGGTATAATTTCAGAAAAAAAGCATGAACGCCATTCACAGAGCTCATGCTTAACGATTATTTATCTTCCTTGTTATCTCCAGGTTTGTCTGATGAACCGATGGCCACACCAAGAGAGATTCCGATGGCTATGCCGATAGCCAGATTGTCGAACAGGAGACCAAAAGTAATGCCCAGAGCAGTACCAATGGCCAGGCTTACCCCCATTCTATCATTGTTCTCCGTTTCGTCTTCTTCACTCATGATTCATACCTCCTCATATAATTGATAGATGATAAAAGAGTGTGCTCTTTACTTATACAATTCAAGTATACTCTAATGAATTTGAAAGTAAAAATTGTGCACGCTGCGATTCAATAATCAAACTTTTTCAGCTGGATCTAGTCATAACCAATCTTTTTTTCGATTGGTATTGTGTGTAATGGATTTCACGCTATAGACTGAAAAGGTACTTAAAATTATAGAGATCGTTAAGAAAGAATCAGGAGGAAGAACTATGGGATTTAGAAAAGACTTTTTATGGGGCGGCGCCACAGCGGCCAATCAGCTTGAAGGGGGATATGATCAGGACGGACGCGGAATGGCGAACGTGGATGTCGTGCCGATCGGTGAAGACCGCGGTCCGATCATCACAGGTCAGCAGAAACACTTCGACTTTGACGATGAGCATTTCTATCCGGCTAAAGAAGCGATCGATCACTACAACCGCTATAAAGAAGACATCGCGTTATTTGGCGAAATGGGCTTCAAAACATACCGCCTATCGATTGCCTGGACGCGCATTTTCCCTAAAGGGGACGAAAAAGAACCGAATGAAGCCGGTCTGAAATTCTACGAAGACTTATTCAAAGAATGTCATAAATACGGGATCGAACCATTAGTCACGATCACGCACTTCGACTGCCCGATGCACTTGATCAAGGAATACGGGGGCTGGCGCAGCCGCAAGATGGTCGATTTTTACGAAAACCTGACCCGCACCCTGTTTACCCGTTACAAAGGCCTGGTCAAATACTGGTTGACCTTCAATGAGATCAACATGATCTTGCACGCACCTTTCATGGGGGCTGGCCTGGCGTTTGAAGAAGGCGAGAATCAGACACAAGTGAAGTACCAGGCTGCCCATCATGAGCTTTTGGCCAGTGCTCTGGCAACGAAGATCGCGCATGAAGTGGATCCTGAAAATCAGGTCGGCTGTATGCTGGCTGCCGGTAAATACTATCCGAATACACCGCATCCAAGAGACGTCCTGGCGGCTCAGCAGGCTGACCGTGAAAACTACTTCTTCATCGATGTTCAGTCACGCGGGGAATACCCGGCTTATGCCTTGAAAGAACTGGAACGTGAAGGTGTGGAGATCCCGTTTGAAGACGGAGACAAAGAACTGCTGAAAGAACATACCGTGGACTTTATTTCATTCTCCTACTATTCTTCACGTGTAGCTTCAGGCGATCCGAAAGTGAATGAAAAAACGGCAGGCAATATCTTTGCTTCAGTCAAAAATCCTTATCTTGAAGCCAGCGAATGGGGCTGGCAGATCGATCCTTTAGGCCTGCGCATCACGATGAACGATATTTATGACCGTTATCAGAAACCGCTCTTTATCGTAGAGAATGGTCTGGGTGCCATCGATAAGCCGGACGAAAACGGTTATGTAGCAGACGATTACCGCATCGATTATCTGGCTCAGCACATCGAAGAAATGAAAAATGCTGTGGAACTGGATGGCGTCGACTTGATGGGCTACACATCTTGGGGCTGTATCGACCTGGTAAGTGCCGGGACCGGTGAAATGAAGAAACGTTACGGCTTCATCTATGTCGACCGCGACAACGAGGGGAACGGCACGCTGGAGCGTACACCGAAGAAATCCTTCCACTGGTACAAAAAAGTCATTGAGACGAATGGTGAAGATCTAAGCAACAACTAATAATAATCATGGGCTGTTGACTGAAAACGATCGGTCAGCAGCTTTTTTATGCACATTGACTGAAAAAACAGGGTCAAAAAGCGTATAATACGAAGTAAGGAATCAACGTGGAAGGGTGGACCTTAGATGGAAATCAGGGAACTGACAAAAGATCATGATCAGGAAATACACGACTTAAATGTTTACGCTTTTCGTTTGGAAGATACAGAGGAAACAAAAAAGTGGGTCGCTGACTGTTTTGCTAACGGAATCGCCTATGGGGCGTTTTCTGAAGAAAAACTGACCAGTTCAGTGATCATTTTTCCATTTGAAATGTATTACCATGGCCGTATATTGAAGATGGGCGGTATCGGGAACGTGAGCAGCTATCCGGAAGTCAGGGGCCAGGGAACGATCCGTCAGTTGCTGGAAAAGGCGCTTGAAGAAATGAGAGACCAGGGATACGTGCTTTCTTATCTCGCTCCGTTTTCTTACCGGTTCTACCGGAAATTCGGCTATGAAGTAGCTTTCGAACAACGACAGTATCAAATCATGCCAGAAGATTTCGGTCTTTTTGAAGCGCCGGAGAACCGCATAGAACGTGTACGTTATGAAGAGCAGAAAGAAGCGATCCAGGCGATCTACGAGAAGAAGGTAGCGCAGTCCGTAGGGCCAGTCAGACGAACAGGCTGGTTATGGGAGAAAAAATTTCTGTCGCCGGACAAGAAAAAGGTGGCGTTATACCGTGATGATAAAGGCAGTCCGCAAGGCTATCTCGTGTATGAGTTTACAGGGCACGATCAGAATACCTTTAAGATACATGAACTGATGGCTCTCTCAGGCACAGCCGAAAGAAGTTTGTGGGATTTTGTCAGTACCCACTCGTCAAGCTTTGAACGTTTCACTTATAGTGGTCGGTCAGATCAGCGTATGACCCATTTGTTCAATGAAGCAGACTTGAAACAGACCATGATGTCTCACATGATGGCGCGCATCGTGGATATGGAGGGTTTTCTGAAACAGTTTCCATTCCAAACATCCAAGCAGCAGGATTTCTGGCTGGAAGTTACGGATGATACCGCAGAGTGGAACAACAACGTGTTCAAACTTTCTGTTTCTGAACACGAAGTAAGTGTCACGATCGAAGAGCAACCGGGAAATGAATCCCGACACCTCAAAGACAGTATTCAGGCATGGACGCAGCTGTTCATGCAGTTCAAAACAGCTGATGAATTACAGTTTGAAGGATCACTTGCTGCATCAAAGGAAACGGCGCAGGCCCTGCAGGATATTCTTCCAAAAGGGGTGCCTGAACTTTACGACTATTTCTAAGTAAATCCTTATCTGACAACTTCTTTAAATCACTTGAGAAACAGCTCTCTGGACGTCAAGTTTTTTAGAGCTGTTTTTTCAATGTCATAAAAGAGAGAACAGGCTGTATGTACCGCAGAGCGATAAATGCTATACTGAAACTATAAGATGTAACAGGAAGGGGAGAAATCATGACAGAAAATACTTATCTGACGATCTTAAATACTCGAGGGTTTTTATATGAAGAAACTCGAATTGTAGCTGAGCTTCTGCATGAGGGGAAAACATACGAGACTATCCTGAAGATTCTGCTTGAAGAAAATCGTTTTCAGCTGAATAGTCAGGACCGGACAGTGCGTTTTTTTAATGAGATCCAAAAGCGTCTGGAAGAAATGGATGTATATTTGTTCAATCAGTTTTTGGTGACTGATACGGATACGAGTAAAGCTATCCTGTTTTACGCCCTGCTGAAGAAAGACCGGCTGCTGTTTGAATGGATGCGGGAAGTGGTGTGGGACAAGTTTCTGGTATTGGACTGGCATCTGAGTAAAAAGGAAACGTCAGCGTTCATTGAAACGAAGGCAAAAGAACACCAGACAGTCGCTCAATGGACGACCGACACGAAACAACTGCTCGGAGAAGCGTATCACCGTGTCCTGAACAATGTCGGCATGGGAAAGACAGATGGCGATGATATCCAACTCCAGCGCTTGAACATCGATCCTCACATCCGGCAGTATTTGATTGAGCGGAAAGAAAAAGAGTTCGTTGAAGTTGTATTGGGCGAACTGGTGGGATGATTTTTTCTAAATGATGTAAAGTCCTAAACAGGAAAATATGAAAGTCAGACTACAATCGTTTGACCTTGTTTGACCAATGCGTTATAATCATTTTAGATTCATTAAAAATATCATTTATGCTACACTTATTTAGAACGTATTTTAAGGAGGAAGTTACATGAATTTAGTACCTACAGTTATTGAACAATCCCCACGCGGTGAACGTGCCTATGACATTTATTCACGTTTGCTAAAAGACCGTATCATCATGCTTGGTGGACCGATCGACGATCAAGTGGCTAACTCAGTCATTGCCCAGTTGTTATTCCTGGATGCCCAAGATCCTGAGAAAGATATTTACCTTTACATCAACTCTCCAGGTGGAAGTGTTACAGCTGGACTGGCTATTTTTGACACAATGAATTTCATCAAAGCAGATGTTCAGACGATCGCTATCGGACTAGCCGCTTCTATGGGAAGTTTCCTGCTTGCAGCCGGTGTGAAAGGTAAACGTTTTGCCTTGCCGAACTCTGAGATCATGATTCACCAGCCATTAGGCGGTGCTCAAGGACAGGCAACTGAAATTGAAATCGCAGCGAAACACATCCTGAGAACAAGAGATCGCTTGAACAGAATCTTAGTCGAACGTACAGGACAGTCCATGGAAGTCATTGAACGCGATACAGACCGCGACTTCTTCATGACGGCTGATGAAGCGAAAGAATACGGCCTCGTGGATGAAATCATGGATACATCTGCGGATTTATCTAAATAACATCAAGAACTTGCGACCTGCTCTTTAAGAGCGGGTCTTTTTTTTATTGCATGAGAACCTTTAAGAAATCGTTTGACTGGTCATCCATTTTTATCAGGAGTATACTTAAGAAAGTGAAGAATTAGTGAAAGGAGGTCGTTAAGGGATTGGACACATCAGCAATAAACAGTAAAAACGTGACGACAAAGGGAGGTCTGCTTATTGGGGATGATAAAGCACCTGTAAAAATCGTCGAATTTATCAATCTAAGGTGTCCGTATTCCAAAGAGTGGTGGGAGAACTCTCTGCCTCTATTAGATAAATACGTCAAAGAAAGTATGGTGCAGCGCATCGTTAAACACTTTGATAAGGATACACCTGGTTTGAAGAAAGGAAATGTCCTTCATCGCTTTTTAGACCACAGTAACCCGGAACAGGCTAAAGAAGATATCACATACTACTTTGCTCATTTAGACGAATGGGGGAACTTGCCCGAAGACGCTATCGCTGAGTATGCAAAAGAAAAGAGACATGCCGCGGAACAGACTGACCGGGAACATGCCGAGAGTATAATAGAAGAAACAGAACAAGCCAATATTACCTTAGTACCCACGATCGTCCTTAATGATCATATTTTTGATGAGAACATTTCCGAAGAGGAACTTGATAAACTGATCAAAACGGAACTAGCCTATAAGGCGTAGACTTCAACGTTGGACAGGACGGAAAAAGTCCCACCATTTTGGTTTGATGGGTTGAAATCTGACCCGCTTACTGTTATACTTTGAATGTATGCAAGACAAGAGAGCAATCAGTTCGAGTTCAATAAGGGATTCAGTGGAAAGGTGTTCGTGCACGTATGCTGTCGGTAATCGAAAAAGTTGCACCCGGAACACTGCACATATTGAAACAGCGCTATTACATCTTGAATCAGATCCAGAAAGTGGGTCCCATTGGCCGTCGTGCACTGGCGAATCGGCTGGGATTTACTGAACGGGTCTTGAGAAAAGAAGTTGAAGTCCTGCGAAGTCAGGGCCTGATCAAATCTTCATCTCAGGGGATGGAATGTACGCCGACCGGTATTACAGTGTTTCATCAATTGGACAAACTTATGGGACAGCATGTGCAGTCGCAGGAAAAAGAAGCAAAACTGGCGAACAAATTGGGTATCCATCATTGCACGATCGTAATCGGTAATGCGGATGCAGATCAGTCAAGTGCCAGTGATATGGCGCGAGCCACAACGGAAGTGCTGGATTTCCTGCTCCCTGAAGGTGCGAGTACGATAGCCGTCATGGGCGGAACGACAATGGTACACGTCGCAGAAGCAATGGGCCAGCAGATCGGTCTCAACCGTGATCTGATGTTTGTCCCGGCTAGAGGCGGCCTCGGTGAATCTGTAGATATTCAAGCCAATGTCATTGCCGAAAACATGGCAAAGCGAACTGGCGGAAAAAGTCGTGCGTTGTATGCACCGGAACATGTCAGGAGCGAAACGTATTCGCTGCTGCTTGAAGAACCTGAAATCAAAGAGACAATCGAATTAGTTGAAAATGCCTCTGTTGTTTTGTACAGTATAGGTAACGCCTTGGATATGGCGGAACGAAGAGGGATGAACGAAGAAACGCTGAAAGAACTTGAAAAATCTGAAGCAGTCGCCGAAGCATTTGGTGAGTTCATCAATCAGGAAGGCGAGATCGTCTATAAACTGTCTCGTATCGGCCTGCAGTCCTCAAAACTGCCCAGTATCCCGCATGTCGTTGCTGTTGCCGGTGGAAAAAACAAAGCCCGAGCGATCGCAGCACATATGAAAACTGCTCCTCCGCACACATGGTTAGTGACGGATGAAGCAGCTGCAAATGAGATTTTAAACGGGGGAAACCCTTTAAAATAAAAAATATTTTATTTCCAAGGAGGAAATTAGATTATGTCAGTAAAAGTAGCAATTAATGGTTTTGGACGTATTGGACGTTTAGCATTACGTCGTATTTTAGAAAGTGGATCAGATTTAGAAGTCGTTGCAGTTAACGACTTAACAAGTAATGAAGACTTAGCTTACCTATTCAAATACGATACAGCTCAAGGTACTTTCCAAGGAGATGTAGAAGCTAAAGGTGATTCTTTAGTAATCAAAGGTAAAGAAATCAAAGCTTATTCTGAAAAAGATGCACGCAACCTTCCTTGGGGCGACTTAGGTATCGACATCGTTCTTGAATCAACAGGATTCTACGTATCTAAAGAAGCTTCTCAAGCTCACTTGGATGCAGGAGCTAAACGCGTTCTTATCTCAGCTCCAGCTAAAGGCGATCTTAAAACAATCGTATTCGGTGTTAACCATGAAGAAATCAGTTCAGACGACACGATCGTTTCAGCTGCTTCATGTACAACAAACTGCTTAGCACCTATGGTCAACGTATTGAACAACGAATTTGGCCTAGACCACGGATTGATGAGCACGATCCACGCTTATACTTCAACTCAGAGCCTGCAAGACTCACCAGGCGGACGTAAGAGCCGTGCCGGTGCAGCAAACGCAATCCCAGCTTCAACTGGTGCTGCTAAAGCCGTAGGTAAAGTTATTCCTGCAGTTGACGGTAAAGTTGACGGAACTGCTGTACGTGTTCCAACAATCACTGGTTCAATGGTTGAGTTATACTCTGTATTGAACAAAGAAGTAACAGTAGACGAAGTTAACGAAGCAATGAAAAAAGCTTCTTCAGACGCATACCTTTACAATGAAGACGAAATCGTATCTTCAGACATCATCGGTGTGCCTGCTGGATCTATCTTCGATGCAACTCAAACTAAAATCCAAGACGGTAAAAATGGTCAGTTAGTTAAGACTGTCGCTTGGTATGACAATGAATACGGATTTACTGGTAACATGGTTCGTACTTTAGAATACTTCGCTAACAAATAATAACCAGCGAAAATAGGCTTCTAAAACAACCAACCAAACAGAAATAAATAAAGCGGGGGAGCTACTACTCTACTATTTAAGAGAACAGAAAGATTAATGCGCAAGCAGTCGATCAGATATGTTCAATCAAATAGAGGGGATCGCGCTTCCCCCTTTTTTTGTGAAAATCTAAAAGTATCATGTTTTGTAACGTTTAAATTCGAAAGGAATGATTCGACTAATGGCAAAGAAAACTGTTAAAGACCTTGACTTGAAAGGCAAAAAAGTATTAGTACGTGCAGACTTCAACGTACCGATGAAAGACGGTAAAATCACTAACGACAACCGTATTCAGGCCGCATTACCAACTTTGGAATACGTTCTTGAACAAGGTGGAAAAGCGATCGTCTTTTCTCATCTGGGACGTGTGAAAACGGAAGAAGATAAAGCAGGCTTGTCAATGAAACCTGTTTCTGAACGTTTAAGCGAATTACTAGGCAAAGACGTAAAATTCGTGGCAGAAACACGCGACGAAGAGCTTGAGAATGCTGTAAGTAATTTGAAAGACGGCGAAATCCTGATGTTTGAAAACACACGTTTCGAAGATGTCGACGGGAAGAAAGAAAGCAAAAACGACCCTGAATTAGGCAAGTACTGGGCAAGCCTGGGCGATGTATTCGTCAATGATGCCTTCGGTACAGCTCACCGTTCGCATGCATCTAACGTAGGGATCGCTTCAAACGTTGAATCAGCTGCTGGTTTCTTAGTAGAAAAAGAAATCAACTTCATCGGTGGCGCAGTCGACGAACCAAAACGTCCCTTCGTTGCTATCTTAGGCGGAGCAAAAGTTTCAGACAAAATCGGTGTTATCGAAAACCTGATCTCTAAAGCTGACAAAGTCCTTGTCGGTGGCGGAATGACTTATACCTTCTATAAAGCCTTAGGTAAAGATATTGGTAACTCTTTATTAGAAGAAGACAAAGTGGACTTGGCTAAGGAATTGATGGAAAAAGCCGGCGACAAGCTTGTTTTACCTGTTGATTCAGTCGTGGCTTCAGAATTTTCAAATGATGTGCCAACTGAAGTAGTCGGCGACAACATCCCTGAAGGTAAAATGGGTCTGGATATCGGACCGAAAACTGTTGAGCTTTTCGAGAAAGAACTGAAAGGCGCAAAAACTGTCGTCTGGAACGGTCCTATGGGCGTATTCGAGATGGAAAACTTTGCTCAAGGCACGATCAAGGTCTGTGAAGCTTTAGCTAACTTAGATGAAGCAACAACGATCATCGGTGGTGGCGACTCAGCTACAGCAGCCCAGCAGTTAGGCTTCGAAGATGACTTCAGCCACATCTCAACAGGTGGCGGCGCATCACTGGAATACCTTGAAGGTAAAGAACTTCCAGGAATCGCAGCTATTTCAGATAAATAATTAAGAAAAGCAAAACAAGCCCGGTTTGATTCCCATGAAAAATAGGAAATTTGCCCCGAATGAGCATACTGCGCAATGGGGAAATTTATCTTTTTTCATCGGGAATCAGGCTTGAATTGCTGGACAACAAGAAAAGCAATACAATTGTACCGAGGATCCTGAACGTATGGATCCTCAGTCAATTGACTATCAACAAAATAAGGGAACAAACTACGAAAGAGGGATAAAAGAATGCGTAAACCTATTATTGCAGGAAACTGGAAAATGAATAAAACCTCCGTGGAAGCCGCTCAGTTTATCGACGATGTTAAAGGGAAAATTCCTTCTAACGATAAAGTCGACGCTGTTATCGGTGCGCCAAGTATCTATCTTCAAAGCTTAGTTGACTTGACTGCAGATTCAGAATTAAAAATCGCAGCACAAAACAGCTTCTATGAAGACGAAGGTGCCTTTACAGGAGAGAACAGTCCCAAAGCACTCGCAGGCATAGGTGTCGAATACGTGATTATTGGACACTCTGAACGTCGTGAAATCTTCCACGAAACAGATGAAATGGTCAACAAAAAAGCACATGCTATCTTTAGAAACGGTATGCTGCCGATCATCTGTGTGGGAGAAACACTTGAACAAAAGGAAGCTGGCCAAACCAACGACTTAGTAGCTGGACAAGTAAAAGCTGCTTTAGAAGGGTTATCAGCAGACCAAGTGAAATCTCTAGTCATCGCTTACGAACCTATCTGGGCGATCGGTACTGGTAAAACAGCAACAGCTGAAGATGCCAACAACACGATCTCAGTTGTTCGTCAGACAGTTGCAAAATTATATTCTCAAGATGTGGCTGATGCTGTCCGTATGCAATATGGCGGATCAGTTAAACCGGCAAACATCAAAGAATTGATGTCACAGCCAGACATCGACGGCGCTTTAGTCGGCGGAGCAAGCCTTGAAGCAGACTCGTTCTTACAATTACTGGAGGCGGCTGAATAAATGAGTAAAGCACCCGTAGCAATCATCATTCTGGACGGATTCGGATGGCGTGAAGAAGAATACGGTAATGCCGTAGCTCAAGCAAACAAGCCGAACTTCGACCGTTACTGGAATGAATACCCGCATAACACCATGCTGGCTTCCGGCTTAGCTGTCGGATTGCCTGAAGGTCAAATGGGTAACTCAGAAGTCGGTCATACCAACATCGGTGCCGGACGCGTGGTTTATCAGAGCATCACGCGTATCGACAAAGCGATCGAAGACAATGAATTCGAATCCAATGAAGCATTGAACAATGCGATCGCTCATGTGAACGACAATGATTCTGCTCTGCATTTGTTTGGTCTTGTATCAGACGGCGGCGTGCACAGTCACCAGCGTCATCTGACTGCTTTAGTTGAAGCTGCTAAAGATAAAGGGGTAGATAAAGTTTATATCCACGCCTTTACTGATGGCCGTGACGTGGCTCCTGATTCAGGTGTCCGTTTCATCGAAGAATTGCAGGATATAGTTAAAGACCTTGGAGTTGGAGAAATCGCAACGATTTCCGGTCGTTTCTATGCAATGGACCGAGACAATCGCTGGCCACGTATCAAAAAAGCTTACGATGCGATCTTCCATGGTGAAGGAAACAAAGCGACCGATCCTGTTCAGGCTATGAAAGACAGCTATGCCAATGAAAAAATGGACGAGTTCGTCGAACCTGTCGTGATCGAAAAAGACGGAAAACCCGTTGCAACAGTCAACGACAACGATGCGGTCATCTTCTTCAACTTCCGTCCGGACCGTGCGATCGAGCTGTCTCGTGCACTGACTGAAGACGATTTTGATGAATTTGACAGAGGCGACAGACCTAAAAACGTCAAGTTCGTGACATTCACACAATATACAGCTGACATGGATGCAGAAGTCATGTTCCCGCCCGTCTTCTTGAAGAACGTTTTGGGTCAGGTTTTAGCTGATAACGACAAGACACAACTGCGTATCGCTGAAACTGAAAAATATCCGCACGTGACTTTCTTCATGAACGGTGGAACGAACGACGAATTTCCTGGAGAAAAACGTATCCTGATTCCATCTCCTCAAGTTGAAACCTATGACTTGAAGCCGGAAATGAGTGCGTATGAAGTGACCGATGCCTTGCTTGAAGACGTTAAAAACGACAAGCATGACGCGATCATCCTGAACTACGCTAACCCGGATATGGTCGGACACTCAGGTATGCTGGATAAAACGATTGAAGCTATTGAAGCTGTCGATGAGAACTTAGGCCGCTTCGTCGATCTGATCCACGAAAAAGGCGGAACAGCGATCATCTTTGCCGACCACGGTAATGCTGATACTGAACTGACACCTGAAGGCGATCCACACACAGCACACACAACGGTGCCTGTTCCTGTTATCGTGACGAAAAAAGGTGTCACCCTGCGCGGCGACGGTAAACTTGCTGACGTAGCGCCGACAATGCTTGATCTTCTGGGCATTGAAAAACCTGAAGAAATGACAGGCGAAAGCTTGATCCAGAAAGACTAATCTAACGATTTTAAATTGTTTTTTGAAAAAAGAACAAGTAAAATAAAATTACACCACCTGATACCCGGCGTTGAGTCGGGTACAGGACAAACAAAGGAGAGAATTATCAATGCCATTTATTACAGACGTAATTGCACGCGAAGTTTTAGACTCACGTGGTAACCCAACGATCGAAGTTGAAGTTTATACAGAATCAGGTGCTTTCGGGCGCGGTATGGTTCCTTCAGGCGCTTCTACTGGTGAACACGAAGCCGTAGAACTACGTGACGGCGACAAAGACCGTTATTTAGGTAAAGGCGTAACTAAAGCTGTTGACAACGTGAACAACACGATTGCTGACGCTATCATCGGTATGGACGTTCGTGACCAAATGGGTATCGACAAAGCCTTGATCGACCTGGACGGTACACCAAACAAAGGTAAATTAGGCGCAAACGCAATCTTAGGCGTATCTATTGCTGTTGCACGTGCAGCTGCAGACTACCTTGATCTTCCATTATACCGTTACCTTGGCGGAACAAACACGAAAGTATTGCCAACACCAATGATGAACATCGTTAATGGTGGATCACACTCAGATGCACCTATCGCATTCCAAGAGTTCATGATCTTGCCAGTTGGCGCACCAACATTCAAAGAAGCTCTACGCTGGGGTGCTGAAATCTTCCACGCACTTAAAGCAATCTTGAAAGACCGCGGACTTGAAACGTCAGTTGGTGACGAAGGTGGATTCGCTCCTAAGTTCAAAGGAACTGAAGACGGCGTAGAAACAATTCTTGAAGCTATCAAAAAAGTTGGTCTTGAACCTGGTAAAGATGTATACCTTGGATTTGACTGTGCTGCTTCTGAATTCTACGAAGATGGCGTATACAACTATGCTAAATTCGAAGGCGAAAATGGCGTAAAACGTAATGCTGAACAGCAAGTAGATTACCTTGAAGAATTGGTAAACAAATACCCAATCTTATCTATCGAAGACGGTATGGACGAAAACGACTGGGACGGATTCAAACTATTGACAGATCGTTTAGGCGACAGAGTTCAATTAGTTGGAGACGACTTGTTCGTTACAAACACTGAGATGCTTAACCGTGGTATTAAAGAAGGTAACAGCAACTCTATTCTGATCAAAGTCAACCAGATCGGTACATTGACAGAAACATTTAATGCGATCGAAATGGCTAAAAAAGCTGGCTATACAGCAGTAGTTTCTCACCGTTCTGGTGAAACAGAAGATTCAACGATCTCTGACATCGCTGTTGCAACAAATGCCGGACAAATCAAAACAGGTTCATTGAGCCGTACAGACCGTATCGCTAAATACAACCAGTTACTAAGAATCGAACACCAATTAGGCGACTTGGCTGTTTACGAAGGCATGCAAGCTTTCTACAACTTAGCTAACAAGTAATACCGATTGATTCGATTAAAAGATCGTACTACGAAAAGTAGTGCGGTCTTTTTTTAGTGTAATAACAATTGAAGGTCTCCCGCAGCAATTTATCGTGAACCAAGTATATAAATGCGCTTACAATTATGATAAACTTTAAGTATGTATACATAATTTATCAATATATAATATCAAGAGCTGGAAAAGGGGTGTTGATATGATTAGACCGATTCTGTTCTTCATGACTGTCATGCTGCTGTCAGGCTGCAGCGCTATGTCCGAGGAGCCTGTTCCTCATAATATGATTTCCGATGAAGATGTGGTTGAAGAGACCATTATTTTTTCATTTACAGATACTAACCGGTTCAATAAAACCGATCTTGATCTGGGCATTCCCAAACTTCAGCTAATGAATGGTACGTTTAGAGAGCTGAATACCGATTTTAGTTTGAAGGTTGAATATTATGATGATGGATGGCAGGAGATAGACACGATCGATTACTACGTAAAAAATTACCCGTATTCGTTACAAAGAGAAGAAAACCTTACATATTCTCTTTTTACTGATCATTTTGACCAGCCTTTAGCCAGTGGAAGATACAGGATAACTCTGGACTATGCTCTCTTAAATGAAAGAGATGATCAGGAAGAAGATTACACTATAGGGGCTGTTTTCTGGTTGAACAACTAAATTTGAAGGAAGGAGAACAGTATGAATAAAAAATCGGTTCATAATATCTTGCTTTTCTTCAGCCTGTTTCTGATCGGACTACTGTTATCAGGATGCCAAACGGCCCAGATCAATACAGCAGTTACCTTGCCAGACGATATTCATGTGGAACAAGATCACGAAATTGAAAGTCAGATAGTGAGTTCTTTTGAGCGCGAGACTTATTCAAATGAAGAAATGGATGAAATGTTTTACCTTGTGGAGAATCTCTCAGAACAGCCGATCGAAGTGAGTGAATTTTATTTTGTTCAAAAGTGGGTAGAAGATGAATGGAAATCACTTGATAATAATGCGATCGAACGAATAGAACGGACTGTTCAAGTATTTCCAGGGGAAACTGCTGAGTTTGTATTCTGGCTGTCTATGGAGTCAGGTAATATTGACGAAGGCACTTATCGCTTGTCCACACGAATAACTTTCCTTGAAGAAGAGGAAGAGCATCAGGAAGGCCAGGCTTTCAATATCGTTATACCCTTTGAAATAACTGAATAATGGGTGGAAAATCATTGCTACTTGTGCTATATTATAACGTAGGAGAATTGTCAGAAGGAGGTTACGTTTTTATGTATGATATATTACTTACAATCATGCTTATTCTATCAGTATTCATCATCATCGTTATCGCTATGCAGCCTACAAAAACACAAAGTGCATCCAATGCTTTCATGGGCGGTGCCAGTCAGCTTTTCGGCAAACAGAAAGCACGCGGATTTGAAGCCGTGCTGATCAAAACGACCGTAGTGAGTCTCATACTCTTTTTCGGTTTAGCATTCACTTTAAGCCAGTTATTTTAGTCAATAAATAATTAGACAGTACTCTTGTTATCTTTAACTTACACGAGCGAAAGCTTCTGAAGTGAAGAAAACAGGAGTACTTTTTATTTATCAGTCACAGTCGTTTATTTGTATGTGGGAGTTTCGACATACTCAACGATGTTTGGATAAGAATAAACGGTATGAGGGTACCATTGGCTTTGCTCAAATTTAAATTCCTGTGAGTACGCTGAATGAAGGCATCATTGGCATTGCTTAAACTGAAATACCGGCGAGTACGTCGAATGAAGGCATCATTGGCATTGCTCAAATCAAAATACTTGTGAGCACGCTGAATGAAGGCATCATTGGCATTGCTCAAATTAAAATACTTGTGAGTACGCTGAATGAAGGAATCATTGGCATTGCTCAGACCAAAATACCGGTGAGCACGACGAATGCAGGCATCATTGGCATTACTCAAATCAAAATACCGGTGAGTACGTCGAATGCAGGCATCATTGGCATTGCTCAGACCAAAATACCGGTGAGCACGACGAATGCAGGCATCATTGGCATCACTCAAATCAAAATACCGGTGAGTACGTCGAATGAAGGCATCAGTGGCATCACTCAAATTAAAATACCGGTGAGTACGTCGAATGCAGGCATCATTGGCAGTACTCAAATGAAAAGCCCTGTGAATAGGTCGAAAACAAAGCTCTATCGGCTAGTTGAAACAAAAATCGCTGTGGGCTCGCCGACAAGTGTCCGGTATCGGATGATTCAAACATAAGATATTCTTAAGCAGGTCGCAGATCGAACCAATGAAATCTACAAACAATAACAGCTTTATTTCTGAATGATTCTGGTAAAGGGATTTATACCTTAACTTGTGTTTCGGTATAAAATTGTCACAATTTAAGGTAAAATGGAAGAGAGTCTGAAGGAGGATTTTTTTATGAATAATCAATCATTATTTTATGAAAGTGGAAAACGGGCCGTTCTGTTGTTTCACGCCTTTACGAGTACACCCAAAGATGTACTGAGTTTAGCAAGAGCGCTGGAACGAGCCAATTATACAGTGTACGCCCCGGTTTTATCTGGACACGGGACAGGAGATCTTGATGATTTGTTCGATTATACGATCGAAGACTGGACGAAAGATGGAGAAGAAGCCGTTGCCTTTTTAAAAAGTAAGGGGTACGACCAAATCGCGGTCTTTGGCTTGTCGCTGGGAGGCGTCGTGGCCTCGCATTTATTACTGAATGAAGAAGCCGTTATCGGCGGGGGCACATTCTCTGCACCGGTCGTAACGCAATACGACAATCATGTCACCGACAGCTTCCTTCCATGGTATAAGAATGTGAAACGGGAAGAAGGCTATGACCGTGAAGAGCTGGCCGGACTGATGACTAAAGCCGAAGTCGAATTAAAGGCAATGTTTGCAGACTTGAAAGAACATGTCTCAACTATGGAAGAAAAGTATCCGTCTCTTAATAAGAAAGTCTTTATCGGACAAGGTGAAAAAGACGAACTGATCGAACCGGATACCGCACGTATATTTAGAGAATCATTAGAACAGGCTGAGGTATCCATCAAGCTGTATGAGGATGGCGAGCATGTTATTACAACAGGAAAAGTAGGAAAAGAGCTGCAGACACATGTCCTGACGTTCTTATCGACACTTGACTGGAATGGAGGAGACAAATGAGTAAAGAGAAAGACAAGGATTTAAAAGAAGAACAGGAACGGAAAGAACTGAAAAAGAATATCATCTCATTTATGAAAGAACAGAACGAAGAAGCGCTGGAAGTGAATGAAATCAGCGAAGGGCTGAACCGTTCCGGTGCCAAGGACTTCAAGAAACTGGTAAAAGCGATCGCTGAGCTGGAAAGAGAAGACAAAGTCGTGCTTTTACAGAGTGGTAAATTTAAATTAAAAGAAGGTTCAACGGCAATGACCGGGCGTTTCAGCGGGACTGACCGCGGATTCGGTTTTGTCACGATCGAAGAGTATGAACAGGATATCTTTATCCCGCCAAATGCCACGAAATCTGCCTTGAACGGAGACATCGTGAAAGTCAAAGTCACGCAGGAAGCCTTGCCGCATAAAGACAAAGGACCGGCCGGGGAAGTCATTGAAATCGTCGAACGCGGGACCGAACACGTCTTTGGAGAATTTCATCCCTATAATGATGAAGAAGTGAAAGAAAAAGACCTCTACGGTTACGTGAAACCTAAAAATCAGAAAATGCCGGATCTCATCGTTGAGATCGAAACAAAAGGTCTCCGCCCTGTTGACGGCAGTATTGTTCAAGTTGAAGTCACGGACTTTGCCCACGAGGGTGAAACCAATCATTTAAGAGGAATCGTGACTAAAACGCTTGGTCATAAAGACGAGCCCGGCATCGAGATTCTGACGGTCGTTCACAAATACGATATTCCAAGTGAATTTCCAAAAGCTGTCACAGATGAAGCGGAAGAAGTACCGGATACGATCAGTGACGATGACCTCAAAGGACGTAAAGACTTGCGTGAAGAAGTCATTATCACGATAGATGGTGCAGATGCCAAAGACTTGGATGATGCGATCCAGGTGAAACGACTGGAGAACGGAAACTACTATCTGGGCGTCCATATTGCCGATGTTAGCCATTACGTAACTGAAAACAGCCCGATGGACGACGAAGCATTCGAACGCGGTACAAGTGTGTATCTGACGGACCGCGTGATCCCAATGCTGCCGCAGCGCCTGTCCAACGGCATCTGCTCGCTGCATCCGGATGTCGACCGACTGACACTGAGCTGTGAGATGGAAATCGATCAGTCCGGTGAAGTCGTGGATTATACCATCTCACCAAGTGTGATCAACAACCATTACCGTATGACATATCAGGCCGTGAATGAAATACTTGAAGAAGATGATCAGGAACGTAAAGAAGAATACAAAGAAATCGTTCCAATGCTCAAAGAGATGGAAACACTGCACAATATCCTTGAAGAGAAACGAGTGAGACGCGGATCCATCGACTTTGATACACGCGAAGCAAAAATCCAGGTCGACCCAACTGGTTTCCCAGTGGATATCCTGCTGCGTGAACGTGGAGTGGGCGAGCGTCTGATCGAGTCATTCATGCTGTCAGCTAACGAAACGGTTTCTGAACATTATGCCAAACAGGACCTGCCGATTTTATACCGTGTCCATGATAAACCGGATGAAGGAAAAATGCAGCGGTTCATCGAGTTCGTCAGTGGCTTTGGCATCAATGTCAAAGCCTTGAAAGATTCGATCAGTCCCAAGAAACTCCAGGATATCCTGGATAAAGTAGACGGTACGCCGGAAGAAGGCGTCATCAGTATGCTCCTATTACGATCCATGCAGCAGGCAAAATACGATGTCGTACCGATCGGTCACTATGGTTTGGCTGCGGAGTATTACTCTCACTTTACTTCACCGATCAGACGTTATCCGGACTTGATCCTGCACCGCCTGATCCACTATTATGATGAAGTGGGCAAAGGTCAGAAAGCGAAAAGCCGCTGGAATGCCAAACTGCCGGAAATTGCTGAACGCAGTTCCATGACTGAACGCCGGGCCGTGGATGCAGAACGTGAAACAGATGAAATGAAAAAAGCAGAATACATGTCCACTAAAATCGGCGAGAAATTTGAAGGGGTCATTACTTCTGTGACAGGCTTTGGTCTGTTCGTTCAACTGCCGAATTCAGTCGAAGGACTTGTGCATATCTCGAATATGAACGATGACTACTATGAGTTCAACGAAAGAGAACTGCTGCTCATCGGTCAGCGTACCGGAAATACTTTCCGTATCGGACAGTCGGTGGAAGTCCTTGTTACGAAAGCAGACAAGGAAACCTACGAGATCGACTTTGAATTAGTTGAAGACGAAGAAGCGAAAGCCAAACGTGAGAAAGATAAAAAAGAAAAAAAAGCGCGTAAATCACGTAAAGATGGCAAAGGCGACAAGAAGAAACGCTTCAGAAAAGGAAAATCTAAGAAAGACGACGGCAAAAAAGGACCTGATGGCAAAAAAGGATCAAAAGGTCACCGAGGCCGCCGCAAGACCAAAAAACCAAAAAAATAAAATAGAAGAGGAGGAGTTATATGCCAAAAGGAGAAGGTAAGCTGATTGCCCAGAATAGAAAAGCACGGTATGAGTATTCCATCCTTGATACTGTCGAGGCCGGAATCGTCCTGCAGGGGACGGAGATCAAGTCGATCCGCGCCGGTCGAATTAACCTCAAAGATGGCTATGCGGGCATTCGTGACGGCGAAATTTGGTTATATAATGTGCATATTGCTCCCTTCGACAAGGGAAATCAATTCAATCATGATCCAGTGCGAACACGAAAACTGCTCATGAAGAAAAAGCAGATCGATAAACTTGTCGGAGAAGTGAAACAAGGCGGTGTCACGCTGATCCCTTTAAAAGTCTATATCAAAAATGGCTTTGCTAAGGTATTGATAGGCCTGGCCAAAGGGAAGAAACAGTATGACAAGCGAGAAACGATCAAGCGACGCGACCAGGACCGTCAGTTAAGACGGGCTGTAAAAGAAAACTATTAAAATGAAAAAACGGTATGGGCTGTAGCTCATACCGTTTTTCTGTATAGCCTATAAAAAAACTGAATACGTTTTAGCCTGGCTATATTATCGCTAAACCTTCCGTAATTTGTTAGAATAAAAGAAGAAGATGAGTGAAGGAGAGGAAAAGTATGGCTAACAAGGGTGTCACGATATATTTTGTCCGTCATGGAGAAACATATTTGAACTATTATGGGCGAATGCAGGGATGGTGTAATGCACCACTGACGGATCACGGGAAAGAAGATGTCAGACGCTGCGGCCGTGGATTGAAAGATGTGAAATTCAATGCTGTCTATACGAGCGATCTGTCCCGAACACAGGAAACAGCTCAAATTATCCTGGAAGAAAACGGCCAGATCGAAACAATGAATATGATCCAGATGCCGGAATTCAGAGAAGTATTCTTTGGATCGATGGAAGGTATGTATGGTTCCGAAGCTTACGACAAAGTGAGAGATTATCTGGGGTACGAAACACAGAAGGAAATGTTCAGAAACACGGATGTGCCTGAACGAATGGATGCCTTTAGAGCTATTGATCCAGAAAAACATGCGGAAGATTTCATGATGTTCTGGTCACGTGTCGAGAAAGGCCTGATAAAACTGATCGATCGTCACCGCGACACAGGCGAGAAAATACTGCTTGTGGCACATGGTGGAACGATCCGCTATATCCTTCAGAATCTCGTTCCTGATCTTGATGATACAAAGAGTCTGTTGAATGCCAGTGTCTCTGTAGCCAAATATCAGGACGGTCTTTTCCATCTGGAACGCTATAATGATGTCTCGCATTTTAAAGATGCCGAATAAATAGAATAGAACCACTTTTTGAACTCTTGTATCCTGCTCAGGTCGGTCTGTAAATCAGAGAAACCTAAGCATGGGTGCAAGGGTCTTTTTATATATTTTAATCCTTTATGTATATTTGAATGGAAGTAATTACATAGTAACAATTATTAAATTAATATTATTACATTTTCATGTAATTTTCTAAAAACGAATTAATCATTGTGATACAATGAGCTTGTAAATAAATAATATAGCTATTATAGCTTAAGGATAGGAGAAAAATCATGTTAGAAAAAGAACAATATACGTTTAAAGATTATTTGAACAAAGTGTTAGCTGGAACAGCAAGCGGGATCGTGATCGGTCTAATTGCGAACGCCATTCTAGGCGGGATTTTTAAAGCCCTGATTCCTTATGCCTCAATTTTTGAAACATTGGCACTGGTTGTTTCCACCATGCAGTTTTTAACACCTGCAATTATTGGGGTACTAGTTGGGATGCAGTTCAAGTTAAATCCTATGCAGAGTGTCATAATCGGAGCAGGAACATTTCTTGGCTCAGGTGCGTATGCAGTGACAGATGCAGGTGTTACCTTGGTTGGCATCGGCGATTTAGTCAACGTCATGCTGATTGCTGGACTGGCTGTTTTCGTTACGCGCTTTCTAGAAGGTAAGCTAGGGTCATTGACTCTGATTCTTCTTCCGATCATCGTGGGCGGCGGAATCGGTACGATCGGATTATTAACTCTTCCTTATGTCAGTTTAGTCACCACAACGATCGGTAACGGCATCAATACCTTCACTCAGCTGCAGCCTTTATTTATGGCCATACTGATTTCTGTAGCATTTTCCATCATCATCATTTCACCGATTTCTACTGTAGCTATCGGTATAGCCATCGGTATATCAGGCTTAGGTGCCGGAGCAGCGGCGGTGGGAATTACGGCCTGTACAGCCGTCCTGGTTATCGGATCTCACCGTGTCAATGAAAAAGGAACAACACTGGCCATTTTATTAGGAGCAATGAAGATGATGATGCCGAACCTTGTCAGACATCCAAGAATCGTTGTCCCTATTATTGTCAATGCTATATTTTCAGGTGTCGGCGCTTATCTGTTCAGTATTCACGGCCTACCTCAGACTGCCGGATTCGGTATCGTAGGATTAGTTGGTCCTATTCAAGCAATCAACATGGGTTCAGCCCTTTGGACAGTGATATTGGCTTATTTCGTCATTCCATTTGGTGGAGCAGTACTTGTTGATGTATTATTTAATAAGGTGCTGAAAATCTACGAACACGAGATTTTCAAATTTGTACCTGCAACAAACTAGTATAAAAGGGGATTAGATTTATGAAAATTGCAATAGCAGGATCAGGTGCGCTCGGATGCGGATTTGGTTATCATTTACAAAAAAGCGGTGAAGATGTTACCCTACTCGATAATTGGGAACAGCATATAGAGAAAATCTCTAATGATGGATTGAACATTACGGTCAACGGTGTTGAAGATAATCTGAAAATGAAGATGTGCAGACCGAATGAACTGAACGAAGAAATGGATGCCATATTCGTATTCACCAAGTCAATGGGATTGAAATCAATGATGGAAAGCATCGATCATATCATTGGGCCTGATACAAAAGTCATTTGTCTTCTTAATGGGTTAGGCCATTTAAAAACTCTGGAAAATTATGTAGATAAAAAGAACATTATAATGGGGACCACAGTTTGGACAGCGGGTATCGATGCCCCGGGTATCACCCACTTCAATGGTCAAGGTCCTGTTGAACTTCAGAACAGTGATCCTAATGAAAAAGAAGGGGCCTTGCTGATCGTTGACATGCTGCACAAAAGCGGTTTGAATGGCGTATACAGTGATAATGTCAATTATACGACATGGCGAAAAGCATGTGTGAACGGGACGATGAATGCTTTATGTGCTTTACTAGATTCAACGATCGAAGAAGTTTTCTCGACCTCAACGATCGATTCCATGCTGTCAGGGATCGTTACAGAGTTTGCAACGGTAGCTAGACTCCAGGATGACATCGAACTGGACATCGAAGAAACAATCACTTACCTGAAAAACCTTGCAGAAAAAGTAGGGGCTCACTATCCATCGATGCATCAGGATCTAGCAAATAACAGACCTACAGAGATCGATTTTTTAAATGGTGCCGTGGCTGAAGCGTCAAAACGATTCGGTATTGAAGCACCTTATTGTCAGAGCGTCACTGACTTGATTCATGCTAAAGAAGATATCATGGGTATCCATTCGGCACCGACTAAGTAAATAATCAAATAAAGACTTGAAGCCTGCATTGGAGAGAATCTGGATGCAGGTTTTTGAGTTTTATTACAGAAAACAAGGACTAAAAGTTTAGAAAAGAGATTCATATTACCACTTTTAAATCAATATATGTTTATATATGTCAAATAGCCTTACTAAAAATAAGCGAACGTACTTTTCTTTCTCAGAAAGATGTGTTATAATAACTATAGAGTCAAGTCAGACTCTATCTAATATGTCGGGGTTGTTACGGATTCGACAGGCATAGATTGAGCTTGGGTTGCGTTCCGCAGGTGACGAGACTGCGTACCAACGTCACAGTTAAATATAACTGCAAACAATAATAACAACAACTACGCTTTAGCTGCGTAATAACAGCTTAGCGTGATCCGACCGGCATCGCCCATGTGCTCGGTATCGGGTCCTATAATAAGTGGGATACGCTTAGTCTTTCCGTCTGTAAGACTAAGAAGAGATCATCAGACTAGCGACGCATGATGCCTGTTTTACGGCTGATGCTGAGCGAACTTTCAAATAGTAAAACTATGAACGTAGATACTCGAGTGTCGATATGTCTGGACAGGGGTTCGACTCCCCTCAACTCCATACACTAAAAAAGAAGAGAAACGCCATTAATCCGGCGTTTCTCTTCTTTTTTATCGTTTCCCAGTTTTACTGGTCAAATTCGATCTGGTCTTCGATTTGACCGTCCTGACCGTGTACGATCACTTTTGTTTCAGCTTCTTCGGCTCTTTTACTGGCTTCTTCTATCGCTTCGTCTTTGTCATTCGTTTCAAAAATCGCTTCCCGTTCGCCTTCTTTTTTGACTTCCCAACGAGCATCTTCGCCGGTCACCACATGGTAGCGTGCATCGTCAGTTCCTGCTCTTTTTTCAAAATAATTACCACGGTTGTTGTCTGCTGGTGTCATTGATCTTGCTCCTTTCATTTTGTCTGACCTCAATTTCACATAAAACTGAGTATCTGTCAAAACATATGAATTGTCGACTTCTGAGAATGATTACGGGTTAAAGGGATCCACCAATACAGAAATTCAGAACAAAGCAGCCACCTCAAACGTAACGCCGCGTTACATGAAGGGCGTTCAGTTTAAAGAGACTGCTTACTGTAAGCATCACGTTAGGGGATCAATTATTGATGCGTTCACGGTTTTTTACGCTGACATTCCCAAGGGTTCTATATAGCGAGGCAATGTCTGTTTTCTTCGGAAATTCAAAGGTCTGTTCAGCTAAACGCTCGTTATTTGACTTCTGATAAGCATTCTCCAGGTAAGTAACAGTTATTTCACTATCATCGAAACCCGTGCCGGCCGTTTCCATTTCCACATTGATGATGGAATCGATGTAGATGGATTTGAATGAAACTTTCTTCCCTGTTGCTCCCTGTTTGTCGATAAAGAGGATACGCAGCGTCGTAAAGACGAGGTCGTCGCGGATAAGACGATACCCCATCATGATTTTCTCTCCATCAAAGAGATAGTCTGAGTATTCCTTTGTCAGTTCTTCAGGAGACTTTTCTGAGTGGTTACCGAGAGAACCCTGTATCATTGAGCTGAGATTGAATCCTTCCATGTTAACTCCTTCTTTCTATAGTGTTTGTTTAATTATACCACTCTTTAAAAGTTATGAAAGCTCGCAGCCATCAAAATGAAAAGGCTTTATGTAGATCGGCGGAATGGAGCAGATTGAACTAAGGACGTAATGCCAGATTCGACGTTGTCAGTGAAGTTTATATGTACACTAAAGAATTTCGTTGAATATCCAGATGAAGCTGTTGAATAGATAATTTAAAGTTAAAATGTAAGAAAAGAAACGGTATAATGAAAGTGATCAAGAAAAAGACAGATCGGCGGAAAGGAAGATTAGATGTCACAGCCCGAAATCGTACCGGCCGGAGACCAGGCACTGAAGGTTCTCTTTGAAAACAAAATCGACAGAAAAATCAATCAAAGAGTCAAACAACTTAGTGACCGGATCTCCCGAAAGAAAATCACCGGGATCACAGAAACCATTCCTGCCTTCCGAACTCTGACTGTGCTTTATGATACGCTTCAGACAGATTATCACACGCTCCTTTTAGATATTCAGCCACTGCTGGCTGACTTGGATGAGACCAGCAGGCTTAGAAAGCGGATCATTGAGATCCCGGTCTGCTATGACGAAACACTTGGACCAGATTTACAAGCTGTCGCCGAACACGCCGGGCTGTCTGTTGAGGAAGTGATCCAGCTTCACAGTGAACCTGACTATCTGATTTATATGCTGGGTTTTCTTCCGGGCTTTGCTTATTTGGGAGAGATGAACCCGATAATTAGTATGCCTCGGCTTGCATCGCCGCGCTTGAATATTCCGGCCGGGGCAGTAGGGATTGCCGGAGATCAGACCGGCATGTATCCTATGGCTTCTCCTGGAGGGTGGCGGATCATCGGCTCGACACCGGTCAAACTGTTTGATGCTGACCGGGAGTCCCCGATCCTGTATGAAGCTGGAGACTATATCCGCTTCCGGCCCATCTCTTTAAACGAGTATGAAGATATGAGCAGTCAAAACACAAATGCTGAAGATTTATATCATATAGTAAAGGAGGATAGCTTTGGGGATAAGGATAACGAATAGCGGTATGCATACAACGGTTCAGGATTCAGGTAGGAATGGCTTCCAGCGCTATGGGTTTTCTGCTTCGGGAGCCATGGACCTGACGTCTTTGAGACTGGCCAACATCCTGGTTGGTAATGAACGGGACGAAGCCGGTCTGGAAATGATTGTCACAGGCAGTTCCTTTCTTTTTACCCAGTCTAACACGATAGCTTTGACTGGCGCTGAATGTCGTCCGAAAATCAATGGAAAGCCGGTCAAGATGTACCAGACACTGAAGATCGACGCGGGGGACGAGCTGACGACCGGGTCACTCAAAGGGGGAACGCTGGCCTATATTGCCTTTGCCGGTGGACTGGATATACCGGAAGTCATGACTAGCCGATCAACAAGTACACGATATAGTCTCGGCGGCTTTCACGGACGTACCTTGGAAACAGGAGATTCTATAGCCTTTAGAAAACCGGATCCGTCGCTCAACAAGCGCACTCGCGATTTTTTGCCGGACTGGGTCAATCAAGATACGGAGGATATCATTCATCTCCGTGTGATTCCGGCTTCCATGATAGAGCTGTTCTCTGAAAAAGCGGCGGCCGGATTTTTTGAAAAAGAATACACGGTTTCGTCCCGGTCGGATCGGATGGGTTACCGTCTGGATGGGCCAAAGATAGAGACTATAAGTCAGGAAGCAGTTATCTCAGAAGCAACAGTGCTGGGGGATGTACAGGTCCCTCCAAATGGGCAGCCGATCGTGCTGCTGGCGGACAGGCAGACAACGGGCGGGTATCCGGTGATCGGGACGGTCTGTACGGTAGATATTCCAAGACTAGTTCAATGCTATCCGGGGAAAAGCATCCAGTTTGAGCCGATCACTTTGAAGAAGGCACAACACCTGCTGAAAAAACAGGAGCGATTTTTAAAAAGAGTGGAAACATACTTTAAGAACCAGAAAGAAACAACAGAGAATACTTCTGAAGCCACCGACGGAAAAGATAACCAGGAAGATGGTGACTGGTCTGCTGACAGGATCAGTGACCTGATTGAAACGGTCGATGCCTCTTCATTGAATTACTTTTCATATGAAGATGAACAGATAAAAATCAGGCTCGATAAACAGAACCCTCAGTCGAAAGAGGTCGGCCGAAATGTCTCTGAGAGAAAAACGAGACCAGAACCCGCTTTGGCGCCTTTTGAAACGGTCACTATCTCATCTCCCTTAGTCGGTCTGTTTTATACCAGTCCAGAAAATAAAGACACTCCTATTGTAAAAGAAGGGGACAGGGTCACGGCTGGTCAGATAGTCGGCAGGGTCGAGGCACTGAAGCTATCTTATGATGTTACAGCGGATAAAAGTGGAATCGTTCGCTCTTTTCAAGTAAACGACGGGCAGATGGTCGAATACGGCCAGCCGATCATGGAACTGGAAAGTGAAGAGTGATTAGAGAGAACGAAAGGAGTGAAAGACATGCGAAAAATCGATCTTAATTGCGATCTCGGAGAAAGTTTTGGTCCATTTACGATGGGGATGGATAAAGACATCCTGCCGTATATCACCTCGGCCAATATCGCCTGCGGATTCCATGCAGCGGATCCCATGGTGATGGCAGCGACAGTAGAGGCAGCGGAAAAGCAGCAGGTTGCTCTGGGCGCACATCCCGGACTGCCTGACTTGATGGGCTTCGGTCGCCGCAACATGACTGTGACAGAAGCTGAGGCTAAAAACTACGTCAAATACCAGATAGGTGCCCTGCAAAGTTTCAGTAAAACGGGTATCCTGCATCACGTGAAGCCTCATGGCGCGCTTTACAACATGGCTGCGGGAGACTATAATCTAGCAAGAGGTATCTGTGAAGGGATCAGAGAAGTCGATCCTCGTCTGATTCTGTATGGACTGGCAAACAGCCAGCTGATCAAAGCCGCTCAGGATGTCGGACTTTCATACGCACAGGAAGTGTTTGCCGACAGGAATTACGAAGAAGACGGCACACTGGTCCCAAGAAGCCATCCGGATGCACTTATACTGGATGAAGAGCTGGCCGTCGACCGCGTGATACAGATGGTGGAAGAAGGACGAGTAAAGTCAGTGACGGGAAAATGGATCACCTTAGAGCCAGATACCATTTGTGTGCATGGCGATAACCCAAAAGCTGTCCAGTTTGCAGGAAAGATTCATAACGCCTTAAAAGAGCGGGGAATCGACGTATCAGCAGCAATATAAGTAAATTAATTAATTTTGAATAAAAGGGGTATACAATTGAAACCAACCGCATTAGTATTTTTTGATTTAGATGGGACATTATTGAACGAAGAATCTTTAGTGGATGAAGATGTGAAAGAGGCACTGGTCCAACTCAAAGAAAAAGGAGCCGTTCCGTTCATTGCAACGGGACGCAGCCCGATAGAGATCCGGCACGTACTGGAGGAGACGGTGATCGACTCGTTCATCACACTGAACGGTCAGTATATCCAATTTGAAGGGGAAGAGGTCTACCGTAATGTCATCCCTCAAGAACTGGTCGATCGACTGAAGCAAATGACGCACGAGCAGGATATGCCGCTCTCGCTTTATACTTCAGATAAGATCAGAGCTACCCGCTACAATGAGACTTTAAAGAATGCCTATAATTTCATCCATGAAAACCCGCCGAAGATCGACGGAGGACTGGATGAAAAGGAAGACATTCTGATGATGCTGGTCATCAATGACGATCCTTCACTGGACCAGCCGTATTTTGACGCTTTCCCGGAGTTATCCTTTTATCGGAACACGCCCTACAGCATCGACACCATTATTAAAGGCCACTCGAAAGCGACAGGCATCGATGCTCTCCTCAAGTCCATAGATATGGAAGATGTGCCACTCTATGCCTTTGGCGACGGATCCAATGACAAGGAGATGCTGGAACGTGTTGATCACAGTGTAGCAATGGCTAATGGTAAAGATGACGTGAAGGCAATTGCGGATTACGTGACTTCGTCTAATACAGACGGTGGTTTGATCGAAGGAATGAAATACTTTAAACTGATCGACTGATCCTATATAGAAGAAAAGAGGCAGGGGCGTCCTGCCTCTTTAACGTATCTTTAGAAGTCGATGTTGATTTTCTAGTCAATTCTTAAGATAAAGCTTAAATACAAGGAGTTGTAGCGTACATTTTATCAACTTCTTAAGATAAGCCTTAAACGTAAGGAGTTGCTGCAATTATTACTGCAACTCCTTACGTTTAACCTGCAGTAACAATAAATAATCATAGATGATCACTAAGGAGAAAAACATGCGTTACAACACTCATATAGCCGTGACTTATGCGGTGACTTTACCTTTTTTGGTATCGACTGGCTCTTTATCTGTCGGTAATATTATCGCCGTAGGAATCGGTTCGGTCCTGCCGGATATCGACCATCCTAAATCCTTTATCGGTAACCGGACACGAGGATTAAGTGATAGTGTGGGGACGATCTTCGGTCACAGAGGGCTGGCTCATTCACTTGCGGGCGTTATCTTTTTCCTGTTCGCTATCCGATTTCTATTGACGTTCTTTCAACTGCCTCTAGTATGGGCTGACTGGCTCATCGTTGGATACATGGCACACTTGATTGAAGATTCCTTTTCAAAAGCCGGAGTGGCCTGGCTTCAGCCTGTCTATAACAGACGTATGCAGTTCGGTTTTAAGTTGATCTATTATAGAACGGGGAAGGTAAGCGAGAAACTTCTCTATATAACCGCTTGTTTGGGACTGTTCTATCAGGTACTGCGACTCTTTTCCTAGAGAAAAGTGTTTCGTTTACCGGCATCGCTAGCCAGCGGCATATACAATAAAATAGCCTGATCCGACTATTTATCGGATCAGGCTATTTTATTTATGACGTTGGTCTGTTCAGTTCTTCGAGTTTTCCTTCGATTCCTTGTGGATAATGCTGAAACAGCTGGGCAAGTAACTTGGGATCCTGACTTGTTGAATACAGAAGTTCGGTTACTTGTTGAATAAGCCGGTTATGTTCGCAAGAGCTTTTCTTCGCATCGGTCTCTTTGTAACGGGTCATTCCATCCAAAACCTCATGAAATTCACTAACAAAAGATTTAAAGTCAGAGCCATTTTCCAGAAAGACTGATTTGATAGCCTGATTTTTCTCGTGAAGACTCAATGCATACTCCTCAGGTGTCAAGCCGATGGATTTTGCGTACTGTCGTAAATCATTTAAATCTTTCTCGATTGTTTCTGTCATAGAATCACCTCTACTTACTGCGATCTTCTCGATTGAAAGAGGGAGCAAGTTATTTTGATGTATCTAAGTATAGGACTTCTTCAGACCAAAGTAAATGTGACAGGATGAAGTGTCATAAACATGCAACGAAGCGTTCACACCTTGGTCACGAACTGTTCGATTAGAGGCATTTATTCTAACATATTGAACAGAAACAGTATGGATTCAGGTAACAGGCGGCTGGTTGTCACATTTATGTCACAATATAATGAAAACGCTTCGTTGTTTAACAGGTCAGACAAAATGAGTTATAAAATAGAATTTGATGAGAAAACGATGATAATAAAAGTGCCTATATCGTTGACTTTAATGCTTGAAATCTTTAGACTTTAAAAAAACTTAGCATTATTAGAAAACTCTCATTTTATTATTTAATCTCATTTAGGAGTGGATGACATGTCAATAAATACGATAGAAGAAGAACTGAAAGAATGTTTTCCCTACACGGTTCAGTGGCGCAGACACTTGCACGAGAATCCGGAACCCTCCTTTGAGGAGTGGGATACGAGAAAATATATCGTCGAGAAATTAAGATCATTCGGATATACGGAAATCGAAGAAAATGTGGGCGGTGGAGGAATTGTTACATACTTAAGAGGAAAAAATCTTGGTTCAACCATTGCTTTCCGGGCTGACTTTGACGCCTTGCGTATTGAGGAAGAGACGGGGCTGCCCTTCGCATCAAAAAATGAAGGAGTCATGCATGCCTGTGGCCACGATGGACACACAGCCACCTTGCTGAGTGTAGCTAAAGTCATGAAGGCGCATGAAGATGAGCTGTCGGGATCTGTGAAATTTATTTTCCAGCATGCGGAAGAAGTGCTGCCTGGAGGAGGGAAATCCATGGTCGAAGCTGGTGTATTGGATGATGTCGATGCAGTTTACGGCCTTCATTTAAGATCACCGCTTGAATTCGGAACAGTGTCTTACTGTTCAGGATATGCGATGGCCGCGGCAGACTTCTTTGACATAACCATTCAGGGCAAGGGAGGACATGCCGCCTACCCGAGTGCAACAGTCGATTCTGTCGTGGTTGCCTCATACGTGGTCAACCAGCTGCAGTCGATCATCAGCCGGAACAAGGACCCTAAAAAAGCCGGGGTACTGACGGTCTCGACTTTGAAAGCAGGCGATGGTGCTCACAATGTTATTGCAGACAAAGCAGTGATCAAAGGAACCGTCAGAACATTCGATCCTGAATTGAGAAACTTGATCGAAGAAAAAATCAGCACGATGACCCGGCATATCTGCGATGCCCATGGTGCTGCATGTGAAGTTAACTATACTCGCGGTTACCCGGCACTTTTCAATCATGAAAAAGAAACGGCACTCATCAAATCATTATTCGAAAGCAACAGGAAAGAGTTGAAAATCGATTCTACCCCAATGAGGATGGGTGGTGAAGATTTCGCCTACTTCCTGCAGGAAAAACCCGGATCGTTCTTTTTCGTTCATTCTGGAAACAGAGAAAAAGGCATCATCTATCCGCATCACCATCCAAAATTTGATTTTGATGAACGGGCCATGCTTGTCGGTGGCCAATGTTTCATGGATATCATCGGCCACTACTTAATGATTGGTGAGGGATCGGAGACAGAAGAAGCATACAAAGCCGCAGTTGTAGACTAAAAACGAAAGAAGGGTGACACATGACTTTAGACAAATGGAGACAGGAACTGACTGATAATTTTGAGGAAACAGTAAAGTGGCGAAGACATCTGCACGAACATCCCGAACCGTCATTTGAAGAAGTAGAGACAGCAAAATATATTGTGAACCAGTTGAAAGCAATGGGTATAGAAGATATTCGAACGCATGTTGGTAACGGATATGGTATCGTGGCAAAAATCAAGGGAAAGCATCCCGGACCGACAGTGGCTCTGCGAGCAGACTTTGATGCGCTGAGAGTAACGGAAGAAGTGGACAGTGTATTTAGATCTAAATACGAAGGTTTCATGCATGCCTGTGGACATGACGGTCATACTGCTTCTCTGCTCAGTGTGGCAAAAGTACTGATGAATAACCAGCATGAACTGCACGGCACGGTCGTTTTGCTGCATCAGCATGCCGAAGAAGTCCTTCCGGGTGGAGCAAAGTCGATGGTGGAAGATGGCGCGCTGGAGGATGTGGATTATGTTTTTGGCATCCATTTAGGAGCTGAACAGCTACTGAACCAGGTGTATTACAACTACGGCTTCGGTTCAGCGAATTCCGACACCTTTACATTGAAAGTTCAAGGAAAGGGGGGGCATGGGGCAGCCCCGCATGATACACATGATGCTTTAACAGTGGGCACTCAAATCGTCTCGGGACTGCAGCAGATCGTCAGTCGTCTCACTGATCCAGTCAAACCGGCAGTACTCACCTTTGCCGGCTTTCAGTCAGGTGGAGAAGCCTACAATATCATCGCCGATTCAGCTGAGATTTTCGGTACCGTCCGAACCATGCATCAGGACGTGCAGCAGATGATCGAAGCCAAACTGAAATCAATGAGCAGTCAGATCGCGGCGGCATACGATGCGACTGTCGAGATCGACTATACACAAGGATATCCGTCTATTCAGAACACACCGGAAGAAGTGGAGAAAGTGAAAGAGGCATTTCTGTCTGTCTTTCCGAAAGATGAAGTAGAAGAAGTGGAAGGACAAATGGGGGGAGAAGACTTTGCCTACTTTTTACTGGATAAACCGGGCGCCTTCCTCCGTGTCGGCGCTAAGCCACCTGAAAATGAAGTGGCTTATCCACATCATCATCCAAAATTCGAAATCGATGAACAGGCGTTATTGAGATCTGGGGAGGTCTTTTTAACTATTATTGACCAGTACTTGACACACTAAACAAGTTTTTTAAAAAGGAAAGAAGGGGAGAAAATGAAAAAGTATGTTGGAAAGAGGTTTCTGACGGCCGTTCCAGTCCTGCTGATGATTACGATTGGAGCTTTTATAATGATCAACTTGGCTCCGGGTGAACCGACAGATCTTTATATCACACCCGATGCGACAGTGCAGCAGGTTGAAGCAACAAGAAGGGCTTTGGGATTGGATCAGCCGTATCCGGTGCAGTACATTAGATGGCTGGGACGAGCAGTTACGGGAGATTTGGGGATCTCATTTTCCACACGCTATCCTGTCCTGCCGATCATTATTTCCAGACTGGGACCTACGATCGTTCTGATGGGGACAACACTTTTATTTTCATACATCGTAGCCATTCCATTAGGGATAATCAGTGCACGTAAACAGGGAACATGGGTCGACACGTTTTTGACCGGCAGTGCCTTTGTCGGCGTTTCGATACCGAACTTCTTTCTTGGCCTCGGGCTCATTTATATCTTTGCCGTTCAGCTGAACTGGTTCCCGACAGGAGGTATGCAGGAACTGGGGGTTGACGGAAGCATATTCAGTGTTCTACGTCACTTAGTCTTACCGGTGATCGTGCTGTCAGCCTTTTACATTGCAAATATGACCCGGTACATGCGGGCGACGATGATTCAGGTTTATGGAGAAAACTACATCCGTACCGCAACAGCTAAAGGACTCGCACAGAAAGTAATTCTGACAAAACACGGAATCAGGAATGCGTTGATTCCCGTCATCACGATTGTCGGCACAGATCTGCCGCGTCTCGTTGGCGGAGCGATCGTAACGGAACAGATTTTTCAGTGGCCGGGACTCGGTCGCCTGACCATTACAGCCATTCAGCAGCGTGATCTGCCGATCCTTATGGCAATCACGATCTTATCCGCTTTTGTGGTGTTGTTAGCCAATATATTCGTTGACGTGATGTACGCTGTTGTTGATCCGCGAATCAAATATGACTAAGGAAGGAGAAGGTTAAATGGCTCAGAATGTAGGAAATAAAAATGCAGAAGCACTGTTTCATTTAGTGGATGCCCGTGAACGCCTGACTTATCCAGATAATGCTGCAGAAGGCATTACGGATGAAGGTGACAGCTATGTCAAAACGATCGCCAAGCGCTTTTTCAAGAACAAAGTGGCAGTCGTGAGTTTAGGGGTCTTCATACTCCTATTGCTGATTGCTGTATTTGCCACACAACTCTCGCCGCATCCAAGAGATGCTATCACAGGTCAGTTTCAGGCTGCGCCTTATGATAATTTCTATTTAGGTACCGATGATATCGGCCGGGATGTCCTGTCGAGGCTGATACACGGTACCCAGGTATCCATGATCGTCGGTTTAGGCTCAGTTGCCATTTATGTCGTGATCGGGACAACACTTGGACTCGTGTCAGGATATTTCGGTGGCGTGGTAGACAGTTTCATCATGCGAGTCACAGAAGCAGTCATGTCATTTCCATTCTTTATGGTCATCCTGACGCTGGTTTCTCTTTTAGGCTCGGGAATATGGGTGGTAACGGCCGTACTGGGGGTGCTGAGCTGGCCGGCGCTTGCAAGGCTCGTCAGAGGGCAGGTGCTGACCCTTAAAGAACAGGATTTTGTCCACGCAGCTGTAGCAACTGGCTATTCGACACCAGGCATTTTGTTTAAACACATTTTGCCCAATGTCATTTCACCTATTCTAGTCAATGCAACCTTCGGGATCGCAACCGCAATACTGACTGAAGCATCACTGAGTTTTCTGGGTGTCGGAGTGCAGAAACCGCGTCCCAGCTGGGGTAACATCTTGTCCGAAGCTCAGTCACTGCGAGTACTGACTGCGCAACCCTGGAGATGGGTACCTGCTGGTATATTGATTTTCATTGCAGTCTTGTCCATCAATTTTATTGGAGAAGGCTTGAGAGAAGCGATTGAAGGGGAAACAAAAAATTAAACATGTCATTTGAGAAAGACTATTTCAGGGGATTAAATCTATCGATTCATAAGATAAGGGGAGATCAACATGTCACATTGGAAAAAACGTTCAAAATACACCACACTATTAGTCGCATCAGCCGCACTGCTTGCTGCATGTGGCAGTGATGATGTTCCAGATATGGAACAGGGGGCTCAAGCCGATGGAGAAGAAACCGGAACAACGCCGGACGTATCAGAAGGCGATACGTCGACATTGATGGTCGGTTTGACAAATGCACCGGACAGTTTCAATCCGTTTTACAGACCTGGCGTCGCCGCAACATGGGTTCAGCGATTCTTTTACGACAGTTTGCTCTTCATGCCGACAGCGGACAGTTTTGAACCGGGTCTGGCAGAAATGACTACTGAAGATAATCAAGTCTTCACGGTTACCGTGAATGCGGATGCCAACTGGAGTGACGGCACCCCTGTCACGGCTGAAGACGTAGCCTTTACCTTGAACACGATTGCTGATCCGGCAGTTGAAACGACATTGGGAACGAGTGTCGCGATGATCGAAGGAACAGATGCTTCCGGTGTCAGAGAAGAGGGGCTGGAAGAACTGTCAGGACTTGAAGTCGTAGATGAAAAAACACTGACCATCACGACAAAAGACCCAGTCGACTTGAATTATATTTCCGAGTTCTTAGGTCTGAACGTACTTGTTGCACCTAAACATGTCTTTGAAGATATTGAACTTTCAGAACTGCCGAACTCAGAAGCGGCAACCATGCCGTCTGTCTTTAGTGGTGCTTATCAATTTGTTGAATACGATAATAACAACTACGTGCATCTGGAATCAAATCCTGACTATTACCGTGGTGAACCAGAAATCAAGACCATATACGCACAAATCATGAACGGAACATCTCTGATCACTGAATTCCAGGCGGGGAACCTGCATATGACTGCCGGTGGCGGGATTGGTATGATTCCTGTTCAGGATATCGGTATGCTGGAAGAGCTGGAAGATGTTGTCGTCGAAGAACATCCTTCTTTCAACTCCCAGTATATGATCATAAATAACGAGAAATATACTGATCCACAAGTCAGACGAGCTTTTGCTCATGCGATCGATAGAGAAACGATCGTAGAAAATCTGTTGGGTGGACATGGGGAAGTCTTATCTTCGACCTATTCTTCTGCCAGCCCATATAAAGATACAGACTTGGAGCCACTGGAATACGATCCGGAGCTGGCGAAAGAACTTCTGGAAGATGCCGGATTCGACTTTGACACACCGATCGAATTGGTCGTGCCTACAGGTAATGCCGTTCGTGAACAGTCAGGAAACCTGATCGAACAGTGGCTGGAAGAAATCGGGCTGACAGTCAACCAGTCCAACTATGATTTCCCGACCTGGTTATCCATGGCTCAAGATCTGGATTATGATATAGGTCTTATGGGCTGGGGACATACAGCCGATCCGAACATAGCATCATATCTTCAAACGGGAGCCGCTTCAAATAACATGGCTGTATCAGATCCGACCATGGATGAACTGATCGAACAAGGCATGACAGAAACAGAATTTGATGCTCGTTATGACGTCTATTCTGACTTGCAGAAATATATGCAGGAGCAAATGTTTGTCGTTCCTTTGTACTCCGATTCTCAGTTCAGTGTTCAATCAACATCATTGAATGGTGGCATCAATGAGTACTGGGCAGGGTCCTTGTACGATGTGAATGAATGGACCATTGATCCTGAATAATAAAGCTGGAATATAGAAGTCTGGCACGGTAAGCAGCGGCATTGCCGTGTCAGAGACTTCAATGACGAAGAAGATAAGAAAGTTGGAGGTGAAAGGCATGGAAGAAACAACAGTACTTGAAGTCAAAGACTTGGCAATTTCTTTCCAGACATTCGAGGGTGTCGTCAAAGCCGTCAGAGGTGTTGAATTCATGTTGAAAAAAGGTGAGACTCTGGCTATCGTAGGCGAATCAGGAAGCGGCAAATCTGTTTCAACGAAAGCAATCAATCGTCTGCTACCTGAAAAGAACACGCTGATCGAACGTGGGGAAGTCCTTTTTGAAGGTCAGGATTTATTAAAGCTGTCAGAAAAAGACATGCAGGGGATCCGTGGAAATGATATCGCCATGATATTCCAGGATCCAATGACATCCTTGAACCCAACGATGACGGTGGGCAAACAGATCGCGGAACCGATCATCGCACATAAAAACGTCAGTAAAGAAGAAGCAAAGGAAAAAGCTCTGGAGTTGATGGACCTTGTCGGCATACACCACCCGAAAAAATCATACAAGAATTATCCGCATCAGTTTTCAGGCGGGATGAGACAGCGGGTCATGATCGCGATCGCTCTGGCTTGTGAACCTAAAATCCTTATTGCCGATGAACCCACGACGGCACTGGACGTGACCATTCAGGCACAAATCCTTGATTTGATGAACAAGCTGAAAGATGAACTCGACACATCCATTATCTTCATCACTCATGATTTGGGTGTTGTAGCTCAAATGGCAGACCGGGTAGCTGTTATGTATGCCGGTCAGATCGTAGAAATCGGAACAGCAGATGAGATCTTTTATAATCCGATGCATCCTTATACTTGGGGACTATTGGCCTCGATGCCGACATTAGATGTGGATCAGAAGAATCTTTATACGATTCCTGGCTCACCGCCTAATCTACTGCATCCGCCGGTCGGTGACGCGTTTGCAGCAAGAAATGATTATGCTCTGGCCATTGATTTCCAGCAGGAGCCGGAAGTATTCAAGGTGACCGATACACATTATGCGAAAACGTGGCTGCTCCATCCGGATGCACCGGATGTCACACCGCCTTTAAAAGTGGTCCGGCGAAAAGAAAAATACGAGGCATTATTCTCAGTAAAGATGTACGCTAACAGCACAGGAGGTGGCATAAATGGCGGCTGAACCGAAAGAGAAGAAACCCATTGTAGAAATCAGGTCATACAAGCAGTATTTCAATGAAGGGAAAAAGTCTGAAGTACGCGCCGTCAAGGATGTCAGCTTTTCTATCTACGAAGGGGAAACCTTTGGTCTGGTGGGAGAATCCGGCAGCGGAAAATCAACAACGGGACGTGCCCTGATCAAGCTGGGAGATATCACCGGCGGTCAGATCTTTTACAAAGGCGAAGACATATCGCAGATCAAACGGCGTAAAGACTTGCTGAAGTTCAGAAAATCTATGCAGATGATTTTTCAGGACCCATATGCTTCACTGAATCCAAGGCTTACCGTAAAAGAGATTATCGGCGGGGCACTCAAAGTCCATGGTCTTGAAACAGACAGCAACAAGCGAACAGAAAAAGTGTATGAACTACTCGAATCTGTCGGACTGAATAAACAGTTTGCAAACCGTTATCCGAGAGAATTCTCCGGTGGTCAATGCCAACGTGTCGGGATAGCCAGAGCACTTGCTGTTCAGCCTGATTTTATCATTGCTGACGAAGCGATCAGTGCACTGGACGTCTCGATTCAGGCACAGGTGGTCAATCTATTGAAAGAACTCAAGGAACAGAACAATCTGACATACCTGTTCATTGCCCATGACTTGTCCATGGTCAAGTATATCAGTGACCGCATCGGTGTAATGAACAACGGGCGGGTCCTGGAGGTATCAAATGCCGGGGAATTATATGAAGCACCTCTACACCCGTACACAGAATCGCTCTTATCTGCTATTCCTACCCCCGACCCTGAATCGGAAAGGCATCGTGTACGAACAGAATACGATCCGGCCTATCATCATTATGATAATTTAGACAGAGTGGCTTTGCATGAGATCGCACCGGAGCATTTTATCTACTGTCATGAAGATGAAATACCACTGTACCGAAAGAAAAGAGAGAAATTGCTGAAAAAGGCCAGACAATATGCCTAGAGTATCAAAAGATATGAAGTATCAGAGACAGGGATGAGAAGATAGGTGAAAGCTGAATCATCTCTTTCCTGTCTATTAATCTACACAGGAGGAGAAATCATGCCAATGACTACGACTACAACCGATGAAGCAGTGAAAGCTATTATAAAAGACAGAAACGAGGAATTCTTTGATTATCTGCGGTTTGCTTCCGTCTCTACTCAAAACCGCAACATTCTGCCGACTGTTGAGTATGTAAAACAGATGATCGAAAAAACAGGCGGGGAGACGCAAGTCTTAGATGACTGCGGTGGGAATCCCGTTGTTTACGGCTATTTCCCTGCAGGCAAGAAAGGGAATGCTGACAAGACAGTTCTTTTCTATAATCATTATGACGTTCAGCCGGAAGACCCCCTAGATGAATGGAAAAGTGAACCGTTTGAACCGACAGTCAGAGACGGGATCCTATATTGTCGAGGGGTTTCAGATAATAAAGCGAATTTTGTCGTCCGTTTATATGCGATCCAGGCACTGATGGATTCAGAGGCTGGGCTTCCATGCAATGTGAAATTCCTGGTCGAAGGGGAAGAGGAAAATGGAAGTCCCAATCTTGGTAAGTATATCAAAAAATATGCTGACTTGTTCACGAGTGACGGCTGTATCTGGGAATTCGGCGGAAAAGATGAGGAAGAAAACTTTGTGATCCAGACAGGTGTCAAAGGCATGGCCTACTTCGATCTGATCGTTGAAAGCGCCGTGGTCGATATCCATTCATCCCTTGGAGCTGTGATCGATAATGCTGCCTGGCGTCTGACGCATGCATTGGCCAGCCTTCGGGACAAAGACAATCATGTCCTGGTGGATGGCTTTTATGATAATATAGAACATCCGTCAGATTATGCCCGGGAAGTTGTTGCAGAAGGCAAGGTCAATAGTAAAGAAATGACCCGCATATATGGATTGAAGCATCCCTTCATTACAAAGGATCTGGACTGGTCCACGGAAGAAGCCCTGGCATTTTATCCTACCATGACGATCAGTGGTCTACTTTCAGGATATACAGAAGAAGGGACTAAAACTGTACTACCCAGAAAGGCGTCTGCAAAACTAGACTGCCGTCTTGTTCCGGGGCAGGATCCGAAAAATATCGAACGTGTTCTACGCAGACATCTGGATAAAGAAGGGTTTCAGGATGTCGAGCTTATTTTACTTAAAGGACTGAAGGCTTTCCGTTCTGATCTTGAAAGTCCCTTTGTGCAGACGGTCAAAACAGCGGCTGAAAAAGTTTACGGTGGCCCTTCTAAGGTCGTTCTATCACCGACAAATCCCGGATCTGGCCCGATGGCTTATTTCGGCGAATACTTGAACGTACCTGTAGCCAGCAGCGGCTGTGGATATGCCGAATCAAAAGCTCACGGGCCGAATGAATCGGTGCGGCTGAAAGACTTTGAAGAAGGCGTGCTTCACATGGTCCAGTTTCTGAAGGATTTCCAATACGCCTGAAAGCAGAGCATGTCTCTGCTTTTTTTCTGTTTCTATGGGTCGAATGTAAAGAAAAGATTAAGAGTGGGTTAATTTGTTACGGAAGTGTGAACAACAAGTAAATATATGATGGTTCTATGGAAAAGATAGTGAAAAAGATAACATTAAATGAAAGCGAATTAATCTGGTTGAAAAGGGTCGAAAAACGAATGTATTGACATGTTTTAAATGAGTTTATTCGCGATTAAACTATTATCAAAGATAGTTATTTCTGAAACGCTTTCGTTTTAACATGAAAAATGAATTTTTAAAGGGTAAGTGACATTAAAATATTCTCATAAATGAAAAAACCATTCAATTCTTCATCTATTACATTTATTATGGAAGCAGAGTGTCTGAGGTTGGCTAAGTAAGAACTGCTTTATTCAGGTAGTTGTCTCAGCATTTCAAAATCTTATGAAAATTAAAATGGAGGGTTACGTGTGGACGTACAACAAATGATATTCATGTTCGCTGGTGGATTAGGTATATTCCTGTTCGGTTTGAAATTTATGGGAGACGGCCTGCAAAAATCTGCTGGGGATAGTTTACGCAGCATCTTGAACCAGATGACATCAACTCCGATCCGTGCGATCATCGCTGGTATCGTGGTCACTGTCCTGATTCAAAGTAGTTCCGGGACGACCGTATTGGCCGTTGGACTTGTAAGTGCCGGCTTTATGAAACTTAAACAGGCTATTGGTGTCATCATGGGTGCTAATATAGGAACAACGATAACCGCTTTTATTATTGGTATCGATATCGGAGCTTATGCGTTGCCAATTATGGCTATCGGCGCATTTTTACTTTTCTTCTCAAAAAACATAACCGTCAACAGTATCGGGCAGATCATCTTCGGCTTTGGGGCACTGTTTTATGGCCTTGAATTAATGGGAGAAGGCATGTATCCCTTGCGAGATTTTCCGGCCTTCAGAGAGCTGATGATCGACATGGGCGACAATCCTATCTTAGGAGTAGGAGTTGGAACGATCTTCACATGGCTCGTGCAGAGTTCCAGTGGAAGTATCGGTATCTTACAAGAACTTTATTCTCAAGGACAGATCGCTATCGATGGTGCCTTGCCGGTCTTGTTCGGAAATAACATTGGGACAACGATTACAGCCGTCTTAGCAGCCATTGGGGCAAGTGTGGCAGCTAAACGTACAGCAGCGTCACATATCATCTTCAATCTGGTCGGGACTTTTGCGGTTCTCTTAGTCATTGGACCTTTTACGTCACTGATCGTAGCGATCACTCCTATCTTTAATCTGAATCCGCCTATGCAGATCGCTGTGGCTCACGGGTTATTCAATGTCACGAACGTTCTCATTCAGATGTGGTTCATTGATTATCTAGCGAAAATCGTAACGAAGATCGTTCCAGGAGACGATGCATTGATCGAATACGATGCTTCTCATCTTGATTTCTCGATCATCACAACTGTTCCATCTGTCGCTTTGAACCAGGCAAAACTTGAGATCCAGCAGATGGGTGATTTCGTTCTGGAAGAGTACAAAGAAATGTTCAAGTACTACAAAAATCAGGACGATACAAGCTTATCCAACACCTTGCAGCTGGAAGAAGTCGTCAACGATATCGATATGCGCCTGACTGAATACCTCATGCTCATCTCTGTCGAAGACTTGCCAGTAAAAAGTTCAACTGAACACTCACAGATGATGGATATAACGAAGTATCTTGAACGTATCGGTGACCACAGTGAAAACATCTTGAATAACATAAAAGAAGCGGCACGTGCCCAGAAAAAACTGGCTAAGAAAACGAACAAAGAACCTGAAAAAATCTTCTACGATGAAGACTTGATCGCATTATTCAATCTAGTTGAACAGAACATTGCTGATTCGATCACCTCCTTTACACAAGACAGCTATTCATTAGCCGGTAAAGTAATCAAGCGTGAAAAAGAAGTCAATCGTTTAGAAGAAGATATTCGTAAGAAATATATCGAACGTTTAAACAGAGGCACTGGTCTTCCGTCCGATGGGATTTTATTTGTTGATATCGTATCTAACCTTGAAAGAATGTCCGATCACTCAGTTAAAATCGCCAAACATTCATTAGGTATCCGTTATCCATTCCAGCAGGATTCAAAACGACCGCGTCATGCACGTAAAATAGAAGAAGTAACTGAAACGAAATAACAACAAAAAAGAGGAGCCGATAATAAGCGATCGGTTCCTCTTTTTGCTGTTTTATTCAGAAGGACTAGATGAATGTGTTGCTCAATGTTCCCAGTGATTCGATCGTGATGTCGATCTGGTCGCCTGCTTTCAGCCATACCTGCTGGTCTTTTGTCTGCTCTAAGATCACACCTCTTGGGGTGCCGGTGAAAATCAGATCCCCGGGCTTCAATGACATATATTGAGAAGCCTCGCTTACGATCTTGTTGACGGTAAATAACATATCGCTGGTGGAACTGTCCTGAACCAGATCCCCATTTCGTCTAGTCTCGATAGTTAAATCCTGGACTGCCGTGATTTCATCTTTAGTAACTAGCGCCGGTCCAACAGGTGCGAAGTGGTCCATCGTCTTGCCGATCAGCCATTGTGATGACTGGAACTGAAATGCCCGTTCAGAGAGATCATTGCCTACAGTGTAACCAAGAATGGCCTTCTCCGCATGCTTTTCACAGACATTGTCGATCTGTTCACCTATGACAATGACCAGTTCCGCTTCGTAGTCGACATGCTGTGCATTGGCCTGAAGCGGGATAGTCTGTTGATGTGCAGCCAGTGCATTTGAGAACTTATTGAAAAAGACTGGAGCGGTCGGGACTTCTCCACCCGTAGCCTTGATGTGTTCCACATAATTCATGCCGACACAGAGGATTTTCTCCGGATTCTTTATCAAAGGTAAATAAGTCACTTCAGAAGCAGGAATGAGATAATCATCGAATTTAACACCTGATTTCTCAGCTTCTACTAAAGTTTCTCGAAGGTTATTTAATCCAATAGCACTGTCCTCCAGCAGCTCTTCCATGGTACGCGGAACAGAAGTGCTCAGATGTCGGGACAGGCGAAGAATATCCAGAATATCATCTGCCATTTCAATTCCAAGTTGTTCTTCTGCCATTGCCTTTATTTTGTATCGAACAAGTCTCATAATATAGTCCCCTTTTTAATATTACTTCACTTAAAATTATAGATAGACGTGAAGACGATAACAAAAATAACGCTTGTGATTTTTCTGCTTTAAGTGATTGAGTCTTGCTCAACTGTCTGGTTTTTAGTACACTTATGAAACAGGAGAAACTGGAGGAATTCATATGGGAAAAAGAAATAAGCACATTGAAGTAGAAATCAACGAAACTAAAAATAATACAGAGTCGTTTACAGAATTCGAACTCGTTGTTAGAAAAAAAGTCATTGGTAAACTGCAGCAGGAAGGCGACGGTTTAGTGAATGTCGAATTTAAATCCGGCAAGAAGCGCACAGCCCGTTCAATAGATGAAGGTGTACAGATGCTCATCGAAGAACATAACCTGCATGACGAGTAGTTTATTTAAATAAATAGAATCCGACCGCTTATTCTTTGTTTTCCAAGGATAAGCGGTTTTTTTCTCAACAGTGCTTCTCGATAGGGATGGACCCCTCAATTATGCTATGATTAAATCAAGTAGATGTATAAGAGAGGATGTGTACATGTGGATAAAGTAGAACAAGTTGAAGATAAAATCCCACGCAAAGATAAACTCGTTCGGTTTATAAAAATCGCACAGTCAAACTGGCAAAGAGCGACCGTTAATCAGAGTGCCGCAGAGATGGCTTATTTTTTACTCTTGTCATTATTTCCATTATTGCTGGTTCTGGCTAATATCATTCCCCTGCTGCCGATAGATCCTGGTGAGGTACTGAATATGACATCAGATTTTGTCCCACAGGATATATACAATGTCATCGAGCCAATAATCAGAAACTATTTGGAAAGCGGCAGTGGTGGGGCGATCTCCTTCGGGTTATTAGCTGCATTATGGTCGGCCAGCCGTGTCATCAGCATTTTGAGGCGAGTTCTGGATGAAGTCTATGGCTCTGTTCCCACAAGCAATTTTATCATTGGTCGAATCGTTTCGCTGATCACAATGATCGGTATCGTGCTGGTTATTGGTGCAGTTATTTTTGCTTTTGTGTTTGGTGAACAGATCCTGATGTTTATTAAAGAAACGATCGGGATGACCATCCCGTTCATCCAGCAGTTTCTGCTGCTCCGATGGGTCATATTAGTCGTTATTCTCTTCCTGGTTTTTCTGATCGTCTATAGGGTCGTGCCAAATCACCACTTGAACATGAAGTATTCATACCAAGGTGCGATTTTTGCGACAATAGGCTGGGTCCTGCTGACACAAGGATTTTCAGTTTACTTAAGCTTTGCCGGTGGAGATGCCGTGGCTAATGCCACATTCGGTGCCTTCATTGCCCTGATGATCTTTCTGTATCTGTCCAGCCTGATCCTGCTTTTAGGAGCACTGATCAATGCCATGATTTTTGAATGGCAAAACTATATGTCCGTTCCCGAATATGAAGCCAAGAAACGGAATGAAAAACGACTTCAAGATTCGGACTGGACAGGTTACCCAAGTGAAGCAGAGACTACCCTGCTGAAACGCAAACTGTATAAGGTCGGTAAGCTTAAAGAAGGCGAAGTCAAAGAATTTGAGAAGAAAAATCCTTATATCAATGATAATGAGGAATAATAGATTTTAGAGCGAGGGCAGAGATGTCTCGCTCTTTTATTTTTACTCATAAATAAGCTATAATAAGAAAGATAAAGAAATGGACTACAGGGAGGAATAGCAGTGGACTTTTATTGTCATCCACGATGCAGTACATGCAAAAAGGCCCAGAAGTGGCTGGAAAAATGGGAGATTCCCTATACATTCATAAATTTACTGGAAACATCCCCATCCAAAGAAACTTGGATAAAGCTTTTATCGGAATCGGGCCGTCCAGTGAAATCTTTTTTTAATACGAGCGGCAATGTTTACCGTGAAAATAATTTAAAAGAGAAAGTTCCGGAGATGAGTATCGAAGAAGCCGCTGAATGGCTGTCTTCCAACGGGATGGTCGTTAAGCGTCCATTAGCACTGAATGAGGATAAACTCACCGTCGGATTCAAAGAAGAAACCTATGCTGACGTATGGGCAAAATAAAGGAGAAATGAAAATGACAGTCAAATATCATCAGAACGGGATCTGGATCGAAAAAACAAATGACACGGATTACCGTATCGGTTTATCAGAAAAAGGGCAGGACGATGTCGGAGAAGTCATGTTTGCAGAAGTGTCTGAAAACAATGGCAACTTGAACAAAGGCGATGCTATCATCAATGTGGAAGGCGCCAAAGCAGTGACTGAGTTGACATTGCCTTTTGCAGCTAAAGTCATTGAAAAACACTCGGAACTGGAAGATGAGCCGGATCTTCTGAACAAAGAAGACAGAGACAAGAACTGGATTCTTGCTGTTACAGATATAGCTCCCGGAGTCTGGGAAACACTGGATACTGAACTGGTTTTCGATAAAGAAGACGATACAGAAGAACGTTAGCAGAAAGAATAAGAGGAAAAGAGCAGAGACATCTGCTCTTTTTACTTCTCACGGTCATATAGGTATTGCCCACGCTCGTCTGCTCTTTCAGCAGGGTGAATAAGCGAGTCATTCCGCGCGCTCCAATGGGATAATAAATTGGGTGATGCCAATACGCTCATGATTAGGTTTACTGCGGCCCTGGAGTGACTGAGTAAGTCGAATGCGGCGGGCATTGGCATCACTCCAGAATAGATTTTCTTGAATAGTGCTAATGAACCACGAAATACCCTTACTCAAATCAACGCGGTCGATGACTGATGCCAATGAGCTCAATATTAGCCGTGCTGCAGACTAAAAATGATGGAGTACGCCGAATGAGACCCTCATTGGCATTGCCCAAGAAAAACAAGCGGTGGGTAACCCTATTCAAGGCCTAATTGCTACAGCTCAAATCATTTTCACAGCCAGTAAGACCTTTTAACCTCTTATTGGTACTAGTCGATATGACTGCATAGGCACAGTCGCCTATGCAGCACCCTTGAGAGATGATCTGCTTAAAGCAGAAAAGCTGAACCTGAGATAATTTGCTTCTGAAACGAAATGTAAACCTTTACACGATAACTGTTATCTCTCAATAACCTGTAGTATAATGAGCATGAGTACATATAAGGTGCACGCGTGGCTGCTCTTGATATCAACGAGGAAGCTATACTGGAAACAGCCCGTTTGGCTCCTGACCATAGAGAACAAATTTCTACACATATTGTTGATGTTACTGATAGACCGGCAATTGAAAATCTAGTCAGTGAAGTCAAACAGATCCATGGCAGTGTGGATGGTATCATCAATAATGCAGGTGTGATCCAGCCGTTTATCGATGTCAATGATTTGGGATACGACAAAATCGAGCAGGTCATGAACATCAACTTCTACGGGACACTTTACATGGTTAAAAGTTTTCTGCCTGAATTGCTGAAGCGTCCAGAAGGTCATATCTTGAATGTCTCCAGTATGGGGGGCTTTCTTCCTGTTCCAGGCCAGTCGATATACGGGGCCTCAAAAGCAGCTGTCAAGTTGATGACAGAAGGTCTCCATTCTGAACTGCTGGATACGAATGTCGGAGTGACAGTGGCCTTTCCGGGTGCGATCAAAACGAATATCATGGAAAACTCTCAAGTGGTACGCGAATCAAAAGCCGGGGATTCAGGAAAAGAGTATAAGTTGACAAGCGCCTCGGATGCGGCGACGATCATTATCGATGCCATCGATGCCATCGAAGCCAACCAGTATCGCGTTATGGTCGGCAGCGATGCGAAAATGATGGACCGCCTGTCCCGGCTCATGCCAAAAAAAGCGGCCGCGATCATCGCTGAAAAACTTAAAAATTAAGACGGCACATTAATTGATTGATTAAAAAAAGAGCCCCGATATATCCCCGTATGGATATATCGAGGCTTTGGTTATCATAAAAAATGATGTTATTTTACCTCATATCCGTTACACTAATAGAAGAAAAAGACTGGAATCGAGGATATGTGATGAAACATAAAGAAGCGCTGATAAAAATTTTAAAGACACTTGGGAAGATTCTGGCGGTCTATTTAGTTTATGTGGTCGTTACAGCAATCATTTGGCCAGTACTGATGCCCGCACCTGAACATGTAGACGTTGAACCTGCCTTTGTAGAGACGTCTGAAGAAGTAGCCCTGCTGGAATATGGTATTGAGGCCTTTGGTGCCCGCCTGGATCTGATCGATTCAGCTGAGGAAACGATCGATGTGGCTTACTATTACGCCAAAAAAGGAAAAAGTGTGGATCTCTTCCATGCTTACATGTTAGCTGCAGCAGATAGAGGAGTGAAGGTCAGGTATCTGCTGGATGGTATTTCTCATGGGGTCAGAGGTGATGAAAGAGACGTCATTTATGCCTTCAATGACCACCCGAACATCGAATTCAAACTGCATGAACCGATCCCTTCAGTCCTGCTTGCTCCCTGGCGTATCAATAACCGGATGCATGATAAACTGCTCCTCGTTGATAATAAGTATTCTGTCAACGGCGGACGCAATATCAGTGACTTGTACTATGAACGTACGAGTCAGGATGTCGCATATTCCCATGATCGGGATATTTTTCTAATGAAGACCCAGACAGAGGAGACGGGGATCATTGATCAGTTGAGTGCCTATTATGGTGACTTGTTCGATAGTGAGTATGCGGTCGATCTTGATGCCCGGTCATTCTTTGACTGGAGCGGGGAAAAAGCACGCCTTAAAACAGCTGAACTAAAGCAGGTTTATGCGGATCACCGAAAAGAAGTTAGTGAGCGGGGCGCTTCGACCTCTCTGGAAACCTGGACAAGCCGTACGATGCCCATTGAGAGTGGGTATCATGTTCAAAATGAGCTCACCCGTGGTTTCAAGCAGCCATATGTCTGGAGTCATCTGCTGGAACTGTCCAGTCGGGCAGACAGTCATCTTTTTATACAAAGTCCCTGGGTGATCCCCAACAGCCGAATGCGGGAAGAGTTCAGAGAAACAGATTTTAAAACGTCAGAAGGATTGATGCTGACGAACGGCATGTCGACGAACAATAATCCGATCGGTCAGCTTGGAACTGAAAATAGAAAATCCTTATTTATCGATTCATTTTTAGATTACTATGAGTACCAGCCGACAGAATCTTCACTGCACACAAAAACCTGGGTATTCGACAAGGAGGTCAGTGCGATAGGGTCTTATAACTTTGATGCAAGAAGTACCTACTTGAGCACTGAATCGATGGTTATTTTGAAAAGTGAAGCCTTAGCTGAACAACTTCTAACTGAAGCAGAAGAGAGTTTCATTGAAAAAAGCAGGCAGATACATGCTGATGGGTCTTCATCTAATGGAGAAGAAACGAATGGTGAAACGGCTAGTTTGGCACAACGCCTCCCGACTCCTTTGCTTCGACCCCTGGCCTGGCTGCTTGAAGATTTGATTTAACTGACGAGGTGAAACCGAAAAGTAACGGATGCTTTTAAAATAGATCCAGTTGCTTTTTATAGAAACTTCCATTCTCCAATTAGTAATTGTTATAAACGGGGATAGATGTCGGAACATCACTCTGGTCAACAGTAAGGATGACGGCAACGGTAACTTGAATAACATTCTCAATTACACTAAAATAACAAAAGAAAATAAAAAATCTCTTAGAAAAGGAAGAGTCATAATGGCAGTTTTAGAAATCAAGAACCTACATGTATCCATTGAAGACAAAGAAATCTTAAAAGGCGTGAACCTGAAGATGCAGACGGGCGAAATCCACGCGATCATGGGACCAAACGGAACAGGTAAATCGACCCTTTCAGCAGCAATCATGGGTCACCCAAGCTATGAAGTCACTGAAGGTGAAGTTCTTTTAGACGGCGAAAATATCCTGGAAATGGAAGTAGACGAACGTGCACGTGCCGGCTTGTTTTTAGCAGTCCAATACCCAAGTGAAATCGCCGGTATCTCAAATGCCGAATTCATGCGTGCGGCCATCAACTCACGCCGTGACGCAGACAATAAAATGGGCGTTATGGAATTCCTTAAGAAACTGGACGAAAAAATGGCCCTTCTAGATATGCCTGAAGAAATGGCTGAACGTTACTTGAACGAAGGCTTCTCTGGCGGAGAGAAAAAACGTAACGAGATCTTACAATTAATGATGATCGAACCGACTTTTGCGATCCTGGATGAAATCGACTCCGGACTGGATATCGATGCCTTGCAGGTCGTATCAAAAGGTGTCAATGAAATGCGCGGCGAAGGCTTCGGATCACTGATCATCACCCACTATCAGCGTCTCTTGAACTACATCACACCAGACGTCGTGCACATCATGATGGATGGACGCGTCGTGAAAACAGCCGGGGCAGAACTGGCTCAACAGCTTGAAGCAGAAGGATATAAAGGTCTAATGGAAGAATTAGGACTAGACATCGAACTTGACGAAGAATAAGTGTAGAGGAGGCATAACATGGAAACAAAAGTAAGTGAATATGCAGCGCATAAAGATGCTTTGACCGCCTTCTCGCACGGGTTACAGGAACCGGAGTGGATGCTGGAGATGCGTCTGGATGCCTTAGATAAAATCGACGAACTGGAACCGCCTGTTATCGAGCGTCTGCGTTACAACCGCTGGCCGCTTTGGCAAGTACCAAATCTGACTGGCGCACCATCAGCAAAAGATATCGATCCATTTGAATTCATTGAAGACAAAGCGGATGCGAATCGTGTGATTCAAACAGGCAACGACACGGTGATCGAAACACTGCCGGAATCTTTGAAAGAAAAAGGCGTCATCTTTACGGATCTTCATACTGCTTTGAGAGAACATCCTGAGCTGGTGAAAGAAGCGTACATGACGACAGCAGTGAAACCTGACAGACACAAAATCGCTGCTTTCCATGCCGCATTCATGAACTCGGGACTCTTCTTATACGTACCTAAAAACCTGGAGATCGACGAGCCGTTTGAAGCCGTCTTTATCCAGAACAGTCTGGTGGAGGATGCATTCGTTAAGCACGTTTTAGTGTATGCGGACAGCAATTCAAGGTTTAACTACGTTGAAAAGTTCCTGACTAAAGGCGACAAGAAAAATGCTGCGAACATTATCGTCGAAGTGATCACCAAACCAGGCGCACAAGTGAAATACAGTGCGGTAGACCAGCTGGGTGAGAACTCAACGGTTTACTTTACCCGTAAAGGCTACACGTACCGTGATTCGCATATCGACTGGGCGCTTGGCGTCATGAACGGCGGAAACGTTGTGGCGGACTTTGATACAGACTTAGTTGGCGAAGGGTCAACGACTGACCTGAAAGCTGTTGGGATCAGCAGCGGACGTCAAGTTCAGGTCATCGACTCTAAAGTAGAAAACTACGGCAACCATACGGAAGGCAATATCTTCCAGCACGGCGTTATTTTGGATCGTGCAACACTGACCTTTAACGGTATCGGTCATATCCTGAAAGGGGCCAAAGGGGCAGATGCCCAGCAGGAATCACGTGTCCTGATGCTTTCTGACAAAGCGCGCGGCGATGCCAACCCGATCCTGTTGATCGATGAAAACGAAGTAACGGCCGGACACGCAGCCAGTGTGGGACGTGTCGATCCGGAAGAAATGTACTACCTTATGAGTCGCGGGATCGAAAAAGAAGAAGCAGAACGCTTAGTTATTCGTGGATTCTTAGGAAAAGTTATCCAAGCTATTCCACTGAAAGGCGTTCGCGATGAACTAGTCGAAACGATCGAAAGGAAGCTGACTTCTAGATGACCATCCAAAGCGAAAAGTGGAGAGCGGATTTTCCGATTCTCCATCAAGTCGTCAACGATGAACCCTTAGTCTATTTGGACAATGCGGCAACGTCACAGAAACCGACCGCTGTTTTAGATGCATTGGAAGCATACTACCGCACGTCGAATGCGAATGTTCACCGCGGTGTGCATACACTGGCTGAACGCGCAACGACTCAGTATGAAAATGCTCGTGAAACAGTCAGACATTTTATTAATGCGAAGGAAACGGCAGAGGTTCTATTTACACGCGGCACAACGACCGGACTGAACTGGCTATCTCAAAGCCTTGGTGAAGCCGTTATTGAACCGGGTGATGAGATCGTGATCTCTTATATGGAACATCACTCCAATATCATCCCCTGGCAGCAGCTGGCCAAGCGCAAGCAGGCGAGGCTGAAGTACATCGAACTGACTGAAGACGGTCAGCTCGATATGGATGATGCCCGTAAACAGATAACCGATAAAACAAAAATCGTGTCGCTGACGCATGTCTCAAATGTTTTGGGTGTGGTGAATCCGATCAAGGAACTCGCAGCACTCGTTCATGACAAGGGCGGCGTGATGGTGGTTGACGGTGCTCAAGCCGCGCCCCACATGCCTGTTGACGTCCAAGCTTTGGATGCAGACTTTTACGCGTTCAGCGGTCATAAGATGCTCGCTCCGACAGGGATCGGCGTCTTGTACGGCAAGCGTGAATGGCTCGAGCGAATCGAACCCGTTGAATTTGGCGGAGAAATGATCGACTTTGTGGGACTAGAAGACAGTACATGGAAAGAACTCCCGTGGAAATTTGAGGCAGGCACGCCGAACATGGCCGGTGCCATTGGTCTGGCGAAAGCCATCGACTACTTGGAAAGCATTGGCATGCGTGAGATAATGGACCATGAACAAGAAATCGTCAACTATGTGATGCCGAAACTGGAACAAATCGAAGGACTGACCATCTTTGGACCGAAAGATCCCAAAGACCACACCGGTGTGATCGCCTTTAATATCGATGGTGTTCACCCTCATGACGTAGCGACCGCTATGGACATGGAAGGGGTCGCTGTCAGAGCCGGTCACCACTGTGCGCAGCCTTTGATGAACTACCTGTCCCAGCCGGCAACGGCACGCGCAAGCTTTTATTTATATAACACACATGCTGATGCAGATAAGTTCGTCGAAGCACTCATAGCCACAAAGGAGTTTTTCTCATATGGCCCTAACTAAACTAGATCAATTATACCGAGCAGTCATTCTTGACCACTCACAGCACCCGCGCAGACGTGGCGAGCTGGATAAAGCAACCACGCAGATCGAACTCAAAAACCCGACCTGTGGGGATGTGATCCAGGTTCAACTTGAATTAGAAAACAACATAATCAAAGATGTCCGTTTCGACGGCAGCGGCTGCACGATATCCATGGCCAGTGCCAGCATGATGACAGATGCCATTTTAGGCAAGTCACTGGATGAAGCATTGATGTTATCCAAGGAATTTTCAGGATTGGTTCAAGGGGAAGACCCTGAACACGAAGACGATTTAGGCGACGCGATGATGCTTTCAGGCGTAGCAAAGTTTCCCGCACGCATCAAGTGTGCCACTTTGTCCTGGAAAGCTCTGGAAAAAGCCCTGGCTGATAAAGACCAGACCGGTGTCGACGGACAACTGAAACACGACGACTAAAAGTAAAAGAACTTCTGGAACAAGTAAGTTTCAGAAGCAACCGATGACTAGCAGTTAAAGCCATAACTCACGGACTTTACCTGCTTTTCTAATTGCATGAAAGGGGAAAAAACATGGCTCGAGTACCAGAGAAAAATGAATACCAATATGGCTTTCATGATGATGTAGAATCCGTTTATGACACGGGTAAAGGCTTGAACGAAGACATCATTCGTGACATATCTGCTCGAAAAGAAGAACCGGAGTGGATGCTTGACTACCGTTTGAAATCTTACGAACACTACAAATCCCGTCCGATGCCGGAGTGGGGCGCAGATTTGTCAGACGTCGATTTTGACAACTATACGTACTACCGTAAAGCCAGCGACAAACCAGCACGCAGCTGGGACGATGTGCCGGAGAAAATAAAGGAAACCTTTGACCGCTTAGGTGTTCCTGAAGCCGAGCGTCAATTCCTGGCCGGTTCAGGTGCGCAGTATGAATCTGAAGTGGTCTACCACAACATGAAAGAAGAATTCGAGAAACTGGGGATCGTCTTTACTGATACAGATACCGCTTTGAAAGAGTATCCGGAGATCTTCAAAGAGCACTTCGGCACAGTGGTACCGCCGACAGACAACAAACTGGCTGCACTGAATTCTTCTGTCTGGTCTGGTGGAACATTTATCTATGTCCCTAAAGGCGTAAAATGTGACGTGCCGCTGCAGATGTACTTCCGTATCAACAACGAAATGATGGGACAGTTTGAACGTACCCTGATCGTTGTCGACGAAGGCGCAAGTGTACACTACGTTGAAGGCTGTACCGCACCGACGTTCTCCTCAAGCTCGCTACATGCCGCAGTCGTTGAGATCATCGTTAAAAAAGATGCGTACTGCCGTTACACGACCATCCAGAACTGGTCCGACAACGTATATAACTTGGTTACAAAACGTGCGCATGCCGCAGAAGGCGCAACAGTTGAATGGATCGACGGGAACCTGGGGGCTAAAACGACCATGAAATACCCAAGTATCCACTTGAACGGACGCGGCGCACGCGGAACAACGATGTCTATCGCGATGGCCGGTGAAGGACAAGTCCAGGATACTGGAGCTAAAATGATTCACAACGCACCGAACACATCCAGTTCGATCGTGTCTAAATCGATCGCCAAAGATGGCGGAGCCGTGAACTACCGTGGGCAAGTCACCTTCGGCCGAGATTCAGCCGGATCGATTTCTCATATCGAATGTGACACCATCATCATGGATGACCTGTCGAAATCCGACACCATTCCATTCAATGAGATCCACAACTCGAACGTGTCACTCGAACACGAAGCGAAAGTATCAAAAATTTCAGAAGAACAACTTTACTATCTCATGAGTAGAGGACTCGACGAAGAAACCGCGACAGAAATGATCGTCATGGGCTTCGTTGAACCGTTTACCAAAGAACTCCCAATGGAATACGCCGTTGAACTCAACCGTCTCATCAGTTATGAGATGGAAGGATCAGTGGGATAATAAAAAACCGGAAGCCTCGCAGCGATGCGAGGCTTTTTCTTATAAGGAAGAGCTTTAATATGGAAAAAAGACTGGACAGTCTTTTTTGAGACTACTTTATATCGATTTGTTTGTAGAACTAGTCACTAAAACAATATTGAGACTAGTTCATATCGATTTGCTCGTAGAACTAGTCACTAAAGCGATATTGAGACTAGTTCATTCAAAAAATCTGAAAGAAGTGGTTTCAAAATGCTTATTGTAGACTAGTTAAAGTTCCTATGATACAGGAACTGGTCATAAGGATGGTAGAGGGCTAATTAACCTTTAGATTATTATTAATACGTCCCTTTTTTATTATGTACCATATACTTAGACCGGAAGTAACAACATTGTAATTACAAAAGATTGTTGTTATAATATATGTGAAAACCAATGAGAGGATGAACTGAATTGAAAACGAGAAAACAAGGTAATGCAATTGTTTTGACAGTTCCGACTAAATTTAACATTGAAGAAGATCAGGAATACGTGGCTATCAAAGGTGAAATGGGAAGCATTACGTATGTTCCGAAAGTGAAGAACATATTTAAAGAAGCACTAGAAAACAATGAAGACTTAAGATTCGAAGATGAGTTTGCAGAAGATACTCAGTTAATGGGAAGAGAAGAAGTCTGAAATGGTATATGCCATTAATGGTTATACGCCAAAACAAGGAGACATTGTATGGATCAACTTCAATCCTAGTGCGGGGAGAGAAATCAGAAAGAAAAGACCGGCCATAGTCATGAGTTCAAACGCCTATAATGCTTCTACTGGATTTATCCAGGTCTGCCCAATCACTTCTACAGAAAAAGTAAAAAGAGGATTTGTAAAACTGTCAGAGGAGCATAAGGTTAGAGGAAGTATCAATGCTATGCAGATAAAAGGATTTGACTTTTTATCTAAAGAAAGAGCCGTAACATATATAGAAAAAGCGAGGGCAGCGGAATTGGGGATGACAGCTCAGATTGTAAGTAACATTTTCTCATTTGATGACTTAATGGGTGAATAATCACTAATTTCTTTAACTTAATTTTGCAAGATGACCATAGAATCCCCAATGGAATACGCCGTTGAACTCAACCGCATCATCAGTTATGAGATGGAAGGATCAGTCGGTTAATAAAAAAAAGGAAGCCTCGCAGCGATGCGAGGCTTTTTCCTATAATAAAGGGCTTTGATAAGGAAAAAAGACTGGTCAGTCTTTTTAGTGACAAGTTCATACCGAGTAGGCGTGCGAACTGGTCTCAAAAATGGTATTGAGACTACTTTATATCGATTTGTTTGTAGAACTAGTCACTAAAACAATATTGAGACTAGTTCATTCAGAAAAGCTACAGTAAGTGGTTCCAAAATGCTTATGAAGCACTAGCAAATAAAGAAGACTTACGATTCGAAAATGAGTTTGAAATAGATACTCAGTTAATGGGAAGAGAAGAAGTCTGAATTGGGACATGATATTAATGGTTACCCGGTGACTAACGAGACTACGTTATGGATTTGTGTGGCTGTTTGGTGTACAATAGACACACAGATCGAAAGGAGGGCTATATATGTCCCAAACTGAAGAGAAATCGAGAGTGTCTTTCCGGACAGATGCAAAATTGAAGGAAGAGGCGACAAAAGTATTATCAGATATGCAACTGGATTTGACCACTGCCTTTAATTTGTTTCTTGATCAAGTCGTTAAACAAAACAAGCTCCCTTTCGAGATTACGAATGAAACGGCTGAAGAAAAAGAAATAAAGGAAATTAGAGCTAGAGTATTAGAGGGTTTAGCTGATGTTGAATCAAATAGAGGAGTAGACGCAGAATCGTATTTGAAGCAATTGAATAAGAAAAAGGAAACACTAGAAAATGAATAACTATAGAGTTTTCCTCACTCAACGTGCTTTGAAAGACTTAGAAAATATATCGGCTTACATTTCTGATGAATTAAGTAGTCCCGTTGCTGCTGTCAATTTAGAAATCAAGTTGACAGAGGCAGCTCCGTCTCTGAAAGAAAATCCTTATCGGGCACCGAAATTTTCTGAAGAATATAATTTAATTCCAGAGAAAGACATTCGCAAGCTTATAGTCGATAATTACTTGATTCTCTATTACGTGGAAGAGAGTCAGAAAGTAGTTCAAGTAGTAACGATTTATAATCGACTAATAAAGGTATTTAAATAACAAGATTGTGACTTACAAGAAGAGAACTAAGCGTCATGGGATCCGTTAAAGCTTTCACTAAAGAATGCAAAGTGGAATATGCTGTTGTGTCTCATCAGTGACAAGAGGCATGGATCAGTAGGTTAATAAGATATATAAAAGCCAGAAACAGTGTAAAATCTGTTTCTGGCTTTATTGCGTCGAGATAACGAGTATGAACTTCTTATTAGTTTAAGATCAATCCTCACTGCCTTCAATAACTTCGACAAAGTCCCAGGTTTTCCCGTCGTCATCAGACTTGTAAAGATAATAGGTGTCATGCATGTATTCTGAAGTGGGGTTTGGATAAAGCCGAACGAACAGCGAACCGTTCTCTTCATAAGGGAGTTGAGGTATTGGCGAAGAAATACCTTCTTCACTATCATTTAAAGAAACATCCGCGTCCGGAAAGGCGACTGCAGATACCACTTCTCCAGCATCGTCTGTACGGAAAAGAATTGCTTCAGACTGGCTTCTCATAGACAAGATGAAAAAACCTAAGGCTTCATCAAAAAAGACTATGCCTGAGCTTTCGCCAGATCGTCCGTCAAATGGATCAGGATTCACAGTTTCCCAAGTCATCCCTCCGTCAGCGGTCCGGTCTAATCCGTACCAACGGCTTCCAGTAGCCGCATCAGTGACCGTCAGGCGGTATCCCAGTTCCTCAGTCAGGAAATATACCTCCTGTTGACGGTCGTCCAATTGATAGCCCAGAGATACCTCACGTTCAGTTTCACGTGCCTGACTCTCTGCTGGACCACTCAATGAGCGATCAATAAAGCGCATTGGTGTCGTGTCGTTTGTTCTTCCCGGCACGAATAAGGAAACGGTATAGCCAATGATCTCATCGTTGGCTGTCTCAAGTGCTACAGGACCATTGTCTTCCACATAGTAAATGCCCTCTGTATTGTACCCCCATGTTCTATAACCCGCATAATAAATACCAAAAATTTCTTCTTCAGGCCATTCTCTTATCAGCTCGCTAATAGGTAACTGGTCTACCGTGTCAACAAGGGGAGAAAGGAGCCAATCCTCGTCCGTGTCATAAGTGTCTTGTGGTTTATTTCTCAGTACGGTGAGCTGATTGGTGTTGGAAGTAGACGTAATAAGAAAACTTTCGAATAGTCCTTCCTCGTTTTCCCCTACTACTGGCATATAAAGGGATTCAATGTCTCCATTTCGGTTGAATTCCAATTCGACGGTTGAATAAGCATAAAGTTTTTCCGGCAAATCGATTTCGGCATCGATTTCAGCTAAGAGACCCTCTAGACCTTGACTGATAATATCTGTTTCTTCAAGATCTATCGTCGTCTCTGTTTGCCATTCACGAATTTTTCGGTGAAGTGGCGTTCCCCACCATTGTGAGATCTGATACGTCTGAAAGCCTGTATAGACAGTCATTCCGATAAGTGAAACAACTGCAAACCAGAACCAGTAAGCACTCATTTTTCTGAAAGTATCTGACTGGTCAAGGGCACGCTTTCTGATTCTCTTTCTGAAGAACAAACACAAAAGGAACCAGACAAGTAAGCTTCCGGCAATGACAATAAGAACGGGTACCCGTCTAGCTGTGCCGCCATATTCAAAAAAGTTCAGAAGGATAGAGCAGAAGATGATATAAAGAATCACAACAATCGGATTGAGCACGAGCGCTTTTACACTAAAATTGTTTTTCAATGATTTTTCCTTTCGTCTAGAGTGGATATAAAATGATAAAATAAAAAAGACTCTAAAAGATTCTATTGAGCATTTTATTTGATAAAAAAATCAATCCTGGTTATTTTTCCAGTCACGGACTGTTTTTACATAAGCATTGAAAAGACCTTGTGCTGCCTCACTGTTGTGGATCATCAGTTCTGGGTGCCACTGGACACCAACCGTAATATGCTGATCGTCCTTGCTTTCAAAAGCCTCGATCAATCCATCATTTGACCAGGCAACAGGACGAAGATTCGTCGCCAGCTGTTTGATTGCTTGATGGTGGTAGGAATTGACAAGCGCTTTGGCTCCGTATAACTGTCCCAGCCATGAATCGTTTTCGATCGTGATCGAATGAGCTGCCGTTTCTGGAGTAGACTCTTGTACGTGTTGTAAGTTTAAGTCAGGAATAAGAGAGACATCCTGATATAGGGTCCCGCCAAAAGCGACATTGAAAATTTGCAGGCCGCGACAGATAGCGAGGACTGGTTTGTTTTGAGTCCAGGCTTCTTTAATGACGGCTATTTCAAACTGGTCACGTATAAGACTAGTATCCTGTAATTTAATATGAGGTTCTTCACCGTAAGTTAAAGGTGAGACGTCTTGTCCACCCGCTAAAAGGACGGCATCGACACTTTTAACATAGTGTTTGGCATCCTCTTCTTTGGAAATAGGAAAAACGACAGGCAGTGCACCAGCCGTCTGAAGACCTTCGATAAATCCGTGAGGCGTATAGGTGATCGGTAGACTAGTATACCGAGGACTAAAGTTCGTCAAAATATTTCCGGGTATTCCTATTACTGGTTTCATGTGAAGTCATCCTTTCAAACGCTTGGACATTGGGATCTTTAACCTCTATCGTATCATAGTTTCAGTCATTTAAAAAAACGTTTTTGAATTTTACGTTTGAAGTTATACTTGAATGGAGAATCGTGCTCAATTATCATCATACATCAGATCAATGATTCCTTAGCTTCGAATAAATGGTATACTTAAAACCGATTATCTACATCCAGATGAAAAAGATGATTTTTTAGGAGGACCTATGTTTTATTTATTTCTATCCATTTTATGCAGTGCATCGATCGCGCTTATTTTTAAATACACAGAAAATACAGATACAAATCGTTATGTGATTACAAGTGCCAATTACTTCATCGCCTTTGTCACCAGTTTGATCATGATCGTATATAGGAGACTATTGGACGGCGTAGTCCGTGAGATGCCTTTTATAGATGATGTCGCATTGTTTATGGAAAACGATCAGCACATCTTGTCCCCGTATTCCAGTATCATCTGGGGGATCCTGATCGGCGCAGTGGCCGGCATATTCTTTTTCCTCTCGTTCGTCTACTATCAGAAAAGTGTCAGAGACAGTGGGGTAGGGATATCCGGGACGGTCGCAAAGTTAGGGATACTTATACCAATGATTTTCTCAATACTTATCTGGAGGGAATTTCCGACGTCTGTTCAGTGGGTAGGGATCCTACTATCCTTAGTATCGATCATTGTGATCAACCTGTCTAAAAAGTCGATCAAGACATTCGATTTCAAACCGACCGTGCTGCTTCTGTTTATCTTTGGAGGCATGGCAGAATTTTCCAACAAGATCTATCAGAAGTATGCCTTGAATGACTATAAAGACGTTTTCTTGTTCACGATATTCTTTGTCGCCTTTTTGATCAGTGTCTCATACACTGTGAATAAAAAGGCGAAGGTCAAGCTGAGTGATATCCTGACGGGTTTTGCAGTGGGGATTCCGAATCTATTCTCATCATACTTTCTGATCCTGTCACTCGATACACTGAAGACTTCAGTGGCTTTCCCCATATACAGTGCCGGAAGCATCGTCCTGATCAATATAGGCGGCCTGCTCATTTACAGAGAAAGACTGGCTCCTAAGAACCAGCTGGCCATTGCTATGACGATCATTGCACTCATTTTGATCAATATTTAAAGCTGATAAGAAAAGTAGAACGAACCTGCCTTGGCTCCTGCGAAAAATAGGGAATGTGCCCTGAATGAGCAGCTTGCGCGCAATGGGTACATTCCTCTTTTTTCGCACGGAGACAGGTTCGTTCTGCTAGACAATATTATCGAAAGCAGAAAAGCTTATACTTTTCTACACTATAAAAACCTCGAAATGTCATTTTGGACACTTCGAGGTTTTTAGTGATTTAATTCGGCTTCTATTTGATAGCTTTGTATTCTAATTCCAGTGCACGTTTCACAGCAGGTCGTTCACTGATGCGGTCAGCCCATTTTTTTAAGTTCGTATATTCGTTGGCTTTTAAGAATTCAGCGGCATCGCCGTACAATGAACCTTGAACCAGACGACCGTACCAAGGCCAGATCGCCATGTCCGCGATCGTATATTCGTCACCGTTGATGTAGTCCTTGTCAGCTAAGTGTCTATCCAGAAGATCCAGCTGGCGCTTCGTTTCCATTGTGAACCGGTTGATCGGATACTCCTGTGCAAAGGGTGCATAAGAGTAGAAGTGGCCGAACCCGCCGCCGACGTAAGGCGCAGCACCGATCTGCCAGAACAGCCAGTTCATCATTTCCGTTTTCTCAGCTAGAGAAGTCGGGATGAACTGGTCGAACTTTTCTGCCAAGTATAACAGGATGTTGGCTGATTCAAAGACACGGATCGGTTCATCGGTTGAATGATCCATCATGGCAGGTATTTTAGAGTTAGGGTTGATGCTGACAAAGTCACTCCCGAACTGATCACCTTTTGTAATATCGATTTTATACAAGTCGTATCGAGCTTCCATGACCCCGGCTTCACTCAGCTCTTCCAGCATGATGGCGACTTTCTGTCCGTTCGGTGTGCCTAATGAATAGACCTGCAGTGGATGTTCGCCGACCGGAAGTGTCTGTTCAAAACGACTGCCTGCGACTGGCTGGTTACCAAATTGATTCTTTTCATCTTTGTTCCATTCCCATATTTTAGGTATTTCGTAATCTGACATAGTATCCGCTCCTCATATGATATATATTAAGTATACTGATTAACTATTTTTATAACAAGAAAACTGCCAGCTGGATGCAAGTTTTGAAGTAGAAAGATACCTCATTTACTCTGAAACACGCGCATACTTTTCTCTAAGTAGCCCCATTGATAAACTAGTGTGATAGGTTCCTTTGATGAAATACTGCTGGTTTTTCTTGCCTTCAACTTCAAACCCAACTTTTTCATAAATATGAACAGCTTTTTCGTTGAAATCCACCACATCAAGTGTGATCTTATTCAGGTTCAGCTGATAGAAACCGTAATCGACAACGCTTCTAACAACTTCTTCAGCGTAACCCTTTCCCTGACTGTTCTGATCCAGCATGATCGCAAAAACAGCTGTCCGGTGACGCGGATTGATATGAAAGAGACTGGTGTATCCGATTTTTTCGTCACCGACATAAGCAATAAACTGTCTTGTCGACTCATCTTTTTGCCGTTCATCAAAAGAAGAAGTGAATTTTTCTTTATTGGTGTAAGGTTCGCTGAACCAGTAATCCATAATTTCCGGATTTTTCATTAGCGTAAGCAGGTAGTCGATATCTTCTTTTTCTGTAGGTTTTAAATAAACGTTTTGAACCATAATAATCTCCTCTAAATCTTTTTTTAAAACTGAACATAAGTGTATTAATAGTATCCGACCTTCTTGTTTATTTCAAGTCACTTGATTTCATCATTATCTAAAAAGATATAGCAGTAAACCAGATTAATGAAACAATGAGTGTGAACTAGAGAGACAGATGTGCTAAACTGACGGTGAACAGCTATAAAAAATAAATTTAGTTTCTTAAAAATATTTGGAGATGAAAACAATGAAAAATTACAAAGGCTATGCACTGTTGTCAGTTTTTTCGGCTACTGTGGCTTTGGCCATCACGTTTATGCTGAAAGCTGCGGTAGGTGTCGGGGCTTTTGATGCCGCTACCCAGTCTTTATCGTTACTGTCTGGCATTAAGATCGGGACCATTGCAATGATATTGAACCTTTCTTTTGTGCTCGGGCAGTTGGTCGTTCTGAAAAGAGATTTCGGTTTTGCCCGGTTTCTCCAGATCCCTTTAAGCATCCTGATCGGGATCCTAGTCAATTTTTTCTATTATGATCTGTTTGGCTTTGTTCAGATCAGTAACTATATAGTGGCTATGCTGGTCTATATCCTGGCATTGGTGCTGGCAAGTTTTTCTGTCAGTATGGTCATGACGCTGGACCTCGTGACTTTTCCAATCGAAAGTTTCTGCCTGGTCTTGACGAAAAAAGTGCCGTTAAAGTTCGCAGTAATCAGGCAAATCGCTGATATCCTGTTTATCGCTGTTTCTTTATCCTTGACCTTTATGTTTGATTTAACTCCAGCAGTTCGCGAAGGGACGGTCATCGGCATGCTGATTTTCAGTCCCATGATGGGGTTTTTCATCAGCAAAGTACATCCCGTCTTATCGAAGAACGGGATCATTGAAGAAGTTGGCACGTAGTCAGTAGTAGGTTAATGTATGTAAAGATTTTGGATCCATTTTAAAATAACTAAGGAGGAATACTATGTCTTTATTTTCATCTAACGTTTTCACGGGTAAGCATGCGCTGGTCACCGGAGCGACCGGCGGGATCGGTTACGAAACGGCGAAAGTACTGGCCGCTATGGGTGCGGATATAACGATCACCGGGAGAAAAGAAGAGGTATTAAATCAGCTTAAAGAAGAGATTCAGAGCGAGCAGCCGTATGCGAAAGTCGAGCTGGTCGTTGCTGACTTGGCCGAAGCAGATGACAGAGATAAACTGGTGCAGACGGCACAGGAAAAACTGGGACCGATCACCTTATTAGTAAATTCAGCCGGTATTTCGGGAGGCAGTGTAGTAGAAGAGCTGACTCAGGACGTGCTGGAGCGCATCATGCATCTCAACTACACGGTCCCCATCCTTTTATCTCAGCAAATTTACAAAACGATGAAAGAACATAACGAAGGGGCCATCGTAAACGTCTCCTCTCTGTCTGGACTTAGAGGGACCTATGCCGGAACTGCTTATGTCGGATCGAAGTTCGCGCTCAACGGCTTTACCCAGTCCTTTGCATTAGAAGCTATTGAACACAATGTCCGAGTGAATGCAGTCTGTCCAGGATATGTCGACACCGAGATGGGAAGATCAGGTATCCGTTCAAAAGGTGAACGTGAAAACCATAGCTTTGAAGAACAGTTTGATATCGAAAGCAAGAACTTGCCTTCTGGACGTATATCTACGCCAAAAGAAGTGGCGAATACGATCGCCTTCTTACTGTCAGACGCTGCAGAAAACATCGTTGGAGAAGCTGTCAAGATTTCAGGCGGCTCTGTTATGCGCTAATGAATCACTTTGCAAAAGCACGTGTTCGTCTTTAATGCCAAAGATGAGCACGTGTTTTTTCCATGTTAAAGTGACTAACCCTCTCTAATTTTAAGGAAAAGGTTAGAGGCCTGTTGAAATAATATCTCCATGTCGTATAATCAAGAGACACGGCTAAATTTAAAGCCTGAATCATCTGATTATAATGGAAACACTAAATAAATAAGTGGAGATGAATGGAATGAGAATATATAAAAGTCTGGCGCTGATTGATGTTAGTATGAAATCCTGGACACGTTTTGATAGAATATAAACTATCGAAAAGGAGTGTCTATCGATGTCAAACCGAAGAACCTATGATGTCGACTATAAGAAAACGCTAGTCAGTTTGTACGAAAATGGTCATTCAGTAAAGAATTTAAGTGAGGAACATGGCATAGCAGAACAAACCATTTATCGGTGGATCAAAAAATATTCCACGGATGAAAAAACCGGGTATTCTGAAGCAGATATCGAAAAAATCAAAGCAGAGAATGCCCGTCTTAAGACAGACAATGATATCCTAAAAAAGGTCTTA
>NZ_FOBL01000005.1 GCF_900109825.1 Alkalibacterium putridalgicola | reverse complement strand
TTGCAACATGTTTTTAGTGTTTCCCTCTCAGAAAGGTGTGCTAATAACGGTTTTGCAACATATTTTTAGTGTTTCCATCTCAGAAAGGTGTTCTAATAACGGTTTTGTGACATGTTTTTAGTGATGTTCTCTCAGAAAGGTGTGCTAATTGCGATATTGCAACCGGTTCAGTCACCTCTGCTGCTGTTACTCTATTGATTTTGAAAAAAAGCGACTCGGATCACAAGATCCGAGTCGCTTTTCTCCTTTATTCCGGTTTTCTGACCCATACAGAAAGGGATTCTGCATTGACCAGGAAGGTTGCTTTCCCTTCATCGTCGATCGTTATTTCTTCTTCGCGGTTCTTCAGTAAATCGATGTAGACATCCCCCGCATGGAGGTCACCCACGTACATTTCTTTATACCCTTCTTCTCCATTAGACATGATGACCGCACACCCTTCCGGATGCTCATCATCACCAGTCCGGGTAAAGCCGATGCAATTATCATGATCCAGATAATTGCTCTGCTCGCCATATGCATACTCTTCGCGTGCATGGAGCAGGATATCGATTTCTTTCCGGCAGCCTTCATATTCTATTTCGCCGCTGTATCCATAGTAGTCACTGTAGAACACACACGGATAGCCGTACGAACTTAACAGAATGAAGCCATATGCCAGCGGTTTGAACCAGGGTTCAACATACGATTCCAGAGACTGTCCCGGTTGTGAATCGTGATTTTCAACAAAGGTGACGGCCTGTTCTGCATTCGATTTATAGAGCGTTCCATCGATCAGACGTCTGAGATCGAACTCATTATGCTGCTTGCTTGCTTCATGCAGCGCATAATGGAACCGGACGTCCATCATGGACAGGGCATACTCATGTTCTTCCAGATAATCTTCCAGGAATTTATAGCGCTGATGCCAGTATTCAGCTACAAAGAAGAAATCGTCATCGTATGTTTCCCTGACATCTTCGATCAAGTCTTTCATGAAGGCACTGTCGATATGTTTTACGGCATCAAGTCGTATACCGTCAATATTCGTTTCTTCAATAAACCAGTGGATCCATTTCTTGGTTTCTTCGATCACTTCCGGATGGCTGTAATCGATATCCGCAAACATCAGATAGTCAAAGTTGCCGTACTCCGTCGACACATGCTCGTCCGGGGCCCAGCCTTTGTCTTCTCCTTCGATACGGAAAATACCGTGGTCACCGGTCTTTTCATCATCAGAAACGCCCGAAAAATGATACCAGTGCCATTCAAAGTCTGAGTACTCTCCATTCCTTCCCGGGAAATTGAAATACGTCCACGCTTCGATTTCACGCGTTTCGCCGATCGCCTCATGACGGTTGTCTTCATTTACCGGTGTGGCTTCAAATGTTTCTGTTTCGTCGGCACCGCCTTTATGATTCAGTACGACATCGGCATACACATGGATCCCCTGTTTATGTAATGCCTCTATTGCTTCCAGCAGTTCTTTTTTGGTACCGTATTTCGTACGGACCGTGCCTTTCTGGTCGAACTCTCCTAGATCGTACATGTCATAAACACCATAACCGACGTCCTCTTGTCCCACGCCTTTATAGCACGGAGGAATCCAGACAGATGTGATCCCTATCTCTTTCAGGTGTTCTGCATCCTCTTTCAACCGCTGCCAATGTTTCCCATCATTCGGCAAGTCCCATTCAAAGTACTGCATCATTGTTCCGTTCATATTCTTTCTCCCTCCATTGACCTGCAGCATAAAATACTGCACCTCATAATTTTACCTTGAATACTTGTTATTAACAACTTTAACGCCTTTTCATTCAGCCTGCCTGAGGTCTGAAATACTGGAATAAAGAATGCTTGTATTTATGGATAAAGCACGGTAAAATCTAGCTATTCTTGTTTTGTTTCGTTACAATAAAGGGTAGTATATATGAGGAAGGATTGTTACTGATGAAAAAATTCCTGAGTCAATTTTCCAATTGGCCCATATCCATTAAGATCATAGTCAGTTTTGCTTTTGCTATGTTTGCGGGTTCTCTGATACTGGCTATGCCATTCAGTCAATTAGAAACGTCTCAAGCCACTTATTTTGATCATCTCTTTGGCGCCATTTCGATGGTTGCTGTAACTGGCTTATCTACCGTACCAGTTGCTGAGACTTATAATTTATTCGGTCAGATCGTTACACTTGTCCTGATCAAGCTTGGCGGTTTAGGTCTGATCACGATCGTTTCAGCTATTATTATGCAGTTTGGCCGGCAAGTAAGTATGAAAGAAGAAATCACCTTACAGCAGGCTTTGAACCGGAACGATATGAAAGGGTTCCGGCATTTCTTACTTAACGTCGTCAAATACACGACGATTTTTGAAGCCCTTGGCGCGTTTATATTCGCGTTCAAGTTCATCCCTCTTTTTGGATGGGGTGCCGGCATATTCAATTCCATCTTCCTGTCGATTTCTGCCTTCAATAATGCCGGATTTGATAACCTGGGCACGATAAGTCTCCAAAACTTCGTCGCTATGCCCGTCGTTAACATCGTTGTCCCTGTTTTAATTATTCTTGGAGGTATCGGCTTCTCCGTCTGGTTCGATGTCGCCAACCATTTCAAACAATTTAGAGCAGCAAGAAGCTGGCTGGATTTTAAAGGGACCTATCGTCGTTTGACCCTGCATTCGCGTTTAGTCATCAAGTGGTCCTTGATGCTGATCCTTGCTGCTATGATTATTTTTACTCTAGCAGAATGGAATAATCCCGAATCCTTAGGCGGATTAAGCTTTTCCGCAAAAATACAGGCTATTTTCTTTCAGGCAGTGACATTGAGGACAGCTGGTTTCAGCACCTTGAATTTTGCTGAATTCCACATGTTTACTCTTGTGGCCTTTACTGTCTTTATGTTCATTGGTGGATCTCCCGGCGGAACAGCCGGCGGTGCAAAAACCTCCACGGTTGCATTAGTTGTCAAGCTCATTGTCACAGAAATAAAAGGATTTACACATATCAACTATAAAAACAGAACACTGGAAATGGATATCATCAAGCGGGCACTGGTCATCGTCGTCATGTTTATTTTACTTAACTTTATTGCTTTATCCTTCATGACGATATTCGATGAAGATATCCCACTGCAGTATCTGTTTTTTGAAACCGTCTCGGCTTTTGGTACCGTCGGCTTATCGGCCAATTTAACAGCAACACTTTCCAGATACAGTCAGACTGTCATTATGTTCTGTATGTTTATCGGGAGAATCGGACCGATCACCATCTTTACTGCTTTAGGCAATAGAGATAGAAGAAAACGAGATATCAAGTACGCTACAGGCAGCATATTAATTGGTTAGGAGTTGTTAATTTTGGTTAAAACAGTTGGAGTATTAGGGTTGGGTGTGTTTGGATCGACCATTGCTAAAGAACTGGGAGAGCAGCATTACGACGTGATCGCAGTAGATAAAAACCTTGTCGATGTCAATCGTGTCGAAGAGTATGTTATACAAGCTGTTCAGGGTAATTTCACAGATATCGAACTTTTAAGAAGCATCGGTTTCTCGAATTGCGATGTGGCTGTCATTGGTACAGGCTCAAACCTGGAATCAAGCGTTCTGGCGATCATGAACTGTAAGAAACTGGGTATCAAACGGATCGTGGCCAAAGCGAAGAACCGTACGCATATGGAAATCATGCAGGAAATGGGCGCGGATGAAATCATTCGTCCAGAAAAAGAAATGGGCGATAAAGTGGCTCGTAACATCATGCGTAATAATATCCTCGATGTCATTACCCTTGATGAAGAAAATTCCATTATCGAATTTACTGCCCCTGATCGCTGGATCGGACGCAGCTTGAAAGAAATGGATCTGCGTAAAAAGTATAAAATCAATGTTATCGGCATGAAGTCTGAACCCAATGGGAAACTAGTTATTAATGTCCACCCTGAAGAAAAGATCAAACCGGGCAGTTTCATCGTTGCGATCGGCAAGCCGGAAACATTTGAACACCTGGATTACACAAATCAGCTGAAGTAAATAGAAATCGTGATAAAGAAGAAAACACCGTCACATCGAGGAAATCCACTCCTTGATGTGACGGTGTTTTTATTTACATAATTTATAAAATTTCAAAAGTCTTTTGCCCGGCTTACTGTGTTTGTTTAACCTACTTACATCGTGATTTCAAATTCCAGATCGTCTTCTTCAGAAGACAGCGTATCTGTGGCCGGTTTCTTCCAGGCGATCTGAGCTCCCACAGAAATCGCAGTGCCTACAAGTATAGCTAACACGAATAATACAATATTGCTGGCCATCGGTAAGCCGAACACGCCTGACACACCGGATGTTGAAATACCCATTCCCATCATCAACGCACCGCCTACTGCTGCTCCCAGCATATTCGAGCCAATGACACGGATCGGATCACGGAAGGCATAGGGCAAGGTTGCTTCCGTAATACCGACCAGACCGGACAGAATAGAAGCTGGCGCCATTTTGATTTCATCTTCAGTGTATTTTTCTTTAGCCAGCAAGGCCGCAATACCGACTGATAATGCAGGGACCATGATGCCGGGGAAGACTGCCGCATTGACAATGAATCCTATGCCGCTTGGATTATTCCAGACTGCAAAGACGAAGGTGATGGCGATTTTATTGAGGGGTCCTCCCATATCAAAGGCACACATCGCGCTTAGGATGGCACCGAGCAGGAACGCATACTGCGGCGCTTGGGATAAGGTAATAAGATTATTTATGATAACATCATTCAATGTCCCAACGATAATAGCTACGGGATAGGCCATCACAAAGTACAACAGCCAGCCTGTCAGTACAGGAATAAACAGCGTTTTATGAATCGACTGTAAAAACTCTGGCATCGGCAGTTTTCTCAAGGCCAGTACAACGTATCCGGCGAGGAATCCTGCTAATATAGCCCCCAAGAAACCACTGGCTGAAGTGCCTTCAACAAGCGGATGGGCTGCAATATACCCGCCGATGAACCCGGGAATGAGCGCGGCTTTATCTCCGATCGCATACGCCATATAAGCGGCAAAGATAGCCGGTATAATATTCATCATGGTCCAGGCGAATCCATTTAAAAGCGTCACAGCCTGTATTTCACTGCTTGCGGATTGAGCAATCATACCTGTTACAGCGATCGTCATACCTGAAAAGACAATGAGCGGCAGCATATAAGAGACGCCCGTCATCAGTGCTTGCTGAAATTTTTTCATGTGTTTTCCCTCACTCTTCCTTTAATTTTTCTTCTATTTTCTTTATTAAACTCCCCGCATTCTTGATTGCAGCGGCGACGGGTATGTTGACCTTCTTGATCCCTTCAAAGCGCTCAGTCCGTGCTAATTTCACGTCTGAAGCAATGATAAGGATGTCCGCCTCCTGCAGGTCTTTTTTTGTCAGTTCGTCCTCTATCCCTGTGGCTCCCTGGGTTTCCACTTTCACTTTATGTCCGCGTTCTTTAGCGGCATCTTCGATGGCACGTTTAGCCATAAATGTATGGGCAACACCTGTGGCACAGGCTGTCACTGCTACGATCTTCATTATTTTCCCACCTTCCTATACTAAGAGCTGATTCAACAGTGCTTCACAATCCTCTTTCGTTTCAGCATTTTTGAATGCTTCCTGAATTTTCTTATCCATTAAATGATAGGACAGTCTGGACAATAGTTTTAAATGGATCGCTTCCCCTTTTTCCTTTGGTACAATGAGCAGAAAGATGATCGAAACAGGTTGGCCGTCCAGCGCTTCCCACTCCAGCTTCTGATCTGTTTTCATCAGTACCACGATCGGTGTATGTATCTGGCTGGACTTTCCATGAGGGATAGCAAAGCCATTCCCGAATCCGGTTGTACTGAGAGCCTCACGTTTTTTGATTTCCTGCAGCACTTCTTCTCTTTCAAAGTCGAACGCTGAATGACTTTTTACATCATCGAGTATTTCCTTGAAGATTTCAGTTTTCTTCCCTGACTGAAAGGTTTTTGATGGATCAATGTAGTAATCGACCCCGCCGTCTGCTGACTCATTCAATACTCCTCACTCCTTTTGCTTATAAAGTAGTCTTATTATACCAATTATTCGCATGGAGAAGAAAAGATATGCCAGCACAAAAAAAACGATATCTTTTGTCCCACCCTTTTTACAGGCGGATACAAAAGATATCGCTCTAACTGTTTAACCCGGTATGTCACTTTCAGGATAGTAAGACAAGGAAGAAAACTTATTGTACTCCTTGATGAACAGCAGTTTAACTGTTCCTCGTGCGCCTGAACGGTTCTTCTCCAGGATGACTTCGACGACGTTCTCATCTGCCGACTCATCTTCTTCGCCATCTTCACTGCGGTAGTAGTCTTCTCTATATAAAAAGGCTACGATATCGGCATCCTGCTCGATCGATCCGGATTCTCTCAAATCACTGAGGATCGGACGCTTATCCTGTCTCTGCTCCACACTACGCGAGAGCTGAGACAACGCAACAACAGGGACAGACAGTTCTTTGGCTAACTTTTTGAGTTGTCTGGATATTTCAGAAACTTCCTGCTGACGACTTTCCCGACCCGTTCCTTCGATCAGCTGGAGATAGTCGATCACGATCAGACCAATACTCCCTTTCTCCTGCTTGAGTTTACGGCATTTGGCACGGATCTCGGCCGTTCTGATCCCCGGCGTATCATCGATATAAATATTCGCTTTAGACAAACTGCCCATAGCCACGAACAGTTTCGTGAATTCCTCTTCAGTCAGCTGACCCGTACGCAAATGCGTGGCGTTGATGGTTCCTTCTGCACAGAGCATACGGTTGACCAGCTGCTCCGCACCCATTTCAAGACTGAATATAGCAACATTCTCATCCGTCTTTGTTCCGATATTCTGGGCCACATTCAAGGCAAAGGCCGTTTTACCCACACCCGGACGAGCGGCCAGGATGATCAGTTCGTCCTCATGGAGACCGGCTGTCATCTGATCGAGCATTTTATATCCCGTCGAAACACCGGTAATGTCATCGTCATTCTGAAAGAGATCATCGATGTTGTTGATCGTATTTCTCAAGACAGTTTCTATGTCAACGAAGCCGCTCCTGCTTTTCTTCTCGGAAACTTCCAGGATCCTTCTTTCTGCTTCATCAAGCAGATTGGGGATATTGTCTGTTTCCTGATAGCCCTGAGAAGCTATTTCTGTGGCTGTCTGGATCAGGTTCCTCAGTATGGCGCGTTCTTCCACGATTTTAGCATAATGCTCGACGTTTGCCGCTGTAGGCACCGTCGTAGCCAGTTCTGCCAGATAAGGGGTCCCGCCAACATCTTCTAGCTGATCCTTCGATTCTAAATTATTTGCAATTGTAATGACGTCAATGGCTTCATTCTTTTCGTTCAATTCAATCATGGATTGAAAAATAAGCTGATGCGCACGACGATAAAAATCATTAGCTTCCACATACTCCATAGCCGGAATAATAGCTTCAGGATCAAGTAAGATTGACCCCAAGACAGATTGTTCGGCTTCTATATTCTGTGGAGGTAAGCGATCACCTATAACGTCCATCTCGATGTCTAACTTCCTTTCGTGTCTTTCGCTGTTTCTCTATTGTACCCTATCTCAAAATAAAAGTATATAAGGGAACATACGTTTAATACTGATTGTTTCACGTGAAACAATCCAGACAAAAGCTAGCATGGTCTAAGGAATGGATACCTGAAACATGCTAGCTCACGTAATTCTGTAGTATTTGTTCGTCTATTCGTCTTTGGCTAGGACTCTAACCGTTATTTCTGCTGTCACATCTTTGTGCAGTTTGACATCCATTTTCTGGCTGCCTAAAGAACGCATCGGAACTGACTGATTGATCTTTCTTTTATCCACTTTTACGCTCAGCTGTTTCTCGATCGCTTTTGCGATCTGCTTAGTGGTGACAGACCCGAACAGACGCCCGTCTTCTGCTGCCTTTTCATAGATTTCGATCGGGTTCTCTTCAAGGATCTCTTTTTCCTTTTTAGCTTCTTCCAGAATTTCCTGTTCTTCTCTCTTCTGGGCTTTTTTCTTCATCGTCAGCTCTTTCTTAGCTGATGAAGTGGCTTCTGCAGCAAATCCTTTTTTAATCAAAAAGTTTCTGGCATAACCGTCAGAGACGTTTTTGACTTCTCCTTTTTTCCCTGTTCCTTTTACGTCTTTTAATAGAATAACTTCCATAGTTTTAACTCCCTCTCTTTTTTTAGTCTAATTGAGAATGTATAACTTCTTTTAATTCTTCTATTATTTCAGAGATGCTCTGACCGTCGATCTGTGTTGCGGCATTGGATAAATGACCTCCGCCGCCCATTTTTTCCATAATGGCCTGAACGTTGATTTTACCCAAGCTCCGTGCGCTTATACCCACTGTTTCTTCTGACCGCCTTGTAATGACGAATGCGGCTTCAACACCTGACATGCTTAACATGGTGTCAGCTGTCTGAGCGGCCGTCACAGAGGGATAGATTTCATCATCTGCCCCATAAGCGATCGCGACACCATCGATAACATAGTCAAGTGTTTCGATCAACCGGCTGCGCCTTAGATAACTTTCAGGGTCTTCTTTCAGCAGTCGCTGGATCATAGTGGAATTGGCCCCCACAGATTGGAGATAACTGGCTGCATCAAAGGTACGCGATCCCGTTCTCAAACTGAAGTTGTTCGTATCTACGACGATCCCGCCAAGCATCGCTGTTGCTTCAATACGATTGATCGGTTCACCATCGGTCGATACATATTCAAACAGTTCAGTGATCAGTTCAGCTGTTGAAGATGCATAAGGTTCAATGTAAACCAGCAGAGGATTCTCTGTGAATTCTTCTCCACGCCGGTGATGATCGATGACCATATTGCGCTTGGTTTTTCTCAGCAGGTTAGGTGCGATAGAAAGTACAGGTTTATGATGATCCACTAATATGACCAGATCATTGGCATTGATCATCCGCTCCGCTTCTGCTGAAGAAATGAGATTGCTGTTCACCTGTTTATGCTTTTTGATTTCCTGAAGGAGTTTGGCTACATCCTTGTTGACATCGTCTTCATCTATGACGACATGTACCTCTTTTTTGAGCATCATGGCTATCCGTGCGATCCCAAGAGAAGAGCCGACAGAATCCATGTCAGGATTTTTGTGTCCCATGACGTATATCGTATCGCTGTCATTCATCAGTTTCTGCATAGCCTGACTGATCATACGCGAGCGGACCCGAGTCCGTTTTTCCATCGGATTCGTCTTTCCGCCGTAATAGCGCGGCTCTTCGTCGATCGCTTTAACGATGGCCTGATCTCCCCCGCGTCCCAAAGCTAAGTCCAGATTGTTTTGAGCAAGATCTGCCAGTTTGTCAAAGGATGCATCACCATAAGACAAACCGATACTGATCGTCAGCGGCAGGTTACGCTTGGACGTCCGGTCTCTGATGCTGTCGATGATATTGAATTTATCATTTTCCAGTCGTTCCAGTTCTTCTCTGTCTAACAGCAGGAAGTAGCGGTCATCAGATATCCGTTTATAGAATATCCCGTGCTGCTTGCCCCAGTTGGAAAAATAAGTGGTCAGCAGGCTGTCAAAACCGGAGACCCCTCTGTCATCAAGACCTTGAGTGATCTCATCGTAGTTATCTAGAAACAGCCAGCCAACTACGGGACGTGTTTTTTCATATTCTTCAGTGATCGACGCGTATTCAGTGATATCCAGCAGATACAGTGCGTTGATGTCTTTTTGAAGAGAAACTTTATAAATCTTCTCGTTCCACTCCACTAAATTAAAGTCTTCTCTTTTATCATTGTCAAAATAGTCCGACAAGTCTTTGTTCACTTCTCTGATCGGTTCACCTAACAGCTGCTGGTCACTGGGAAGCTGCAACTGCATGTAAGGATTGATCCATTCGATCTGGTTTTCCTCATTGAGTAGAATGATTCCCATCGGCATTTTGATCAAAGCTTCCTGTTGTCCACGTTTAATACGATAAGACAAATTAAGTATATAGTTATTCAGCTCCTCGTTGTATTCATTGCTGAATCGCCATATGATTACAAGAGTGATCAGGAATAACACTAACATCAATGCCCCGAGCCAGATATATGCAAAAAAACTCAAAACCGTCATCGTGAACTGAACAGCTACCGCAAATAGAAGCATACGCTTTAAATACGGGTGATTCAGTAATTTAGGAAGATTTTCTTCCTGCGACTTATTATTCATATTTTCTCCTCTTAACATCGTCATTATAACTATTTCCTTATATTTTAACACGTTTATAAGGTTACTTCTATACTAGATGTCAGTATTTAAATGTTTCACGTGAAACATTTAAAATCAAAAGAAGCTGTAACAGATTAATCTGTCACAGCTTCTATAAATTGTTTATTCTTCAGTAACGAATGGCAACAAGCCCATGATACGAGCACGTTTGATTGCTTTCGTTAATTTACGTTGGTTTTTAGCGTAAGTTCCAGTTACACGACGTGGTAAAATCTTACCTCTGTCTGAAATGAAACGTTTCAATAAATCGACATCTTTGTAATCAATATATTCAATATGATTAGCTGCAAAGAAGTCAACTTTACGGCGCTTTCTTCCGCCTCTACGTCCAGCCATGTTATAATCCTCCTTTTATTCTTGAATCAAAATGGTAAATCGTCATCGGAAATATCGATCGAATCATTGTTTGAATCAAATGGATCCTCATCGAAATTTGCGTAATTGCTTTTACTGTTGTTTTTGGGAGCTTGATTGTTATTCTGCGAATAATTTGAATTATTGGAGTAGTTGTTATTTGAAAATCCGGAGTTAGAACTTGACCCATCATTCTGCGCACGTTTTTCAGTGACCGACTTCGGTTCAAGCATCTGGAAGTTTTCACAGACTACTTCTGTAATATAAACTTTTCTACCTTCGTTATTGGTATAGTTTCGCGTTTGAATATGACCAGTCACTCCGACTAACGATCCCTTGCGGGTAAAGTTAGAAATGATCTCAGCTGTTTTTCTCCAAGCCACACAGTTGATAAAGTCAGTTTCTCTCTCACCTTGTGCGTTCTTGAATTGACGTTCCACAGCTACGGTAAATGAAGCAACGGCTGTCCCGCTACCCGTATAACGAAGTTCAGCATCTCTAGTCAATCTTCCAACTAGTACGACATTGTTAATCAATCAAAGTGGCTCCTTTCTTAAAAAGGCAATTATTAAAAGTGTTTCACGTGAAACATTAGTCTTCTAGACGAACGATCATATGACGTAAAATGTCGTCATTGATACGTGCTAGGCGTTCAAATTCATTGATAGCTGCTGCATCTGAAGTTTGTAGGTTTACTAAGCGATATGTTCCTTCGCGGTATCCTTTGATTTCATACGCAAAACGGCGTTTCGCCCAGTCTTTTGATTCAGTTACTTCAGCACCGTTATCTTTTAAGATAGTTTCAAAGCGCTCTACTAAAGCTTTTTTACCTTCTTCATCAAGATCGGGACGGATGATATATAATAATTCATATTTAGCTGATTGACTCATCTTTGACTGTCACCTCCTTATGGACTTTGGCCCTTTCATTTGAAAGAGCAAGGAGAGTATTCTATACAGAGTACTCACCGAAATATTATAGCACACACCTGATTGAAACACAAGGTTTCTTTCAAGTAGTCTGTATAAAAAAGAGAGCCGCTCATTTTACTGGCCGCCCTCTTCATTATTTATCGATTTAGCTTTCTAAATCTTCGTCTGTATCCTCTTCTGTTACAACATCTGCTGGTTCTGACTCCTCTGAAATTTCTTCGTCAGTTACAGAGTCAGTTGCTGTTTCTTCAGAATCAGTCAGCTCTTCGTCGTCGTCTTCCTCTTCTTCAGGTTCGACTTTCGCAAGGGTGGATACATAGATATCATCTTCCAGTCTCATTAACCGGACACCCTGTGTGGCACGGCCTGTTTGAGAAATGTTTTTCGAATGGAAGCGAATGATCACACCACTTGTCGTGATCAGCATGATGTCCTCTTCCCCATGAACAGTTTTCAGTCCGACTAACGGTCCATTTTTATCTGTGATATTAACGGTCTTGACACCTTTACCGCCACGGCCTCTGATGGCATACTCTGAAGCGTCTGTTCGCTTGCCGTAACCATTCTCAGTGATCACCAGTACTTCGGAATCAGGATTTAGAATGTCCATGCCGACGACATAATCGTCTTCTCTTAAACGGACACCTCTGACCCCCGCTGCGGCACGTCCCATGCTTCTGACGTCTTCTTCATGGAAGCTGACAGCATAGCCCTGACGCGTCCCGATAACGATATGGTCAGAACCATGTGTGACAGCCACGTTGATCAGCTCATCCTCTTCTTTAAGCACGATGGCTCGAAGACCGCTGGTTCGGATATTTTCAAATTCAGAGAAAGCGGTACGCTTCACGGTACCCATTCGCGTCGTGAAGAAGAGATGATCGGATTCTTTCGTTTCGCCTCTGGTATTGATGATCGCCTGGATACTCTCATCGTTATTGATCCCCAGGAAGTTGATGGCCGGGATCCCTTTAGCTGTTCGGCCGTATTCCGGGATCTCGTAGCCTTTAGCTTTATACACTTTACCGGTGTTCGTGAAGAACAGCAGCAGGTCATGGGTCGAGCAAGTGACCAGTGTTTCCACAAAGTCATCTGTGTTCGTTGTCATGCCTTTAACGCCACGGCCCCCACGGTTCTGTGCTTTGAACTCGGAAATCGCCATACGCTTCATATAGCCGTTATGCGAGAGGGTGACTGCGATCTCTTCTTCTTCGATCAGGTCTTCATCTTCCAGACTGAGTGATTCCCCTACCAGAAGTTCTGTCCGGCGGTCATCGCCATGCTTGTCGGCGATCTCTTCCAGTTCTTCAGCAATGATTTCGTGGACACGCTGAGGATTCGACAGGATATCTGCCAAGTCATTGATGAGTGTCAGAAGGTCCTGGTACTCGCCTTCGATTTTCTCTCTTTCCAGACCTGTCAGTCGGACCATACGCATGTCTAAAATAGCCTGTGACTGACGGTCGCTTAATCCAAAGCGCTCCATCAAGGCGTTTTTAGCTACATCTGCCGTGTTGGATCCTCTGATGATCGAAATGATCTCATCGATATGATCCAGCGCGATACGCAGACCTTCCAGGATATGTGCACGCGCTTCTGCCTTACGCTTGTCGTATTCGGTTCTGCGGCGAATGACGATACGCTGATGTTTCAGATATTCGACCAAGATCTCTTTAAGTCCCAGTGTTTTCGGTACACCGTTGACGATCGCCAGCATGTTGAAGCCAAACGACGTCTGCAGCGGTGTCATCTTGTACAAGTTATTTAAAATAATGCTGGCGGACACGTCACGTCTGACATCGATAACGATACGCATGCCGTCTCTGTCTGATTCATCATTCAAGTCGGTGATGCCTTCGATACGTTTATCTCGAGCTAGATCTGCGATACGTTCAACCAGTTTAGCTTTATTGACTAAGTAAGGAATTTCATCCACGATGATGCGTTCTTTACCGTTCGGCTGAACTTCGATCCTTGCTTTAGCTCTTACTTTTATAGACCCTCTACCTGTTTCATAGGCTTTTCTTATCCCAGACTTACCTAAAACCATGGCTCCTGTTGGAAAATCCGGTCCGGGCAGGACTTCCATCAAGTCTGCCACCGTAGCATCTTCGTTTTCCATCACGATACGACAGGCTTTGATGACTTCTCTCAAGTTATGCGGCGGGATATTCGTCGCCATCCCGACAGCGATCCCTGATGCCCCATTAACGAGCAAGTTAGGAAAACGTGCCGGCAGAACATTCGGTTCGCGTTCTGATCCGTCATAGTTATCATGGTAGTCAACGGTGTCTTTATTGATGTCCCGCAGCATTTCCAGAGCCATTTTACTCATTCTGGCCTCTGTATAACGCATGGCTGCGGCACTGTCCCCATCGATGGATCCGAAGTTTCCGTGCCCGTCGATCAGAGGGTTACGGAAACTGAAATCCTGGGACATGCGGACCATCGATTCGTAGATCGCGGAGTCACCGTGCGGGTGATACTTACCCATAACGTCTCCGACGATACGGGCCGATTTTTTAAAGGCTTTGTCCGGGGTCATCCCCAGTTCATTCATGCCATACAATATACGACGATGCACAGGTTTCAAGCCGTCACGCACATCGGGTAAAGCACGAGATACAATAACACTCATCGCGTAGTCTAAAAAAGACTTTCTCATCTCGCTGGACAAGTTTATCTTTTCCATGCGTGCTTCTCTTTCTTCAGTCAAGTGATTTTTCCTCCTCAAGCAATTACATAACTTGTTTATCTTTATACATTAATTAACAGTTAATATAGTTATAAATTATACGTCGATATTCTCTACATACTGAGCATTTTCTTCGATGAATTCGCGACGCGGCTCCACCTTTTCACCCATCAGCATATCAAAGACCATATCCGCTTCGATCGCATCTTCAACATCGACTTGCAGCAGACGTCTGTTTTCCGGATTCATGGTCGTTTCCCATAACTGTTCTGCATCCATCTCACCTAGTCCTTTGTAACGCTGAATAGAGGGTTTAGGAGACGCCGGAATCGATTTAAGGTGTTCCTCCAATTCTCTTTCAGAATCCACGTAGACCTCTTTTTTGCCCTGTTTGATTTGATACAGAGGCGGCATCGCTACATAAACGTAACCTGCTTCGACAACGGGACGCATGTAACGGTAAAAGAGTGTGAGCAGCAGCGTTCTGATATGCGCGCCGTCCACGTCGGCATCGGTCATGATGATCAGTTTATGGTAACGGGCTTTATCGATCTGAAATTCTTCACCGAAACCTGTCCCCATCGCTGTAAACAAGGAACGGATCTCTTCATTCGCCAGGATACGGTCGATCGACGCTTTTTCCACGTTCAGGATCTTCCCTCGGATCGGTAAAATAGCCTGGAACAAGCGTGAACGTCCTTGTTTAGCTGATCCGCCCGCAGAGTCCCCCTCAACGATAAAGATTTCTGATTTTTCAGGGTCTTTAGACGAACAGTCTGCCAGTTTACCCGGCAGGTTGCTGATTTCGAGACCGTTTTTCTTACGTGTCACTTCACGGGCGCGCTTGGCAGCCAGACGGGCTTTGGCAGCCAGCAGGGCTTTATCGATGATCTTCTTCCCGACTTGAGGATTTTCAACCAGGAAACGGTTGAAGTGCTCACTGAAGAGACGGTCGGTAATGGTCCTCACTTCTGAGTTACCGAGTTTAGTTTTGGTCTGCCCTTCAAACTGAGGATCCGGATGCTTGATGCTTAAAACGATCGTCAGCCCTTCTCTGGCATCTTCACCGCTCAAGTTGTCCTCTGTTTCTTTCAAGTATTTATTTCGTTTGGCATAATCGTTGATGATACGCGTGAGGGCCGTTTTAAAGCCGGACTCATGCATCCCGCCTTCATAGGTATGGATATTATTCGCAAAACTCATGATGTTCGTGTGATAGCCATCCGTATGCTGTAAAGCCACCTCAACGGCGATCCCGTCCTGTTCACCTTCCAGGAAAATCGGTTCATCGTATAACACGGTCTTGCTCTGATTCAGGTATTCAACATAACTCTTGATCCCGCCGTCATACTGATATTCCAGACGAACCGGTTCATCATGGCGCTGATCTTCGATCGAAATAGCTAAGCCGCGGTTAAGGAAGGCCAGTTCACGTACACGTGTGGCCAGTTTGTTGAAGTCATAGGTCGTTGTTTCCTGGAAAATTTCTGCGTCTGCTTTAAAACGGACCACGGTTCCAGATTTGTCTGTATCCCCGGTCTCATGCAGTTCCTTTACAACATCGCCGCGTTCGAAGGCCATGTTGTGGACCCTGCCGTTTTTATGGACATCCACTTCAAGAAATTCTGACAAGGCATTAACGACAGATGAACCCACGCCGTGAAGACCGCCGGACACTTTATAGCCGCCTCCGCCGAATTTTCCTCCGGCATGCAGGATCGTAAAGACGGTCTCGACTGCCGGACGGCCTGTTTTTTCCTGTATATCGATCGGGATCCCACGGCCATCATCACTGACTTCGATGATATCATCCTTTTTGATGACGATATCGATGTTCTCAGCATGACCGGCCATCGCTTCATCGATCGAGTTATCCACGATTTCCCATACAAGGTGGTGCAGCCCTTCAGGACCCGTCGATCCAATGTACATTCCCGGACGCTTTCTGACGGCTTCCAGACCTTCCAGCACCTGGATCTGACTGGCATTATACTCTTCTCTTAGTTCTTCGATTTCTTTCGGCGTTAATTTATCTTCAGCCACTTTATTCACTCTCCATTTCAATCTGTCCGTTATACACGGTAAAAATACGCGGATCATGGAGCAATTCTTTCTTTACTCCGTCTAAACTCGTTGTGGTTAAAAAGGTCTGTACTTTATCCTGAATGGACTTTAAAAGATGCGTCTGGCGGTCGTCATCCAGTTCGCTCAGCACATCATCCAATAGTAAGACGGGATACTCCCCCGTCATCTCTTTCATCAGTTCGATCTCAGCGAGCTTCACGCTCAGTGCCGTGGTCCGCTGCTGTCCCTGGGAACCATAGGTCTGAACGTTTTTTTCATTCACATAAAACCGGACATCGTCGCGATGCGGACCCGAGAGTGTCGTCCCCTGGTCCATTTCCCGTCGTTCATTCTTTTTATACTGTTCCAGCAGATCTTTCATGACCTGTTCTTTATCTTTTTCCGAGTGCAAAGAGACCGACGAGGCATACTCAAGCGTGAGTTCCTCTTTCTCCTGACTGATATCGGCATGGATGGGCTGGGCCCACTTTTCCAGTCGTTTGACAAAAGAAAAGCGTTCAGCAAGCACCTCAGCACCTTCTGCCGCTAATTGTTCGTTCAATATAGTTAAATACGTTTGATCAATCTTTCCATTCCGACGATTCTGTTTTAAGTAAGCATTGCGCTGTTTGAGGATCTTCTGGTATTCGACAAGATGGTACAGATAAATGGCACTCATCTGTCCCATTTCCATGTCCAGAAATTTCCGTCTCACCGAAGGAGAACCTTTGACCAGAGCCAGATCCTCCGGTGCAAACAGAATCACGTTCAAATGACCGATATACGCACTCAGTTTCTTCTGTTCCAGGTGATTAAGCCGGGCTTTCTTCCCTTTTTTAGACAACACGATCTCAAGCGGATAGGTCGTTTTATCCGTTTCCACCTTACCGGTGACTTTGGCAAAGTCCTGATCCCAGCCGATGAGTTCTTTATCATTGGCCGTGCGGTGACTGCGCGCCATGGCTAAAACGTAAATGCTTTCCATCATGTTCGTCTTCCCCTGCGCATTTTCTCCTAGAAAGACATTTATTTTTTCTGAGAATTTTGCTTCCGCTGTCTCGTAATTCCTGTAGCCTCTTAAAGAAAGTTCTTTTAAAAACATCCCTATTCCCCGTCGGCAGTGGATTCTATCGTGTACGTCCCGAATTCCTCGATTTTTATCGTATCACCGTGGCGAAGCTTCTTGCCTCGACGGTTTTCAGGTTCACCGTTTACCCAAATCGGGTATTCGAGCAGAAACGGCTTTGCCATCCCGCCGCTGGATATGATGTTTGCGTGTTTTAAAAACTGACCCAGTGTGATCACTGAATCATCGATTTGAATGATTTCAGACATCGTTTTCGACTCCTTAAAAAGTAAAGACGTGGATAGCTATCCACGTTCACTAGTTTCTCTTCATATTATACCTTAAATGACCGTTTAAAACAAATCTATATAGGAATATATGCATTCTAATCGATTTTAGCGGATAATCGATAAAAAGTACTTTATGTCCTGAAACGAGCTCAGAAAGGAAAATTTCACATGATTCAGAAATTTTTGATCAGAATTTACAAAAATCAACTCGATTCCGGGTCAGAAGGTGGAGGAGTGAGCTGTTAAATTCTATAAAATCAGCGTTTTTTCTCATTTTTCCGTGTTTTTTGAGGGGTTCGGCTTATTGAAGAGGATCGCTGCTGCGAATCAGCCGAAGTTTAAGAGGTTCGGTTGATTGAATACTGACTATCCTTCCAATGAACCGAAGTTTGCCCAAGTTCGGTTCGTTGGAAGGGCTGTGACAGCTGTATACGTCGAAGAAGACGATCTTCGGTCGATACAGTGAGTTTTTGACGCTGAACAAGCCGAACTACTGTCAAGTTCAGCTTGTTCGTCATTGATGGGATAGTGAAACGACCGAACATCTATCAGTTCGGTCGTTTCCAATGTTCTTTCTGACTATATCGACCGAACAGGAGGGGAGAGGGCCATAGTGACTGACCGAAGAGTATGAAAATTCCTGACCGGACAAAAAAAGACCCTCGAAAGGGCCTTTTTTTCATATTCGTACTTTAAGAAGCGGTTCTGATCGGTGTGATCAGTTGAATGAATTCGTCATTGTCTTCACTTGGGACCAGGACGAAAGGACGCAGAGTCGAAATCAGTTTGACGGTGATTTCAACAGGACCAAAGGTGGTCAGGGCGGCTTTCAGATAATCCGGGTTGAAGGAGATTTCCATGTTTTCCCCGTTCAAGTCATTGAAGGACACTTGTTCGTTCACACGTCCGACTTCAGGGGAGTTACCGGTGATCTCAACGCTGTTGTCTTTGACCGTCAGCTTGACGACGTTGTTTTTCCCTTCATGGGAAAGCAGGCTGGCACGTTCCACAGCGCCTAGAAGCACATTAGCATCAAGTGTCAGCTGCGTAGATGAGTTGTCAGGGATCAGTCGGTTCGTATCCGGATAATTCCCTTCTAAAAGACGTGAGTAGAAGTAGGTGTCTTCCGTTTTGAATAAGATTTGGTTTTCAGCAACCGCGACTTCGATTTCATCAAGACTGTCATCGAGTAGACGGGTAAGTTCCTGGAGACTTTTTCCCGGGATAACCAAATCATGTGACAGACTTTCTGTTCCTTCGATCGGGATCACACGCTGACTCAAGCGGTGACTGTCTGTGGCGACAGCTTTCAGTTTGCCGTCACTGATCGTGAAGTGGATCCCCGTGAGGATCGGACGGCTTTCATGCGTAGACACGGCAATGACCGTCTGTTTGATGATCTTTTTAAGCAGATTGACAGGCAGCGTAAATGACTGCTCTGTGTCTATTTCAGGGAGATGTGGATAATTGACCGCATCCAGTCCATTGATGACAAAAGCAGAAGAGGCAGAGGTGATCGATGTCTGAACACCGTCTTTCACTTCTACTGTAAAGGTTTCGTCCGGCAGTTTATTGACGATATCACTGAAGAAGCGGGCAGGTTGTAAAACGATCTGGCCGGTTTCTTCAATAGTGAGGCCTGCTTTTTCATCAGACACACTCAGAAGCGTTTCAATTGAGATATCTGAATTGCTTCCTGTCATTTTTATCCCTTCAGAATCAGCGATCAGTTTGATCCCTGTTAATATCGGAATGGTTGCGCGAGATGAAACAGCTAACTGGACATCTTTTAATTTCTTTAAGAACGTTGCTCGATTGACAGTGAATTTCATAGTCATCCTCCATTGATAAAATAGTACCCTAATTCATATTATATAATAATATAAAGACTTAGTAATAGTAGTAGGGCCTGTGTATACTGTGGAAAACGCAGAAAGCATATAGCAGTCAAGGTTTTCCACTTGTGGATAAGTTGTGCATAACAATGTGTTCAACTTGAATGTTTATCCACAGTGCCTTTTACAGACTTTTCTTGATTTCTTCGATCTGATCCCGCATTTCAACGTTTTCTTCTTCATTCAAGACTTTCTTGATTTTCTCATGGGCATGAATAACGGTCGTGTGATCCTTGCCGCCGAATTCTTTTCCGATCTTCGGCAGGGACGTACTGGTCAGTTCTCTTGACAGGTACATGGCGATCTGACGGGGAAGCACGATTTGTCGGACGCGTTTTTTCCCTTTTAGATCAGCTAAAGAGATCTGATAGTACTTGCTGACTTTCTGTTGTATAGAAGCAATGGACACGTTCTGCTTGGCATCCTGCTTGATCATGCTTTTCAGAGCATCGGCCGCGAGACTTGTGGTGATGTCGCTGCGCTGGATCGCTGAATAAGCCTGAACGCGGACCAGGGCACCTTCCAGTTCTCTAATGTTGGAATCGATCTGTCCGGCAATGTAGCTCAAGGTGTCGTTCGGTATTTCCAGGCCTTCCGCATTGGCTTTTTTACGCAGAATCGCGATACGTGTTTCGAGATCGGGAGGCGTGATGTCGACGGAGAGTCCCCATGCAAAACGTGAAACGAGACGTTCCTGAAGTTTAGGGATCTCATTCGGCAGACGGTCACTTGTCAGGACGATCTGTTTCCGGTCATCATATAAAGCATTGAACGTATGGAAGAATTCCTCCTGCGTTCCTTCTTTATCCGCGAAAAACTGAATATCATCGACCAGCAGCAGATCCACATTACGGTAATTCTGTCTGAATTTTTCCTGCGTCCGGTTTTGAATCGAATTGATGAAGTCATTGGCAAAATTTTCACTGGATACATATTTGATGCGGGCATTCGGATTGATTTGAAGATACTGATGTCCGATCGCATGCATCAAGTGGGTCTTGCCCAATCCGACACCGCCATAGAAGAAGAGGGGGTTGTAGATTGTTCCCGGTTCTTCAGCTACGACTAATGCCGCTGCATGCGCCATCTGGTTGCCTTTACCGATAACAAAGGTGTCAAAGGTATATTTGCTGTTCAAGGTACTCGATTTGTTTTGAGATGTGAACTGATCGACCATATCATTCGTGTCTTGTTCTTCAAACGTGGCCTGTTCGTCTACTGTGACAAATAAAGGAGAAACTTCTCGTCCTAAAAATTCATACAAGTATTCCACAACTTTAGTAGAGAGATTATTTTTCCAGTATTCCTTATGCAGAGTAGAAGGCACTTCGATCGTGATCGAATTATCAGAGAGTCTGACGAGGTTAGCACTTTGAATCCAGGTATCATAACTAACTTTTGAGAGTGTTTCTTTAAATTTATCTTGTAGATAAGTCCATACTGTATGTATGTCGTCCATAATTTTCCTCCTCGCCGTAAAGTTACTTTTTCTATTTTATCACGTCTTGATTCAGTTTTCCACAGTTGCGTAAAATTGTTAATAAAAATTCCACAGACTGTACAAAAAGATATCCACAAGCAAAATGTAAATGTTAATAACTTTATAAAGCAATGGGTTTTTAACAAGAAATGTGGATAACTTTTCTGGTTCTAACCGTTGATGTTAAAGCGTTTGTAAAAGTTATGCACAACCCTGACGAACCTGTGTACGGTTTCCATTAACAGGATGTGAAACTGTGGATAGTCTGTGAATGGGAAGGTGGATAAGAAAAAGAGGTAAGGGAGTTATTCTTCACATGTGGATATCTTTTCGGCATAACTTTTCGTTCACATTTGAAAATAAAGATGTAATCTGAACGGATTGATGGTAAAATAAGCTTGACAAACTGTGAAATGTTTTCTAAAATAACATAGTCTGTCTATATAGTGAAAAGTGATAGTCTGATATTGCTTATTATAAGTACAGAAGACATAAGGAAAGATTCAGGAGGTGTTTGCCAATGGCACAAGGATTAACATATCAACCAAAAAAACGTAAACGTCAAAGAGTACACGGATTCAGAAAACGTATGAGTACTAAAAACGGACGTAGAGTATTGAAAAACAGACGTCGTAAAGGAAGAAAAAGAATTTCTGCTTAATGACGCTAGGCGACGGAAGCTTCTTGCTGGAATATTTGGTGAGAGCACGTTGCCTTTTTTTTATTCAAATTTTTGAAAATACTTAGCTAATGTAGAAAGATGGGACGTTAATGAAAAAAGCTTATCGCGTAAAAACTGAAGCAGATTTTCAAAAAGTCTTTCATCAGGGACAGTCGATGGCTAACCGGCAATTTGTGGTGTATGACTTACCCAAAGAAGGACAAGCTCATTTTCGCGTTGGGATCTCGGTCGGGAAGAAACTGGGTAATGCCGTTGCCAGAAATGCGATCAAACGCAAAATCAGACACTGTTTGATAGAATTTGATCAGAATGATCTGATCAGAGATGACTTGGATTTCATCGTCATAGCCAGGGCACCTGTCCGTCACATGGATTATCATGAGATCAGAAAAAGTCTTCTGCACGTATTCAATCGAGCAGAAATACTTAGAAGCAAAGAATAAAGAGCCAGACTGACTGGCATTTAAATGTTTTAAAAAGAGAGTCAAAGATGTTTGAGAAAAGAGGAGAACGACGTGAATTTTATAAAGAAACGTAAGCGATTGCTGCTGGCAGTGACTATGATTGGTTTAATGGTCTTTTTGACTGCTTGTGGAACAGAACCGGTCACTTCAGAAAGTACGGGTATCTGGGAAGGCGTCATTATTTACAACTTTGCCCGGGCCATCATCTGGGTTTCTGACTTTTTCGGTGGCAATTATGGTATGGGTATCATCATAGTAACGATGTTTATTCGAGCGCTGCTTATCCCGTTCACACATTTTCAGCAAAAAAACATGCAGCAGATGAATGAGATCAACCCTCAGATGCAGGAGTTGAGAGATAAATATTCAGCGAAAGATACAGAAACGCAGGAGAAACTGAAAGAAGAGCAGCAGCGTCTCTACAGTGAAGCAGGCGTCAACCCGTATATGGGCTGTCTGCCGATGCTGATCCAAATGCCCGTCTTCATTGCCCTTTATCAGGCCGTGAACCGGACACCGATCCTGGATACAGGAGATTTCCTGTGGGTCAACTTGGGTCAACCGGATCCTTATTTCATTTTACCGATCCTGGCCGGCATATTTACTTTAGGTAACTCTGTTTTAATGAGCATGGGCAGACCTCAGGCAGGAAATAAAATGCTGACATATGTCATGCCGTTATTCATTGTCTTCATTACCGTACGCTTATCCAGTGCCTTAGCCTTGTACTTCACTGTTTCCAATGGTTTCTCAGTCGTTCAGACGCTGCTTTTCCAGAATCCGTTCAAGATGAGAAGAGAACGTCAGGAGAAAGAAGCAAAAGAACGGGAAGAAGAACGCCAGCGCAGACGAGCCTTGAAAAAAGCGCAGAAACACAGAAGAAACGTAAAAAAATAATATTTTTCTGACTTAAGCTTATTTATTTGGTAAAATATAGATGAATAGAATTTGGAATGGAGGATAGTATTCATGAATGACAAGTATACTGCACAAGCTTCAACCACTGAAGCAGCCATTGAAAAAGGATTAAAAGCATTAGGTATCGAAAGAGAAGACGCTACGATCGAAGTGAAACAAGAAGGCAAGAAAGGCTTCCTGGGCATTGGCCAGAAAGACGCGGTCGTTGTGGTCAAAAAGACCAATACAAAAAATGCTGTCGAGGAATTATTATCTAAAGAAGTCATGCTGGGTGAGGACGAATCATCCACCATCAAGCCTTCCGAAAAAAGAGAAGGAAAAGCTGTGCCGCCTGTAGAACCGGTCGCTGAAGATCCGGAAGAAGTGATCGAAGCTGTTGAGGAAACAGAAGAAGAGACTGAAGAAGTAGAAGAAACAGAAGCAACTGAAAAAACGGAAGAGTCAAGTGACACTGAAGAAAAAGCAGTGTCCCAAGAGACTGCAAAAACAGAACAGGCGAACGAGCCTCGATCATCTCAGGAGAAAGAAGATTTCTTCAATGAGCAGGATGAAGCCGCTGTTGAGAAGGTTTCTGACTATCTGAAAACCATCGCTACGAAGATGGGCGTGGATGATGTGACCATCAATATCAAACGCGACTATAACCGTGTGAAGTTCTCTATTGAAACAGAAGATGCCGGTCTGATCATTGGTCGTCATGGCAAAGTACTGAACAGCCTGCAGACGCTGGCACAGATTCAGCTGCATCAGGAAGCGGACAATAAGCTCTACGCTAAAGTGGATGCAGAAAATTACCGTGACCGTCGTAAAAAAACAGTGGAACAATTGGCAACGCGCACTGCTGAAAAAGTACAGCGCACCAAGCGTCCCGTCATTTTAGAGCCGATGCCAGCGCATGAACGCAAACAGATCCACCGCTACTTGAACAGATTCAGCGGCGTTCAAACGCATTCAGAAGGCAAAGAACCGCACCGCTATTTAGTGGTCGAGCCTGCCAAAGAAGAAGAATTCAAATTATAATCAGTAAATACAGTCATTAAAAGCTCTCCAGAGACGTTATCAAGTCTCTGGAGAGCTTTTTTGATTGCCTTAAACTTCTCAGTTCACCCGTTCACCATACACGAGAAGTCGCTTGTAATTCATCGGATATTTGAGACAGGTGACCAAGGTCACGAGATCTTTGTTTTCCTGAATGCTTAAACTGTCGACTTCGTTAGGCAGAACGACTTTTGAGCCGCTCACTCTATAGGTCATGACTTTATCCAAAGTCTGAACTTCAAACGTATCGCCGGTATTCAATTCATTGATGTGTAAAAACATATTGTGCCGCAGCGTCCCTCTGTGTCCGGCAATCACGGAGTGTGTCCCTTTACCTCCGACTGGAAGCGACGTGCCTGTGATGTGTGCCGCACCTTTCATCAAATTGGCATCCGAGGCGCCAAGGTAAATAGGGAGCTCAATATTGATTTTCGGAATGCGAATGATGGAGTAGAAAGAGCGGGAAGATAAAGAAGAGGATCCATTGCCTGACGAATTACTGACATCTTCCATTTCGACATGAGAATTATCGACCAGACTGCCATCATTCTCAGGTTCAGCTTGCTTAGTATTGTCGGAGTAAAAGGCATTAGAAGCCATCACTTCATCTGTGAATGCATCTTCGATCATCTGATCCGGATCATTCTGAAGCTCTTCGTTGTAAGCCAGCATTTCGTCCCACAATGCCTCACCGTCTCTCTCCGACTCTGGTTGAGCAGAGACCGTCTCAAACTCTTCGATTTGCTGCTGCATGGCATAATCATTGATGTAATGAGCAATGTATGGATAAGTGAAAAAGAGTAAGCCCGCGAGAAACAGCAGCAAGGGGATCAGTTTTTTCTTCATTTTCTATTCTCCTCTCGCGTTTTTCTTCTATAGATCAAAAAGGTGATGCCAAGGATACCGGCTAGTGAAGCCATAACGATCGGAAGGGTATAGGAAGTTTCTTCTGGTATTGGCTCAGGGGTAAGAGAAGCGGCGATCGGCTCTTCCGGAGTGTAAGGGATACGTTCACCCATGACGAGAAGCCGGTGAGAATTGATCATATAAGGCGTACAGGTGATGAGGGTCACGAGATCTCGACCTTCCTGGATAGCGATGAGGTCTGTCTCGTAAGGCAGAACGGTATTGATCTCAGTGACCTGATAAGCCAGTGTTTCATCTAAGACATTTAAGTAGAAGACACTGCCAAGTTCCACATCAGGTAGATCAGTAAACAGTTCAGATGTCGGCAAACCGCGATGCCCAGTCAAGACAGAGTGGGTACTTTCCCCACCCAGTGGGAAGGACGTATTTTCCATATACCCGATCCCTTTTTGGAGCACAGCATCACTCGTTCCAGCATAAATCGGAAAATTACCGTCGATATCAGGAATCTCTATATGTCCCAGGACGTCTCCAAGACTTTCAGTAAACACGTTGAAGGAAGAGCGATCACCTTCAGCAGAGACTTCGTTGGATGGTTCATCGGAAAAAGGGTCTTCATAGTCTTTCTGAATATCGTCACCAGAAAGGTTTTGGTTGTATTCAGTTATCTGATCCTTATAGGCATCGATTTCCTCTTCGGACAGCTTATCCAGGGAATCCTGATACGTATCGATGACACGTGTCTGGGTGATACTGGAATAAATCTGCATAACGATAGGGTATAAAAAGATACTCAATCCAATGACAAAGGCAAGGATGAATAAGAATGTGGATGGTGATGGTTTCTTGAATGAACGAAATGGTTTTTTCATGGGGGACTCCCTCCTTTCAATGACGAGAGTAGGATAGAGGAGTATGTAGAAAGGGATGAGACAGGTGATGTCCCATCCCGGAGGTGTATGATATCGGTTAGGTTTTGGTCAATACTGATTATTTTTCAGATTTTTTATAGAGTTTGACAGAAGAGCCCATCAAGCCAAGTCCGATGATGCTGAAGACTAAAGTACCCACGCCACCTGTTTGAGGAAGAGTGATCTCAGGGCTGTTCTCGATTTCAGCAGGGTCTGCAGCAACAAGATCAGCAACGTTACTGTAGTAGCTGTTGGCATTTACAGTGAATTCGTAGTCATTATCGAGCAGTCTGTACTGAATACCGTCAACTTCAGGCGCTTTGATTTCTTCCAGGAAGTATTGGCCGTATGCCAACCCTTTGATTTCAAAGTAGCCATCAGCGTCAGAGACGAATGTCCAGGCTGTGGCTTTGGCGCCCCAGCTGTAATCTGGCTGCAGATACTGACCTTCCCCTTTGTAGAGAAGGAATTCGGCATCTGGCAAACCTTCGCCTTCTTTATTCACTTTTTCAAAGGCTTTACCACCGGTGTGAACAACAGGAGGATTTTCCTCTGTGTCAGTATATTCTTCAAAGCCATTGTTATACGTCAGTGTAACGTTGTTCTCATAATCCATTCCCATGACGGCATTTTCGTTAATGAATGTGTCAAAGGAAATAACGAGTTCATCAAAACCATCTAAAGCATTGATATCAAAATCAAGTTCTAATGTGCCACCTTCTTGGCCAACAGTTACGCCAGATGCAGTAAAGTCTGTAAATGCAGCACCGTCAGCTTCTACAACAAGGTTACCGGCATAAGTGAGTTCTGGACCGAATGTATCTCTTATGATATAACTTACAAGATTTTCAGTATCGATAAAGTTCGGTACATCTGAACGAATAATCCATGTGAGGTTTTCAAAGAAGTCGCCAGTATCCTCATCTTGCCCTTGTTCTGTTACAGATTTATCAATTTCAGGTAAATCATCGTTGACAAGTTCGATCCCTTCGCGGATGATTTTTTCATCAATAACATTCTCGTCAGCTGAATTATTTCCTACACCGTAAGCATGGTCATCTTTAGTTACTTCAAACGGAATAGGTGTTTGATCTAAGCCGTAGCCAGCAGGTGCAGCCGTTTCAACGAAGTAGTAGCTGCCGACGACTAAGTCTCCAACAGAAATGTTACCATTAGCATCAGTAATCAAACCTGTTGCGATTTCTTCATCGTCACCTTCTTGTACTCTGTAAAGACTGAATGTTGCTCCAGCTAAGCCAGTTTCACCGTCTTCTTTCAATTTAGTCAGTTCGACGGCACCCAGGATCAACTGGTTCTTAGGATAAACGTGCACATCTGAGTTCCAGCTGTCACCGTCAGGGTGCATCATTGGCACATCCACTAAGAATGGCGGGCTGTATTCTACGACTCCTTTAGGTGGGTTTGTTTCTGTCACATAGTAGCGACCTTTAGCTAAGTTGTTAAATAAAGCCAAGCCGTTACCGTCTGTTTCTTCTACGATTGGAGTTAATCCAGAAATATTTACGGGCAGTTCTGCATCATCGGCGACTTTATAAACGCTAAATTCAGCGCCTTCCAAGAATGCAGAATCGGCTGGGAGATCTTTTGTCAAACCATCGTTATCGATCAGTTCATCATTAAAAGGATCATAGTTCGTCTGGACTTTGTGGATATGCAGATTTCCTGTTTCTGGTCTTGCTGTTGCTGCCATTGCCATGGAAGGTGCCATAATGGAAAGAACCATGAATAGCCCCATCAAGAAACCGGCAATTTTTCTTATTCTTTTGGTCATTTGCTTTTACTCTCCTTTTTTAGTCATTCTTCATGACTGTTTTGATTTCTTTTTGTTAAGGCCGTAAATAGCTCCTCCCATCAAGGCGATACCAAGGACAGTAAAGATGGTGGTTCCCATGCTTCCTGTGTCTGGTAAAGACTGTGATGGTCGATTTTTGATCGTTAATGGATTTTCTTCAGTGATATGAACTTCTTCTACACTGACGATCGTTTCACCGTTTTCTCCTTTTGAGATTGTGAGAATAAAATCGTCAGGATAAAGGTTGAAGCCGAGCGGTGCTTTTGTTTCTTCCAAGAGATAGGTTCCGGCAAGCAAGTCAGTGAAGACCAGTTTACCTTCAGCATCTGTCGATAAAGTGGAGGTAAATGGATCTGCAACTTCAGGATCTATACGTGTCAGCTTGAATTCTGCAGGATTATCTAGAATAGGGTTGCCGTCCATATCTGTTTTAAGAATATAGAGGTCACCCATGACTAGCGTATTTTCTACATCCAGATTCAACACATCTTCAACATAGTAAGGTGAAGCATATTCCTCGTTATAGTTCGGAGGAACAGTCTCTTCGATAGAGTAAGTGTAGACGTTGCCGTCATTATCTGTTTTATCCTGTTCACCAAAATCATAGAACCATTCGTCTAGAGCTGAAGTGATTGTTTCAGTGACATATTCAGGCTCGCCGTCTTCTATCATGCGGTAGAGTGAAATAGTCAAGGTTTCTGGTCTGTGTTCTGGTGTATCATTCGACCATGACTTCTCACCGACGATGTCTAGTTGAGGAATTACATACGTGTTGGTTAAGTCTAGACCTTCACCCGATTGTTCAAAGTTCTCAGGTGTTCCTGGAATAAACTCGCCATCTACTAACGTTCCTTCAATGACATAGAAGGTGTATGCATTTCCATCATTGTCTGTTAACTCAACATCTGTAAAGATGACCGATACTGTTTCTTCAGCATCGTTTGCAACCGGTAATTTCATGACATCTACAGCTTCATCGATTTCCAAGTCGTCTATCGATCGACGTAATTGGAACCATAAGTCAGGACGGACGTTTTCGCCGTTGATCCATGTTTTAGTTGCTTCGATGTCATCTGCAGGGATTTGGTAAATGTTTGTTACTGTTCCTTGATATTGTTCATCGAATACGCCGTATAGCTCAGCATTGATCTCAATAGAGTTTGCGTACTCTCGCGTGTAACCTTCTACTTCTGATTCAGTGAAGTAGTAAGTGTACTCAGAGCCGTCGCTAGTTTCATTAGGCAGATCAGACCAGGTGTATGAGAACTCATCTGCCGGACCTTCTGCCGGCGTTACATCTGGAGCTACATTCACTTCATTGAGTGTTTCTCCATCCACTGTACGCCATAAAGTTAGGATAACTGGCTCCTTATTTTCCTCCGGGCCACCTTCCCAAATTTTAAGTGCAGTCAAATCAATAAATGAGATTTCACGGTTTGTGACATCGATCGTGACATCTCCCCGCGGAATACCATCGATATGATTGACTTCAAAAGCGGTTGTGTATTCGCCATCAATGTCATAAGAAGTGATAAATCGTGCTAAATCAGTGTTTCCAGGGCCTGTAATACCTGTTTCTTCTACATCATATAAGCCTTCATATCGCAAAGTAGTGATCCAGATATAATCAGTATTCGGAATGAGAGATTCCGTTTGGTTATACGCCGAATCATCATTTGAAATCTCAACAATAAACTGTCTGTCGTCCTGATCTATACCTTCTAGTATTTTTTTGACCTTCATAAGGACAGGATCGACTTCTGGCGAGTCAATATTCACGGATTGATTCTGATCGTTCGTATCGGTGTAGGACAACTGAGTGAGATTGTTCGTATCGAATAATTGATGTTCATCAGTTTTTGCGCCAGTTAAATCTAAAATATCATCGTTGATTTCAACACGATAGGTCAGTTCTGCATAGCGGACATCATCAGTACCGTCGACGAGATTCTCAACAGCCGGATCGATCGTCCATGTGATGGTATCATTGCCATCGACAGAAGTGTTCCCTTCTGAGGTGACGATCGTTCCATCGATCAAGCTGAATCCATCGCCCATTGCATCGATCAATTCGACATTTCTAAGCGCATACTGCGTAGATATTTGAGTACCGATCTCATCGTATATCTCTGTTAATTCTCCAGGATTGTCCGTTGAATAAGATAATCCAGGCGATGAAATATCATTTAAGATACTTGTCCCGGTCGATCCTGCTTCAACTGCAATTGTGAACAAGCCGTCGAAACCAGCTCGTGCATCTTGACCAGCTTTGATAGCGGCGAAACCGTTGTGAATATGTCTGCGGTATGTCCTAGTCCAAATATAATATGGGACTTCGTGATCATAACTTTCAGTCAAACTACTACCAGTCCCAACTACTGACCCTGTATCAAAGTTACCGTCATATACGCCAGTCTGTTGTCTGCTAGCTTGAATACCACCAGAGGTTCCCCAGGACGGAAGACCAGTTGTCCAATTGTCTGGCTCGTAACTAAAGGTCGGTTCACCATCGGATAGCAGCACCATATATTTGTTATCTGCTCCCGATCCTGTTAGCAAGGATTGACCTTGAATGATACCTGCCTGGGTGTGTGTTCCTCCAAGAGCGTTCAAACTGTTTACGGCAGAAGTTAGGGTGCTTGTATTTCTTGTGAAGCTACTGTTCGTCGTAACTAACTCTGCACTCCCGTAGTCACTGGAGAAGGATACGACTGCAATACGAAGATTCGGATCTTGAGGAATCATCGTTGTGATAAAATTATTTGCTGCTGTTTTAGCATTTTGCATGCGGTTGTTATCTGCCATACTACCTGAGCGGTCAATGACTAAAACAACATCTGTCGTTTCAACTTCCTGAGCATCTCTGCCTTCTATTCGAACAGTGATATCCCAAGTATTCACCATGCCATCAACTGGTGTTGCCGTCTTATTCGTTTTGACTTCACCAGGTTCTAAATCAGTAGTACTTTGCATCACTGATCTGGAACTTTTCAGAAGAGTAGAAGCAGAACCTAAACTTCCTGGGGCAAAGCGAATAATTGGCGTAGGGTCATCGGGATGATCGGTCGCCTCGAAGCCGTCCAGCATATCACCGGGATCATATTCTTCTTCTAAGGCTTCAACATCGTTTTCTTTCTCTGAGACCTCTTCTTTCTCAGCTATAGAGACTTCTTGTTCTGCCTCTTCTACATTAGAAGGGGGAGAAGTTACTTCAGGTACGTCTGATTCATTAGAGGTATCTTTGTCTTCTTCAGGAACAGCTTCCTCAGAAAGATCGTCTTCTTGAACCTCTTCGTCCACTGCTTCTTCAGTTTTCGCTTCTTCGTCAGCTACTTGTTCCGATTCGGCCTTTTTATCGGCTTCATCTTGAGCCGCTTGTTCTTCTTCAGCTTTTTTCTCAGCTTCTTGTTCAGCTTCTTCCGCTGCCAAACGTTCTTCTTCAGCTTTTTCGTCAGCTAAGCGCTGTTCTTCAGCCAGTCTATCGGCTTCTTCCTGAGCAGCTTTTTCAGCAGCCAGTCTGTCTGCTTCTTCCTGAGCGGCTTTCTCCTCAGCTGCGATGCGTTCGGCTTCCGCCTTTTCAGCAGCTATTCTTTCCGCTTCCGCTTTTTCTGCCGCGATCCTTTCAGCTTCTAGCTGAGCAAGCTTATTCGGGATCGAGACGGATTGAAGGGATGCTGCTACCGGACTGTCTTTCTGCTGTATCGAAGCGCCGATCTTAAAGGCCAGGTTTGGTGAGGTTAGATCATTGACTGCGGTCGTGAATTTGAGATTGAGGGTTTGTGCGGTGGTTGAGTAAGGGGCTTTAAAGGTATGGCTAGTACCTGATGGTGTGAATACGCCAGTTGGTGTTGCCGACACGACTTGTGGGGCACCGACGTTTGCTGGTACGACCACTTCCACGCTTGTTGCGGCTTCTGTTGCCGATTCATTTTGTGTAACAGTGATATCCCAGGTAATGAGTTTTCCGTCCTCGCTTAAAGACCATTTGGCATTTCCGGATCCTTTATCGTCCGAAAACAGTGTGACTGAATTACTGGTCTCAGCGGATGCTGTGAGGGATGAAACTAAACTCGAGGGAAGGAACTGAATGAACTGAAACAGAACGAACAGCAGCGTTATGACGTGTGTGTGCAACGGCTTACGTTGAGTTGTCACATCTAATACACCTCCGATTACTGATGTTAAGTATGAAACTTGAGCGGCATAGAAATTACTGTCAAAGGCGCCACCTCCTTTAAGGGGTTGATGTTTTTTTAAATAAGGGATAACAAAATAAGAGGATGATAGATAGAGAGGGTGTAGAAAAACGAAAGAGATCAATACTGAGGTTAAAAAGAAGGATAAACAGAGAGAATAAAAGTGGTTAATAAATAATTGAGGTAAAATAGAGGTTGAATTTAAAGAGATAGAAGGAATATTAAATGAAACTAGAGGACTTGCAGGGTGTATAATCTGGGGATCAGCTGAATACGATGCGAATAAATATTCTTAAAGGGTGAGTAAGCGCATCCAAGTGTTGGGATAAGTATAGTAAAGATTTAAAGTTTAATCAAATAAAAGCATTTATTTTAAAAAAATTTATCATACTGGAATCTTAAGTCAAATACGTCATTAAACAGAGGAATAATTGAAGGCATGAAAAAGGCCCTTGCTCGGAAAAGAGATTTTCTCCAGAAATCAAAGGCGTAAGTCTTCTTCATTTAATTGCGGGGTAAGTATTGGGGGATTCAGAGAATCCAAATGCACTATGTGTATGATTTTTTTATCTATTCTTTTCACCTCGTAGTCGTATTTGTCTTCACAAACTGTAAGAAATAGATTGTGAAATAGAATAAGAATTGTAAATGTTTCACAATACTTCGTCTATGCTAATAGTTTATTCCATTCATGTGAAAAGCGCAAACATAAGCTCTTACGAATCAGAGATAAATGACATCTAATATTTAAACCTATATTAATATTGTGAATCATTAGTAAATAATTATCAATTAGAGACTTTTAGTAACCTTGACAAGAGGTAAGTTTGTTATAAAAATCTGAATATTTAATCAAATGTGAACAAAATGTGTCTAAGATCATAATATTGCAGTTGTTGTCAGTTAATGAACCCGTTATACTTGAAAAGGAATCAGAACGTTAAAGTAACGGATAAAATATTACTTAAATGAGGGTCGATGGAATGGTAATGGATATGAAAGACGTTATAGCCTTAGTCAATACAAATAGAGGGAACGGGAAGAAAGAAAGTCTGAACCGCATGCGTATACTGCTGAAGAAAATAGGTAATCCGGAACAGAGGTTGTCGTTCGTGCATATTGCCGGGACCAACGGTAAAGGATCGACGGCGTCATTTATTTCTCAGATACTCATTCAAGCCGATCTGAAAACAGGAATCTTTACTTCACCGCACCTAGAAAAAGTGAATGAGCGGATCCGGATCAATGAGACGTATATTTCCGATGACGACTTTATTCGGACAACAGGAAAAGTAGCGGCTGTCGTGGATGCTGTTGAAAAAGAATGCGGCGAGCGACTGTATTCATTTGAAATTTTAACGGCGGTTGCCCTTTTATATTATTATGAACAGAAGTGTGACATCGTTGTTCTGGAAGCAGGCATTGGCGGCAGGTTGGATGCGACCAACACGATCCCGGTCCCTGAAGTCGCGATCGTGACGTCGATCGGTATGGATCACACGAAGATGTTGGGGGAGACCCTGGAAAAGATATCAGGCGAAAAGGCCGGGATAATAAAAGAAAAGGGAGATGTAGTGATACCATCTTTCACACCCTCCATCGATGACGTATTCCAGAAGATGTCAGAAGATCAGCAGGCGTCCCTTCATAGAGTGGGCACTAACGACGCCCAAGATTTGATCATGACAGAACAGGGCAGCACCTTTTCATACAAACAGTTTGAAAAAGTGACCGTTCGAATGGTCGGCAAACATCAGGTGAGCAATGCTCTGTTAGCTATTGAAGCGGCTATAATCTTAAAAGGAAAAGGGTATGAGTTGTCCGGGGAAGATATTATCAGAGGGATCGAAGCCAGTTACTGGCCGGGACGGATGGAAAAAATCCAGGATGCTCCGACAATTTTTATTGATGGGGCTCATAATCCTGAAGGCGTGGAAAGATTGAGAGAATCGATCGAATCCTTATTTCCGGATGAAAAACTCACGATCGTAGTCGGTATGATGAAAGACAAGGACTATATGCGCATGATCGATGACATCCTTCCTTACGCAAATAAAGTCTATACTGTGTCGCCGGATCCGTATCGCGGATTTGCGCCAAGAGTGGTCGCCAGACAGCTGCAGGAGAAGGGGATAGACGCCCGGCCGTTCGATTCGATCGATGACACGGTCGACTTTCTGAAAAAGCAGACAGATACAAATAAAAAAATCATCGTATTCGGTTCGCTCTATCTGATCGGAGATATAAAAAAACAGTGGAAATAACAGAAGCTCTTCCTGCTTAATAAAGTGGGAAGAGCTTTTATTACTGTTAAGGAGACAAAGCGTGCTAGTATTAAGTTGAAAAGACAGGAGAAAAAAATGAAAGGAGAGATTGATAAAACCGCTTGCATTTCGTTTTAAAGTACAGTATAGTAAAAGCACCAAAACTTGTATATACAAGTTACTAAAAGGAGGAAATTGGAGTGGCAGACTTTAAAAAAGATGCACAGGAGCTACTGGATGCGATCGGCGGCAAAGAGAACGTCAACGCGGTAACTCACTGTGCAACACGTATGCGTTTTGTTTTAGACGATCCTTCCGCAGCAGATAAAGAAAGAATTGAAGATATCGAGTCAGTTAAAGGAACCTTTACACAAGCAGGACAGTTTCAGGTTATCGTGGGTAACCGAGTGGCAGACTTTTATAACGAATTCTCCGGAATTTCAGGACTTGAAGGTGTAAGTAAAGATGACGTGAAGAGCGCGGGGAAGCAACATATGAACGGCCTGCAGCGTGTCATGGCGGCTTTGGCAGAAATTTTCACACCATTAATTCCAGCAATTATTATCGGTGGTCTGATTTTAGGGTTCAGAAACGTTTTAGAACAGGTACAGTTCGCAGCGCTGGGACAGGCGATGGTCGATGGACAGGCAGCATTTACAACTGCAGGAGAGCCGATTTACAACACGATCGTTGATGTTTCACAGTTCTGGAGCGGGGTCAATGCCTTCCTGTGGCTGCCAGGGGAAGCTATTTTCCACTTCCTGCCAGTCGGTATCACATGGAGTGTTACCCGTAAAATGGGAACCACTCAGATTCTGGGTATCGTTCTCGGGATTACACTCGTTTCACCTCAACTGATGAATGCGTATGGGGTCACAGATATTCTAGCAGGTGATGTCAATCAATGGGACTTCGGTTTCTTCCAGCTGGATATGATCGGGTATCAGGCTCAAGTTATTCCAGCTATGCTGGCAGGTTTCTTACTGGTCTATCTTGAAAAATGGCTGAGGCGCGTCATACCTGAAGCGATATCAATGATTTTTGTTCCACTGTTTGCTTTGATACCGACCGTCTTTGTGGCTCATGCCCTTATTGGCCCAGTCGGCTGGCAGCTGGGTATCTGGTTATCACAAGTCGTTCAATGGGGATTGACTGGGTCATTTAACTGGCTCTTCGGATTCGTATTCGGTGGATTGTATGCGCCACTTGTTGTTACCGGACTTCACCACATGACCAACGCTGTCGACCTGACACTTGTAGCCGAATTTGAACAGACTATTTTGTGGCCAATGATCGCCTTGTCAAACATTGCTCAAGGATCAGCGGTATTAGGTATCATCTTGATGCACCGTGGGAATGAGAAAGAACAGCAGATCTCTATTCCGGCAATGATTTCAGCTTACCTTGGCGTAACTGAACCCGCACTATTCGGTATCAATATCAAATATGTGTATCCCTTAGTTGCAGGTATGATCGGCTCGGCCTTTGCAGGGATGACCTCTGTTGCGCTGAACGTCGCATCATTCAATATCGGCGTCGGGGGCTTACCAGGAATATTATCTATTATTCCTCAATACTGGATCGGCTTTCTGATCTCAATGGCGATCGCCATTGTTGTTCCAGTCGTACTGGTTATGGTCTTTGAGAAGCGCGGTATCCTGACTAAATATGAAAATGATCACTTACCAATTCCTAAATTAGGTAACTAAAAACGTTCGATTAAATTAAGCAAGGAAAATGGTTAAGGAGGAAGGATAATTCCAAAAGATGGGCTGGATTCTGGTAGGATTACTGGAAGATGCGCGTTTGAGGGGTTATCCTTTTTCTTTTAGATAAGAAATTAGACAAAAGAAGGGACGAATACAATGGGAAATTTACATGACAAAGTCATTTATCAAGCTTATCCAAAGTCATTTAAAGATACGGACGGGAATGGTATCGGTGACTTGAATGGTGTCATAGAGAAGCTGCCGTATATAGCAGAGCTGGGCGCAGACATGGTCTGGCTCAATCCTTTTTATAAATCACCGCAGAACGACAACGGGTATGATATCGCAGACTATACATCGATCGATCCGATGTTCGGGACGTGGGATGATTTTGACCGGTTAGTGGAAGAAGCAGACAAGCAGGGCATCGGTCTTATGCTGGATATGGTCCTGAATCATACGTCTACGGACCATGAATGGTTCCAGAAAGCACTGGCCGGCGATAAAAAGTATCAGGATTTTTATATTTTAAGACCGGCTCAAAAAGACGGCAGCCTGCCGACGAACTGGGAGTCGAAATTCGGCGGACGGGCCTGGTCTAAATTCGGTGACACAGACAAGTACTATCTCCATCTCTACGACGTCACTCAGGCAGATCTGAACTGGCGTAATCCGGACGTACGCAGGGAACTTTATAAAGTCGTCAATTTCTGGCTGGAAAAAGGAGTGAAGGGATTCCGTTTCGATGTCATCAATGTCATCGGTAAAGCGGAAGAGTTGAAAGATGCGGATGATGGTGTCGGGAAAGCACACTATACGGATACACCGATCGTGCATGACTACATCAAGGAACTGAATAAAGAGACCTTCGGACAGTATGAGGATATTGTGACCGTGGGTGAGATGAGTTCGACGACCGTTGAAAACGGCATAAGATATTCCGATCCGGAAACGGATGAACTTTCCATGATCTTCAGTTTCCATCACTTGAAAGTCGATTATAAAGACGGCGAAAAGTGGACGACCATGCCGTTTGACTTTATTAAACTGAAACATATTTTAGATGAATGGCAGTCTGGGATGGCTGAAGGCGGTGGCTGGAATGCTTTATTCTGGAACAATCACGATCAGCCCCGCGCCAACAACCGCTTTGGGGATGTGAAAAACTATCCGATTGAAACGGCGACCATGCTGGCCCAGACGATCCACTTGCTTCGCGGCACACCGTATATCTATCAGGGAGAAGAAATCGGCATGACGAATCCGGATTATACTGATCTGGATAACTACAAAGATATTGAAACACATAATGCCTTCATCGAACTGAAAGAAAACGGACATTCAGATGAAGAAGCCCTTGAGATCATAAGAGACAAATCACGGGACAATGCCAGAACACCGATGCAGTGGAACACCACCAAACACGCAGGTTTTACTGAGGGTGAACCTTGGCTGAAAGTCGCGGACAACTATAAAACGATCAATACCGAGAATAAGGAACACAGCGGAAAAATCCGTTCTTACTATAAAGAACTGATCCGTCTGCGCAAAAAAATGCCGATCATTCAGGAAGGGTCATATGAAGCGATCGGACTGGATCATCCAAGTATTTTTGCTTATGTCAGAGAACATAAATGCGAGAAGCTGCTGGTCCTGAATCATTTCTATGCAGAGGAAGACAAGATAACCCTTCCAGATGAACTGCTGGAAGGCGAGAGCAGTTATCTGATCGGGAACAGCGGCGAACGCCAGCTTGAAAAGACGTTCACGATGGGACCTTATGAAACGGCAGCGTTTATAATTAAATAATCCAGGAATACAAAAGATGGACGCTAGCTGGGCTAGTGTCCATCTTTTTACTTATTATAGTCCATTGGCGGCCGACGACGGGCAAATTCGACGAATCGAAATTTATCCAGCCGGTGCCTTGATTCTGTGTACTGGAACAAGGTCGTGTCTTCCAGATGCACTTCACTCCGCGTGACCACGACATGAGTATCCCCGTGCAAAGTCATCAGCTCGCGGTCTTCTTTCGTCGCGGGTTCAACGATAAACTCTTTTCTGGCATAACCAATAGTCAGCCCTAATTCCTTTTCGATATAGTTATATAATGATTTCTGGGCTTCGGCATCCGGAAGTTCTTGGATAACCGAGGTCAGGAGGTAATCTTTATCCAGGATAACAGTTTCTCCATCCACTTTCCGTCCACGGATCACAGCATGAACTTCTGAACTGGGAGGAATGTTTAAAAAGGATGCGATTTGATCCGGCAGTGTCTCTACCTGATTTTTTATCAGCAAGGTTTCACTGTTGATATGCTGCGCTTCTTCCAGTTCCTTGTAACTTGTCAGACCGGAAATAGGAAAATCAAAGCGTTTAACATCCAGTACGATGGATCCTTTACCCTGTTTTTTTTGTATATATCCGCTCTCTAGCAGTAAGGTTAGAGCTTTTCGAATTGTTTCACGCGAAACATTGTACTGTTTCGAGAGTTTATTTTCACTTGGCAGCAGCTCTCCCGCTTTGTATGTCTGATTTAAAATATTTGATTCGATATCTAAAAATATTTCTTGAAATCTACTCATGGGTTCCAGTCCTTTTCAGATTCTTTCTGTTCAGCAAGCTCTATTTTAATAGAAAACCGATCACTTCTCAACTATAGCAGAGTGCATATGATAAATAAGTATCAATCAGGGGCCATACAATATTTTTACAAAGGTACTCATATAATTAGGAAATACAAAAAAGGTGGATCAGCTGACCAACTGATCCACCCGCTTCTTTGATTATACTTATCGAATCGTCAGCACTTGACCGATACTGATGAGGTTAGGGTTCGAGATGTTATTGACTGAAGCCAGACGTGAAACGGTCGTGTTGTAACGTAGAGCGATCGCGTAAAGGGTATCCCCGGCTTTGACGGTGTATGTGGTCGTGCTTGAAGGTGGAGGTGTCGTCGTACTTGTTGGAATCGTCAGCACTTGTCCGACACGGATCAGATTCACATTTGTGATAGTGTTAGCAGCAGCGATTTTTGAGACCGTTGTGTTGTATCTCGCTGCAATGGCAGATAAAGTGTCACCGGCTTTGACGGTATAAGTCGTCGAACTGGAAGGAGGTGGTGGCGTCGTTGTGCCGCCGCTGCCTGGGATCATCAACACTTGACCGACGCGGATGAGGTTTACATTCGTGATGTTATTTGCTGAAGCAAGTTGGGAAACGGTAGTGTTATATTTTGCTGCGATGGCGGATAAGGTATCGCCGGCTTTGACAGTGTAGGTCGTTGAACTCGAAGGAGGAGGCGTTGTCGTACCGCCGCTGCCTGGAAGGAACAGGACCTGTCCGACGCGGATGAGGTTAGTGTTAGAGATATTATTGAGTGAGGCCAGTGTTTGAACCGTTGTGTTATACCGGAGTGCAATGGCATATAAGGTGTCGCCTGCTTTAACCGTGTAAGTTTGCGTATTTGAGTTGATGTTCAAAAGCTGATTGATCGTGACAAAACGGTAGCCGGTACTTTTCAGTCGGGTGATCATGGTCGGAAGAGCGCCTGGTGTACCGGATGCTCCTGCGCCTGTATGCATCAGGACGATGGCACCGGGAACGATTCGATTCATGACACGGGAGACGATGTCGCTGGAAGAATTACCTGTCCAGTCGATGGTATCGATGGTCCACATGATGGAATAAGGGTAACCGGCATCGCCGACACGCTGAAGTACGGTTGAGTTATAGTCTCCGTAAGGCGGTCTGAAAATCGGTTTGGTCGATTTGCCAGTGATTTGTCTGATCGTATCTTCTGCTCGCTGAAGCTGGCTTACTGTCTCAGCAGCAGAGATCTGTGTGAAATAAGGGTGAGAGTAGGAATGATTACCGAGCTGATGGCCTTGGTTTGAGATGTTTCGGATAGCCTGCGGATGATTATTTGCGCCAGAACCTGTAAGGAAGAAAGTAGCTGTCACATTATGAGTGGAAAGTATCTGAAGGATCGTATTGATATTGGTCCCGTCTGATCCGTCGTCAAATGTAAGGGCAACGACTTTTTCAGTTGTATTCCCTCTGTTGATGGACTGGGCGGGAGCGGCCTGGACTGTCGAGAACGTAAGAATGGACGACAGAATCAATAAAAAGGTTATCGCGATCCCTGCGCTTTTGCGTATGAAACTTCTTCTAATCTTTGTGCTCATTTTTCTCACCCCTTTCATATCGTTAGAAGACCAAAAAACTATGTACTGAAAGAATATGGGCGGAAATTAGCAAAAGATGAAAGCCTAATCTAACTCATTTGTTTATTATATTATACCACGAAAAAAGTTGAGAACCTTATTAAAGGTCTCAACACAGAGGGAAATACAAGCAGTTATAACGCTTTAGTGTAACAAATCACGCGGTTCACTTCTTTGAAGCCAAGTGACGTATGAAAGTCAGCACTGAGGATATTTTCCAGATCCACATCACTCGCGAATTCAGTCGCATTCATAAATCGCGACCAATCTTCACAGACTTCAACGAGTTGTCTGGCGATTCCCTGTTTTCTATAGAGTTTTCGTACATAGATACCTTCTAAATAACTGACGGGAGACGTACTGGTTCCTTCCACAAAGTCGTAGCGGAGCTTAACGTGAGCAAACCCCAGTATGTCTTCATTTTCTTCGCATATGAACAGTTCCGAGGTACTGTCGCGATGAAAATGATTCATTTCCTTTTTTAAAATAGTGAGCTGTTCATCCGGCCACAGCAAGTGAGCGAGTTCCGTTATCTGTTCAATATGATGATCACTAGCTCTTTTTATTTTAAACATTCTGACGCCCCCCTGAATAATGATAAATACGATTATTATTTTTTCATTTTACCACAGAAGATCAAAAAACGCTTTCAATAAAATCATGAAAGCATAGGTATAACAAGATGGCCTTAAATAAGGAAATATGTGTAAACAAAGCGTTATAGTTCATCAATACACATGAGATATGTTATGATTCTTCTTAAGAAAGCGAATACATATAAAAAGGAGAATGCAGAATGAAAAAATCAATGTTGTTTTCTTTACTAGCCGTTCCTTTGGCTTTATATGGATGCGGAACAGGCGGGAACGAAGGGGGTCAAACTCCTTCTGAAGACGGACAAAACGAAGGCGGCACCAGTGGAGAAGCAGTGACTGTTGACTTCTTCAATCAGAAACCGGAAATCACTGCTCAGCTGGAAGAGCTGGCAGAAATGTATAATGAACAGTCTGAGAACAATGCGGATGTCATGATCACGACTGTCGGCAGTGGTGAAGGATCAGCTGCATTACAGGCCCGCTTTTCTTCTGGGGACGAACCTGCCCTGATGATGCTGAATGGCCTTCCTGAAATCGAACGGTACAGTGATTCACTCGTGGATGTCTCAGAGATGGAAGTAGCCGGGACGGTCATTGACGGCTTGCTTGAAGGCGGGACGATCAATGGGACGCAGCTGGGGATTCCTTTGAATATTGAAGGCTTCGGCTTGATGTACAATAAAGAACTGTTTGAACAGGCAGGTGTCGATCCTGATTCAATAGAATCGTACGATGATTTTGTAGACGCCGTCGAGACGCTGGACAGTCAAAAAGAAGAACTGGGAATCGAAGAGGTATTTGGCTTCAGTGGGGGAGAAAACTATATTGCGAATCAGTTTTCAGCCAACTTCACCAGTCCGGAGTTCAATCACAGTATTTTAGATGCCTACAGTGCCGAAGAGTTGACCTGGGAATATGGCGATCAGATGCAGAAATATACGGATCTGATCAATGAGTATAACGTTCAGCCGATCTTGACCGTAGATTACAGTCGTTCCGTTGAAGAACTGTTTGTCAACGACCAGGTAGCGATGGTACATCAGGGTGTATGGATCGTGCCGACTTTGAATGAGATCGATCCGGATTTTGCTCAGGAAAAACTGGGTATTCTGCCGGTCTATGGTGAAAGCGATACGGAAGGAAAGATTCCAGCCGGTTCACCCTGGTACATCGGAGTCAATGGAAATCTGGATGAAGCAGTCGTTGCAGAAGCGCAGAACTTTATCGACTGGATGTATACGTCTGAAGAGGGACAGGAAATGATCCTCGGCGATCTCGCCTTTATTCCAGCTCAAGAAGGCTATGATCCCGAAGATATTTCAGATCCTGTATCACGTCAGATTTATGAAGCGATGCTTGCGGGAGAAACATCCGCATTTGTCCATAATCAGTACCCAAGTGGCTGGTTCCAGCAGGAACTGTATCCGGAATTCCAGAGCTATTTAAATGGAGAGCAATCATGGGAAGCGTTTGAAGAGAATACCTCTCAGGCCTTTTCAGAAATGAGGTAATCGATTATGAAGGGAAAAAAGAAAAACCTGTATTACTGGGCTTTCGTTATCCCCTCACTGCTAGTCGTATTTTTTGTCATCGTTCTGCCGCTGATTTTAGGAATAGGCACATCCCTGACCAATTCAGATGGGCATAATGCGGTGTTTATAGGATTGAATAACTATATTAGACTTTTGTCAGATGACCAGTTCATATACAGTCTATGGTTCACCATTCGTTTTGCCTTTGTGGCCGTTATATTGATCAATGTCATCGGTTTAGGGCTCGCTTTACTTGTCACGCAGAAAATCGGTAAAGTGAGTCTGTTCTTCAGAACCATCTTCTTTATGCCTAATTTGATCGGGGGGATCATTTTAGGATTTATCTGGCAGTTTATCTTTGTCCGGGCCTTTGCCGGAATTGCAGAGGCGACGGGCTTGTCATTCTTCAATGCCTGGCTGGCTGATACGACCACGGGTTTCTGGGGGCTTGTCATCGTTTTCCTATGGCAGATGAGCGGTTATATCATGATCATCTATATATCCTTTCTTGCCAATATACCCGGTGAACTAATCGAAGCCGGCAAGATAGACGGGGCGAATAAGTGGCAGGCTTTCTGGCTTATAAAGTTCCCCATGCTTGCCCCGGCATTTACGGTCAGTCTTTTCCTGACTTTGGCCAATGCCTTCAAAATATACGATTTGAACTTGGCTCTGACAAACGGCGCGCCTTTTGGATCAACTGAGATGATCGCCATGAACATCTATAATACGGCGTTCTTTCAATACCAGCAGGGTTATGCTCAATCCAAAGCCGTCGTCTTTTTTCTCATAGTCGCAGTGATCTCTTTGACCCAAGTCTTCATAACGCGTAGAAAAGAGGTCGATTTATAATGACACGGGAAAAAACACACAAATGGCTAGTTATTATCCTAGGGTTACTGATTTCGGTGAGCTGGATCTATCCGTTCTTCATCATCTTCTTTGGTTCCCTGAAAAGTCGGGCAGAAATTTTCACGAATACGATTTGGATCCCGGAAACCTTTGTCCCGGAAAATTATTCCAGAGCCTACGAGGGACTGGAATATGGAAGAAGTTTTTTAAACTCATTGTTTATAACAACATCAAGTATCATTATTATCGTTATTTTCTCTTCGATGGCTGCTTATGCATTAGCGCGAAACAAGTCAAAAATCAGTACAGGAATCTATTTTTTCTGTGCGCTGACGATGCTGATCCCGTTCCAGTCGGTCATGATCCCACTGGTTTCCATTTTCGGTCAAATCAACTTCCTGAATCGGTTCGGTCTGATCATCATGAACTGGGGATTCGCTTCCAGCATGTCCATCTTTCTGTATTATGGTGCGATGCGATCCATCTCAGTATCGCTTGACGAAGCAGCTTACTTAGACGGAGGCACGCCATTTCAAATTTTCTGGCGTGTGATATTCCCTATCTTGCGGCCGACCACAGTCACAGTCGTCATACTAAATGCCATACGTTTATGGAATGATTTCCTGCTGCCTTCACTTGTCATCAATCAGGAAGGCATGCGCACCATCCCGCTTCGGATGTACTACTTCTTTGGCGAGTATACCGTCCAGTGGGAACTGGCACTGGCGGGGCTTGTACTGGCGATCGTGCCGATCATCGTGCTGTATATTTTCATTCAGCGCTATATCGTCGAAGGGGTGACAAAAGGAGCTGTCAAGACGTAATAGATCAGGTGATACATTATAGAAATCAACCGTTGAGGGGAGACCGATTCCTTCAGCGGTTTTTTTGTGAAGAACAAGCGAACCGGCTGTAAAAAAATGTTCACAACTGACTTATAAAAAATAAGTTAAAAAGTTGACAAATCAGTTCATTACTTATATTATTTAACATGTCGAAACAAATAGAATATCTCATTTACGTTTAAATAAGGTAAAGTAGTGAAAGAAATCTACCTGTACATATAAAAATAGCATAACATAGCGGTTTTGAGCACTTTTTAACTGGGAGAGTCCCCAGAAAAGTCCCCAAAACCGCTATTTTTATGTCATGGCCCTGCTAAAACTAACGACCATTTCTTTATTCATTTCTTCCAGGACATGAGCGTAATACTTGCTGATTGTTTGTGGTGTATCTCCAAGTCTTTTGGCAACCGCATTAACCGTTGCTCCATTCTGCAGTAGGATTGTCGCATGACTATGACGGAATGTGTGAAATCGTCCGCCTTGTAATTCATTGTCGCTATCGATGATGTCGACAAACGGCCTGTATAACGCTCTGTATGTTAACGGGCATTCCTTTTTTAAGTTAACAAAGATGAAGCCGTTTCTTCTCATGTGCTTTGTTTTCTCGATATACTTTCTTATATAGTCGATGACAAATGGTTCAATACCGATCGTTCGATAGGAGTTCAATGTTTTTGGCGGACGGACTCCGTTTGAATCGCATGTTCTGGAAACAGTCAACTCGTTGGATTTAAAGTTTATATCCAGCACTTTCAAACCGATCGCCTCTCCGATTCGTAGACCTGAGTATGCTAGAAGAAGCGAGATGGTATACACTGTGTCATCTGCCTTTTCTCTTATCAAATTTAGAGAGTGCTGCAGTTGTGATGATGAATAAGCTTTTTGCTCCTCAGCCTTTGGCAGTTTTACTTTTACTTCTGATATAGGGTTCTTTCTGATTAGGCCATCTTTCACAGCCTTGTTCAGGGCTATCTTCATAAGATTATTGTACTTGTCGACTGTGACAGCTTCTAAATTCTCTGAGTTCAATAACGGCTGAATAAAGTTAGTCTTATAAGAAGATACAGTTAATTTAGTTAGCTTCATTTTACCCAGGTAAGGCATTGCATAGTTATTGATCATACCTGCTCTTGTTTTATAAGTCGTTTTCGCCCATTCGTCCTGGTATGCTTCTAGCCACCGATTCAGCCAATCGCCCACAGTGATTTTATCAGATTCCATCCTATGAGTCCCTTTATTTAATAGATCAGCCTGCACTTTAATCAATTCACTGTAAGCTTCCTTTTCACTATCAAACCCGAACCTAGGTAATTCATGTCGTTCTCCCATATCATCATAATATTTGTAACGGTAACACCACTTCAAGCCGGATTTAACTTTATATTTATAGACGTATTTATATTTTTTGCTAGCTACCAACTTGCGGGACATAAAATCACTCGTTTCTTTTGCTGGTTAACTTCATTAGTTTGATGTGCACTTGTTCGTCTTCTTCATCTAAATATACGTCGACAACATCGTTTAAGTTCAAGTCAGGGCGAATAAAATTTATACCCTGAATCAGTTCCCAGTCGGAAATGGTTGTTGGCTTTTCGCCGTATCGGCGCAACTTTAAATGGATATAATCATCAAAATAGTATACGAAGAGAGACAAATCGTGATTGATATCAAAAGTCCTAATATCATAAGCGCCTGTCCGTTTCGTATTTTTAATAACAAAATCCGATTCATAAGTAGTCATTTCAATAATAAACATAGTTTTCACTCCATTTCTCGTACTTTATATATATAAATGCGAATGTATGTTCTTTTTAATTGTAAAAGAAAAGCCCCTTCGGACTAGTCTTTTTCAGGATTAATGATATAATAATTTTTAGAAAGAGAGGCGATATAGATGTTTTTTTTGAAAAGCAAATCAAAGTTTAATAATGAGCTTGATTTGAAAGTGAAAGAACACGAAAGACTTGCCCAGCATAATAGGAAAGTTATTCAATCAGGATATAATAGTCTGGAGTATTCTAAAAAGACTTTTGAAGAAAAATGGACTTCTATTCAAAAAAGATAGCTATTGGAGTGATAATTCTATCTCCCATTTCTAACATCTTGAAACTTGATAAGAATATATCAGTTAACATACTAGGGATTTGATTCATATCACTCGTATTAAAAGTCTTTAATTGATCTTCATGTGTTGTTGTTTTTATTGCAGTAACTAAGCCTAATACATTAATTTTTCTACTAGTTTCTGTTAATAAAGCTAATTGTCCTTTATTTAATCTGAAACATTCTCTCTTACATAGAGCTAAAGAGCTATCGGTTCTAACGAATAAGCTTTCTCCTAAAAATTTATCTGCTGCAATAGCAGCTTTATTAACTACACTAAAACCTTCAGCAGCTTCTGATTGTTTTTTTTTGACTTCTTTTATCTGTGTCTCAATCTCTTTGACCATTGCTTTAATTTGGGGATTTTTTTTAGCTTGTTGCTTATACGGTTTTATTTTATCTTCTAATTCCCGTACCTCAGCAGATTCTGAAGAATCTCCGAAAAATATCTGAATCATAGTATCATCAGTAATCTCTTTAATTAATGAAAAATCATAAAGACTAAAGTCACTTTGGAAATTTATCAACTGTCCTTCTTGAGATTCTAATATCTCGTTAGTATAATTTTCAAAATCTTCTATTTTTTCTAATAAAACATCAACAGCATAATCGTTTAATACATAATCTAGAGCACGAACTTGAGTATTGGTCAGCTCCATCCCGGTTTCTTCTGTTACTTCTTTGACGTATTTAGCACCGAGCTGAAGGAAGTTATCTACACCCTTAGAATGATTTACTGTACTTTTATCAGAAGAGGTACCTGTTTGTTCGTCACTATTTAAATAACTTTTGATTAGTCCATTATCTAATTGAGCTAAGGTAGAATTTAACAAATCTTCATCAAGATAAATATAATCTTTCATTTTATGCCTCCCTTTCATATTTGTTCCATTTCTTTACAACAATACCTCCGACAATTACATCATTTATAATTACTTATGCATTAATAAAACTTACTTTAACTTCCCCAACTCCACATCGTTATCAAAAGAATTAAAGTTAAACACTACTTTCCCAATGACTTTTATACTGTCCAACTCATCGGGAGTTAACTCTTTTTCAAAATCAAAATAGGAAGAAGTAGATTTGAGCATGAAAGTGTCGTTGTTTTTAGTTACTCGAACAGTCATTTCTTTTTCAGAGGTTAGACCATTGGACTCAATCGTAATGAAATCGCCGTCCTGCACTGTACTCCAGAAGTCAGGCTTAATGTTAGTATCTATTGCAACGATTGATCCATTTGTAAAGTAAGGATTATCATTTGTGGTAGTCACTTCCGAAAAAATCAAATCATCTATGTTCAATTTAGGTGTATTGATAATTAAGTGCATATTGGGCCTCCTGCTTACCAAAATAGCTCCGAAATTTTATCATCACTATAATAGCTCTGCTTTTTTTCGATCGAAATCTTCTTGATCAATTATACCGGCATCTAATAATTCCTTATATTCTTTCAACTCTTCTACTACACTCTTTTCGTTTGACTTTTTGTCCGGGCTAATTTTTTCTTCTTCGTATGCTGCTATCATATCTAAGTAGCTTAAAGTTTCTTGCGCATCCTCAGCTAGCTTTTTATAATCTTTTGAGTCTTTTTTCATTTTTTTCTTTACTAACGGTATGATTATAGATGGGTTATCAGGATTATTTACAGAGATAACTATTTTCATCTCCGTAACAAAATTTTTACTTTTCTTCTTTCCAGTTAGTCCCCCAAGGATCATCCCAACACCACTGAAAAGTACTCCACCCACAACTGCACGACCTAAGCTCACGCCGCCTTTAGTAACAGATTCACCATCTTCGATTAATTCATAAGAAAGTAACTCGGAATACTTAAATGTTTTGTTCGATGTTTTAACCGTAGTCCATTGTTTTGAGTCGTCATCAATAATCAAGTGTTTTGTGCGTTTAGTAGGTCTGAATTTATTCTTTTCTTCGATAACAAACGCCTCAACAGTTTGTTTGTTGTACTTCTCAAAGAAAACTTTTTCTTCAATACTTAACGTCTCTTCATTTTTTATTTTCTTTTTTATATTGCTATTTTTTTCAGATTCATCTAATGCAACTTTAGCTTTATCTTTTAAATCGTTAGCTTTACCTTTTAACTCATCTAAAAAACCCATCAATCTTCATCCTTTCTTTTACAACAATATTTCCGACAATTCCAACGGCACCCCATATTCATTCAATAATTCGATTGTGGTTTCTGGCAACTTCCCTTGTTCCTCTATATATAAGTTCATACACATAACAGCCGCAAACTTATTGGCTTCTTGCTCCATCTTAGATCGAGAAAGATAATTTAAAGTATAATAGCTACTGATTTCATCGTGTTCTAAGGCATGATGTAGTTCGTGAGCCGCAACAAAATACTTTTCTGGACTATCTTCTAAATCCGCTTTCAAATAAATAGTAGGAGTATCGAAGCTTTTCATATAAAGCCCCAACGACCTATTTTCGCTTTTGAAAGGTGAGTATTCGAGTTCGATGCCTTTCATTTCAATTATTTTGAATGGATCCATTGTTTTATACTCTGACATAATTTCCTCTAACAGTTCAGTTATTCTTTCATTCATTAGTATCACGAACTTTTTTCTTTTGGAGTTTCCTCCATAGAGACGCCCGCAATACCTGACGAACATCCTCCCTTTCTTCCTCGTTCAATTCTTCTCCACCAAAGGTCATTTTTGCATTTTCATCTAAAATTTTTTCTATCTCTATAACATCTTCTTGGGTTGCCCAGGAGGGAATATCGCTTCCTAAAATATAATCTGTAGAAACTTGGAAATGATCGGATAATTTTTTTATTATTTCAATGTCTGGCTCATTTCTGTTGTTTTCAAAATGAGAATACGCTGCTCTAGATACTCCGATTGATTTAGCTACATCCTCTTGGGTTTGTTGAGCTGTTTTTCTTAAAGATTTTAATCTTTCACCTATCAAGATGGTCACCGCCTTAGGGGTATGATAACAAAGAAACGATACAAAAAGTATCTAAAAAGAAAAAAGATACAAAAAATATCATTTTATGCTTGACGATACAAAATGTATCGTGTAATATGTGTTTATAAGATACAAATTGTATCAAACCTGTAGAAAGGAGTGCTGATATGGAAAAGCGAAATAACTTAGTTAATGAACGGAATAAATTAAATCTAACCCAAAAAGAAGTAGCTGAAAAGATTGGTATATCTGAAGTTATGGTAAGAAAGTTAGAAGCGGGGAACAGAAACCCTAGTTCGGAGACTGCAAAAAAAATCGCTATTTTTTATGAAAAAGAGTTAGATTATTTATTCCCTGATATTTTTTTAATTAACTTTGATACAAAACATACCAAAAGTTAACCTTGAATATATCTTATAAGAAAACTAAACGTACTATCTACAAACCGAATACGGAAAGAGGTGAGAATGATGGAAATGGAAGAAAAAGTGAAGAAATTATTAGATTTCCAAAGACAATTTACAAAAAGAGAGTGGAATGACCTCTTAGTTCAAATTGAGTTTCAGTATAGAAAAAAGGCCGATGAGTTACAGTTCACCGACCAAGATATAAAAGAAATTGCAAAGCGTCATTTTTGAACAATTTGTATATGACAGGGTTGTAAACGATAATCGATATTTTTGTATCTTACATGTACGTAGTCTTGGTTATAAAAAGTATGTTCTTGTTCTTTGCGTATAGGACTATAAATTTCTGCATTTTCCTCCCACCAAATATAGGGAGAAGTAAAATGCGGCCCCATTACGCAAGAGTCATCTTCAGTCAAGTCTACCCAAGTGCCGACTATATTAGCGTATACATGTGTAGCCATAGAATCACCTCCTTTTATGGAGAATATGTCAGAAGAAAGGACGCCAAAAATGAAAAAAATGATCATCACACTAATCGCCCTCACAACTATTGGTTTAGCTAGAATAGCGATTAAACCAAAACCAATTGACATAAAGATAGATGGCAAAACTATTGGCCGGTTTAAAAATCTTTATTAATTGACTTTAAAGTATCTTCATATAGCGATTTGTACTCTTTATAAATATCAATGTGATAATCACCATCATCATTTTCTTTAACAAGTGAATTTGAATCTAGTAGAAATGATAATGCAGCGATAGTCAAATCATGAGCTCTCTGTTCGTTTGATAAAGGCATCTGTAACACCTCGCTTTCAACTTTAATTTATATAAATCGCTCAGTTGGTATCGGTCGACTTATATAAGTATAGCTTAACAAATAACACCATCAGTCGCAATATGTTGCGCGAACATGAAAAGGAGATACTAGATGATGTGGAAAAACGTTTACAAATTGATGAAGGAAAAAGAGTGGAATCAAAATCAGTTGGCAAAGAAAGCTGGAGTCAATAATACAGTGATCAGCGCACTAAAGAACGGGAAGATTAAGAAACCTAGTTTTGACCTGGCATGTAAGTTAGCAGATGCCTTAGAGGTCAGCTTAGACGATTTAAGAAAGGATGATAAAAATGAGTTCCAAAGTGATTAATCAAGAATTAAAAGAAGCAATTCAACGCAAAGGGATGACGCAAGTAACACTATCAAAAGGTACCTTTAGAGCAAAGACAACTATTAATGGGTATTTCCGAGGCGATCCAGCACCGGTAGAAGCGATGGAAGACATGGCAACGTATTTGGATGATTCTCTTTTCAGTCAAGACATGTCACACAAAGTTTTCAGCGTGATCCCGCCGATGAGATCAGACGTCTATCAGCAATCACCTCACACATTGGATATCATCCATAAATTGGAAACCGAAGAACGAAAATCACGAAAGAACAGAGCTATGTTGCTTCTTACTAAAAATAGCGAAGCGTTAACTGAACAAGATAAAGAAGAGATATTAGATTACGCTCTCAACTTTTTAGATGAAGTATTTATTGAAACACGCTGCATTGTTTCGATCCTTGAGAAAGTCAATCTATCTTTGATGTCTGCAGTACAGCAGAGAGTGCCGCATTGGAAGAGACAGAAGTATATGGGAGGGGAATAACAAATGTTAATGACAATGACAAGCAAACAAACGATTGAATCAAGAGAAGTAGCGGAAATGATCGGAAAGCAACATAACGAACTCTTGAAAGATATTCGGAAATATATTGGTTATTTAGCAGAGGGGAAAGTTCCCCACAGCGATTTCTTCCTCGATTCAGCTTATATAGATCCTAACAATCGAGAAAGACCGTGTTTTTTATTAACCAAACAAGGATGCGAAATGGTCGCAAACAAGCTGATCGGTAAAAAGGGGACTATATTCACAGCGTTATATGTTAAGCGATTCAACGAAATGGAACAAAACCAATCTAGCTACATGATTGAGGATCCGATCAAACGAGCAGAGCGCTGGATTGAAGAGCAGCGACAGTTAAAATACCTTGCTGATCAGAATGAAGTGCAAGCGCAGTTGATAGCAGAATATGAACCGAAGATAAGTTATCTGGATACAATACTTGAATCAAAAGGATTACTGGCTACAAGTCAAATAGCTGCAGATTATGGCATGTCACCACAGCAACTAAATAAGATACTTCACGAAGAAAGAATACAGCACAAAGTAGGCGGCCAGTGGATCCTATATAAAGAGCACATGAATAACGGATATACAAAATCTCAAACAATTAATATCAAGCGTTCTGATGGTAGACCAGACACAAAAATGAATACGAAATGGACGCAGAAAGGTCGATTGTTCATTCATGAAATTTTAGAAGACAGAGGAATAACGGCTTTAATGGACATTGAGGAGTGAATCGAATGCAAGCAATGTTAAAAATCGACGATGAGTTAGTCAGAGAAGAAGTGAGAAGGCAAACACGAGAGGCACTATTGGAAATAAATGAACTTTGGTTTGTTTCTGCAGCTACTTTAAGAAAGAAACTGGATATGGGAGCCAACAGCGTAGAAGAAATTTTGAACGACCCACGGATGAAAGTCATCATGATTAAGCGTACGGGGGGAAAACGTTGGTACCCAGCGGATGAAGCTAAAGAGATCATCCATCAAATTATGAATGAATGGTGAAAGGAGACACTATCATGACTGACGATGAAAAAGCAAAAATCATACTTGAAGGATTAGAAACCTATCTGCAAATAGATTGGGCATTCGAGAAGTTTTACATCAAGGGAATAAAAATTGGGTTGAAGAAAATAGAGAGGAAGGAAGCCAATGAGAAGAAGAAAAGTTGAAATAGCCCTGATCGCTATAGGGTTGATATTAACCATTCTGGCCAGAGACTATGCAGTAAATCAGCGTCTAGCGATGGGATTAACTCCAAGCTGGGGCGGAGAGTTCTTCATCATCCCATTAATAATGGTAGCTTACTTCACGTTTAAAGCAGATTGGAGTGTTGAATGATGATAGGAATCGTTAAAAATGAAGTGCGCTATGTCTTGATTAATCATGCCTTTGAAGACTGGAAACGAATCATGTCTAACGGATTAACAGCCAAGCAGGCAAGAGAAGATATTGAACGAGATTATAAACTGATGGAAAGAGAAAAAATCGTTTTGCGCAACATGATATTAGAAGACCTAGAAACGAAAGTTGGGTAATGATATGAAACAACAAATAGAAAAGCGGATGAAGGAATATGATCATGATGAACAAATGCTTCAGACTATTGGAGAAATGGAAGAAATCGCAGAAAAAGAAGGTCATTCTAAAATAGCTGAGTGCTTTGTATGGGTCAATCAGCTTTATAACCGTTTGGACGAGGCGCATGTAGTTATTGAGGAATTGAAAGAAGACAGAGACTACTACGAAGAACGTTGCAGGGATGAAGGAATCTATTAAAAAAAGACACCTCTGGTAAGGTGTCTAAGAAAAACTATCTATCAACATTATAACAGATTTTAGGAGGATTAACATGCAAACTATTGATACTCGAAGTATGACGCATAGGGACTGGTTGGAACAGCGAAGGTCAGGTATAGGTGGATCAGATGTCGCTACCATCTTGGGACTGAATAAATATAACTCTCCTTATCAGCTATGGCTCGATAAAACAGGACAAGTTGAAATTGACGATTCTGATGTAAGTGATGCTGCTCACTTTGGGAACATTTTGGAAGAAGTTGTCGCTAAGGAATTTACAGAACGCACGGGTAAAAAAGTTAGAAGAGCCAATAGAATGTTTGTACATTCGGAATATCCCTTCTTAACGGCAAATATAGACAGGGATATAGTAGGAGAGGATGCCATTCTAGAGTGTAAAACAGCTTCTATGTACCTGGCTGATCGCTGGGAAGGAGAAGAGATACCGGAACAATATATCTGTCAGGTGCAGCATTACATGAATGTTCTAGATAGAGACTATGCTTATATCGCTGTTCTGATCGGAGGACAGAAATTTGTCTGGAAGAAGATTGAACGTGACCAAGAACTGATCGATATCATCCAGAAACAATTAGTTGAGTTTTGGGAAGTAAATGTTAAACAAATGATTCCTCCTGCGATTGATGGAAGTCAGTCAACCGAAGACTACATTAAGGAACGGTATGCAAAATCTGAGCCGGGAAAAGAAATAGCTCTTAAGAAAGATATTGATGACCTCTTAGATCAGAGAGAAGAACTACAAGAAACAAAGAAAGTAGTTGAGACCTCAATTAAAGAGATAGACAACATGATCAAAGTTCAACTAGGAGATCAAGAGGCAGAGGTAGGAATAGCTCCTCGTCACATTGTGACTTGGAGACCTATTGAAAGTACGCGAATTGATTCAAAACGAATTAAAAAAGAAGCGCCTGAACTGTTTGATAAATATAGCAAGGTGTCATCTTATAAAAAACTAACCATAAAGGAGATTAAATAATCATGGCGACTAATTCAAGTTTAAAAAATCAAATATCTAAATCCAACGGAAATAACCAGGTGAGTAATGCTAAGCAAATGACATTGAAGTCTTTATTAAGCTCTCCTGCTGTTCAAAAAAGATTTGAGGCAGTATTGGAAGAAAAAGCAAGCGGCTTTACTACTTCATTACTCAATATGGTTAATGGCGATCCTAACTTAGCCGAGGCTCAACCTATGAGTATCATAACGAGTGCAATGGTAGCTGCAACGCTCGATTTACCGATTGATAAAAATTTAGGATATGCCTATATCGTACCTTTCAGAGATTGGAAAAAGGGGAATGAGAAGGTTGCTCAATTCCAATTGGGGTATAAAGGCTACATTCAATTGGCTCAACGTAGTGGACAGTATATGGCTTTAAATGTAACTGAAGTGTATGAGGGAGAATTAAAATCTTGGAACAGACTGACAGAAGAATTTGAGTTCGATCCAGAAGGAAAAGAATCAGATGAGGTTATTGGATACGTGGCGTATTTCAGACTAGTCAATGGTTTTGAGAAGACGGTTTACTGGACGAAGCAGCAAGTAGAGATGCACAGAGTCAAACATAATAAATCAAAGAATAAAGAACAGCTAACAGGTGTGTGGAAATCTGACTATGACGCAATGGCTCAAAAAACGGTCCTGAAGAACATGTTATCCAAGTGGGGTATTCTATCTATCGAAATGCAAAAAGCTGTTACAACTGACGAAACAGTCCAAGAGATGGACGAAAAAGGCGAATTGAAGCAGGCAGAGATGATTGAAGATGACGAGTCAGAGCAAGAGACAATTAATGGACCTATGGACCTAAATGATGAAGAATCTACTGAGTTGTTCAAAGAGGGAACGATCACACCAAAATAACAAGAGAGGGGGGGGTTTCCCCTTTTTAGGAGGTGAAAGAATGGCAAGACCTAAAAAGCAAACAGTTGATTATTTTCCTCACATTGCTAATAGCGGAAAAACGATGTTTATTTTGGAATCTAAATTTGGAAACGATGGTTATGCATTCTGGTTTAAGTTGCTAGAGCTACTAGCAACAACGGACGGTCATGTTTATGACTGTAGAAACTCTTCTCACTGGCAGTTTCTACTAGCAAAAACTCACCAGGACGATGAATCTGCTGGTAAGATACTGGATTTACTAGCTGATCTTGATGCAATCGATAGGGAATTGTGGAATTCTCAAGTCGTTTGGTGTCAACACTTTGTTGATAATATAGCTGATGTTTATAAAAACAGAAAAGCTAAAGCACCTACGAGACCTACTTTAAATAGTTTCTACGACAAGAAACCCGAACAGTCAGACGTTTCTACTAGTAAAAACGAACCTGAGCAAGAGTTATCAGCCCAGCCTACTAACAGAAAACCACAAAGTAAAGTAAAGGAAACTAAAGTAAATAAAACTAAAGTAGAAGAAGAGCATTCCGACGTCAACGTCCATCGTTTTTATCAAGATAATTTTGGAATGGCAAACAGCCACATCACTCAAGATATAGAAATGTGGTGTAAAGATTTATCCAATGAAGTGGTTATGTTGGCTTTAAAAAAAGCAATTGAAAAGAACGCTCCATACTCGTATGCCAAGGCAATCATGAAAAGTTGGGCGAATAAAGATATTAAAACTGTTGAAGCTGCAGAAGCTGAATCATTATCTAAATCACGACAGAATAATTTTTCTAGTCAATCCACGAGTCGATCCGAATCGTTACCGAAATGGGCGAGAGATGATTATGAACCAGAGAAAGATGAAAAGGTATCACCTGAAGAGGAAGCGGAATATAAGGCAATGATTCAAAGGATGAGAGAAGCGAAAGGAGCAAATGGCTGATGGAACAGTTGTCACTCTTCTCTGAACCGCAGGAGTTTAAAGGCATACCAGTTAATTATCCTGATATCACATTTGCTAAAGCTAACAGGACACGGGAATTTGCTGTTTTTGAAGGCGATGACTATTACAAAGTCTGCTATAAAAATAAGGCAATGTTTGTATTCGGAATGAAACCATCAGGATGCGAGCAACGACCGATTGCCTACAGATTCGAATCTATTAAGACGTATTGGTCTTTAAATGGATGGGGGACGCATATGTTGGTTGAAAGCTTATTAAACAGACAAATTGGATCGGGGATAGAAGAACTGGAAGGAGCAATCCAATGATGTATCTCGTACTAGGGTTATATATTGGAACGTATATCGGTGTTGGCGTCATGTGTCTCATGCAGGTAGGAAAGGAAGATAGGGAATGAAAAATATTACAGTCACGCTTTATACCACAGAAGGAGATGTGAGTTTACTCTTAACTCCTGAGCAAGTGATTGACTTATCAATGATGCTTCAAGAGGAACGCAGGCCGATTCCTTTGGTAACTTCTCCAGGCGAGAACGAAAGCAAACGGCATGATGTTGTCGGGATGCTGATACAAGGTAGAACATTCACTGATTATCCTAGAGTGATTGCAGTTGCAGGAAAGGAAGATAGGGAATGAACAGCGAAGAGTTCACTAAAGTAGTTTTGAACGGCGCAAAAACAAAAAAGCAGCAGCTTGAAGTTATGAAAGAATTAATCAAACGAGGATATAAATGGGCATGCAGGGAAGAAAACACTGTTTATTTTTACTCAATGAAACCGAAAAAATATCGTGATTTCGGATGGGGGTATAGGGAAGAAGACGTAAATAAAAGTGCAGCTTTGCCGGCTTATCCAATCGAAATGGAAAACGATTTGATAGAAAATACTAGTCGTTATCCTTACGAAACAGCTCTACTAATTAAGAAAATGGAAGGAGCAGACGAATGACATGGAATCGCATCAGCTTTCTATGTTCGACGAAATAGATCCTTTGCTGGAAAGGTTAAACAGCCAATTAGACTTTCTTGTTGTTGACTATAAGCATAATCACACGTGGGAAAGTCAGAATCGCATGGAGTTTTTTGTATATGGGCTTGAGAGACATATTAGTGTCTTCTGTACTTTAGACCACATTGTCGTACATTTTGACAGTTGGGATTGGAAACGAGTGAGAATTGGAGAATGGTTATATATCCATAATCCCAATCTGAACATTTGGTTAAAAGAAAAACTAAATTGCTTTACCAAAATCACTGAAGAAGAGATTGAAATACTAGAATTGGAACTGGAAGGAGCAGACGAATGAATAACCAAGATGAATTGATGGCTCTAGCCATAAGTAAATTAAATAAAATACTCCAGGGCGAAAAGGTAGAACGTGTGCAGATTGATGCAGAAGATAATATGGCATACGACGGGATGTATAGCTTTGATGTACACGTTGTGTACAAACCACTTCCGTTTGACCATGAAAAAGTGAATGAGGGGTCGGTAAATAAATGACTAAACGCAGCTACAGCGCATTGAAGGCAAAACGCAATGGAGAACGGTTCGAGCATCTGATCGATGTGACTTGCGCGCATTACAGTTTAAGAGGCCTGGCGCATATCCAGAAGACGCCGGAACCACTCAAGCCAATCAAAGCGCTCAATCGGGCCAAAGGGTTATATCAGGCGGTGTTCACGAAAAAAGCACAGCCGGACTTCACAGGCACGTTAAAAACCGGTCAATCTATCGTTTTTGAAGCGAAACACACGGACTCGACTAATATCACTTTTGATCGTATCAATGCAGCACAGGAAAGAGATTTATCGTTCCACAATCATTTGGGAGCCAGAGCGCTAGTCGTTGTGAGTTTTGGAATGAAAAAATTCTATGCAGTACCATGGCCAGCGTGGGTATATTTGAAACAGAACAGCGGAAAGAAGTCAGTCAATCAAAAAGATTTGGTTGATTTTGAGATATCAACTAAAAATGGGTTGCTGAACCTGATCGATGACATATGTTAAGGAGTACAACATGGATACATTTACAAACTTTATTAAAAGAGAACCGTACTTAAAAAGTAAGCTGAAAGAAGATGTGGAAATTGATGGCGTGACACGGTATAAGAACGAGCATGTAGTCTATTTAAACGCTAAAGGTGAATTTGAGGGAAAAATAATCGGGTTTTACGAGGTAAGCGCCTTGGTTATGGACGACAAGACAAGAGAAATCACATGTGTGAACTTTAAAAACTTGATAGACCCTGATACAGATAAGCGCTTTGTGGTACCCAAGGCAAAGTATGGCAGACATGGCATGCGTTTAACACCACTGATTGAACGATGAAGGGAGAATTATAATGCCGGCAAAATCCGAGAAACAAGTACTGTATTCAGTGATGATTGGCGACAGAGTGTTTAATGTTACAGGCAGAAAAAGGAACAAAAGCGGGTACGTTCTGCTCTGCATTAATGCGCACCCTAATTCAGATGTTGCGGGATATATTATGGAACACAGAGTAGTTGCGGAAAGTTACCTGGGCAGGTTCTTAAATGAAACTGAAGTTGTACACCACAAAAACGAAATTAAGCACGACAATAGGGTAGCTAATCTAAAGGTTCTAGATAGAGGGGAGCACACAATCTATCACCATCTTGGCAGCAGGAGATCAAAAGAAACTAGAAATAAAATGTCAGGATTGATGAAACAGCGATTAAAAAACAAAAAGAATCATCCCTCTTATGTAGATGTGGACGCAGAACTTAAAAAGTTGGTAGAAGAAGGACGCAAGGCAACATATATATCAAAAAAGTTAAATATATCTAGGAAAACAGTTTATAACAAAATAGAATATTTAAAGTTAGGGGAAACTTATGATAAACACAGTAGTTTTAGTCGGTAGATTAACTGCCGATGCAACATTGAGATTTACAGGCAGCGGCATAGCTGTCGCATCGTTCACAATAGCTGCAGAGAGACCATACACCAATGCACAAGGAGAAAGAGAAACAGACTTCATAAACTGCGTAGTTTGGAAGAAAACTGCTGAAGCCTTATCAAATTATACAAGAAAGGGATCATTGATAGGCGTCACAGGACGTATTCAAACCAGGAACTATGACGGAAATGATGGAAAGAGAGTCTATGTGACCGAAGTGGTAGCTGAAAACGTTAAGTTCTTAGAACCAAAGAAAACAAATGAGCATGGTTCAAACGCTCCGGAAGGTAATCATACATCGAATAACAAAAATAGCTCACAGAGTGAAAATAAGGGTAATAACGGTTATCAGAATTATGATGAAGATTAATTCGAAAATAACAAAGACAGTATCGACATATCAGATGATGACCTCCCTTTTGATTAAGGCCCGATGAGACAAGCGGGCCTTAATATAAAGTAAAAAAGACACGTCACTCCCGCAACGTGTCAACCCACTTAAATTATAACATAAGGAGTGGCGTAATGTTTCCAGAAATTGACAAGGAACAGACAAAGAAAAAGGTACATCGATTGCTGTCATATTATCGTTCAATGGCTAGGATAGCGGATGAAGAATTCACTCCTAGAATAACCGCTACCTACTCATTAGAACTGAAATCTCCAGGAAGTGGCAAGAGCGATAATGTTGGTAATGCAGTGACGAGAAAAGTAACTGCTGAACAAGAGTTATGGAAGATTGGCAGGGCCTTGAACAAATTAGATGCTTATAGCCGGCAACTACTTCATGATCGGTACATAAGTAAAAGAAGAAAAAGTGACATCAATATATATATGGATTTATCCATGAGTGAAAGTACATTCTATAGAGAACTTGAAAAAGCCCAGTTAGAATTTGCAGAAGCATATGATTATGGGCGGCTGATAGTCGAGAAAGTGTGGGTGAACAATCATAAGTGGCTTATTGATGAATGGGAGAGTGATGAGCGAGAGCAGAAGGAGGAATGATTGTCCATAGACTGTTAAAAGAATTATTATGGTAGTGTGGTTAATTGTAGAAAGTGAGAGGTTGCCTCCTTACCTTGTCCTTCTTTTACAACTAATCAGATCGAAGAGCTATCCGACTGGGTGGCTCTTTTTTTACATAGTTTTTTCAGTGTTTTGTCCTCTCGTCTTTGGTACTATGAAATTATCATAAGCAGGAGGAGGGATATAATGGTAGATAAATATTTTAATGTGACTTATTGTTTATCTAACGGAAACAAAAGGATTGTGAAAGATGTAATAGCTAGCGATTCTGAGGAAGCGGTTCTGAACGCTCCAAGTTTGATAACAAATGAAAGAATAGATCTTCAGTTAGAAGGGCGATTACACCGTATTGATGCCAGACATTTAGTTGAAGTGATAGCTGAAGAAGTCGATAGTCCTGATCAACGAAAGGAAAATCGAAATAAAAATCTGGACGCATTAAACAATCTAAATCTTTAATGAAAAAGACCCTTTTTATGGGTCTTTTTTTATACATAAAAGAAAGGTGTTGGAAAATGGCAAAACTGACAGTTAAACAGCAACGCTTTGCTGATGAGTACATCATCTGCGGAAATGCGACTGAAGCGGCTAAGAAGGCTGGATATAGTAAGAAGACAGCACGATTCATAGGAAATGAAAACTTAACAAAACCTAACATAAAAACTTATATAGATAGTCGATTGAAAGAGTTAGAAGATAAGCAAATAGCTAAGCAAGATGAAATAATGAAATATTTAACCTCGATAATGCGTGGCGAACAACAAGAACAAGTGTTACGAGGTATGGGAGAAGGATTCCAGGAAATAGATGATATGGATGTGAGCGCAAAAGATCGGATAAAGGCGGCTGAATTGCTAGGCAAGCGCTATGCGCTGTGGACGGATAAAACAGAACTATCTGGCGCTGTCGGTATGGTCCAGATAATAGATGATATCCCTGAAGGTGAAGAGAATGCTGGCGACTAGATACAGTCTAACCGACATTATCGCACCTTCTTTTTATAGCGTTCATCATTCCTTGAAAAATAAGATATACGATCATTACTGGCTGCAAGGTGGTCGTGGTTCTACCAAGTCGTCATTTGCCTCTGTAGAGATTATAACAGGCATGATGAATGATCCGGATGCCAATGCCGTTGTCCTGAGAAAGGTTAAAGATACCCTCAGAGAATCTGTATACGAGCAGATGTTGTGGGCGATAGACAAGCTAGGTGTTTCCCACTTATGGCATGCCTCGATTAGTCCAATGAATATAACCTATATTCCAACCGGTCAAAAGATTGTATTTAAAGGAGCTGACAACCCTAAGAAGGTTAAAGGTAGTAAATTTAGACGAGGATACGCCAAATTCATCTGGTATGAAGAAGTAGACGAATTTTCGAGTATGGCTGACATCCGGAATATTAACCAAACGTTAATCAGAGGTGGTAATGATATCCAGGTCATCTATACATACAACCCACCTCAATCTCAAAACAACTGGGTCAATTCCGAGGTTGAATCTCAAAGGCATAGAAGCGATACGTTGGTACATTCGAGCACATACCTAACAGTTCCACCAGAATGGTTAGGTGAGCAGTTTATTAGTGATGCAGAGCATTTAAAAGAAACGAAACCGGAAAAGTATGAGCATGAGTACATGGGGATCGTAACCGGTACAGGAGCAGAGGTCTTTACTAACATTATAAATAGACGGATCAGCGATGATGAAATTAAACGATTCGACAAAATAAGGCGTGGTCTTGACTTTGGTTTTGCGGCAGATCCGTTACATTATATGGAGAATTATTTAGATAAGGCTAGAGGGAGGCTGTATATATTCGTTGAGATTCATAAAACCGGCATGAAAAACAGCGCTGCAGTTGATGCTATTAAAAGGTTTAACAAAGTCAACGGGTGGATTACGGCTGATAGCGCTGAACCACGAACGATAGCGGAATTTGAAGACTTGGGATTGCGAATTGATCCAGCAAAAAAAGGACCAGGGTCAGTCGAGCATGGTATTAAGTACTTGCAAGACCTAAATGAAATAATTATTGATTCTGAACGCTGCCCGAACACTTACAGGGAGTTCTCAAGGTACGAAATAGAAAGAGATGCGCATGGCAATTTAAAAGGGACTTATCCAGATAAAAACAACCATAGTATTGATACATGTAGATACAGTCTTGAAGATGAAATGAAGAATAATAAATGGCTATATTGAGGGGTGAGAAAGTGAACCATAAGAAACTATTAAGCGATGATAATGCAACGGTAGCCGCTGCACTGGCGAAAGCTGTTGATGAGGATAAGAACTCAACCAGCAAGGAAAAAGCCCGCACAGGGCAGAAATACTATGATTATGAGCACGACATCTTAAACAACCGCATCTTTTACCTTGATGACAACGATGTGCTACGAGAGGATCATAATGCGTCTAACGTAAAGATCCCGCATGCATTCCATACGGAACTGGTTGATCAGAAAGTACAGTACTTATTATCCAACCCGGTCACTATAGAGGTGGAAGATGAGGCTTTTAAAGAGCGTTTAGAAGAATATTATGATGATGATTTCCAATTGTTCCTGCAGGAAGCAGTCGAAGGTGCATCAAACAAAGGGAAAGAATATGTGTTTGCTAGAACGATAGCGAATGACCGTTTGTGTTTCCAGGTATCGGATAGCTTGCACACGTTCCCTGTCTATGACGAGACAAACAACCTAAAAGGTATCGTCCGTTACTACAATAAAGACGTTGAGAAAGATGGAAAGGTGGTTTCTGTTGAGTTTGCAGAAGTATGGGACGAAAAACAGGTCACTTTTTATGTGAAAGAAGATAAGAATGGATCGTTTAAGTTCGACAGCACCCGAGATATGAACCCTCGACCGCATGTAATTGCGACAGACAGATTAGGGAACATCTTGAAGCGCTCATATGGATCGGTTCCTTTTTACCGATTAAGCAATAACAAGCAGGAAAAGTCTGATTTGGAACCAATCAAAGCTTTAATTGATGATTACGATCTGATGGCAGCTTTTCTATCTAACAATCTCCAGGACTTTGCAGAAGCGATCTACGTGGTCAAAGGCTTCCGCGGGGATGACTTAAGTAAACTAAGACAGAACGTTAAAGCGAAGAAAGTCGTCAGTACATCGTCAGATGGCGGGGTGGAGGTGAAGACCGTCAACATACCTGTGGATGCCAGGAAGACAAAGCTGGACATCGACAAAGATGCAATCTACAAGTTCGGTATGGGCTTTGATTCAACTCAGATCGGCGATGGTAACATAACAAACGTTGTTATTAAATCACGTTATGCATTACTTGACATGAAAGCCAACAAAGCTGAGGTCCGGTTACGGTCCATGCTGTCCTGGTGCAATGAGATGATTGTTGCAGACATAAACCGCCGCTTTAAGACAGCCTACAAAGCGAATGACATCACGGTAAACATTGTGAGAGAAACAATGGTCAACGAGAAGGACATTGTCGAGGTCGAGAAAATCAAAGAAGAAACACGAGCCGTTGTTATAGAATCTATCTTGGCCGTCGCATCACGATTGGATGACGAGAGCGTTCTGAAGCTAATCTGTGAGCAGTTCGAACTGGACTGGGAAGAGGTGCAACTGCTTATTGAAGAACAGGAATATTCATCCGGTTTGCAAGACGATACGGATCCAGTAGAGGGTGAAGACGATGCAGGAGCTGGACAAGTGGCATAAGGAACTGGAACTTTTAAGTTCCCGGACGTATAACGAGGTCGACAATAAACTGTTTAAGTTCTACCGGAAAGCGCTGAAGGATTTAAAGAGAGAAATCAAAGTGTACATAGAAAACTATGACATGCTTTCTTTCTCGAAGCGCCTAGAAGCTGAAAGGCAGATCGAAGCAGCCAAACAGATCGATGACATCCTCTGGAACATGGAGGCTCAAACACAGCCGGCTATCCGTGATCACGTTAAAGAGCAGGTCAAACAAGGGTATTACGGTACGTTTTACGCTCTTGATGGCGCTGAGAACGTGCAGCTAGACTTTGGTATGTTGAATGAAAGCTATATCGAGCGATTGGTAGATAAAAAGGTTGCTGGATCAACTCTTTCAAAACGTCTATACGAGCACAGAAATAAGCTGGCAAAAACTGTTACTAACGAACTTCTGATGGGAGCGACTAAAGGTAAGGGATACGCTGAAGTGGCCAAACGAGTCGGCGAGCTGACTGAAGCGGACTATAAGCAGGCACTACGGATTGCACGAACAGAAGGCGGCCGGGTTCAGTCAGAAGCTAAGCAGAGAGCTTACAAAGAGGCTGAGAATAAAGGTGTCAAGCTAAAAAAGCAGTGGCAGTCAACCTTGGATAAGAAGACACGTCACTCACATCAGGAACTGGATGGTCAAACAGTAGCTATTGATGGGAAGTTCAAAATTAATGGCTATGAAGCAGATGGTCCAAGGTTGTTCGGTAACCCAGGACTCGATATAAACTGCAGGTGTACGACAATAAGCGTCGTCGATGGTATTTCTCCCGCAGTACGCAGAGATAATGAAACAAAAAAGGTCATTGAATATAAAAACTATACAGAATGGGCTGAACAGAAAGGAGTGTAGGAAGTGAAGCGATGGATCGTGAAGGCGTTGAACTGGATCATACTTAAAGTTTATCGTGTACGGTAAAAAACAATCGTCCTTAAAGCATGACGTTAAAAGGCTTATTTTTTGTGTTAAAAATATGCAGAAGCCGTGCGTAATCGGGCTGACCACATGCGAGACGACCGCGTAAAAAGTGTAGTGGTGGAAAGGAGCGACAAATGGATTTTAAATCATATTTATTATCAGTAGGTGTGACGGAAGAACAAGCGTCTAAAATTGTAAGCGGCATGCCAGAAAATAACCTTTTTCTTACAAGCGAGGAACACTTGGATGAACGTTATAACAAGCTGAAGGAACAGAAAGAACAAGCAGACAATGATCTGACGGCTGCAAACAAACTGGTCGACGACTTGAAGAAAGACAATAAAGACGTCGAAGACTTGCAGAAGAAGATCGCTGACTATGAGGGACAGGTAGAGCAGTTAAAAGCTGAACGACTGGAAACGCAAAAGACATACTCGATTAAAGAAGCGCTGCAGAAAGAAGGCGTCTCTGACGTTGATTATATGCTCTTTAAACTTGGAGAGCTGGAAGTCGACGAAAATGGCCATGTGAAATACCTGGATAACAAGGTGAAAGAGCTCAAAGAAGCGAATCCAACGTTCTTTACAGCTGATAATTCTGATGATAAAGGGGATAACCCACCGGGCTATCAAGTTCTCGATAATCAGCTGGATAAAGGCAAGCCGTCTGACCCAACACTTGCAGCAACACAAGAGTTTGAAGCAGCTCTAGGAATTAAATCAGAATAAAAACATTAGAAAAGAGGAATTTAAATGCCAAACGTACTAGAATATTCAAAAATCTTCCAACCATCCTTGGACAAACAGGTAGTTCAACAATCTACCACTGGCTGGATGGAAGCAAACGACAATTTAATCAAATATAATGGCGGGAATGAAGTGAAACTTCCTAACATTCTTATGGATGGTATGGCTGACTACGATCGTGCGAACGGTTTTGTCGGTGGAGACGTCACACTGGAATGGAAAACATACTCTCTTACTCAAGACCGTGGTCGTACCTTCTCAATCGATGCAATGGATGTGGATGAAACCAACTTTGTCGCAACTGCAGGCACAGTCATGGGTGAATTCCAACGTGTGCAGGTTGTTCCTGAAATCGACGCATACCGTTATTCTAAACTGGCAACATTGGCAATCAATGCTGAACAGACCCGCTCAATCGCTATTACAGCAAGCAACATTTTGGATGAGATCCTGGCTGATTTGAACAACATGGAAGATGAAATCGGCGCAAAAGACGTCGTCATCACTATGAATCCGATCATGGCCGGTATGTTAGGTAAAGCAGGTAAAGATTTCATTTCTAAAGCAATGCTTGCAAAAGGTGCGCTGTCTGTAGAAGTGCAGTCGTTCAACGGCAACCCGATCGTCAAAGCACCATCAAAATTATTGAAAACAGCGTTCGAGTTCCTGGATGGTACGACTGCAGGACAAGAAGCCGGTGGATTCAAGGTTGCTTCAGGCGCATTGGACATCAACTGGTTGATCGCTACGAAAGACGCACCTATTGCGGTTTCTAAAACAGACAAGGTTCGCACGTTCTCACCAGACACGAACCAAAAAGCAGATGCTTGGAAAGTGGACTACCGCAAATACCACGATCTATGGGTACCAGCAAGCAAACTGAAATCTATTTATGCCAACACTAAACCCGTAGCATAAGAGGAGGATAACTGATGCGTACATTCAAATTAGACAACGTTATCAAGAAAACAGATAACGATGTAAAAATCAAGAAATACTTGGCAATGGGATTTAAAGAGATCGAAATTCAAGATGCTCAAGAAGACGAAAAGCAAGAGTCATCAGACTATGAGTCTATGAAAGTAGATGAGTTGAAGGAGCTTGCTGATGAAAAAGGTCTTGAATACAAAGCAAATATCAAAAAAGATGAGCTAATTGCATTATTAGGGGAGTAGTCATTACTCCCCTTTTTTCTTTGGAAAGAGGTGAACAGATGATTATTTCACTGGATGAGGCAAAACTTATCGATTCAAACATAACTCAAGATGATCTGGATGCCTTTGAAGAGAGTATCCGGCAGCTAACAAACAATACCTTTCAGAATACTGCAGTCCGATTCGAGGGCGTAACACTAGAAGAGCCTAATGTGATTCATATCAAAGGACCGATTAGAGGCTTGAGAGTGGGCGACACCGTAGAGGTCAATTATTCAGCGTATAACAACGGTGTGTATATCGTTGATGAAATACTCACGGATACAATAAAAGTCGCTGGTGTACCGTTTATCGATGAAATAAACAGCCGTATGATGCTGACATTGGTATCTTATCCAGCTGACATCAAACGAGGCGTCAAGAAGATGATTGAGTACGATAAAAAGATGGCCGGGAAGGTAGGGATCAAGTCTCAGACGATTAGTCGAATGAGCACGACCTACTACGACGTGAATGCGAATGAGAACACGGAGGGGTTCCCAGCTGCACTTCTATCATTCTTGAAAAAGTATGAAAAGATGAGGTGGGGCTAGTGATGAAACTCTTTGTCATCGAGAAGAAGGCGCAGATTGATGATGGTATCGGCGGATTTAAGGAAGATTGGACGATTTACAAGACCGTTGAGGGCTATATCGACTTAGCGACCGGAACAGACCAGAATAACGTCCAGAATGCCGTGACAGAACAGTCTACTCACATGCTGATCATTCCAGAGTTTACCGAAGGCATCACAGATGACATGCGTGTGACTGAAGCCAATGGCCGTTCTTATTCCGTGACGTATGCTGATGATCCAGTCGGTCAAGGGCATCATAATGAAGTCTATCTTAAATACAATGGAGTGCTTGTAAATGGCTAATAACTTCAAATTCGAAGACAACTCAAAGAAAGTGAAGAAGCTGATGGCACAGACGAATGAAGCAGCGATGGAATCGATACTGTTGATGGTTGAAGGTCAGGCGAAGTCGCTGGCGCGTACTGGATCAGGGGAGTTAAGAGATAAGATAGACCATAAGATAACAGAACAAGATGGCAACTTAATCGGTCAGGTAGGTTCTCCACATATGCATGCGATTTACAATGAATTTGGTACCGGTGAGTTTGCTGAGAACGGAAATGGCCGCAAGGGTGGATGGGTCTATCGTGATCCGTCGGGAGAGTATTTCTTTACTTATGGATTAGAACCTCAACCGTTCTTACGACCAGCATTCAGACGCAATAAAGGTAATATCAAGAAGATCGTCGGTAACGAATATGGCGCATCTTTTAAAGGGAAGTGATTGAATGATTGAATTCTTAACAGAACTCACAAATCAATTTAGAACCGTCGTTCCAGAGTCCTATCACGAACGGAACAGAAGAAGTACCGTCAGTTATCCTTATGTAACCTTCGACTTCGATTCGGAATCGTTGGAGCGCAATGTGGAAGGATTTTATATCGATGTGGACATATTCGACAATAACGCAAGTTATTATGATGTGTTCCAGGTGGAAGAAGCATTGAAAGCTCACTTTAAAGATAACCATAAGCTGACAGAGGAACTGTTCATCCGCTTTAACTTTTTACGTTCGACTAAGATTCCGACCGGGGATGACTTAATTAAAAGACGAAACATGCAGTTTTACTGCAAAACAGATTGGAGGACAAGGTAAATGGGATTAAAGAAAACAGGGTACACTCAAAAAACGTCCGAGAGCTACATTATTAATGCGGCTACAGTTTATACAGGCGTCACATTCGCAGCTGAAACAGGCTTCACAGGGACATTACACGGAGCTACATCAGGCGGGGTCACACTTACGATTGAACAAGCTTACCGGGATGTTGAAGTTGACGGAACGACGCACATGAAAGTAAAAGGTAACAAGTTGCTGGCGTCGGCTAATGCTACCGTCACAGCTAACATGAAAGAACTTACAGCAGAAACGATCAGACAATCTCTGAACGGATCGATGGTTGATGCCACTGCTGAAGAAGCGCCATCCGGATATAAAATCATTAGAACGAAACGCTTTGTGGAAGATGCTGATTATATCGATAACATAGCAGTCGTCGGCAAACTATCAGGGTCAGATGATCCGGTCATTGCGATTTTAGACAATGCTTTCTGCACAAACGGACTCGAACTGGGCACCGAAGACGACGGAGAAGCGGTAGTTGAACAAGTATATGAAGCGCATGCTTCTCAAGAACAGTTAGAAGCAGACGAATACCCATGGAAGATTTTATATCCAACAGTAGCAGCAAGCTAAGAGGAGGAACATAGATGACACTAGAAATGAGAGAGTTGAAGGGTGATGATTTATTCACTCTTCTTCCTATTATCGGGAAATTAGACATCAAAGATGATTTTGTAAAGATATTCGAAGAGAATGCTGAATCTGGCAAAGTCGTACCAATGGACCATAAAAAGAAAGAACCGACGAAAGCAGAACTTGCTAAACAAGAAGCTGAAGCAGAAAAACGCGGCATGGAAGCGATGGCTGGCTTACTTCAAAAAACATTGTTAAATATCGGCAAGATTAAAACTGATATCAATTCTCTTTTTGCTGATTTAACTGGAAAAAGAGTGAAAGACATTCAAGAATTGGGTTTGAAAGAATACACCGCATTACTTATTGCTTTTTTTAAGAAAGAGGAACTGAAAGATTTTTTCTCATCTATCGCATCGTTACTATAAAAAATGACGGTGAGTTTAAGTTAAAAGACTTACTATTTAAAAGATATGCAGATCCGTTGAGACTCATGAGTACATATACTCTTGAAGGCTTAGCGGATTTTATTTTGCAGTTATACGATCAACAAAATGAAGATCAGTTATGGGAAATATGGTTAAACAAACAAATCGAAGATGACTTTCCTGCTTTCAAGAAAAAGCATTATAGAAAAATTAAAAATAACAAAATGCAGAAATTATCTGAGGAAGAAGAAAAACAAATCATTGAAAGTAATATGCGATATATCAAGCCGATAAAAAAAGGCGGTGAAACATAATACATGGGTGAAATATTCAAATTATTTGGAACAATTGGTTTAAATAATGATGAAGCGAATGAAGGTATTGATGAGACTACAGGAAAAGCCAAAAAGTCTAGTGGTAAAATAGCCGGCTTCTTTAAAAAAGCAGCTGCAGTTATTGGTGGTCTATTTGTAGCAAAGAAACTGATTGACTTTGGGGCTTTGAATGTTCAAGCGGCTGCAAACGCTCAAGCAATGCAAGCGCAATTCGAACAAGTATTTGGTGAGTTAAGTGGTTCGGGTCAAAAAACTATTGATGATATTGCAAAGAAAATCGGTGCTTTACCTAACCGTATTAAACCAGGATTGACAAGCATGCAACTTCAATTTAAAGGTATCGGAATCGATGCAAACAAAGCAATGAAAATGAGTGAGAGTGGCATACTTGTTGCAGCAGACGCGGCAGCTGCTATGGATATAGAATTAGAAGATGCTACAAGCTCTCTGCTTTCTTTTATACGAGGCAATACCGAAGCGGGAGACGCAATTGGAGTAACTACTACTGAAAGTGAAATAGGCAAGTTTGCAACCGAGAAGCTGGGAATTGCATGGGATGACGCCACAGAAGCTCAGAAGCAATATGCACGATTAGAGTTTGCTAAAAATTTCCAAGAACAAGCTAATGTTACAGGAATGGCAGCTGAAGAAGCAGACCAATATACAAACCAACTTGCTAATATGAAACAAGCCTGGCAGGATTTTATCGCTATCATAGGCGGCCCTATACTAGCTCCTGTAGTTGCTGGACTGACTAAGGTTTCTGAGTGGCTAGTCATTGCAGGCGAAAAAGTGCAAGTAGCTCAAACTTGGTTTGGTGGATTCATTGAACAAATCAAACAGACGGAAGCCTGGCAAATGATTCAGGAAGCTATTCAATTGGTTATTGATAAATTCCAAGACTTCATTAATAACTTTGATACAATCAAACAAAATATTACGAATAGCGCGATCTGGGATACTTTGAAAGGTTATTTACAAGCACTTGTGGACTTTTATACCGGCATATTTAGTGGTGAAGGTAATCTGGGCGAGAACTTTGTTCGCATGTTTAACCTTATCAAAGAAATCGCTATGCCAATTTTGCAGGATGCCATTTCTTTTGCTAAAGAGATCATCTCTCAGTTAACTGCTTTTTGGAATCAAAATGGTGACCAAATTATTTCAGCTGTCAAAAATCTGGCTACTATTGTAGTTAATACATTCCAATTTTTCCTTCCGGTCATCCGGTATTTAGTTGAATCGGTATGGGGGAACATAAAAGGTGTGATCCAAGGAGCACTAAATATCATTATGGGAGCCTTGAAAATTTTTTCTGGTATCTTTACCGGAGACTGGTCAACCATGTGGGCAGGTGTCAAACAGCTTCTAAAAGGAGCCGTTGAATTTGCCTGGAACCTCTGGAATCTGATCATGATGGGCAAATTGCTCGGCGGCATTAAATCTTTTGCAAAAAATGGAATAGCAAGTATCAAAGGCTTTTTCAAAAACATTGTTAATGGAGCAAAAACAGGCCTATCAAGTTTCTCCAATGCATGGAATATGGCTAAAAACGCTGTTTTGAGAATCATTAATGGGTTGAAAAGTGGAGCGACAAATTCAGTAAATATTTTGAAATCAACTGTCACTAGAGTTTTCAACTCCATTAAATCAGCAATCACTCGTCCAATCACTGCAGCGAAAAACGTTGTGAAAACTATGATTGATAAAATTAAAGGCTTTTTCAACTTTTCATGGAAGCTACCTAAGTTGAAAATGCCGCGATTCACTGTCAAAGGGTCAGCTAATCCGATCAATTGGCTTAAAGAAGGCGTGCCTAAGATCGGTGTGGAATGGTTCGCTAAAGGCGGTATTTTAGAGAAAGCAACAGCCTTCGGCACGAATGGTAATAACGTCATGGTCGGTGGAGAAGCTGGAAGAGAAGCTGTTTTACCCTTGAATAAAGAGACGTTAGGTGGCATAGGAGCCGGCATTGCTCAAGCCAGTGGATTTGACTTACAAGAGATCAAACAGATGCTGCATGGCATTTTGAATGAGATAAGAAGCCTTGGAGATAGGCCAGTTGTTGTTAATGTCACGTTGGATGGAAAAGTCATTGCACGAGGGATACGGGATCCTTTAGATGTAGAGAATGGACGGAAAGTTAAATTTCAAGAAAGGGATCTTAATTTATGATCGGAATAGAGTTTAACGGAAAGCATTCATATAAAGACCTAGGGTTAACCATCACGCCTGACCGAATCATAGGCAGACCCTCCAAAGAGAAAAAGAAGCGAAAACCCACATACAGCAATACGGAACATGATTTCTCCCGATTGTATGGATCAGAAACGTACAGAAATAGACTGTTGACCTATTCATTCAATGTACTTGAAAAAAGCAAGGTTAACCTAAGTTATAAAATGATAGAAGTCGTTGACTGGCTGATGAACTCAGACGGACGCAAGCCGCTCATCGATGAAGGGATTCCCGGTTACTACTTTATGGCAGAAGTGGAAAACGAGACCGACATTGATGAGAATTGGACCGATGGGATCATTACCGTCAGTTTTGTAGCTTATCCATTCATGCGAAAAGAAAAGCCAGAGGGAAGTCCTTATTGGGATGATTACACAATTCTGGATATTTACCAGGAGACATCTTTCGATATCAGCGGGAGCAAAACAATTACACTCGTAAATAATGGATCAGCTACTGTCAGGCCAGAAATCACAGCCAGCAGTCAAATGTCCATTACTAAAGGTCAGCGTACTTTTATGGCCCCTGAAGGAACAAGTGAGAGTTACCAGTTAACTTTGGCCACAGGGGAGACCACTCTTACTGTTGAAGGTAATGGATCGATCTCATTTGAGTGGCATAAGGAGGTTCTTTAATGTATGAAGTAACGTTATACGAAGATGGACCGAACAGCAGAAATGTATTGATAAATGACGCTTATGTCAGTGATTTAAAGATAGATGGATCGGGCAAGTTAGCGATCAACGGTATAGATACTTTTCAGTTCACAATGACTGTTGAGAATCCAGGTTATGGAATCCCAATGCCACTTAAAACGCTAATCAAAGTATATAATAACGTGAACGACGAATACGAATTTGAAGGCAGGGTATTAGCGCCTATAGAAGAAATGGATACTGATGGGGTCGTCTCTAAAACTTATATGTGTGAAAGTGAAATGGGTTTTTTCCACGACGCCCCGTCTCGTCAGTTAGAGTTCAGAGGGACACCTGAAGAATTACTCATAACCATACTTGAACACTTTAATTCTCAAGTTGAAGATTACAAACAGTTTGAACCAGGAATAGTAGAAGTCACGAATTCAACAAACAATATGTATGTGTATCTTTCTGATGAGAAAACAACGTATGAAGAATTAAAAGATAAGTTACTGGACAGATTAGGCGGAGAATTCAGGATTCGTAAAGAAAACGGCGTACGTTACTTAGATTACCTGGAGCGAATCGGGGAAGACGTTGATACGACTATAGAGCTGTCTAAAAACTTAATCACTATGTCAAAAGAGGTGGATGCCACTGAAATTGTTTCACGGATTACCCCTCTGGGCGAACGTATAAAGTCAGAGGATCAAGAGGCAACCGATGCCAGCCAGGCACGTTTGACGATAGAGGAAGTGAATAATGGAATTAGGTATATTGATCACCCTGAATTAATAAAGACTTTCGGATATAGAGGGAAGCCGGTCGTTTGGGATGACATTACTCTTCCAGAAAATCTATATAATGCAGGATGGGATTATTTAAACAATCAGAAGTTAATACTTAACAAGTTCACTTTAGAAGCGCTGGATCTTTCTTTGATCGGAATTGATATTCATTCACTCAAAGTAGGCAATGGATATCCAACCATTAATCCGTTAATGGGAATTGATGAAAAACTACGTATAATTGAAAAAAACTTTGACATTAACGAGCCGGAAAATTCTAACGTTGTTATTGGAGACAAATTCAAAACACTGTCTGACTATCAAAAAGAAACAAACATGCAGTCTAAAAGGATAGTAGAACTGCAAAACATGCTTGACCGTCAATCTAAGACGATCAGCGCCTTAAATGATGCTGTAGGGAATATTAATAACGTTGTTGACACAATCAATGTTCAAGTGGGTGAAGCTGACTTGCCGGGATTAAATGAGTCAATAAATAATCTTAACGAAGCAATCGTTGCTCTAAACGACGTAGTGGAAGGTATTCCTTCATACGGCTTAGCAACGTCTACGTATAGCGGTCTAATGCCTATGGCAGATAAAGTTAAGATTGATTTATTGACGATTACGGAAGAAGTTAACGCGGATGTGCTGAATGGAGATATGGAAACAGCAAAACAAAACATAATTGATTTAACGGCGCTGATTGAAGATTTAACTGTTCGAGTTGAAGCGCTTGAACCAGAAGAACCTGCAGGACCAACAGGAACGACAGAGGAGTGATTGAATGACTGAAACAAACGAATATAGAAATAAGATTAATAGTATATCCGAGAATATAAAGAGAGAACCAGAAATGCGAAAAATGAGGGATGATATATCTGAAGGTATAAAAACTACCGGAAACCGACAAGCAGATGTTGAAACTCAATTCCAGCAAATGCTTGATGATACCACTGGAAAGGACGTTATTTCAGCACCGGAAATAACCGCTGCACGAAATGGGAAACCGAATTTAAAGGCAAGATTGGACGATGAACACCAGCAAGTTACCGCGCAGTTGGCACAAACTATAGCGACCAAAGTTGACAAAAACGGCGCAGGTCAAATCACATGGGGCATGGCTGCGCAAGATTTGCGAGAGCAAATCACAGGCGGAAATACAGCTGTCGTTGGCGTTGATTCAGTTATCGAGGATAACGTTGTGGACGGGGCGATTACCCCGCAAAAAATCACGCCTAATAAAACAGTTACGGTTACCGAATTCATGGATTTTGAAATAGGTGGTATGAACTCAGATAATGGAACGAACCAAAACAAGGATAATAGAATGAGAACTATAATGCCAACACTTTTGAACAAAGGCGACAGAATATATTTCAACTCTAACGGTTTATATGATTCTATTATTCTTATATATTCAAGCGAAGACATTTCAGATTTTGTGTATTCTCCCAAGGACAAATCTTTTAAAGGTGGTGTTTATACCGCGAAAGAAAATGAGTATGTTCGTATACTCATACATTATTTAGACGATCGCACATTAAATAGTGTCGACGACCTCGATGTGAACCAAGCGATATATGTAATTAAATCATTACAGCTAGAAACCGAAAATGTAACAGGTGTCAATCTGTCTCCTAGTCAAGTCAGGACACGTGATTTAATCAGCCCGACAGATGTTTTTAAAGACTTTGTTATAGGTGGTTTGTCAACAGACGCAGGTACTAGTAATACCAGAAATAATCGACTACGGAATGACACACCACTATTATTTAGAAAAGGCACGTCTTTTTCAACTGAAGGCGATTCAAATGTTTCATTCATCTTAGCTTTATATGATAACGCAGATTTAAGTAGTTTTGTTAGTTCTCCTTCCGTAATAGAGTTCGGTGGGTTTCACAAAGAGGCAATCACATTGCAAGACGATTATTTCGTCAGAATAATGCTGCGTTATGATGATGATAGATTACTGTCAACACCTACCGATATAGATGTTGACAGTTCGCTTGAGATTTTGGAACACCTTTTTGTTGACGGTAACAGCATAAGAAATAAAAGTGTCACAGCGAAACATTTGTCTGACAACGTGCGACAAATTATAAGTCCAGACGAGGTTATTTATCCAAAATTTAAAGAGATAGACAAGCCTTTCAGAACAAGTCAGGACGCCTGTATGGTAGACAATGAAATCTGGTATTTCTTAGGGGCGGACACCGAGGGCGAGACGGCGGAGATTCGCATAATGGATAAAAACACCTATGCTGATTTGGGTATTAAACATCATGATTTAGGTCACGCCAACAGTGTTAGTTACTCCAACGGAAACCTTGTCACTTATGACCCCGGCACGCAATCCTTTTATTTATATGAAGGTGCGAAAGATAAAAGCACACTGCTTAAAGCAGACCCAGAGTGTCAAGAGTTATTTTTGACGGGTTTAGATATTGACGGCCTTGAAGGTTCAATGTGTTTTGGTGAGAATGACGAGATTGTTTACTATATCGGATATGACGGACAGAACACAGATGCCAAAATGACGGTTTATAAAATAAAACTCGAAAAAGTGGACGGTTCTTATACTGGTAACACGACACTCCTTAATACGTTCGCAGGTGATTTGTCAGGTAGAGAATATGCACGTCCCCAAGGTACTGATTATGATAGTTTCCTGTATGTGTCTGCTGGTTTCTCCCATATGCACACATATAAAATATCATTAGATTACCAATCAGAGACTTATAGAGTAGCGAAAGACTTTGTTATCAATAAAGATGTACAAATAGAGTCTCAATCTACTGTAATTGATGGCGCGTCTGCTTTTGTTAGTGGATTTACTAATTCAGGTCCTGACTATGTGTTTAAATTTAGAATTTAGTTGACCCATACTGCGAACTAACTGAAAACGAAATGAAAGCGAGAGAGTAGCTGATGCTGCTCTCTTTTTGTATACAAGAGAAAGGAGTGGGCATGAACGAAACGATTATAGCCAGTGTCATTACGGCACTATTAACTTATTTTGGAACAAAGAAGCAGACGGAATACCAGTTAAAAGGAAAACAAGTAGAAGCAGATGTAAACACAGAAGGTATGTATGTAAAAAACATGTCGATAATCCTGGCTGAGTATAAAGAACAGGTATCAGGATTCAGGGATGAGTTGAAGCAGGTCAAACAAGAATTTGCTGCATTCAAGGATGAACACTATCGGAAAATCAATGAGTACGAGGTCTACACAAAAGAGTTGGAAGAAGAAAACGAGAAATCGAAAGGCATTATCGCCAACTTGAAAGAGATCATCGCAAAACTAAAACAGGAAATAGCCAATCTAAAAGAGCAAATTGCAATCCTTAAGGAGGATAAATAATGCAAGAATTAATGAGTAATGTCGTAATGGTGGCAGGCTTGCTGGTGCCTTTGATCAGCGGACTTGTCGAAGTGATAAAAAGAATGGATCTCATCGATATTAAATTTATGCCAGCTATTGCTGTAAGCATCGGATTTGTTTGTGGACTGGCTATCGCATTTGGATTTGGGTATGAAGTGTCTCAATATGTCCTGGCCGGTGTTATATCTGGCCTTGCAAGTAGCGGTTTATATGACAATTTGAAAGTAGGAGGATAACAAAATGAGTAAAGTACATGGATTGTTTTTAGATTTACCAAAGTTTGTTGACTATAGAAACAAAGTCGTTCGTCATGCTTGGAAGAAGTTCCCAGTATTAGATATGAAAGGCAAGACAGAAATAGCTATTCACCACTCATTAACTAGACAGGGCTTATCGGGGTCCAACGCAGAAGGCTTTGCTAGATATCACGTTAATGCCAATGGATGGCCATCAATCGGCTACTCTTATGTTATCGAACCGGATGGGACGATTAAGTTCTGTAATCCGATCAACTGGAGAACTTATCATGTCGGAAACTCCAATAACTTCTCGGTAGGTATCTGTTTGACTGGAGATTTCCGTTATGAAGAACCAACAGATGAACAGAAAGAGTCGTTGAGATTATTAGTTGCACGACTGAAGAAAGAATATCCACAAATCAATCGCGTGAGATCCCACAATGAGTACCCGGACTATTACTGGAAGTCGTGTTGTGAATTCGATTATGAAGAAGTGTTAGCAGAAAAACCTAAACTGCCAGTGAAGGAAAATATCGGCTGTACTTATAAAGTCCAGGAAGGTGATACGTTCTGGTCCATTGCGAAAGGTCGAGAGTTCAATGTCATCGACCTGGAACACGCTAATCCCAAAGTAGACTCGCGTACTCTGCGAATTGGGCAAGTAATAAACATTCCAGGAAAAAAAGAAGAAAAAGCAACGGAAGAAGAGAAGAAATCTCCAGCTTATCATGGTAACTCAATTCAGAAATACTTGGAGAGTATCGGAGAAGATGGCTCGTTCGAAGCACGCAAGAGACGTGCGGAAGAATTGGGTATCAAAGGATATAAAGGCACAGCTGAACAGAACCTGCAGCTGATAGGTATTATTCGAGACGGTAATAAGCCACCTCAGAACGTTACTAAAATAGCTGTAGACGGCGCATGGGGACCAGCAACAACTAAACGTCTTCAGCAAGTTCTAGGTACTGACGTTACCGGATTAATCGGTGGTCAGTCGCGGCATGCAGTTACTAATAATATTCCGTCAGTTAGATTTGGAAAAGACGGCTCCATGGTAGTCAGAGCCCTCCAGGGGCGCGTTGGCGCTTATGTAGATGGATCACTTGGACCAAATACGATTAAAGCGCTGCAGAGATATTTAGGTACACCTGTTACCGGCGCTGTAAGTCGCACGAATTCAGCTATGGTAAAAGCCTTGCAGCGTAAATTGAATGAAAATAAATTATAAAAATCTAGATACTATCTAGAGAAAAAACCCTCGCCTTAAATGGTGGGGGCTTTTTTTGTGTCAATATTCTGTCACATTTCAGAATTTAAAGAATTAGCTTGGTAAATCAGTACTTTATTCGATGAGGAAACGGCTTAAACACATTATTGTAAAGCGATTATACTTGATAATTCTAGCTCAGTAGCATAAAGTTAATGTACAGTTACATTTGATTTACAGGAGGGATAAAAATGAGCTCATTAGAAACTTGTAAAGAAGCTTATTTTAATGATGTAGATGATTTGGTTTCTCATTTATATTCAGCATTCGGAGAATTGACACCTTTAAAATTACAGAAAACTTTGTATTTTCTGTTTGCTATTTATTCCGGCTTATATACCGGTGATGAAAAAGAAGGAGTACAAGAAGAGACCTATTCAATGCCTAAATACCTATTTAGCGAAGATTTTGAAGCATGGACGTATGGTCCAGTAATCAGAAATGTATATGTGCAGTATAAGCATCAAGGCGGTTACGAGAAAAAAGAGTATGATTTTGATGATAGTGATAAAGTTGATGCAGAGATCAAGAAATTTATCAGTGATGTAGGACAGCAAATCATCGCGAAATCCGATTTTTCATTAGTTGATAGAAGTCACGAAGATAAAGCTTGGAAAGAAGCAATCGGTACAGAGGAAGCTATCATGGATAAGGATGAAATCGTTAATGAATATAGACGACGTCTTAAAACCTCAAAACAATAGCGGTGATATACTTGACTCGAAAGAATCAGTACTAGATCAAAAAAGTCAGTATTTAGAACCAACTACAAAAAGAAGTTTCGAGCTTATGAATGAAGATACACTCAAATCAAAACGTAACATAACAGATTTTCCGGAAGACGAATTTACTAATTTTCTCAACAAAAAGTTGGAGCCTGAATTTATTCACAATGTGTACGAATATGCCAGAGATTGGAATAAATTAGATGAAGGCACAATAGATGCGGATACAGGAGAAAATGAAAGGTTAGAAAGAATATTTAACTTGTATCTAAAAGAAGATTGGTCCTTTGATGATATAGCCAAATGCAGGATTCGATCGAATCAGCTTAATGATTCTACTGCTTTAAGAGTTTACCTTATTATGGAAGAGAAATCTTATAAAGTATTTCTTATAGATCCTTTACACCTGGTTATACCTAGTCAATGGCAACGTCGTAATAATACTTTTAAAAAGAATAAGGGTAATGGGTTATGCATGAGTAAAGCTTTTGAAAAAATTGATGAAATGGTGTAAGTCAAAGAGCAGACTTAATCTGCTCTTTTTTATTGCCCAGCCTAACTTATCATACTATCATCCGCCGTATATCTCATCATTTCTTTTATAAGCAAGGACTAAAGCAGTTGCTGCTATAATCGCATCATCCTCTGTGGGACTAACGACCATTATTATTCGTTCATATATCTGAACAATGATCGTCCTGTAGTTAATATGTATAGATACGGTTCCCCTATGTATAACATTATTCACCGTTTTTCTATATAATTCTGTCCATTCGTCCATGTAACACCTCCATGATTAAATAGTATACGCTTTCAAAAGAGCTTGTTCCATTAAATATTTTTAATGAATAAAAGTAGAACATATTATATAGAGATTAGAGCGGATGGCTACCATTCTTTTTTAAAATAACACTTGCATATCGATTAATTATTTGTATAATGGTATAAAGAAACGAGTCAAAGACTTGTTTTCAAGGATTTGTTTAACGACAGTCCCCAAAAAGTCCCCAAATGCTTATAAAGAAATACCCTAGAAATAAAGCGTCGGGGCTGATACCTTACTGATAAAGCAGTAAAATAATGTATAATAAAAACGGAGTAAAGTAGTGAAAGTGCTTTTCCGCTCAAGGTAGTAGTCTATACTAAATTGGAGTGGGACCAGGCGCTTTTTTTTGTGAAAAAAATTATGGTGTCCAGCGAAATAAGCCCGACTCCGTATGAAAAGACAGACATGGAGCATTGTAGCCGATCAAAAGGGAACCACGGTCGCTATGCTCCCCTGGTACTGTTCAACTACGCATGAATCATGCTAGTTTCACAGCAATTTTTCGGAGGAGTCAGAGCGGGTTTGGATTGCTTTTCTAAAAAAATAGGAGGAACTTTGAATGGCTATAGAATTTGATACGATCGCTGCGATCTCAACGCCACCGGGTGAAGGTGGGATCGGGATTGTCCGCATCAGTGGTGATGAAGCACTGGAAATTGCTGACCGTGTTTATCAGGCAGGAAAAAAAGAGCTGAGCAGCCAGAAAACCCACACGATTCATTATGGCCACATAGTGAATCCGAAAACAGACACACAGATAGACGAAGTGATGGTCACGGTCATGCGTGCACCAAAGACGTATACGCGAGAAGACGTCGTTGAGATCAACACGCACGGCGGGATCGTTTCTGTCAATAAAGTACTGGAAACCGTCCTGCATAACGGTGCACGTCTGGCCGAACCGGGCGAATTCACCAAACGCGCCTTCTTGAACGGCCGGATCGACTTGTCTCAGGCTGAAGCGGTGATGGATGTGATTCGCGCGAAAACAGATAAAGCGATGCACATGGCTGTAACACAATTGGATGGAAACCTGAGCCGACTGATCAAGAACTTGAGACAGGAGATTTTAGGCACGCTGGCTCAAGTGGAAGTGAATATCGATTACCCTGAATACGATGATGTCGAGGAAATGACGTCAAGACTTCTCGTCGAAAAGGCTAAGGAAGTCAAGGCTCAGGTCGAGGCGCTGCTTGAGACCGCCGGACAGGGCAAGATCCTTCGTGAAGGTCTGGCGACAGCGATCATCGGCCGTCCGAACGTCGGCAAATCAAGTCTTTTAAACGTTTTGCTTAAAGAAGAAAAAGCCATCGTGACAGAAGTGGCCGGAACGACTCGGGATGTCATTGAAGAATACGTCAGCGTCAAAGGCGTGCCTTTGCGACTGATCGATACAGCAGGTATTCGCGAAACGGAAGACATCGTGGAACGCATCGGTGTGGAACGCAGCCGCAAGGCCTTGTCTGATGCCGATCTGATCCTGCTGGTCTTCAACCAGAGCGAACCTTTGACTGAAGAAGACAAGCTGCTGCTTGAAGCGACAGACGGTCACCACCGTATCATCATCTTGAACAAGATGGATCTGGAAAACAGACTGGATTTCGATGAACTGAAAACCTACGTGGATGCGGACAGTATCGTCCAGACATCGATCGTTACTGAAGCCGGTCTGACTGAACTGGAAGCGAAAATCGCCGAACTGTTCTTTGCCGGAAACACGGGTGAAAAGGATGCGACTTACGTGTCGAATATCCGCCATATCGCACTGCTCAATGAAACGATCGGTACCTTTGATGACGTCATTGAAGGGATCGAGATGGGCATGCCTGTCGACCTCGTACAGATCGATATGACCAGAGCCTGGGATCTGCTCGGTGAAATCACCGGTGACAGCGTCCAGGACGAACTCATCACCCAGCTCTTCAGCCAGTTCTGCCTCGGAAAATAAGAAAAGCGAGACACCCCCGTTCTGACTCCAGCGAAAAATGCTGAGAAACTAGCATGTTCCATGCGTAGTTGAACAGTACCAGGGGAGCACAGCGACCGTGGTTACCTAATGATTATTCAATAAATTAAATTAAAACTTAAACGGAATCTCAATTAGAAAGGACTAAATCTATGCAAACATATGAAGCAGGCTATTATGATGTCGTCGTGGTCGGAGCCGGTCATGCCGGATCCGAAGCGGCACTGGCGTCCGCACGAATGGGTGCAGAAACGCTGTTGATGACTATCAACCTTGACATGATCGCCCACATGCCGTGTAACCCGTCCATCGGCGGACCCGCAAAAGGGATCGTTGTCAGAGAGATCGATGCGTTAGGCGGAGAAATGGGCCGAAACATCGACAAGACTTATATTCAAATGCGTATGCTGAATACTGCCAAAGGACCCGCCGTACGGGCTTTGCGCGCACAGGCTGACAAGCATTTGTATTCAGATGAAATGAAGAAAACCATTGAACGGACGGAACATCTGGACTTGAAGCAAGGCATCGTGGATGAACTGATCATCGAAGACGGTCAGATCCAGGGCGTCATTACGAATACCGGCGCGATTTATAGAGCGAAAGCTGTTGTGCTGACTGCCGGGACTTCTTCACGCGGTGAGATCATCATCGGGGAACTGAAATACTCTTCCGGTCCGAACAACACGCAGCCAAGTATCAAACTCTCAGAAAGCCTGCTCGAGCACGGCTTTGAGCTGGACCGATTCAAAACCGGAACACCACCGCGTATCCACAAAAGTTCCATCGATTACTCGGTAACAGAAGAACAGCCGGGCGACAGCGAACCGCATCACTTCAGCTTTGAAACACCGGATGAAGATTATCTTGAAGAACAGATCTCCTGCTGGTTGACGTACACGAGCAACATCTCCCACGATATCATCCGCGAGAACCTGCACCGTGCACCGATGTTTACAGGGATCGTTGAAGGCGTCGGCGCACGTTACTGCCCGTCGATCGAAGACAAAGTCGTACGTTTCAGTGATAAGCCAAGACATCAGCTGTTCCTGGAACCAGAAGGCGCCAATACCGATGAGATCTACGTCCAAGGCCTTTCTTCTTCACTACCGGAAGATGTTCAGCTATCGGTTCTGCGCTCCATAGAAGGCCTGGAAAACGCTCAGATGATGCGTACCGGTTACGCGATCGAGTATGATGTTGTAAAACCTTATCAGCTGCGTCCGTCACTTGAAACGAAACGGGTCAACGGCTTATTTACTGCCGGTCAGATGAACGGGACGTCGGGCTATGAAGAAGCCGGCGGACAAGGACTCGTTGCCGGGATCAATGCGGCACGCCTGGTCAAAGGTGAAGAGCCGGTCGTTCTGAAACGTAACGAAGCCTATATCGGCGTGATGATCGACGACCTGGTCACAAAAGGAACGAATGAGCCGTATCGTCTGCTTACCTCGCGTGCAGAATACCGTCTCCTTCTGCGTCATGACAATGCCGATTTCCGCCTCACTGAAAAAGGCTATGATCTCGGTCTGGTATCTCAAGAGCGTTTCGAACTGTTCCTGACGAAGAAAGATTTAGTTGAGAAGGAACTCGAACGCTTGAAAACGATCCGACTGAAACCGAGTGACGTGAAAGACTACCTGGATACAAAAGGCGAACCTCAGCTGAAAGACGGTATTTTAGTCTATGATTTCCTGAGACGTCCGTATGTAAAATATGAAGACATCATTCCTTTCGCACCGACAGAAACTGAACTACCAAAAGATGTGAAGGAACAAGTCGAGATTCATATCCAGTATGAAGGCTACATCAACAAAGCGATCCGTAAAGCGGAGAAGATCAAGCGGATGGAAAACAAACGCATTCCAGAAGGCATCGATTATTCTGTGATCAATGGTATCGCTACTGAAGCGAGAGAAAAACTGGCGAAGATCCAACCTGAAACGATCGCGCAGGCCAGCCGTATCAGCGGCGTCAACCCGTCAGACATTTCGATCCTGATGGTCTACGTTGAACAAGGCGATATTCAGAAAGTCAAAAACGCTTAAAGATAAATAGGGAAGAGACTGGAATTTTCCAGTCTCTTTTTAATACCCTACTCACGAATTTACAGGTGAATGCCTTGAATTTTGATACATTCGACAGTTAGGGATTCATTTTTACAATGTACCTGTCGAAGAATAAGAACTTCGGTAAGTAGCTCGCGTGTTTTGATGTCAAAGTGTCGAAGTTCCCTCGTGTTCGGTAAGTAGGTTGAAGTAAAAGGATCGTAACTGTCGAAAACTATTCTATTCGACAGTTAGCACGATAAGCGGGTGTTGAAACTACCGAATGGATGCCAACTTCAGCACTTAGGTTGGAGAAGGTTCTTCCTAAGTACCGAATAGATCGATTTTCAGCACTTAGAGTTAAATAAGATGAAGCTAACTACCGAACAGCCGAAATCACCAAAAATAAGACGAGGACAGTCGTTAATTCTCGTGAAATTTGGTACACTGAAATAAATCTATGCTTAGCGAGGAAGATAAACAAATGGAAGAAATACAAACGGAACGCCTACCTGGTTTTTTTGAAGCCATACAGAACAATGAGATCAGTTTCTGGCTGGGTGCCATCATCGGCTTTATCCTGATTTTTGTCATACGAGCCGGACTGCATACCGGACTGAAGAAAGTCATCAGTCAGGAACGCACACGTCTGTTTCTTGAAACGCTGGTCAACTGGATGACCTTGTTTGTCCTGATCGTCTACTTTTTGACCTATTTTTCAGAAACCTCCTTTATCTATAAGACACTTTTTGTCTTTGGGGACACACAGATCACTGTGTTCCTGATCCTGACGGTCCTCTTTGCGATCATCCTGGCTGCAAAGTTTTCAGGAGCGGTAAGGGAGTATGTCCTGCCGACGGTTTACGATAAGTATGGTTTGGACAGGGGACTTCAAGCCTCGATGAATACCTTTTTCCATTATTTCATTATTACGATGGCGGTTTTGATCTCTCTGTCTTCCATCGGTTTTAACCTGACCAGTCTGACAGTGTTTGCCAGCGTCCTTGGTGTCGGGATCGGGTTTGGTTTGCAGAATGTGATGTCCAATTTCATTTCGGGCTTGATCATTCTGTTTGAACGTCCGATCAGAGTAGGAGACCGTGTGATCATCGATGATACGATCGCGGATGTGGAAGAAATCAAGATTCGGGCGACCGTTGTTCGGACGCGTGTCAATGAGCGGATGATCATTCCCAATTCCTATTTCCTGGAAGAAAAGTTCGTCAACCGATCGTATGCCGATACGCGTCTGCGCATTCCAGTTGGTGTAGGTGTTTCATATGGCAGTGACGTCGAGCTGGTCAGACAGCTGTTGTTTGAAGCAGTATATGAATTGAGAGAGGAGTCCTGGCCAAATATTGTGGACCGTCCAGAACCCCGTGTCTTTTTCGAAGGCTTTGGCGACTCGGCACTGGATTTCACTGTCTGGTTCTGGATCGATTCTCAGAGTGACGAGAGAGAATTCACCATTCCAAGTGACTTGAGGTTCAAGATATTCAAGAAGTTTGCTGAGAATGATATCGAAATCCCCTTTCCTCAAAGAGATGTCCATGTTATCTCAGACCACAAATAAATAGAAAAAAGTGCTGACGGGTCAATCAGACCTGCCAGCACTTTTTTGATTCTACCAGTTACTGAAACGATGTGTTATCAAGGGTATTGTGAGTGTTTAGTTCAGTTATTTTACCGGATTCGAGATAGATGATCCATTCACACAGGTTCGTGACATAATCACTGATACGTTCCAGATTACCGGCCACTAGAATGTAGTTGGTTGCACCCAGGACCAGTTCCGGATCATTCTTCATTTCATCCAGGGTATGTTTGTGTATATCAAAAGCCATCTGATCGATTTCGTCATCTTTCAATGCGATTCTTTTAGCTTCTTCGACATCGGTTTCGATGAAGGCAGTCAATGAACGCTCCACCAGTTTCTTGACTTTCTCAGCCATGACGGCCAAGTCGTTTTCGATGGCCAGATCTTTTTTATTGCCTTTGACCCGGATCGTTGCTTTGGCAACATTAACGGCATGATCGCCCATGCGTTCCAGATCGGCGCAGGCTTTCATGATGGTGATGATGCGTCGCAGATTACTTGTGACAGGCTGCTGCAGAGCGATCAGTTCGATTGATTTTGTTTCGATCATCACCTGCTGTTCGTTGATATGATGGTCGTTGTTCACGACTTTTTCAGCCATTTCTTTGTCATGAGCCGTAAAGCCTTTAACTGACTGATAGATGGATTCAGATACCATCAGTCCCATCTGATAAAACTGTTCGTGCAGTTGATTTAATTCCTCTTCGAATGCTCTTCTCATTGAATAAGTCACCTCTTATAGTTAGTTGTTATTCGTGCCATTTAAACGTGTACGGTACCTGTTAACCAAATTTACCTGAAATATAGTCGTCGGTCCGTTTGTCTCTTGGATTGGAATACATTTTTTCTGTGGCATCAAATTCGATAATTTCGCCATCCAGGAAGAAGGCTGTCTTATCTGAAATACGGGCTGCCTGCTGCATATTATGCGTAACGATGATGATGCTGTAATTCTTTTTAAGTTCATGGATCAGATCTTCGACTTTAGCTGTAGATAGAGGATCCAGAGCAGACGTCGGTTCATCCATCAAGATGACTTCAGGTTCAACGGCCAGAGCTCTGGCGATACATAAACGCTGCTGCTGGCCGCCAGATAGACCGAATGCATTTTCGTTCAAACGATCTTTGACTTCTTCCCACAAAGCGGCACCTTTCAGACTTTTTTCGACAACTTCGTCCAACGTCTTCTTGTCTTTGATACCGTGAATGCGTGGACCATATGCAATGTTATCGTAAATGGATTTTGGGAAAGGATTCGGTTTCTGAAAAACCATGCCCACTTCGGTACGCAGAGATTCCACTTTGGTTTTCTTGATATCTTTTCCCTCGTAGTTTATGGAACCTTTCGTTTTCACAGAAGGCACCAGTTCCACCATGCGGTTAAGTGTTTTAATAAATGTCGATTTTCCACAGCCGGAAGGTCCGATGATAGCGACCACTTCTTTTTCGGGAATCTCGATAGAGATATCTTTTAAGGCATGTGTTTCTCCATACCATAAATTGAAGTCTTTGACGGAGTAGACCGACTGCTTGTTTTCTTCTTTGTTCATCATTTTCCTCCTAGATTAATAACGTTTAGAGTATTTATTTCGAATGACGATAGCCAGAGAGTTCATTACGATCAGGATGATCAAAAGGACTATACTACCGGCTGCAGCAACGGCCTGGAATTCTACCTGTGGTCGGCTTGCCCAGCTGAATATCTGGATCGGCAGTACGGTAAAGCCATCCAGGACACCGGTCGGCGTGTAGGCAATAAAAGTCATCGCCCCGATCATCAATAGGGACGCGGTTTCTCCGACGCCTCTTGATAAAGAAAGGATAGCACCAGTCAGTATGCCCGGCGTAGCTGCCGGCAGGACCACGGTACGAATGATCTGCCATTTCGTGGCGCCCATGGCATAAGCTGCTTCATACTGCTCTTGTGGAATAGACCGGATCGCTTCTTTGGAAGCAACAACGATAACGGGAAGGATGAGCAGGGACATCGTCAGTCCACCGGCCAAAATACTTCGTCCCATTTCAAGCAGTCTGACAAAAACGGTCAAGCCAAGCAGGCCGAACACGACAGATGGCACACCAGCTAAGTTAGCAAGGTTCAGTTCGATAAAGCGGGTGAATTTGTTTTTTGGTGCATATTCTTCCAGATAGATCGACGTACCGACCCCTAAGATGAGAGAAACAGGGATCGTAATGGACATGATCCAGACTGTTCCAAGAATGGCAGCTTTGATCCCGGCATCTTCAGGTCTTCTTGAAGCATAACTGGTCAGAAAGCCAAAATCGAGATAACCGATCCCTTGGGTAACGATCCTGACGATCAGTGTAGCCAGAACGATCATGCCAAACAGTGTGGCAGCAAGGAACAGACCTTTAGCCAGTTTGTTTCGGGTGATCCTTTTTGATATTTGTTTTTCATTGGCAACAACAACTTTATTTTTCATTAGTATACCTCCCTGTAACGACGGGAAATGTGATTAGCTAAAATATTCATAGTCAAGGTGAAAAGGAACAGCGTCATCCCTACAGCGTAGATACTGTAGTAAATGGTCGAACCGAACGTGGCATCACCCATACTGACTTGAACGATATAAGACGTCATGGTCTGGATCGATTCCGTAGGGGTGAATCCCAGGTTCGGTGTGGAACCGGCCGCAGTCGACACGATCATCGTTTCGCCGATGGCACGCGATAAACCTAATACAAGGGAAGACACGATACCGCTGAATGAGCCGGGAATAACGATCTTCAGAGCCACTTCCAGCCGCGTGGCGCCTAAGGCCAGTGCGCCATCTCTCATGGATTGAGGGACAGCATTCATTGCTTCCTGTGACAGTGAAGCGATTTGAGGGATGATCATGATCCCGACCACGATCCCCGGGCTTAAAGCATTGAAGATCGGTAGATCAGGGATAAATGTCTGCAGCAGAGGCGTCACGAATGTCAGGGCAAAGAGACCATAAACCACAGTCGGCACACCTGCCAGGACTTCCAGAACGGGTTTCAGGACTTTCCTGTTCCGGTCGCTGGCATATTCACTCAAATAAATGGCAGCAGCCAGTCCGATGGGAATAGCCACCATCATGGCGATAGCAGCTATAGTAAATGTCCCGGACAATAATGGCCAGATACCGTAACTGGGATCATTACCGAAAAAAGGATACCATTCTGTCCCAGTAATGAAATTAATAAAAGAAACGTGTGAGAAGAACAAAACCGTTTCTCTGAATAATGTAAATACGATTCCTGCCGTTACAAGAATCGAGATGGATGCCATAAGCAGAAAGACCATAGGCATGATTTTTTCGATTTTATTTTGCGAGGATCGTTTTGACTTATTCTGTTTGATCCTTTCGCGTATCGTTGCTTTCATCAGTCAACACTCCTTAAACACAGGCAAACGGTCCAGCGGAATCGTTCACGCTGGACAGTCTGCTCTATTTATCGTGGGGAAACTGCTCTTTATTTACAGCTTTCCCGTACACCCGGCTTATCTTAAACTTTCAAGTGTTTCCAGGCTTTCTTCATATTCAGCTTCTTCAAGTGGAACATAACCGACTTCTTCTGCCATTTCTCCAGCCATTTCAAGTGTATACTTGGCAAATTCATAAACGGTATCGTTCTCCTGAACAGAAGCGTTGTTCACGTAGAAGTATAACGGTCGGGACAAGGGTTCGTACGTGCCGTTCTGCACCGTTTCGCTTGTTGGTTCGACGATTTCTCCTTCACTGTTTTCGATCGGAACGATTTTTACAGTGTCCTGATTCTCCAGATAATACGCATATCCGAAGTAGGCAAGTGCATGTTCAGAACCTTGAACACCCTGAACAAGAATGTTGTCATCTTCTGACAGCGATGCTTCACGGTCGATCTGCTCACCGTCTAAAATCACTTCATCAAAGTAGTCATAGGTACCGGAATCTGTTCCCGGACTAAATAATAAGATTTCTTCATCAGGCCAGCCGTCTCTAACGTCTGCCCAAGTTTCTACATCACTTTCTTCCAGCCAGATCGATTCCAGTTCATCAAGGGTCAGATAATCGACCCAATCGTTATCAGGATGGACAACGACGGATAAACCGTCAAGAGCCAGTTTGAATTCAGTGTATTCAATGCCGGCTTCTTCAAGCATCTGAGCTTCTTCTTCCTTCATTGGTCTAGAGGCATTTGTAATATCAGTTTCACCCGCGATGAATTTTTCCATTCCTCCACCAGTTCCGGAGACACCGATGGTTGCGCGCGCTTGGGGATTTTCAATGGAGAATTCCTCTGCAACACCTTCCATGATCGGAAAGACAGTCGATGAGCCATCGACCTGAACGGATCCGCTAGATCCTTCAGCTGACTCTTCACCTGTTCCTTCATCAGTCGGTGCGTTACCACAGGCTGCTAAAAGAAGTACAGCACTTAAAGATGTACCCATTTTTACAAAGTTAGTTCGTTTCATTATATAATCCCTCTTTTTTAAAGTAGTTAGACATCTCCTGTCCACACATTCATAGTAACGGATGAACATTAATTCTACGAAAATGGAATGTAAAGATTATGTAAATATTATTCGTGTAATTATTTTATCGGTCGAAATACTGGTATGATAAGGGTATCGAAGGCCAACATAGGTTGAATAGAGACTGGATTTAACTTATGATTGCGTTGATCAGGAAAGAAAAAGCGTGCAATGAGATATAAATAAAAGAACAATGGAGGAGACTAATGAAAAAAGTCCTGATAATAGAAGACGAATTATCGATCGTTAAACTGCTCCAGTATAATCTGGAAAAAGAAAATTATAGTGTAGAAGTCGCTATGGATGGAGAAGAGGGGCTGGAAATGGCTCTGAAAAGTGAGTATGACATCATCCTGCTCGATCTGATGCTGCCTTCAAAAGACGGGATGGACGTGTGCAGAGAAATCCGAGGAGAAAAAATCGATACACCGATCATTATGCTGACAGCCAAAGACTCTGAGATCGATAAAATCGTGGGTCTTGAGATCGGCGCAGATGACTATATAACCAAACCGTTCAGCCCAAGGGAAGTGATCGCTCGTATCAAAGCCATCTCCAGACGAGTCGGAAAACAGAACAAGGCCGCACCTGAAGAGGATAGAAACGAGAAGGTCTTTGTCTTTGATCATATCACTATCTATCCTGAAAATTTTGAAGTGTATGTTGATGAAGAAAAGGTGGAATTTACACCGAAAGAGTTTGAACTGCTGGTTTATCTGGCTGAAAACAAGAACCGCATACTAAGCCGGGAACAGCTGCTGCTGGCAGTGTGGGATTATGACTTCAGAGGTGAGACCCGGATCGTGGATGTGCATATCAGTCATTTAAGGGAAAAAATCGAAAAAGACCCGAAAAAACCACAGTTTATAAAAACGGCTAGAGGGTTCGGCTACAAACTAGAGGTTCCAAAATGAAAAAAATACAAACGCGTATGATCCTGTTTTTTACACTTATTTTGCTGACGTTTTCTATTATTTTTATTTATATGATCTCTTCCGTCATTGAAGAGCAGTCGATCGAACAGCAGGAAGAGGCTTTGATCACGCAGCTGTTGACACTCGAAAGTCAGCTGGATAATCTGGATCCCTCTATTGAAGAGAGCGATACACTGATCAGTCAGCTGGCGTCGGCGGCTCAAGTCATCGATGAACGGATCACACTGATCGACTTAACAGGTGACGTTCTTTATGACTCGCATGCACAGGCAGAAAATCTTGAAAACCATCTGGAAAGACCAGAGATCGAACAAATCGTTGGAGGAGCGGAGGTAGGGACCTATCACAGAAGAAGTGTAAGCACCGATGAGACCCTCTACTACAGTGCAGCACCGATAGAAACAGCTGATGAGACTGTGATAGGCTATATCCGCCTCTCCCGGAATGCTGAAGAAATGGTTGGAGTGACAGATGATCTCATGACAGCCTTGATTTTGTTCCTGACGTTGTCCATACTTATAGCGGTTTTATTCATCCGGTATTGGGCAAGAAAAATCACTCAACCGATCGAGAACATTAAAAATATAGCTAATATCCTTTCTTTTCAGGATTATTCTGTGAGGTACCATCCGGGTTCTTATAAGGAAATAGATGAGCTGGGGAGTTCCATAAATGATCTGGCGGTGAATCTGAATGGTCAGATGAGCGAAATCCAGGAAAAAGAACATAAACTGATAGAACTGGTCAATCATCTCGTCATCGGCGTGATGCTCGTAGAGAAGGATAAAAGCATCAATATGGTGAACCCTGTCATGAATGAGCTGCTGGGGGAAGATTTGAACAGCAAACGGGGCAAGTCTTTTTACGAGAGTCTGCACAGCTCCGAACTGATCGCTATCATTGAAAAAGCGTATAGCACCCAACGTGTACAGAACAAAGAGATTCAGATCTATTATCCGGAAGAGAAAATCATGGACGTGCATGTGGTCCCGATTTTAAATACATCTTTAGAGACACTGAACTTCATCGTTCTGCTTTATGATATCACTGAGATCAGACGTCTGGAAAAAGTACGCACAGATTTTGTGGCCAATGTCTCGCATGAACTGCGCACGCCTATCACGGCACTCAAAGGGTTCAGTGAAACACTTCTTGACGGGGCCATGCATGATGAAGAGGTTCTTGTTGAGTTCTTGGAAATCATAAATAATGAAGCCGGTCGACTGGATGCAATGGTCAATGACATTCTGCAGCTGTCCAAACTCGAACAGAGACAGGTCAGCGGTGTGAAGGATAAAATCATTGTGAATGATACCGTCCATGATGTACTCCGGATACTCAGTCAGAAAATCAGCTTGAAAGATATTCATGTCACTATCAAGAGTAAAAAAGATGTAGAGATCGAAATAAATCCTGATCATCTGAAGCAGATCATTATCAACCTGGTCAGTAATGCGGTGGCTTATACACCTGAAAAAGGAAAAGTGAGCATTGAGGTCGGCACATCGGGAAATGAGCTGAAACTGACCATCAGTGATACCGGGATCGGGATACCTGACGATCAGCTGAACAGAATATTTGAACGCTTCTATAGAGTAGATAAAGGACGGAGCAGGAACGTCGGAGGAACTGGACTGGGTCTGTCCATCGTTAAATGGCTGGTTGAAAATAATGAAGGACGTATCGAAGTGGAGAGTGAAATCGATCAGGGCACGAGTTTCACCGTCTGGCTGCCCCTGTCTGCTCCTGATAAGATCGTAAACGAGAACAACACTTAAACGCTCCAGCATGACCCTATCAGATAGCTTACCGATCAAGGATTCAATAGTGTTAGAAAGCTATGAGAACTTTAATCAAAGACTAAAGATTGATTTCTTTAGTCTTTTTTTGTACGAAAAGTGTAGAAAACAGTTCAGGACTTATGTATAATGATGTAATATAACTAATATTATAATTGTAATATAATGAGAGGGATAAGCGAATGAAAATAGGGGAGAAGATAAAGAAAAGGAGAAAAGAAATAAAGATGACGCAGGCTGACCTTTCCGACGGGATTTGCACACAAGCGATGATCAGTCGAATCGAAAAGAAGAAAGTGAGACCTAGTCGGGAACTGATGGAGAAGCTGGCTGAACGACTGAATGTTTCACTGCATTACTTTTACGGGGAAGATTCGGTGGAAAGCCGCTACAGTAAAACAGCCCAACTTTGTAAACTGATCCGGCAGCATCTGGAACGACGAGAATATGATTCAGTCTCTTATCTGATCAGTACGAATGAAGAGCTGATCGATCAGACGATCGGAGAGGATAAGCTGTTTTTTGAGTGGGTCACCGCCTTGCTGTACGATTATCGTGACGGGGATCATGATAAAGCGCTTGATCATCTGATAGCATTGGAAAAAACCACGAAAAATGGTGAGCTTAGAATCGAAATCATTGACAGTATCGGGAATCAGTACTTGAGAAAAGAAGATTATGATACCGCTGAAAAGTATTACCATAGAGGGTTCGACATGTTTTCAGAGTGGATGAGTCATGAAAAGAAAGCGAAACTGCTGCTGAATTATTCTGTTTGCCTTGCGCTGAAGAAAAAATACAGTGACTGCCTGAGTAAAGTTTTCCAGGGACTGGATCTAGTGGTGTCGGAAAACACATTATTTCTATTAGGGGACTTTTTATATTATAAAGGCTACTGTCTGGAAAATCTGGATCAGAAAGAGGATGCGCTTGAAGCGTACAAAAAAGCCTGGATGATATTTGATATCCAGCAGAATGAGAAGTTCTCTGTCTCGATGCAGCTGACGATCGATCGTCTGGAAAAAGAACTTGTAAATGTGACGCAATTAGAGAAATAAGGATAAAAAAATACATTCGCCATCACCGTTTCCTTTCGAACCGGATGATGGGAATGTATTTTTTTATAGGTGGATCGG
>NZ_FOBL01000008.1 GCF_900109825.1 Alkalibacterium putridalgicola | reverse complement strand
AAACAGCATCATTATTATTATGTTCTTATAGAGTTACCTATTAGGGGGAGTCAATTGAAACATAGAAATACAATCTCAGGAGGGCTGATCAGTCTCTTAATTGACGCACTCGTAAAGACAAATAGTTTGAGCACTGCTAATGAGCTCCACATTGGACGTAGTCAGGAACATAACAGTTTGAGCAGTGCCATGATCTCCACATTAGACGTACTGACAAGAAAAATAGTTTGAGTAGTGCCAATGAGCCCCGCATTAGGTGTACTGACAAGAAAAATAGTTTGAGTAGTGCCAATGAGCCCCGCATTAGGTGTACTGACAAGAAAAATAGTTTGAGTAGTGCCAATGAGCCCCATATTAGACGTACTCACCAGGAAAACAGCTTGAGCAGTGCTAATGAGCCCCACATTAGACGTACTCATCAGAAAAATAGCTTGAGCAGTGCTAATGAGTCCCACATTAGACGTACTCACCAGGAAAACATATTGAGCACTGCTAATGAGTCTCGTATTGGACGTGCTCAGGAAGAAAACAGTTTGAACAGTGCCAATGAGCTCCACATTAGACGTACTGACAAGAATAATAGTTTGAGTAGTGCCAATGAGCCTCGTATTGGACGTACTCATCAGAAAAATAGCTTGAGCAGTGCTAATGAGCTCAACATTGGACGTGCTCAGGAAGGAAATAGTTTGAGCACTGCTAATGAGCCCCACATTAGACGTACTCACCAGAAAAAGAGTTTGAGCAGTGCCAATGCGCTGTTCGCATTAAGTGTTCACTGACTATAGAACTAGATCAATGCTTTTATCCAGTGTAATACTAAGAGTTTATTCATTTAATTATACTGAAATTATAATCCCTGTGCTATACTGTTATTAACTTATAACTACTGGAGGAAGACAATGAAATTTAATGACTACACTTATGAAAGACCGGATTTTGACCTGTTCAAAAAAGATTTCATCCATCTGATCGATCAGCTGAAAGGCGCTTCATCTGTAGACGAAGTAAAAGAAGCGATCGACGAAGTGTCGGCGCTGACCTCTTCGCTGGATACGATGGCTACTTTGGCATCCATTCGCTACTCGATCGATACAAAGGACGATTTCTATGAACAGGAAGACAACTATTGGAATGAATATGGCCCATTGTACCAGGAATTAAATACCCGATACTACAGGGCCATAATGGAGTCGCCTTACTTAGAAGAGTTGAAAGACAGTTATCCAAGGACGTTTATCCAGAATATGCAGTTCGAACTGGACTCCTTTGATGCCAGTGTCATCGAACTGCTTCAGAAGGAAAACCAGCTGAGCAGTGATTATCAGAAGCTGATTGCCGCTGCAGAAATCGAATTCGACGGGAAGACGCTTACTTTGTCTCAGTTTGGTCCCTATCTACAGTCGACGGACCGTGCCGTCAGGAAAGAGGCAAGCGAAGCCCAACTGAGCTACTTTGAAGAAAATGAAGAAAAACTGGATTCGATTTACAACGAACTGGTCACCGTCAGAGATCAGATCGCTAAAAAATTGGGCTACAAAGATTTCGTCGAATTGGGTTATGTCCGAATGAAACGCTTTGACTACGACCGTGACATGGTTGAAGTATACCGAAAGCAGGTCCTGGACTATGTGGTTCCTGTCACGAAAAAACTGGCTAAGCGCCAGGCAGACCGTATCGGAATCAAGGATCTGAAACATTATGACGAAGCCTTGCAGTTTCTGGACGGGAATCCGACGCCTCAGGGAGATCCGGATTATATCATTGAAAATGGACGCAAGATGTATCATGAATTAAGTGATGAAACAGCAGAATTTATCGACTTTATGTTCGATAAAGAACTGGTCGATCTCCTGTCTAAAGAAGGAAAAGCGAGTGGCGGCTACTGTACGTATATTCCCGACTACAAGTCTCCATTCATTTTTGCCAACTTTAACGGGACCTCTGGCGATATCGATGTTCTCACACACGAAGCGGGTCATGCCTTCCAGGTCTACCAGTCACGCTGGATCAAGCAACCGGAGATCGTGTTCCCGACGTTTGAAACATGTGAGATCCACTCCATGAGCATGGAATTCTTCACATACCCGTGGATGGAACTGTTCTTCAAAGAGCAGACGGATAAATACAAGTTCGACCATCTGAGTGGCGCGATCCGTTTCCTTCCTTATGGGGTGCTAGTGGATCACTTCCAGCATGAAGTGTATGAAAATCCTGAGTGGTCGCCAGAAGAGCGCAAAGCATGCTGGAGAAAGCTGGAGAAACAGTACCTGCCGCAGCGCGATTACTCTGAGAGTGACTTCTTGGATAAGGGGACGTACTGGTTCAGACAGGGCCATATTTTTGCTTCGCCGTTCTACTATATCGATTACACGCTGGCTCAGGTCTGTGCCCTGCAGTTCTGGAAACGTGCCATCGTTGATGAGGATGACAAAGCCTGGGGAGACTACATGGCCATCTGTGAAGCAGGCGGCACAAAAAGCTTCCTCGAAACAGTCGATACAGCCAATCTGCGTTCACCTTTTGAAGAAGGTTCGCTGGAGCGAGTCGTGAAAACGATCGATGATGCCCTGGCAGCTGTGGACGACAAAGCGTTATAAGATAAGACAAAAAAAGATAACCGCTGAGCATATAGCATTTAGCATATGCCAGGTGGTTATCTTTTTGTATGTTCTACTCTTTAGATGTGTAATCATTCAGCTGATCTTCAAGAGCCTCGAGCGTTTCTGTCTCTTTTTCAAGGATTTTCTCCAGATCCTGTAGCTCTTTCTCAACATTCTGGATAAGTGTATTGGCTCGCTCGAATGATTCAGAAATGTCATCAGATAAAAGTGCCTCTTTCGATAAGCCATGCAGGATCCAAGGGGAAGGCAGATCGAAAGGATGATCTGTCGGAAGAAGGGCAGCTTCGGCTTCGGAAAGATCCCACCAGATCACTGTCTCACTATCTTTCTGTTGAGCCACCTTCAGCTTTTCCTGAATGGTTCTGAACAAACCGGACTGTTCCATAAAGTCTGACCACGGATAAACGACATGTAAATAATTCGTGCCTTTAAATTCTTCCCATAAGATGACATAGCGGCTTTGGTCTGCATTTTCGTAATAATGCCAGTCATCAATGGACCCTTCGAACAGTTCTTCACTGACAGGGAAAGGGTAATAGGCTTCAAGCGGAAAGACTTTTTTATCAAAAGACGGATCAAGGTACGTGCGTCTGATCCAGTCCGCCTTTTTGGCTTTTTCAGTGACTTCTTTCCACCGTGTTGATTCGTCTATGATCAGACTGTCGACAGAGTCTGATTGAGCGGCATAAAGCAGTGTCACTGGTGGCAGACCGACTTTTTTCAGGACCGCCTGAGAGGCTTTATTGTACTGTTCGGTATTGGCACCGATCCATTTTACATCCGGATGTGAAAGGGCCTGTTCCAAACTGTACCTGACTATTTGGGTCCCGTAGCCGTTTTTTCTATGCCGATGGTCAGTCCGTAAGCGTCCAAGCATGGCATAGTGATCCTTGAATATTGTGAAACCCGATAAGGCAACGAGTTCATCAGATACAAACAAACCAAAAAGATGATTAGGCCCTCCGATAATACGGTGAAAGGCCCACAGCATATAGTCATCGTCCAAGCCTGTCTGCATCTTTTTATAATAAGAAATATCTTCTTTTGTTAACCGTCTTATCTCTTCGCTCATTTAACCTTCTCCTTTGATAACTTTTTGTGCACCGATACGAAAACCTTCATAGTGGAATCCCGCTTTTTTATACATATCTTTAGGAGAATCTTCCGCATCAGCCACGAGGAAGACAAGGGTCTGCCTTGTCAGTGCTTCATTAATAATGAATGACTGTAATGCCGAGGCAATGCCTTTTAGCCGGTGCTTTTCCAGTGTGAACAAGTCATCCAGTTCCAGCCCCTCATCGCTATCGATCATAATGCAGGAACCGGCCGGCTCTCCCTGGAAGTATGCGAGAAGAAAGGTGACTGCTTTATCTTTGAAGAGGCGGTCGTAATAAGGTTGTTTAGATTCGGCAAAAGAGTCAGATACCGTTTTATCTTCTATATAATTCAGTCGCTTGAATGCATCCAGCTGGTCAGCTTGTACTTCGGATACGTTGATATCCGGATGTTTCTCTTTAAATACATAATGTGCCGGATCAAGTGAATAGAGTTCCAGCTTTTCCAGTCCATACTCTTCACCATTTAAGTAGTCTAAAGTATCCGGCATGATACCCTGATTTTCCGGCCAGTAAAATTTAACGTGGGTTAGACCATTTTCTTCTGAGAATGTCCTATGCATCGATTCGATCAGTTCGAACTCTTCTTTCGTCGGGGAATATTTCAGCTGAAAGAAATTTGAATCATATCTGAATAAGACATCCGGATCATAGTACTGTGCAAAAAACTCGTTTTCATCGATCAGTGTGCTGTGTGTGGCAATGGCATTAAATGTGACCATACGTGTCTTCCTTTCTATACTTACTATAGAATAGCAAATTCAAAGGTAAACGTTAAGCCTAAAGTGACAAGTGATCCGAGAGAAAATAGAAATATGCTGCTCATAAACGTTTAAAATCTGATTTTAATACAGTTTTGAGTTAGTGATCGAGGCTGGAATACGACTGAAATCGGATACAATTTATACTGGATAAAAAAAAAGTGTCAAATTAAAATGAGATTTGTCACCTTTTGTTCACCGTTTTTTGTCAGAATTATAAGTTGGAGCGGAGCGTATTTAATTAGAAAAGCCTTTATACCAGCATTTGTAAAGGTTACGTTTTGCCATGGTTTCTTCAAATAATACAGTTATGTAACAAACGGACACAGATTTTGTCATTAGATTTAAATCTTAGACTATCCTATCCTATGCTATGATGTTTTTAGTGCTTGAAACAAATGAGCAAACATTAAAAGTATAAACCAACATTTAAACGTATAAAAATAGAAAGATCACCGTTAAGGGTCGATCAATAAATTGTGGATTAGGAGTTTTTCAGATTGAATAAAAAACGTATCATTACAGCAATGGCTTCAGTATTACTTGCAGCACCATTCTTGCGTCCGATGGAAGTCGATGCTTCTCAAAAATTAAATGAACTTCAGCAGCAGGAACAACAGCTGGAAAAAGAAGCACAAAAAGTGAGCGGCGAAATTCAGAGTCGTGAAGAAAAAATGGAAGCACTTGAAAATGAAAAAGCTCAACTTGAAAAAGAAGTAACGGCCCTTCAAGCAGATATCGACGCTTTGGTTTTGGAAATCAACGAACAGGAAAAAGAAATCCAACGCATCAAAGAAGAAATCGAACGTCTGCAGGACGAAATCGCGCAACTGCAGCAGCAGATCGATGACCGTAATGAACAACTGGAATCACAAGCACGTTCTGTACAGACGAACGCCAGCGCTTCAGACATCGTCGACTTGCTGATGTCTGCTGAAAGTTTGTCTGATTTAGTTGGACGCATCAATGTCGTCAACAAACTTGTTACTGCAAACCAGGAAATTATGGAAGAACAGATCGCTGACCAGAATGCTTTAGAAGAAAACGAAAAACAAGTTAAAGCTGAACAGACAGAGATGGAACAAGTTAAGGCTCAGCTGGAAGTCAGCCGTAATAACTTAATGAACCAGCGTCTGGAATTAGATGACAAAATCGTTCAGATCGCTGAAAAATATGAAATGACTGACGAAGAAAGAAAATCATTCGTCAATGAACAAGCGATCATTGCAGAACGTACGAGCACTTTAAATGAAGAGATGAAAGCTGAGAAACAGCGCATCATTGAAGAAGAACGTGCCAGACAAGAAGCGATCCGTATCGCTCAGGAAAAAGCTCAGAGAGAAGCCGAAGCGAAAGCTAAAGCAGAAGCGGCAGCAAGAGCCAAAGCCAAAGCAGAAGCAGCAGCTAAAGCCAACGAAAAAGACCAGGCTTCAACGTCTTCAAACAGTTCGAACAGCTCAAACAATGCTTCGTCAAATAGTGTTCAAAACAGCAGCGGCTGGTTACGTCCAGCAAATGGCCGATACACGTCACCCTTTGGCTACCGTGTACATCCTGTAACAGGCAGACGTACATTCCACAATGGAACAGATATTGCCGGTGGAGGACCGATCAGAGCCACTCGTGCAGGTACAGTAAAATCAGCATCATATTCTGGAACATACGGTTACCGTGTGATCATAGATCATGGTGATGGCTATGAAACCTTATATGCTCACATGCAGCCTAACTTAAGTGTTGCGCCGGGACAGAGAGTTTCTCAAGGACAGCAACTGGGAATCATGGGTACGACAGGACGTTCAACAGGCGTTCACTTGCACTTCATCGTTTATAAAAACGGTACACCAGTTAATCCTATGAACTACATCAGATAATCAAGACTACTAAACCGCAAAGAGAGAAGGCTGAAGAGCTTTCTCTCTTTTTTCATGTCGTGTATACTGAATTATGAAGATCAGAGCTGGAGGAATGACTATTATGGAAAGAATCGAATCGACACAGAACAAGCAGGTAAAAGAATGGAGAAAACTGCTGACACGTAAAGGCAGAAAGAAACAGAACAGATACCTCGTAGAAGGCCTTCATTTAGTAGAAGAAGCAATAAAATCGGATACTGAGATCGATGTACTGGTCATCAGAGAAGATAAAGTCATGGATTATGCCTATCTATATGAAAAAAGTGAGATAGATGCTGTGGAAGTAACGGAAGAAATTACCAGTATGCTGAGCGATGCTGTGACCGAACAGGGGATCCTGGCCGTCGTTAAAAGTCAGGAATCTCCTGACGATATCAGAGGAAATAAGCCTGTCCTGATTCTGGATGAAGTCCAGGACCCGGGGAATCTTGGTACCTTGATACGCACCGCTGATGCTGCTGGGTTTGAAGGTGTCATTATAGGAAAAGGCTCTGTTGACTTGTTCAATCCTAAAGCACTTCGGTCAGCCCAGGGCAGTCACTTTCATTTGACTATCATTCATGACGATATCGAAACTTGGATCGGAATGTTTAAAGACAGAGGTATTCCTGTCTATGGAACAGCTTTAGATGAAAGAGCGGTATCTTTCCGTTCGATAGAACCGCAAGATAAGTTTGCATTGATCGTAGGGAATGAAGGGAATGGGGTGAATCCCAAGCTTCTGGAACAGACCTCAGAAAATCTGTATATTCCAATCAAAGGCCAGGCAGAATCGTTGAACGTCGCCATCGCTGCAAGCATATTGATGTTCAGTCTTTATCAGTGATCAGCGTTTTTTGACAATTTTGTCACAAACGTCATGAAAACGTTTCTAAATTAGATTGTTTCCTTTTCTTTTTTCACTTAAAGGAGTAAGATTATTTATGGACAGTCGCATAATGCACGACTGCAGACAATCACTGACTCGTTTGAAAAGGGGACATTTGATGGAATTTGTTCGTTCAATTTGGGAAAATGATACAGATTATATGACATTAGTCGAAGATTTACTTGAAGATGAAGATTTACTTAAATTAGATGATATTACACATCACCACTATACAACACGCCTGATCCATTCATTATTTGTATCCTATGTAAGTTATAAGATCGCTAAACGCCTGAACCTTAATGTGAGAGCAGTTGCCAGAGCAGGCTTGCTGCATGATTTCTTTCACGAAGGCAGAGAAGAGATCGCATTAATGAATGAAGGTTCTCACAACTGTGTTCACCCAAAAATCGCAGTTAAAAATGCTCAACGCCTGACTGAATTAAGTGAACTTGAAAAAGATATTATACTGAAGCATATGTTTTTAACAACGACTGGCGTGGGGATCCCTCGGTATAAAGAAAGTTTTGTTGTGACATGTGTGGATAAATACTGCGCCATCAATGAAGTCTCAACACCTGTCAGATCTAAAGTCAAGCAGAAACTTTCGGAATGGAGCTTGAAACTAAGAGTGGTCCATGCTTAGTCTTAGATACCTATTAGTATGAAGTTCTGATTTAGAAGCTGTTTCCATTTATGTTTAGATAGTTTGAACATAAATGGAAACAGCTTTTTTGTATTTTTTACTTTATTGGCCGTCTAGTAAAGAACGGACGAGATTTTGGGGGGAAAGGTGGATACTTGTGACTCTGCAGGAACAAGATGACAGACTCGAGATACACAAGGAACTGAGTGTTTCATTATATAAGTGAAGTGACACACTCAAATTATAGATGATTCTGACTTTGTCATTTCTGGTTTAAAATGACAAGGTCAGACTTAACAGGAACCTGAGCCTGTCACTTTAGAGATAAAGTGACACACTCAAAAATAAAAAATGAATGACCTTGTCATTTTTTGAATAAAATGACAAGGTCTGATGTGAATAACGAGCGAGCCTGTCATTTCAACAACAAAATGGCAAGCTCACTGATAACAGCCTGTTGACTTGGTCGTTGGTATCAGAATGCGTAAGAGATACTCATATTTATGTCCTCACAAGTGTGTTCGTGGTAATGTTGATCTTTCTTTAGCATGGAAAAAAGCGGAAGACGATACTGACTTTGATCCGCACACATTTTATTGTTAAAAGTACTGCTGCCGGGATCGTCGGACGAGAATGAAGTCAGTATTCAGCTGAACGATGACTTATCAGGAAAGTTATTTGAATGATCATTCGATTTAATCAGTATGATCATTCAAATGACGAGAAAACCCGATAGATCAGGAGATCCATCGGGTTTCTTTATACATGATAGATAAAAATCAGCCATTGACGACGGTCCCACTATTGACGTGTATCGTCTGACCACTGACATAACTTGAATCACTTGTTGCGAGATAGACATACGCAGGTGCCAGTTCATAAGGTTCACCGGGGCGACCCATAGGCACACCAGCATGTTCTTCATAAGAACTGCCCAAAGTAGCCGGGATTAGCGGTGTCCAGATAGGTCCTGGCGCTACAGCATTCACGCGGACTTTCTTCTCGATGAACTCCTTGTTTTGTGCAAGCGAACGGGTGAATGCAATGATCGCACCTTTTGTCGATGCATAGTCCATTAATCCAGGAGATCCTTGATACGCCGTGACAGAAGAGGAATTGATCACCGCTCCATTTTCAGCTAAATAGGGGAACACTTCCCGGGACCAGAAGATGGTCGAATAAATGTTTGTACGGAATGTGCGGTCCAGTTGCTCTGCACTGATATTCATGAGGCTCTCCTGTTTGTGTTGCTCGGCAGCATTATTGACGAGGACATGTATCGTTTGCCATTCATCAGCAACAGTTTTGACTGTTTCTTTAACGAAATCCTCGTCACCCACATCGCCAGCAAAAGTCAGGCACTTCACGCCTAATTCTTCTATGCGTGTCTTGGCTGATTTTAGATCGTCATTATCCTCTAAATCAACTAAGGCAACATTAGCACCTTCCTTGGCAAAAGCGATGGCCACCGCACGGCCGATACCGCTGTCTGCACCAGTCACGATGGTGTTGAAACCTTTCATTTTGTCTGCAGGCTTGTACGTATCGCTTTCCACTTCAGGGACCGGATCCAGCTTCTGGCGGTCATCATCCATTAAGTAATTCTTTTTTGGTTTTTGTGATTTAAGGTTATTTTCTTTGTTCATCAATATCATCCTTCCTTAATGTAGACGGATTACAGCGGAGAATTAAGCAGCAATTCGTGATTCTGAAGATCTATGATCTTCAGACGGTTATCTTCTTCAGTGAAAATGGATTTAAAAACCTGTTCGTCCCCGTCAGTGAACAAGATGACTCGCGTACTGCCGTTATCGGTAATTAAATAAGCATCGTAACCAGTAGGATCAAAAACATCCTGTTCTTCAAATTCTTCATATTGATCAATATTGTCGATCGATTCTGCCTCATCCATTTCACTTTCACTGACTGGAGCCAGTTCTTCTTCTGTAACCATTCCTTCGTTGGGTTCCTCTTCTATGGCGGCTTCTTCCTCGATTGGATCCAGTGCCTCTGTTTCACCGGGATCCTCCTCTGTCGTGCAGGCGCCAAGTGTTGCTGCTGCCATAAACAAAAGAATCAGTTTTCCTTTTTTCATTGTATCCCTCCTCGTATAATAATTTAGCTAAAACGTGTGTCCTTACTCATTTAGTATAAGTAATCTAAGATTATGCTACAAAGATAACGCTTCACCTTGTGAGTATCTCCTAGCTTCTAATGGATAAAGATCATAGGATAATTATTGCTTGATTGAATTAAGGAGTTTCGTTATGATTAAAACGAAAGATAACTGTAACCTTGTTAGGTGAGGCTACCATATGGAGACACGCTACTGCCCGGAAATGTCTAAAGACGCCAACGGGTCAGCAGGAATTTTCGGATGAAGGGGATTCTTAACGTAGCTGAGAAATTAATCTCTATGCCATATGAAGCTGAAGCTCAACGACAGAGGTGTTTTGGAAGATGACATCATGCTCATGTTCTTGACACGCTCGTAAATAGCGTGTTTTTTTGACTGTAATTTTAAAGGCGTCGTGTCTAGACTGTGATTTTTCAATAAGACCTTCTTGTTATGATTTCTCGGAAAGTGGAGGTGGGGCGAATGGATTCGGTTCCCTTGTCAGTTAACGTTAAAGAACCAAATAGATATACACTGTATGCCATCGCCAAGCCGGTGCAGAGAAGGGTGTTTTGACCATGAAATTAGTAAAAAGCAATAAACAGAAAACCTATGAACACATTTTTAAGGCAGCAAAAGAAAACGACAAGCAGGCCTTTCGTGACCTGTTTTTAAGACTGCATGACCGCGATCAGCATGAAGTATTTCATCTATTGTATCCAGATAAAAAACGTAAGATATCCGATTTTTTGACACCTGAAGAGTTTGCGGAAATATTCGAATGGATGGAAACAGAAGATCAGGAAGCCGCTGTCCAATATCTGCCTGATGCTTATATGGCTGAAGTTTTCAATACGATGGCTGCGGATGATGTGGCCCGTTTCCTCGCAGAAAGTGAGGAGACGGATAATCAGACACTGCTGGATATGATGGATGAAGAAGAGAGCCAGCGGGTTCAGGAAATCATGGCATATGAAGCGGAAACCGCTGGCTCGATCATGACTAAAGAGTTTATCGCGATCCAAAACAAGGAATCTATGGCTGAAGTTGTCAAACGTTTGAGAAAGATAGGCCGCGAAGCAGAAACGATTTACTATTTATATGTTATTGATGATAAGGAAAGACTTGTGGGAGTGCTGTCCTTACGAGACTTGCTCCTGTCACCTGAAGACGAGATCGTAGAAGATATCATGTTCAACCAGGTCGTTTCTGTCAAAGTCAGTGATGATCAGGAACATGTGGCGCGTGTCATTCAGGACTACGATTTACTCGCCGTCCCTGTTTTGGGCTTTAACGGGACCATGCAGGGGATCGTCACGGTCGACGATGTCATGGACATTATAGAAGAAGAAACGACTGAGGACTTCAATGAATTTGCCGCGATCAGTCGTGGAGATGAAGATCGTCGCAAACCTTCGCCACTTTCTACAGCAAAGTCACGTATCCCCTGGATCGTTGTGCTGCTGTTTCTGGGTATGATCACAGGGGGACTTATAGGCATCTTTGAAGAGACCCTGGAATCTGTGGTCCTGTTGGCCGCGTTCATGCCCATCATGATGGGGACCGCTGGTAACGTGGGGACGCAGTCGCTGGCTGTTGCGGTCAGAAACCTGACCATCGATGATGACCGGGATAAAGACAGTTTCTTCCAGACCATAAAAAATGAACTGGGAGCCGGAATGATCATGGGGCTTATTGCCGGGCTCGTCATGATCGGCATCGTCGTGGTCATTTACGGCAATCCCGTACTGGCCTTTATCATTGCTGTGTCCATGTTCATCACAGTCAGTCTGGCAACGGTCATCGGGACGACCATACCGACTATCATCAATAAATTCAAAATCGATCCGGCAGTAGCTTCAGGCCCTTTTATAACGACCATCAATGACTCGCTGAGTCTGATCATTTACTTTACTATTGCCACAATGCTGATCGAATTTTTATAATTGTGAACGAAAATCTAAATTTTGAAAAATCGGAATGTAACGTACCAATTTAAGTCTGTTAATGGTATACTGTTTAGTGTGAAAGTAGAGGTGACAGCATATGATAGAAATGGCTACAGCAAATACAATTCAAGATAGAGTCATCTGCCCGAAATTTGAACAGACTTTTGCCATCTTAGGCAAAAAGTGGACAGGATTGATTATTGATGTATTGTTGGATGGACCTCGACGTTTTAAAGATTTATCTCAGGCAATATCCGGCGTCAGCGACCGTGTGTTAGTTGAACGCTTGAAAGAACTTGAAAAAGAGGATATCGTGACACGAGATTTGGACGATTCCTGTGAAATGAAATCAGGTTATTGTTTAACTGAAAAAGGAAAATCCCTTAAAAATGTCATGACTGAAATTCAGGAATGGGCAGATCAGTGGATCTGTGAAATAGACTAAAACAAGAGATGAAAAAGAGTACGTGGATGAGACAAGATTAGAGAACGGTGCCCCGGCTGAAAGCATCGACTGGATCATTTACAGAAGTTCACTTTCATCGTATCTTTGCCAGGAACTCTTGTGCAGAGATGTATGTAGATCGACTTTGATCTCGGTATGCGCCGTTATGCAAAAGTGCAAAAGGAAACTTTTGAACAAGGGTGGTACCGCGTGTTGACCTCGTCCCTCTATTGGGATGGGGTTTTTTATTTTGTCTAAAAAGAAAGAGTGAATGTATCATAACTAAAGCAAAGGAGCATGACGATGGAAATGGAAGAAAAATTATCTGCACTGCTTGAAGCGGCAAAAGCAGAAGTCAGTGAAGCGGAAACGCTGAAAGAAGTAGAGAGCCTGCGCGTCAAATATTTAGGAAAAAAGGGTGAAGTGACAAGCGTCCTTAAAGGGATGAAAGATCTTTCGCCGGAACAGCGCCCTGTCTTGGGAAAAAAAGCCAATGAAGTCCGGGACGAAATCACAGCCCTCCTGTCAGAGAAAAGAGAGACCCTTGAAAAAGAAGCGCTGGAAAAACAACTGGCTGAGGAGGCTATCGATGTAACACTTCCGGGTAAACAGGTCACAACGGGGCAAACCCATGTGCTGACTCAGATCATGGAAGAAATCGAAGACTTGTTCTTGGGGATGGGCTATCAGGTGATCGAAGGCACAGAAGTCGAAACGGATTACTATAACTTTGAGCGTGTCAATCTTCCGCAGAACCATCCGGCCCGCGATATGCAGGATACATTCTATATCACATCCGACATCCTTCTGCGTACGCATACGTCGCCGATCCAGGCACGTACGCTGGAACAGCATGATTTTTCAAACGGACCGCTTAAAATGATCAGTCCAGGAAAAGTGTATCGCCGTGACACAGACGACGCGACGCACTCACACCAGTTCCACCAGATCGAAGGAATGGTCATTGACGAGAACATTACCATGGCTGACTTGAAAGGCACGCTGGAACTGCTGGCTAAAAAGATGTTCGGAGAAGAGAGAGAGATCCGTCTCCGTCCAAGTTACTTCCCGTTCACGGAGCCGTCTGTTGAGGTCGACGTGTCCTGCTTCAAATGCGGCGGTAAAGGCTGTAATGTCTGCAAGCAGACCGGCTGGATCGAGATCCTGGGTGCCGGTATGACCCATCCGCATGTTTTGGAAATGTCCGGTGTCGATTCCAAGAAATACGGCGGCTTTGCTTTCGGGCTCGGGCCTGACCGTATCGCCATGCTGAAATACGGCGTGGATGATATCCGTAATTTTTATCTCAACGATCAGCGGTTCCTGGAACAATTCAAGAGGAAAGGGTAGAAGAGCATGAGAGTATCAGTGAAGTGGTTAAGTGAATATTTAGATTTGAACGACATATCGCCGGTCGAACTGGCAGACCAGATCACCTTGACAGGTATCGAAGTGGACGACGTAACGTTACCGTCTCTGACTTTAGATAACCTCGTCGTCGGAGAAGTCCTGACAGCCGAAGCCATGGAGGGATCTGATCATCTGAACGTCACAACTGTGGATGTCGACCAGGGTGAGTCAAAGCAGATCGTCTGCGGAGCACCGAATATTAAAGCCGGTCAGAAAGTGATCGTTGCTTTGCCGGGGGCCAGACTACCTAACGGATTGAAGATCAAGAAAAGTAAACTGCGCGGAGTGGAATCCAACGGGATGATCTGCAGCCTTCAGGAATTAGGTTTTTCCGACGCCGTCGTTCCTAAAAAAGCAGAAGATGGTATCTATGTGCTTCCCTATGATGCCAAAACAGGTCACAGCGCCTTACCGTATATCGGTTTGGATGATGCTTTCATCGAGCTTGATATCACACCGAACCGTGCCGATGCTTTGAGCATGCGCGGCGTGGGCTATGAGGTGGCAGCTATCTTGTCACAGCAACCGTCCTTCCCGGAAGTGACTGTGTCTGAAGATGAATCTGAAAACATTGACGATTATATCAGTGTAGCTGTGGATGACAAAAAGGATGTGCCTGTCTATAAAATGCGCGTGATTAAAGACGTCACAGTACAGGAAAGTCCGATGTGGCTGCAGCGTAAATTGATGAACGCCGGGATCCGCCCGATCGATGCGGTCGTAGACGTGACGAACTACATCATGCTGGAATACGGTCAACCGCTGCATGCCTTTGACTATGATGCGCTTGATTCCAAAACGATCCGTGTCAGAAGAGCTGAACAGGATGAACAGCTGGTCACTTTAGACGGACAGGAGAGACGTCTGAATCCGGGGAACCTTGTGATCACCAATGGAGAAAAACCTGTCGCGTTAGCAGGTGTCATGGGTGGCGAAAATACGCATGTAACAAGTGAGACCAAAACGATCGCCCTGGAGTCTGCCTTGTTTGAATCCAGTGTCATCAGAAAAACAGCGCAGGCACTGAATCTGAGAAGCGAGTCAAGTGCCCGTTTTGAAAGAGGCCTGAATACCGCAGCTATAGAAACAGCCTTGGATCATGCGGCACAACTGATTGCTGATCTTGGGAACGGTCAGGTCATCAGCGGCGTTGCCCGTGTTGAAGCGATCCAGCCGGAGAATAAAAAGGTGACCATTACGCTTGATAGAATCAATCAGGCACTGGGCACTGAACTGGTCATGGATGAAGTTGTTCATTTAATGCATCGCCTGGGATTTGAAACAGAAACTGCCACAAACTCATTAACGGTCACTGTACCGCCAAGACGCTGGGATATCGAGATCGAAGCAGATATTATTGAAGAAGTAGCCCGCCTGCATGGCTATAACCGTCTTCCGGCAACCCTGCCTCACAGTGAATCTGTTCCTGGCGAGCTGTCCCATAAACAACAGCGTGTCCGCGATGCCCGTCATTTCATGGAAGGGGCCGGCTTATCCCAGGCCATCAGCTATGCTTTGACGACAAACGAAAAAGCCAATGCCTTTTCTCGTGCTGAAGGGGAACCTGTGAAACTGGACTGGCCGATGAGTGAAGAACATCAGGCACTGCGCAAGAGTCTTTTAAGTGGCTTATTGGATAATATTCAGTATAACGTGGCTCGTCAGAACAGACATGTCGGTTTCTACGAAATCGGGCGCGTGTTTTACCCAGTTTCTGACAGCAAACTGCCAGACGAAGTGACACATGTAGCCGGGGCCTTGACGGGTTCCCGCATCGAGTCAAACTGGCAGGAAAGTGAACAGTCCGTTGATTTTTACGCAGTCAAAGGTATACTGGAAGAATGGTTTGATGTCATCGGTGTCGCTGATGAAATCAGTTATGAACCGTCTAAAGCCTACTCAGAACTTCACCCGGGGCGTACAGCAGAAATCAGATGGCAGGACCAGGTCGTTGGTGTGATCGGTCAACTGCATCCTCAAATTGCAGACGAACGGGATCTTAAAGAGACCTACTTATTTGAAATCGATATGGATGCCTTGCTCGATTCAGAAAAAGAGCCGCTGATCTATTCATCGATCCCGAAATATCCGGGAACATCCAGAGATGTGGCCTTTGTTGTAGACGAGACGGTCCTCCATGACACCGTTCTTTCTGTCATGAAAGCACAGGGTGGCAAGTGGCTGAAATCTATCCGACTCTTTGACTTGTATCAAGGGGAAAATATCGAACAGGGCAAGAAATCGATGGCTTATAGTCTGGCCTATCAAAATCCTGAAGCGACCCTGAAAGAGGAAGAAGTTACAAGCGACTTTGAACAGCTGAAAGCAGCTTTAGTTGAAAAACTGGATGCCGAGATTCGCTAATATAATAATATTATGAATACGTAGAGAGACTGGGGTGTAAGCGTCCAGTCTCTTTTTCATCGGCTGATATCACGTTTAATGACTGGTAGCCGAGAAGGTTCGACACTATGGAATAAGATTTCATTACGTAGCTGTCGAAGAATGAGAACTTCGGTAATTAGAAAGAGTATCCGAGCCGGAAAGTACCGAAGTTTCCCATAGTTCGGTAAGTAGATCCAAGGCAGGCGCTGGTAATTGTCGAAAACCTCCTTGTTCGGCAATTAGAAGTATAATCCTGTTTTCAAAGTGTCGAACACACGTGAAATTCGGCTAGTAGGATAAAGAGGTCTCTTCTAAACTACCGAATCAGTCAAACTTCGGTACTTAGACTTTAATTAAATTAACCTAACTGTCGAACGCGGTTATAGAGGCCTTTATCAGTCTCACTTTTCATTTATAAACCTTTGAATATTCCAATAAAATTGTATAAAAAGCCTTGTAACTAATGCACTTTTAACGCATTCGTGTTATTATAATAAAGAATTTGAGAAGCGAGGGGGCTGTGTCATGTCCGAAGGGAAGCGAAGATTTAAAGCAACCATAGATGGAGAAACATACACGATTGTTGGTTCCAAGCCTGAAAAGCACATGCGCGTTGTGGCAGAAACTGTGGACGAACAATTAACCCAACTTAAAGAAATGACCAAGGGGTTGGATAAAGAAAAACGAGCCATCTTGCTTGCGATCAATGCAGTATCCGATCAATTGGCCATGCGTAATGAATTGAATGAGTGGAAAGAAAAATATGAGCAGTTGGAACAGAACAAGGAAAACTAACTGCAGCGAACAAGGAGAAAAGTATGCTGTTAACAGGAATCATAATCTTCACATTATTATTATCACTTTATAGCGGAGCACGACGCGGGCTGGTCCTGCAACTGGTCCTGACGATCGGATATGCCGTTTCATTCTGGCTGGCATTGAACTATTATCAGATGCTCAGTGACTATGCTGAAATGTTCATTCCGTATCCAACACCTTCATCGACTTCAGCTAATCCATTTGTATTATATGGCATGGACTTATTGTTCGAACTGGACAGCCCATTCTATAATGGGGTCTCTTTTGTAGTCCTGCTGTTTGCAGGCTGGCTGATCACACGGGTCATCGGCGGTTTGTTCCAGGCCCTGGCTGACTTGCCGGTCGTACGCACAGTCAACGCGGTGGGCGGCGCTGCTTTGAGCTTCATCGTTCATTATATCGGGATTTTCTTGATCCTCTTTGTTGCTTCGATGATACCGATGGGAATCGTGCAGGAGCAGTTCGAGTCGAGTGCCCTGGCTAGAGAAATCGTGACGGATACACCTGAATTATCCCAGCAAGTCTATGACTGGTGGATCGCACAGGGAATGGAAGAATAATTTAAAGAGATCAAAAGGAGAGTTGGTTGAAGGAAAACATCAGTATGATGCCTTTCAATCAACTTTTTTGTAGAGTTGTAAAAAGATAAGCTGGATTCAAACAGTTAAGGAGAGAAAGCATGACTGAAACATTTCAATCATCATTTAAAACACTGGAATATGAAAAAGTAATCATGAAATTAAGTGAACACACTGTATCAAAACTGGGGAAGGAAAAAGCCCGTACTATCCGTCCAACTAATGATAAAGACTACATCCTGGAACAGCTGGAAGAAACCGAAGATGCCTCACTCCTTATGCGGTTGAGAGGCGGCATGCCGCTCGCTGCCTTTGAAGACATCCGTCCTCACTTGAAACGTGTGCGTGTACAAGGGACATTGAACGGAACAGAGGTCGCACAGATCGGGCGAATGCTGAGAACCCTTCGGGAAATAAAAACCTTTTTCAGGAAAGCAGAAGAAGAGGACATCCCTTTAAACAGGCTTTATGATAAAATCAACGAACTGCAGACCTTCAATGCTCTGGAGAAAAAGATTTTTTCGGTCGTAGACGAAGGCGGTTATGTGCTTGATGATGCAAGTTCTAAACTAAAAGGGTTAAGAGACGGCATCAAACAGACGGAAGGACGGGCCCGTCAGAAACTGGAAAGTATTGTTAGAGGTTCTCAGGCGCGGTTTCTGACTGATGCGCTGATCACGATGCGTAACGACCGGTACGTTATCCCGGTCAAGGCAGAGAACCGTTCGACCTTTGGCGGTGTGGTCCATGACCAGAGTTCCACAGGGCAGACCCTGTTCATTGAACCACAGAGTGTTGTCGATCTAAACAACCGGCTGCGTCAGTATCAGGTGGAAGCCAAACATGAAGTGGACCGTATCCTTGCAGAACTGACCGTTGAGATAGAACCTTTCAGGGAAGAACTGGAAGAGCATCTCAAAATGCTGGTCGACTTGGATGTGATTCAGGCTAAAGGACGATTTGCCAAAGCGATCAAGGCTGTCAAGCCGAGAGTGAGCACTGAAAACCATGTTGAGCTGTATCAGGCTCGTCATCCACTCCTTGCTGAAGATGAGGTGGTCCCGAACGATATCATCATCGGTGAAGAATATAAAACGATGATCGTGACAGGGCCGAATACCGGCGGGAAAACAGTGGCTCTGAAAACCCTCGGACTGCTCCAGCTGATGGGGCAGTCCGGCTTGTTCATCCCTGCCGAAGAAGACAGTACGATGGGTATATTTTCAAGTGTCTTTGCCGATATCGGTGATGAACAGTCTATCGAGCAGAGCTTGTCGACCTTCTCATCTCATTTGACAACGATTGTCAATGTCCTGAAACGGATGGATGATAAAAGTCTTATCTTATTAGATGAACTGGGTGCAGGAACAGATCCGCAGGAAGGTGCAGCCTTGGCCATTGCCATCCTGGATGCGATCGCCCAGAGCGGCAGCTATGTGATGATCACCTCGCATTATCCCGAACTCAAGGCTTATGGCTATAACCGGGTGGAAACGATCAACGCCAGCATGGAGTTCAACGTCGATACATTGAGTCCGACATATCGTCTCCTGATCGGTATCCCGGGAAGAAGTAATGCCTTTGAGATCGCCAGACGTTTGGGCCTTGATTCAATGATCATCGACTCAGCCAAGCAGCTGATGAGCGGCGAAAGCCAAAGTGTCGATCAGATGATCGAAGATCTGGAAGGCAAACGCAGACAGGCTGAAACGGAAGCCGGTAAGGCCACTGAAGAATTGAGAGATGCCCAGCGGCTCCATAGAGAACTTAAAGCTGAATATGATGCCTATCAGGAAGAAAAAGAACGTCTGCGTAAAAAAGCGGAGAAAGAAGCGAACAGCTATTTAGAGAAGAAGAAACAGGAAGCGGAAGCTATCATAAAAGACTTGAGACAGAAACAGCTTGAAGGTCATATGAATGAACCGCTTAAAGAACATGAATTTATTGATGCACAGACCCGCTTATCCAATTTGAAGGCAGAAGAAGAAAGTCTGAAGAAAAATAAAGTACTCAATAAGCAGAAGAAGAAGAAAACACTGAAAGTCGGCGACAGCGTCGAAGTCCAGTCCTTTGGTCAAAAAGGAACGGTCATCGACAAGGCCGATAATAAACACTGGGTCGTCCAAATGGGTATGCTGAAGATGAAACTCCATGAATCGGATCTGTTGCAAGTCGCACCGGAAAACGAACCGAAGCAGCGCGTGTCGGTCAAACGTTCATCCAGCGCCGGAGTGTCCACTGAGATAGATGTCAGAGGCGAACGTGTGGAGGAGGCTGTGAACAAAGTCGATCAGTATCTGGATCAGGCGTTACTGGCGAACTACCCGAAAGTCACGATCATCCACGGCATGGGTACTGGAGCAGTCAGAAAAGGCGTGCACCAGTATCTGAAAAAACATTCGCAGGTCAAATCATACAGTGATGCACCGGCAAACCAGGGCGGCAGCGGTGCAACGATCGTGACCTTTAAATAAAAACAATCACAACGGTAGACAATAATATAAGAATTTGCTATACTAATAAATGGAATGAGCAACTTACTTTTAATAAGTAAGTCAATATATAGGAGGAATTTATAATGGTTAGAGAATTAACAGATAAAAACTTCGATCAAGAAACTGGATCAGGCTTAGCATTAACAGACTTCTGGGCAGCATGGTGCGGACCTTGTCGCATGCAGTCACCTGTTATCGACGAATTAAATGAAGAGTCTGACGGAAGTGTCAACTACTTCAAGATGGATGTCGATGCAAACCAGGCTACACCAAGCAAATTCGGAATCATGAGCATCCCAACATTGCTCGTAACTAAAGATGGCGAAGTCGTAGACAAGCTGATCGGTTACCACAGCAAAGAACAGATCCTTTCTAAGTTAGAACAGCATCAGTAAACAACAGTTGATTGGGAGCAAAGTTCAAACACTTTGCTCTCTTTTTTTGCTTTAAATCAAGTTAGTAAGTTGATTATCCTTACAATTATATTGTGTCTATTCTATGACTTTCCGTCATATATAACTAGTAATAACTGGAAAGGGACTATACATTTACGTTTACGTGATATAAAATGATGTTAATAATTACGGGATTCAAACACTTTTGATGTTCAGCGTGTTATAAATCCGACAGTATATATCGAATCGTCCGCCTATTCTTAACTTGCCTGGAGAGTGATGTAATGTCTCATAGTGAAGAAAACCAGTCTGTATTGACACCAGCGATTCAGTACAGATATTTGATTGAATGTAAAGACAAGACTGTGGAACTGGAAGTCGAAAACCGGGATGTTCTGCATAACGCAGATGATGAAATCGATTGTCCTCTGGATGTCGTTTTGAGAAAAAACAATTACACGTTTAATGATTTGATGTCGTGGGATGCAAGAGAAGTCAGGTTTGTCGAAGTATGCGAGGACGAAGTATACACATTGAATAGAGTTTCTTTAAATGTAAATTTATAAATCACAAGTGATTTTTCTTTTAACGAAGATCAATCACTTTTTTTATTTAGCCGGAAAAAAACGTGCCTGGAGATTTTCATCTTTTTTGACAATAGAAAATTTCAACCAAGTGGATGAGAAGTAAACGAAAACTGTTAGCATCTTTTTAATTTACATATAAATTCTGGTATGATTATAAGGACAAATGACGATCTGGAGGAGTGACGCATGCACATAGGGATTATTGGTTTAGGGGTAGCCGGCATCAGTATTTTAAAAGAGGTCGATAAACAAACCACACAGGAAATGAAAGAGCAGCTGTCTGTCACAGTCTTCTCCGAAAGCGAAGGCTTTGGGACAGGATTTCCTTATCAGCCGGACGATGATGCCTTGCTGATCAATCAGTATACTGAAACGATGAGTATCGACCTTGAAAATCAGGAGGAGTTCATTGAATGGGTGAAAAACAAGAGAAGCTTGAATGACTTGAAAAATACACATTTGCCGCGAAGCTTATTTGGAGAGTACTTATATGAAGAGACGCTGAAGCTGATCGAAAAGCTCAAGGTGGCTGTCGTGCGTGAAAAAGTTCAGGCTGTAAAAATCCTTGAAAACGGTCAGTTCACTATCACGACTGACAGAACAGAAAAACAGGTGGACAGTGCGCACCTTTGTATCGGTCATCTGGCTTATCAGGATCCTTACGACTTAAAAGGAGAAACGAATTTTATTTATAACCCCTATCCGGCAATGAAAAAGCTGTCTTTCGAGAACGAGACACCATCGATCGGGATCCTCGGGACCGGACTGACTGCCATCGATACGTATTTATATATGAAAAAGACGCATCCTAAAGCAGAACTGACTTTTCTCTCACTGGAAGGCCGGTTTTCATCTGTGAGAGGACATGAACCCGACATACACACTCATTATATCTGCCGGGAAAGCATTCAGCATCTGGTAGAAAAAGACAAAGACTCAGTATCCCTTGAACGTATCAAAGAATGGTTCCAAAAAGAAACAGACGACCATGGTATCGATCTTTCCTGGGTCTGGCAGAATCTGGGTGAAGGAACAATCGAAGGCATGCAGAAAGACTTGCAGCATAAAGAAGCATTAGGTAAGTTCCAGGCACTTATCCGCAAGTTGAGAGACTGTTATGCCCTGCTGTGGAACGCACTTCCAGATGAGGAAAAAGATGTGTTCCTGAAAGAGTTTGGACGAAAATGGTCATTCTTCAAAGCGCCCATCCCTCAGAAAACAGCCAGACTTTTAATAAATGACATCACAGAAGGGAAAGTAAAGCTGCTAAGGGATATCCGTTCGATCAAGAAAGAGAACGAACGGTTCAAAGTGGTGTTCAATGATCATAAAGTCCAGTCCTACGAGCATATAGTGAACGGCACAGGACAGCAGAAGGATCTGACCAGAAATATTCATCTCCAGCAGCCTGTAGTCAGACAGATGCTGGAAGCTGAAATACTGATGCCTTACCGTTATGGCGGAGCATTGATCGACTATCCGTCGATGTGTGCAGTCAATCAAAAAGGCGGAAGAGTTTCAGGGCTGAGAGTATACGGTCAGCTGGCATCCGGGATACAGTTTGGCAACAGCAGTGTAGAAATGGTAGCTAAAAGTGCCCAGTATGGTGTCAGGGACATGCTGAAAGATATTGATTGAACAGGAAAACCCATGCTCTGAATAGCTGCGGCAAAGGCAGTGATCAGTGCATGGGTTTCATTCTAGTCATTCAAAGATACTTTACTATCAGACTGCAGTAAAAAAGTGACCAGGGATTTTTTGGGATAGACGGCGTAGGTTGCTTCTGTGTAGTCACCGGTCACCGTCTGATAACCTTCTGCAAGAAAGCCGGCCTCCAGCGAAAAAGTGGGATCGGTCGTATGAGACAGACGATGTGTGACCAGTGGACCCGTCATGTCATAGTGCAGGGTTTTTTTGGTCGATTTTGTCTGCATCAATTCACCTGCAAAAACGGTGCCGGTCTGTTGAATGAGATCTTCCAGGGATGAAAAGGTATGAGAACGAGCCAGTTCCTTTCCGGCCCAGTACAGTATATCTGCTTCATCTTCTTTAAGTAAGTTGGGTAAAAGAGCATCTCTTAAGAGACTGATACTGTCCAAGTGGGATGTGTGTTGATTTTCAGCGTGCATAGATTCACCTCTCGCTTTTCGTCTCTAATGTATGCGCGTTTTGTCTTTCACTTTTCCAGTAGATTCTTTATAATGGAAGAGGAGACAAAAATCATACTTATTCATTTTACCTTTTTTTTAACGAGGTTTCTATAGTAAGATGTTAATTTTAGCATGATTGAGAACAATAAATTCAAATACAAGAAAGTAACTGAGATAAGGTTGTATAGATATGTTGAATAGACCAATAGGATTACTCGACTCAGGTGTAGGTGGTCTGACAGTACTGAAAGCTGTGAAAGACCGTCTGCCGAATGAGTCGTTTGTTTATATCGGAGATACCAAAAGGTGCCCGTATGGAAATCGTACAAAAGAAGAAATCATAACCTTTACGCTGGAGCTGGTCCAGTTCCTGCTGGATCAGAATGTCAAGATGATCGTTATCGCCTGCAATACGGCCACTGCTCATGCTCTGGAAATAGTGAGAAGTAAGGTAGATATCCCTGTCATAGGGGTGGTTGGGCCAGGAAGTAGAGCGGCCGTTTCCACATCAGACTCCAAGCAAATAGGTGTACTAGCTACAGTTAGTACAGTCGAATCTGGGTTCTATGAACAGTCTCTTTTAGAAAAGGATGGAGAGATAGAGGTTAAAAGCCTGGCTTGCCCCGAGTTCGTGGATATCGTAGAAGCAAATGCCTATGAATCTGCAGAAGCAAGGACGCTGGTCGAAGAAAAACTCGCTGGTTTCAAAACTCCCAAAATGGATACAGTCATTTTGGGATGTACACATTTCCCGCTGCTTGCCCCTTTTATTCAGGAGGTTTTAGGCCAGGATGTGACCTTAGTTGATTCCGGCGCATTGACCTCTTATGAAGTGGCTAAAGGTTTAGAAAAAAAAGGACTCGAAACGGCAACTGATAGTAAAGGAACGATACAGATCTTTACAACAGGATCGGAAGCCAGATTCAGGACCATTGTAGAAAACTGGCTGGAAACGGATCAGCTCGATATAAAAAGTATTTCACTGGAAAGGTTGAAATGATCGAATGGATGAACGTAAAACGATTCTTATAGCGACAAAGAATAAAGGAAAAGCGAAAGAATTTGAAGCACTATTTAATAAAAAAGGTTACAGGATCGTAACCCTGCTGGATTTTCCGGATATTGAGGATGTGGAGGAAACAGGGACGACCTTTAACGAGAATGCGCTGCTGAAGGCAGAAACGATTGCAGAAAAACTGGACACCCTGGTTCTGGCAGATGATTCAGGATTAGTCGTGGATGCTCTGTATGGTCAACCGGGCGTTTATTCTGCACGCTATGCCGGCGAAGAAAAAAATGATGCCAAAAACAATGCCAAGCTATTGAATGCACTTGCCGATAAAAATGAAAATGAGAGACAGGCACACTTTCACTGTTCGCTTGCTCTGGCACATCCCGGAAAAGAATCCTTAGTCATTGAAGGAAGACTGGACGGTGAGATCGCCGGCGTCCCTCGCGGAGAGAATGGATTCGGTTATGATCCGCTGTTTTATTTGCCTGAAAAAGGAAAGACGCTGGCGGAATGCTCCCAGGTTGAAAAAAATCAGATCAGCCATCGGGCAGATGCGTTGAAGAAGCTGGAACACCATTTGGATGACTGGCTGAATAACTAGTGGAAAGGGAGATGCAGAATGAAAATAGTAGTGGTCAGTGACAATCACGGCAATACGTATTTCATGGAAGAGATTTATATGATCCATCAGGAAGATACCGATGAATGGGTGCACTGCGGGGATTCAGAATTGATGGAAGACCATCCACTCTGGCAGACATATAAGACGGTTCTCGGCAATATGGACATCACGAATAAATTCCAATTGAGCCGTACAGAATATATCAACGGATTTCGTTATCTGCTCGTCCATGGTCATAAGCACAGCGTGAAGCGTTCATACGATAGAGTGACAGCAGAAGCCAAAGCAGCAGATGTTAAAGTGGTTTTTTACGGTCATACCCATATCCCAAAAGTCGAAACAGAAGATGGCATTACCTTTATTAATCCCGGCAGCATTGCGCAGCCCAGAAACAGAGATAAAGGGACCTATTTAGTGATGCATATCGCTGATGACCTTTCATCAGCTGAACTCAACTATTATGATCAGGATCACAATATTCTGCTCGATCTGAATACCACTGTATCATTCACTGATCAATAGCCAGGTATCCTCATTGAATTCTCATTTATTTAAAGGTCTTAACCACTATAAAGAGTAGACCTGATAAGAATGTTCAAAAGTCATCTAAGAATCTTCTCTGAAATGATGGTTTTATTTTGGAATTCAAAAGAAAAAAAGGTACAATATAAGTGAGTATAATGGGTACAAGGAGTGAAGAAATGATAGGTGAAAAGATAAAGAGACTGCTGATCGAGAGTGAGAAAACATTAGTCAAACCGGCAGAACAGGTGGCAGTCGTTGGTGTCAAGAACAGGCTCGATCATGCCCTGCTTTTACTGACGACCGACAAGTATGCTGTGGTACCTGTCTTGGATGATCAGTCAAGAATGCGTGGACTCATCTCAATGCCGACGATCATGCAGACGATTATGGACATACAGGATGTCCATTTTGAAAAATTAGGGGAAATCGAGGTCGGCGAAGTCATGGATAGGGATTATCCCTATGTATTAGAAGAATTTGAACTGGAAGATGTTCTTCATATGCTGGTCGATTATGCCTTTATCACAGTTGTTGATAGTGACGGATATTTTAAAGGAATCATCACACGCAGCGAAATACTTAAAGGGACGAATCGTATCGCCCATGAATTCGAAAAAAAATATATCATTAAGGATAAAGAAACGATTGCCCAGTAGGCAATAAAAAACCACTTCAATCGGCTTACGAATGACTGAGCTGATTGAAGTGGTTTTTTCGTATTTGTGCAGATCAACATGATTTATCCGTTCGGTAATTCTAGTGTGACGTTGGGAAGAGCGATGCCATCCTTTGTCAACGCATCCACATACTTCTCATAAAAAACATTGCGCATGCCGTATTGTGTACCGGATTTCGTATACATAATGACTTGAACAGCCAATTGTCCCGGTCCCACAGGTACAAAAGAAATTTCAGTTGGGGCAAGCGTGATCTCATCATATTCAGGAATGGCGTCACTATTCACCTGTTCCAGAACTTTCCTCACTGTTTCCAGATCAGTAGACGGATACAGTCTTATCTGGATAAGAACACGCATGTCCGCACGGGAACGGTTGCTTATGATCGTGATTTCACGGTTGGGGATAAAATGCAGTGTCCCGTCAAAATCTTTGACCTGTGTCGTTTTCAGATTTACATCTTCCACAGTCCCTGTGATCCCGCTTATCTCAACAACATCGCCAACATCGATCTGTTTTTCAAGCAGGATCATAAAACCATTCACGATATCAGCAACAAAGCCCTGAGCACCTAAAGACAAAGCTAAACCGATCACACCGGCACTGGCAAGCAGTGTCCCGACAGGAATACCGATCAGTTCCAGGATCACATAGATCAGGAAGAAGTAGAGGACGGCATTGAAAATATTTTTACTTAATTTATGAAGGGTGTTCAGTCGGTTGGGTACCGTATGCTTTTCCCTGATGTATCGGTTAAAGACTTTTTCGATCGCATAGCGGCCGATACGTCTTAATATGAAGAATATAATAACGGCTAAAATGATTTGTAGAAGTACAATAATAACTGACCAGGCAATTTCCTGCCATTCAATGGCATTCCACTTTTTCATAAATACATTTATTTGTTCATCAACATTTTCTAGAGGTTCTGGCGTCTGATCCATAATAGCTCCTTTACGATCTTCTGATTAAATAATATAGTCACTTATCATTTTAACATGATTTTAAAAAGATACAATTTAATCATAGATTCAAATCATCTCAGTTGCATTTAAATCAACTTAAGTGGTAACCTTAATTCATACAGAATATAAGAAAGAGGGATAAATATGACAGGTGGAGAAATAGCAGCATTAATTGCAGCAATAGCTTTTGCAGTACTCGTTTTAGGTCTGGTTTACGTGCTGTTCAAAGTGGCAAAAATGGTTTCCGAACTGAATACAACAGTAGAGGAAGCGAATAAAAGTTTAAGCACCATAACCAAAGATGCCGATCTTCTTCTGATCGAGGTTGAAGGATTACTTAATAAGTCGAATGTCACACTGGATGATGTGAATGGTAAACTCGGACTGACCGATCCTTTATTCAAAGCTGTGGGAGATTTAGGCGAGTCCGTTTCCAGTCTGAACCATTCGACTCGCAACTTAAGTTCTCACTTAGCGAGTGTTTCCAAGAGAGGTGCATCCATAGGTATTGCAAAAAAAGTAGGTTCGACCATGAGCAGAGATAGAAGAAAATAATAAGTCAGCTATCCATCGATAAATAAAAAAGGAGAGATGTTAAATTATGTTGATCCATAAATTAGGTAAAGTATACGAAGTAAAAGGTTTTGTTCTCGGGACATTTGTTGGTGCTGCAGTTGCCGGTTTGACTGCACTACTTCTTGCTCCAAAATCAGGTAAAGAGGTACGTGGCGACATCAAGGACCGTACTGTCAAAACAAAGGATCAGGCTAAAGATTACGTGAACAAAGCAAAAGATAAAGGCATGGAATTGAAAGATTCTGTCAGCAAAAAAACGGAAGACTATAAGAAAGATGCTTCTGCAAGTTATGAACAGTTAAGTGGTCAAGCTGAAGAAAATATGGAGAAAGCCGGAGAGAATCTGGATAAAATCAAAAAAGAAGCAAGAGAAACAGCTGAAAAAGTCAAAGGAAAAATGAATAAGGAAGAGTCTAAAAAAAATGATCCGACGGTTCCAGAAACAACGTCTCGTGCAGTAAGTGCCGAATCCCAGTTGGATACAGAAGACGACAAAACAGATGCCACTTATTTCAATCCTGACAACAAGTAAAGGAAAGACAAAAAGTGAGGGGAAGGATGCGGTTAACATCGCATCCTTTTTCATACACAAAATAGCCTGAAGAGGGGGAAGGGAAGATTGGATATCAGACAAATGAGTGAACTCTTCCTGATTGCCTTTTTCAGCTATGTCATCGTGCTGTTTTTGCTCAGGCTATCAGGCAAACGGACACTTTTGAAGATGAATGCTTTTGATTTTATCATCACGGTCTCGGTTGGTGCTGTATTCGGGAATATGCTGATCAACTATAAGGAAAATCTCTTCCAGGGGCTGTATGTCATTTTTCTGCTGCTATTGTTCCAGTTTTTCTCCAGCCTGCTTTCTTCCAGGTATACCTTCTTTGATACGTTGTTGAAGGCCAATCCGACACTGCTTTTCTATGAAGGGACGTATTATGAAGCGATCCTAAAGAAGGAACGTATCCCCAGATCGGAAGTGCTGCAAGCCATGCGTGAACAGGGCATCGGAAGGATCGAAGAAGTGGGAGCTGTGATTTTGGAAACAGACGGAACCATTTCTGTACTCCCGAAAGAAAAAAGTAAAGAGAATAATTTGGATACATTACAAGATTTGGATAAAAAAAGTAAAAAAAGAAAGAAGGATTCAGATGACGATCAGTTTGATTGAAGCCGTAAAACTCATAGCAATCAGTGTGGTAAGTTTCATTTCTATTGTCCTGATTTTACGCTCCTCAGGGAAAAGAACGTTGTCCAAGATGAATGCTTTTGATTTCATTGTGACCGTTGCTTTAGGATCGGTACTTGCAACGACCATTGTCAACTATAAAGCCTCTTTCTGGAGCGGTATATTGACCTTTGCCATGCTGGTCACCCTTCAGCATGTGGCGACCTGGTTGTCTGTCCGATATAAATCGGTGGGATCTTTGTTAAAGTCGGATCCTGCATTACTCTATTATAATGACACCTTCCAGGAACAAGCGATGAGAAAAGAACGGGTCGACAGAAATGAATTGAAGCAGGCGATAAGAAAGTCAGGGTATGTGTCTTTTGAAGGGATCTCAGCCATTATCCTGGAATCAGATGGGACACTGACTGTTATGTCAGATTCGGAAAAAAGACAACTCGAAAAAGAAGATTTTATTTTTATTGAAAAACAGTAAAAAAATCCTGCCTCAGGAAGACTTAGACGTCTTTGGGCAGGACTTTTTATTATTCTTTTATAGGAAGTTCGATCATTTCTTTTGGTGTATGAGTGAGCGGCAAGGCCCCCGACTCTGTGACATAGACACAGTCTTCAATACGGACACCGTAGTAATCCTCGATGTAAATACCGGGTTCTATCGAGAAGCACATATTTTCTTCGATCTCAAGTGCAACTCCGGGTGCGATATTAGGATATTCGTGAACAGATTTTCCTAAACCGTGTCCCAGTCGATGAGAAAAGTACTCACCATAACCGGCATCTTCGATATGCTGGCGGGCTGCCTTATCGATATCACCGGCACGTACGCCGGGCTTAATAAAGTTTTGTGCGTTCTCCTGAGCATCTTTAACGACGTTGTATATCTCTTGTGTCTTTTTATCCGCTTGGCCGTAAACGACTGTCCGGGTCATATCGCTTGTGTAGCCCTTGTAAACGACCCCTAAATCAAAAAGGACCCACTCATTTGGCTGGAGCTTGCGACTTCCTGGGTTGCCGTGCGGACTCGCAGCGTGATCACCGAATAAAACCATGGTCGGGAAACTCATCTTTTCGACCCCATATTTTTTAATCTCATATTCGATCAAGGCAACGACTTCTGCTTCGGTGATACCATTTTTAAGTGAAGACATGCCGATTTCCAGTGCTTTGTCCGCCAGTTGTCCGGCTTCTTTCATGATGTCGATTTCATATGATTGTTTGATCACTCGCAGATTCTGAATGAGCGACGTACTATTTACGAATGAGGCGGTTGAGAATACGTCTTTTAACTCATGATAACGCGAGACTACGAGCGACTCTTCGTCAACTCCGACGTGCCTGGTCTTATTTGTTTCGCCTTTTAAAGCATCTTTCAGGAGAGACCAGGGGGATACTTCATCTTTGTAGGAGAGTATCCGGTCGCATGTGGCAGCTGCTTTGGCCGACTGTTTTTCAAGTTCCGGTACGATCATCCAGACTTTGTCGGAGAACACCAGCACAGCCACTACACGTTCGTGCGGCTCGCTTTCAAAACCAGTTAAATAGGCAACGGTCAATGGTTCATCAAAATAAAGCATGTCTAACTTTTTATCGCGCATCGTCTGTTGAAGCTTCTTTATCAATGTCATGAGTAACCCTTCTTTTCTGTGATTTAGATTAAGTTTATCAGAAAAAAAGGCCATAGTATAGCTGAAGAAAGCCTTTTCTGAAAAATAGTTAGAAAATTTCATGAAAATTACATCTTATAATTGAAATTGTAAGCGGACTCTGTTATCCTATATTAAGAAGAATGCGCTCACAAAAAAATCAAATCTCTTTAGAAGGAGTTATATCATGGATAAACAAACAATAACAATTTACGATGTTGCCCGTGAAGCCGGCGTCTCTATGGCGACTGTCTCGCGTGTGGTCAATGGCAACCCGAACGTTAAACCAACAACCAGAAAGAAGGTACTAGAGGTCATCGACCGTTTGGATTATCGTCCAAACGCAGTGGCCCGTGGACTGGCAAGTAAAAAGACCACAACAGTAGGGGTCATCATCCCTGATGTTACGAATCTTTATTTCTCATCCCTTGCTCGCGGAATCGATGATATTGCAACGATGTACAAATATAATATCATCTTGGCAAACTCAGATAAGAATGAAGAAAAAGAAGTTCAGGTGTTGAATACACTGCTGGCGAAACAGGTAGATGGTGTTATCTTCATGGGTAACAAGATCACTGATGAACTGCGTGCTGAATTTTCACGCTCCCGCACACCTGTCGTGTTAGCGGGTACAGTGGATCCGGACGAACAGGTAGGCAGCGTCAACATCGATTACGAACAAGCCACAGAAGATGCCACAATGATGCTGGTCGATAATGGACATAAAAAAGTAGCGTTCATTTCTGAAAGTCACGAAGAACCGATCAATGGTATCTATCGACTGAATGGTTACAAGAAGGCTTTGGAAAAAGCGTCATTACCTTATGAAGAAGACTTGGTCTTACAGTCTGAATACACATATAAAGTAGGGGAAGCCGTTTACGAACAGCTGAATAAAGCTGGTGCAACAGCAGCCGTAGTTGCAGATGACGAATTAGCTTTAGGTGTTTTGAATGCGGCACTTGATCGTGGCGTAAGCGTACCTGAGGACTTTGAAATCATCACATCGAACAACTCCAAGCTGACTGCGATGTCCAGACCGAGACTGACCACAGTGGAACAGCCGCTTTATGATATCGGTGCAGTAGCCATGCGTCTGTTGACGAAGCTGATGAATAAAGAAGAAACAGAGGAAAAAACGATCACATTACCTTATACGATCGGTTCAAAAGGAACAACGAAGTAAAAAGTTGATGAGAAGAGGCCGGGGAAACCCGGCCTCTTTTGCTATGTAAAGGTCCCAAAAAAATACGAGCAGCTGCAGGTTCCTCGATGATGTCAGTGGAGAACCAAACTGTTATTGAGACAACTTCATGAGCATATTTGTGAGGAACTGGTCGCTAAAGTTCTATTGAGACTAGTTCCTGAGAAAATTGTTGAGGAACTGGTCACTAATCAAACTTTAGCAGTACTTTGATTAAGGCTCAGTTTAACAAGTTATGGAATCATGCTTACAACATATCCACAGGAGTTGGATTAAAAAATAATAGGACGCTGCCAAAATAATGATCTATATAAAAAAGAGACTGGGGGAATGGTACCCCCAGTCTCTTTTAACATCTTATATCTTATTCTTCAGATTCTTCTGAATCACTAGTGTCTTCATCAGATGAGTCATCCGATTCCGGTTCAGGTTCCTGATTCTCTTCCTCTTCAGGTTCCGGTTCGGAATCAGCTTCTTCTTCTGGTTCGCTTTGTGGATCTTGTTCTGCTTCGGGTTCCGATTCTTCTTCTGAATCGTTGTTATCTTCGGATTCTTCATTGTCAGACTCATCTTCATCTTCGGACTCTTCTGAAGGGCGTCTGCCTCCCCAGAATTGTGCCAGCTCTTCATCTGTAGCTCCGATAGCGAAGTCATAGACAGTCGGTCCAGGAATATTATCTTTTTTGAACACTTCAGTATGAGTTGGCCCAGAGAAATTAAAAGTGCTGCCTCCTGGCGTTTCTACGGTTCCGGACTTCATTCCGGTAGCCTGGATAACTGATTCATCAGTCACGCTGGACGGACGAGGGAATTCTTCGCCGACCCCGAAAATATCAGGATTCACTTCATAAACGGCACTCATCAGTTCAGCCCAGAAATTACGGTTACGGCGGCTTGGATGGATACCAAAGTCGTCACCCAAGCGGAAATTATCATTACCATAGCCGATCCACGTCCCAAACGTGATGCGGGGTGTACTAGCGGCATACCAGATATCTTTGCGATCCTGTGTCGTACCGGTTTTTGAAATCCAGTCTGCTTCAAAAGGAAGGTTATCCATGGTTCCACGAGCAGTCCCTTGAACGTGTATATTTCTCATCATATCGACGAGAAGATAGTTTGAATCCTCTCCCCAGACACGGGTTTCTTCATGTTTGTGTTCGTACACTGTTTCTCCGTTACTATCCTCGATACGTTCAATGATATAGGCATCTGCATGGACACCGTTGTTTCCTATCGTGGAGAAAGCACTCATTAAGTCAACGGGAGGAATACCTTCAGTTAAACCCCCAAGAGCAGTAGAAGCATTATCAAACTCGCTGCTTGGAATCATTGCCTCGGAAATTCCCATGCGTCGGATATATTTTTCGGAGACATGGTCATCTTTCATCTCCATGAAGATCTTCGCAGCAGGTATATTTTGAGATATTGTGATTGCTTTTTCAGCTGTCATCCATTCATTCGTTATGCGTGTCGCATTGGTTATAGGATGACCGACATAATCGCCCACATCTGAGTCCCAGGTTGGAACTTCATAAGGGGTATCCGGAATAATCGTAGCTGGTGTGATGATATCATTTTCAAGCGCCGGACCATAAACAGCTAAAGGTTTAAAGACGGAACCTGGGCTACGGTTACTTTTAAAAGCATAGTTGTACTGTTCTGTAGTGTAATCAGCACCGCCGATAAATCCGATGACACGTCCTGTTCTGTTATCGATCATAGCACCCGAGGTATTGATAGGCACTTCGACTTCGTGTGTTTCACCTTCGTCATCTTCATACGTATAGTAACGTGGGGCTCCCAGCTGATCTTTGTATTCAGCAGTAACACGTTCAAGGGTGTCATGGATTTCTTTGTCGACAGTAGTGTGGACCTTGTAGCCCTGGTTTTCAAGAGCGTATTTTGCGCGTTCATTGTATTCCTCGACTAATTCAGGATTTTCCTCGAGCATTTCATCCGTGACTTCTTCAGCCTGCATGAAGTGTTCTGAAAGTATTTCCAGAGAGCGTTCGAGCGCGATATCATATACGTAGGTATTATCGTCATAATCCATGTTTTCCTGATTGATAAAGTCCTGAGTGATATCGTAGGCGCGAGCTTCTTCATATTCTTCTTGGGTGATATGACCTTCACGGTACATACGGAACAAGACTTCATGCTGGCGTGAAATACTTAAGTCGTGGCTTTCCTTTATCTGTCCGTAATTTGTATAAGGAGTGAAGACGATGGGGCGCTGTGGCAATCCGGCTATGAAGGCGGCCTGAGGAAGCGATACGTCGCTTGCTGAGACGCCAAATATGCCTTGTGCAGCTTCTTCGACCCCTGCAATGTTCTGTCCTTTATTGTTACGCCCAAAAGGGGAAACGTTAAGATAAGCTTCCAGTATTTGATCTTTGTCTATTTCATTTTCCAGATGATAAGCAAGCAGGATCTCGTTTGCCTTACGCTCATGCGTGACTTCTGGAGACAGGATCTGCTGTTTGATCAGCTGCTGCGTTAAAGTAGATCCACCGGTTGTTGCTCCGGAATCAGAAAGTTCCTGAACTAAAGCACGGGCCACCGCTTTGGGCACCACGCCTTCATGTTCGAAGAAGTATTCATCTTCAGTTGAGACAACAGCATTGATCAGCAGATCTGAAACCTGGTCAAGTGGGATTGGTGTACGCAGCAAATCTGAGCGTACATCACTGATCAGACTACCATCTGCATAATACATACTTGATTTACGTGTGTAGTCTTGTATCTGGCTGACCATTTCCTCACGTTTCGGGATCTCTGACCCGTGAACAAGAGAGGCAAAATATCCGACTGCTGTTCCTGCTCCGAGAGAGCCGGCAACGAGCAAAATAATAATGAGTAAAATGACTAAAGCTTTAACGACACGGTAAAAGATATCGAAGTAATAGACAACGGATTCAAAACGCGATGACTGTTCAGTTTCTGTGGTTTCTTCCGACTGTTTTTGTTCTTCATTTTCAGATCGTTTCATTATAGGCTCCTTATTTAGTTTATATAGTGATATGACTTGGTATATTATAGCAAAATCAGAGGAAAAATAAAACGAAAGGCAGGGTATTCCTGTAACTAATTCGGTTATGTGACGGAATTGTTAAGGCAGTATAGAAAGTCCCTCTGCCTTGTAACAGTGCAGAGGGGATGGAAACTATACTTTTTCAGGAAGACTTTCACCGATAGCTTCGAGACGCTTTTCTACCTCTTCACAGCTCAACTGATGTTCTTCAACATAACGGTTGTTGGGGTGTACACGACAGTCATGCGTACAGCCTCGCAGATATTTATGTTCATTTTCTTCTGACATAATGACCTGACGGTTGCATTCAGGATTCGCACAGTTCACGTAACGTTCACATGGCTCACCATCAAACCAGTCTCTGGCAATGACTTTTTTGTCTACTTTATTGATGTCTACGCTGATGCGTTCATCAAAGACATACATTTTACCGTCCCATTTTTCTCCTTGTGTCTGAGGGTCGGTACCATAGTGGTGAATACCGCCATGCAGCTGCCCCACATCTTCAAAACCTTCTTTCATCAGCCAGCCCGTCAGTTTTTCACAGCGGATCCCGCCGGTACAGTAGGTGACGATGCGTTTGTCCATGAATTTCTCTTTGTTCTCTTTGATCCATTCAGGCAGTTCTCTGAATGAACGGATATCAGGGCGAATGGCTCCTCTAAAGTGTCCCAGATCGTATTCATAATCGTTACGGGCATCCAGAACGATAGTGTTCTCATCTTCCAGTGCTTCTTTCCATTCGACCGGATCTAAGAATTTACCGGTCAGCTCGCTGGCATCGTGGTCTTCTTCGCCCAGTTTCAATGAAACGATTTCGGGACGGTAGCGCACATGCATTTTTTTGAATGCATGGCCATCGGCTTCATCGATTTTAAAATAAATGTCACTGAAGCGTTCATCAGAACGAACGGCTTCCATGTAACGGTCTGTCTGTTCGATCGTACCGGAACAGGTGCCGTTCAAGCCTTCTTCGGACACGAGAATGCGTCCTTTCAGTCCGATGTCCTGACACAGTTTCATATGTTCATCTCTGAATCTTTCGGGGTCTTCAATGTGTACATATTTGTAATACAGTAATACGCGGTAGTCACTCATGATTATTTCCTCCTAGAATACAGTTCAATACACAAAAATAATAAGTGTAATCACTAAAAAGTATAGGTGTTGGAGCGCCAAATTGCAAGTATTCGGTACTTTCTGACTTGTGAAAGATGTCTAAGTGACATGGAAGTGTAATCTTATTGAAACCAGCTTATTATTCGCAAGTGTTATACTTAACCATAGTTAAGAAAAAACATGCTCAGTACTAATGGGATATATACTTTTTGCCCATCTAAATTCACCCAAATATGGAGGGAATGTCCGTTGATCAAGAAATTAATTATATCTGCATTCACAAGTACGTTGTTATTGAGTTCACTTGCACTCACACCTGAAGTTTTTGCGAACGAATACGATGAAGCCATTCAGGAAAATGTTAAAAAAATAGAAGAAACTGAAAACAAGGTACATAACTTGGAAGATACGATCGATTCTTTGCAAGTTGACGTTCAAGCTACAAAAGACGAATTGAATACGATAAATAATGAAATTTCAGAAAACGAAGAACGAATCACAGAGGTTGTAGAAAAACTGGAAGCAGCCCATAAGGAAATGAAAGCTCTGCAGGAAGAGGTTGCTGAGCTCGAAATCGTTATTGAAAAACGTAACGAGCAGCTTGAGAAACAGGCAAGAAAGATCCAGGTAGATGGTCAGACAGTTAATTTCATCGAATTCATCATCGACGCTGAATCCTTAAGTGATATCCTGGGACGTATCGATGTCGTTGCCAACCTTGTCGACACGAACCGTAAACTGGTAGAAGCACAGGTGAGAGACCAGCAGGCAGTCATTGAAAAACAGGATCACACTGAAGAAACGATCGTCCAACAGAATGCCCTAGCCGCTGAACTGGAAGGCATGTCAGAAGAGCTGGAGCAGCAGCGTCTGGAAAAAGAAGTGCTGGTTGCCCAGCTTGCTGCTGAAAGAGCAACAGCTCAAGCAGACCGGGACCGCTTCTTGTCTGAAAAAGCCGAAGCTGAAAAAGCAGTAGTGTCGCTGGTCGCTGCCAGAGAAGAAGCAGCCCAAGCCGCTCGCGCAGCAGAAGAGAGAAGACGTGCCGAAGCAGAAGCAGAAGTCTCCGTTTCTTCATCTGATGAAAGCGAACTGGCTGATAGTTCTACCGTCAATGTTTCTCAGTCAGTTTCCAGTGAATCAGCCAATGCCAGTACATCAGTCAGCAGTGAGGAACCCACTTCTTCTAGTGCAGCAAATACAGAGGAACAGCCGGTTCAAGAAACAAGCAAGCCAAAACCTGATCCGAAACCGACTCCAGCACCAGCTCCATCGAGTGGTGGCGTGACCTGGGGACAGATCAGCTCCTATGCCAACGGTGTATTAGGAACCCCTTATTTATATGGTGGATCAACGACCGCTGCATTTGACTGCTCAGGTTTTACGAGCTATGTCTTTAGGCAAGTCGGAGTCAGTCTGCCACGCTCCGCAGCCGGTCAGTACGCGTCTTCACAGAAGGTATCGAATCCGCGTCCAGGAGATCTGGTATTCTTTTCTGAAAACGGCTCACGTGTGAGTCACGTAGGGATCTACGTCGGTAACGGCCAATTCATCGGATCTCAGTCAAGCACGGGTGTGGCTTATACTCAAGTCAATTCGAATTACTGGGGACGTCGTTTCGTCGGATACGGTAGATATTAAAAAAGTATAATAGGATGAAAAGCCCTGATGACAAAACTGAGAAGTTGTTGTCATCAGGGCTTTTTTGTATTTAAAGAAGGAAGATTCTCGTCCGCTGACGAGAATCGACTATACGGAAGGGCAGTAAGAAAAAAAGGTCGAAGGATGTGAACAGATCCTTGAATTCAGGATAAGAGAGGTGCAGGTAAAGGACCATTCTCACTAGGACTTGTCGACACAATACCATTCTCACTTTTTCAGGCAAATATTCCTGGGCTTACAAGGTGCAGAGTTTTGATTCGATTTAGTCGTACTATGAGTTAAGCTGAGTGAGTCGAATGCAGCCTTTAATGGACGTGCTCAGATCAGAAAAAATTTGAGCGGTGTGAATAGAGGGCACAATAGACGTACTCAATTCAGATTCCGCTTGAGTACTGTCAATGACGTGTGCATTCGACGTGCTGAGCGTAAAATCAGTCTGAGCAGTGTTAATGAAGAAGGAATAAGCCGCACCCAAATGCTTAGAAGCAGCGGGTACGTTCAATGATGGGGACATTGGACGTACTCGGCCCCGTTTTAATCCGGGCAAGCTTAATGAAGGCCACATTGAGCTTATTCAAGTAACAACGACTGTTCAGCACGCTCAATGCCGGTCTGATAGACAGTACTCGGCTGAAGATGTACACTGAGTGAGCTCAATCAGCCTATTTTCAGGAAATCAACTGATAGATAAAACAAAAAGGAGCAGCGATCACCCTGTGAAAGGATGTGCTGCTCCTTTTTGAATTAGTCTATTCACTGATTTCGATTTACCTTTAAATGCGGTCTGCAGTCAATGCAAGGTACTCATCGATATCCGTTAAGATCTCATCGATTGCTGACTGCCAGAAATCAGGCTGGGTCAGGTCGACTGCCAAGTGTTTTTCAGCAAGTTCTTCCGTCGTCATGCTGGCCGTATCTCTCAGCAGGTTTCGGTAGTCGTCAGAGAAGGACTGGCCTTCCTGTTTGGCTTTGGAATAGATCCCCAGACTGAACAGAAAACCGAATGTGTATGGGAAGTTGTAGAAGGAGATCCCTGTGATATAAAAATGCAGTTTGCTTGCCCAGAACGTTGGATGGTAAGTGTCCAGCGAATCCAGGAAGGCTTCTTTCTGTGCCTCTTCCATAATGGTGCTCAATTCCTCTTCGTTGACGAGACCGTTTTGACGGGCTTCGTAAAAACGTTTTTCGAAAAGGAAACGGCTGTGGATATTCATGAACATGATCGCCGCACGTGAGATCTTGCTGTCCAGGAGGGCGATTTTTTCTTCTTCAGAGGCAGCAGCTTCGACCGTGGCATCAGATATCAGCATTTCTGCAAAAGTCGAGGCGGTTTCGGCTACATTCATGGCATAGCTGCGGTTCAATGCCGGCAAATCACGCATGACATGGCTGTGATAAGCATGACCTAATTCGTGAGCCAGTGTCGACACATTGTTGGCACTGCCTGAAAACGTCATGAAAATACGGGATTGTTTGCTCTCCGGCAGGTTGGAGCAGTAAGCCCCAGGGCGCTTGCCTTCTTTGTCTTCGGCTTCGACCCAGCCTTCGTCAAAGGCACGCTGCGCCATGTCCTGCATCTCCTGGCTGAATGTCCCAAAGTGAGTCGTCACAAAGTTCTGTGCTTCTTCAAACGAATATGTTTTAGGCTCGTAATCACCAACGGAAACAGGGGCTGTGACGTCTGCCCAGTTAAGCTTGTCTTTGCCCATTAAAGCTGCCTTGCGGTTCAGGAATTCGACAACTTTCGGCTTGTTGTCTGTGATCGTGTCCCACATGGTATTCAGTGTCTCTTCTTTCATGCGGTTGTATTCGAGCGGCGGGTTCAAAAAGTCTTTCTCATCTCTCAGATCATAAGTCTGAAGTCTGAAACCGGCCAAATGGTTGAGCGTATCGGAAAACAGCGGCGCTTTTTCCTTCCAGGCGATCTCCCAGTCTTTCAAAAGACGAGCTCTGACGGCAGGATCTTCAGAACCTGTCAGCTTATTGGCTGCCTGTCCAGCTGACAGGTAAGTGATTTTGCCGTCTTCTTCAAACGGCACATTGACACTGTTGACGATGGTCTGGTACATGTTACCGAACCCATTCAACCCGTCAAGAGACAGTTTTTGAATGATTTTCTCTTCTTTTTCAGATAATAACTTCTGACCTTTTTCTCTTTTCTCCTGCAGCGGAAAAGCACTCTGTTTAAATGGTTCGGTCGCGACTAAAGTTTCCCATTCGTTTTCCGGTACATCTTTCAGTTTTTTCATGAAGAGGGTTTCCACTTCACTCATCTGACTGGCGACGGTACTGAGCTGATTCACGACTTTTGCTGCCTGAAGATCTTTAGTATTGGCTGAAAACAGACCGCGGGCAAAGGTCCCGGCTTCAGACAGGCCGTTCCCGATCGTTTCTCTTTTTTTCAGGAACGAGGCCAGTTCGTTGAATTCCGGATGGTCCTTGGAAGGCTGCCATTCACTGATTTGAGTCAACGTTTCCTTGATCAGTGTGTCAAGCTCTTTAATACGAGACTGTAAAGCCTCGGAGTGACTTCCCCCTGAAAATACGCTGTCCATATTCCAATTCTGTGATGCTGTCATTAAATATCTCTCCCCTTAAATTAGACTGATTTTATTGTATCGTTTTTTTCTTTCCATATCCAGACACATCAGTTAGAATAGAGTTATTGACTGAATGAGGTGTGTTGGAATGAATAGAAAAGTAAAACCGATCGATAATATATATCTGCTGCTTGCTTTTGGTATGATGGCTTTACTGTTTTACAGCTCTTCCATGGGGTATGAAGACCAGAATGTGCAGCCTTTGCTTCATCAGTGGCTTGAGGGCGAACCTTTGAGAGGTCTTTTGGAACGGGTCGAATTCATGTATGCCGGCAGTGAAGTCAGCATTGCGTCACAAGGTTACATAGGATTTATAGAATTCTTCATCAGAAAAGGGGCGCACTTTGTCTCTTACTTCCTGCTGGGTTTATTCTGGTTTTTAGGCCTGAGAAACCGGGTGGCTCAACCGTGGCTCACGTTTTTAGTGGCCCTGCTGCTTTCGGTCGGCTATGCCTCCTTTGATGAACTGAGACAAGCCTTCCATCCGAACCGTACGGCGCTAATGGAAGACGTGATGCTGGATACCGCCGGCGCTCTTGTTGGTGTGGCTATAGCACTTCTTGCCAAGCCCAAAGGAAGAAGACGACAGAAACTGCGGTTCAGATCCTGATACTCACTGGAAGAAAAAACGTATAAAGGATAAGGAGTGGGTTGTAAGCGAAATCACTCTTTTTCTGTGCGGTTGATATAGCTGGAAATTTTGGTATAATAACAAAGGAAAAACGTAAATCAAATTCAGGAAAGAGGAATTGTGATGGCAGGACATTCAAAGTGGAATAATATCAAGCAGCGTAAAGGGGCACAAGATGCCAAGCGCGGAAAGATATTCCAGAAATTATCTAAAGAAATATACAAAGCAGCAAAAGACGGCGGAGCGGATCCGGAAATGAACGCATCTCTGCGCCTGGCTGTGGACAAAGCAAAATCGAACAACATGCCCAACGATAATATCGACCGTGCAATCAAACGTGCGACCGATGCCGGTCAGGGTGACAACTACGATGAAGTGATTTATGAAGGCTATGGACCTAACGGGATCGCCGTACTCGTGCATGCTTTGACGGATAACCAGAACCGTTCAAGCACCAATGTGAGAGTGGCTTTTGACCGTAACGGCGGTTCTTTGGGCGAAAAAGGCTCCGTGAGCTACATGTTCGACCGTAAAGGCTACATTGCGATCGACCGCGAAGGTCTGGATGTGGACGAAGACACGATGCTGATGGAAGTGCTTGAAGCCGGTGGCGAAGAACTGGAAACCAGTGACGAAGTTTTTGAGATCTATACGGAAGCCTCAGATTTTACAGCGGTTAGAGATGCACTGAAAGAAGCAGGCTTCACACTGGATCAGGCAGAACTGACCATGATCCCGCAGACGACTTTACCGGTGCCTGCCGATAAGGAAGAAACATTTGAGAACCTGATCGATGCGCTGGAAGACGACGATGATGTCAGCGAAGTCTACCATAATGCAGAAGTTTAACCGATAATCAGGAAGAAAACGTAATAGATGAGACCAAGACCTTGAGTAGGTGGAAAAAAATTCCATTTATTTGAGGTTTTTTTCGTGAGCAATAAAATAAATGGACAATATATAAGGTAGGACAAATAAATTATGAAAGGGAGGATGTGATGGACACCGAAGCCTTTGCCGGCCATCTGCTCACGATGGCTGATTCTTACCGGACCAGCGATATCCATATACTGCCGGAACAGAAGCACTATGACGTATACTTTCGTCTGAACGGTCAGATGGAAAAACAGTACTATCTGGACCGGGAAGAAGGGACCCGGCTCATCTCTTATTTTAAGTTTCTGTCGAATATGGACGTGGGGGAAAGACGTCGCCCGCAGAGCGGCAGTACGACATTTCAGCTGAGTGAGAAAGCCATCGACTGCAGGTTTTCTACGATCAGTAACTACCAGTCGCAGGAATCACTGGTCATCCGTCTGCTTAAGCAGAAAGAGGAGGATTCACTCGTTCCGGGGACATTCTTCTCTCAGGAATGGGAGAAACTGGAGCGGCTGGTTCAGGCGAAATCGGGTCTGCTGCTGTTTTCTGGGCCAGTGGATTCAGGCAAGACCACGACCATGTATCATCTGATCAAGAACCGCATGCAGGGAGAGAAACAGCAGGTCATCACCGTGGAAGACCCGGTGGAGATAGAAGAAAGAAGCTTTCTGCAGACTCAAGTGAATGAAACAGCCGGAGTCACCTACGAGCATCTTTTAAAATCGAGTCTCAGGCATCATCCGGATGTCATCATCGTTGGAGAAATCCGGGATGAAGAAACAGCCCGAATGGTGATACGCGGGGCACTGACCGGTCATCTCCTCGTTGCTTCGATCCATGCTAAAAATGCCAGAGGCGTCATTTCAAGGATGCAGGAACTGGGCGTCGGGCTGCCACTGCTCAAACAGACCCTGATCGGCGTCGCTTTTCAGACTTTGCTGCCGCTTTACTGTCCGTTGTGTGGGATGAATTGCCAGACCTACTGTTCGCATCACGCCAGAGGGAAAAAACGGCTGGCTCTGTTTGAAGTGATGACGGCGGAAGAAATGGGTGCTGTGCTGGGCGACAGTGCGGTGGGAGAATCATTATCTAATGCATCAGGCAGCCGGGAATTCAATCATTTACTGGAAAAGGTGTATGTGAATGGCTATATCACTGAAAAAACCTACCACCGCTACTTTATTTCGAACGCATAAAGAAACATTGCGTCAGGGACGTTTCCTAAAACGCTGCGGCCAGCTGCTTCTGGACGGTTTTTCACTGCAGGAAGCGCTGGTATTTCTGGAGACCATCGTGGACAGCGACTCCAGACAGATGATCGAAGTCGTTCACAAGGAAGTCAGCCGCGGCGAACTTTTTTCTGCGGCGTTAAAGGAGGCCGGCTTTTCAGATGTCGTGTGTGCTCAGCTGTATTTCTCCCTTTTTCATGGTCAGCTTGCCCAGACAGCAGTGAAAGCGGGCAGTCAGCTGCTGAAACAGGCGGAAAAGAAGCGGAAAATGCAAGCCCTTTTGCAGTATCCTGTTGTTCTCCTGTTTTTTGTCATGATCATGCTGCTGGCGATGCGGTTCGTCCTCCTGCCGCATATCCATGAATTGACTGCACTTCAGCCAGAGCAGCTGGATATCGGCACGCGTCTGGTGGTTGCGGGCGTTTATCATGCGCCTGTGATCCTGGCCGGAGGGAGCCTTGTCTTTCTGCTCATCCTGCTGCTGTTGATTAATAAGGGAAGAAAACTGACACCGATGAACCGTCTGCAGTGGCTGACCAGATGGACGCGGTCATCACTGTTCACCTTGTACTGGAGCCAGTTTTTCTCCAATGAATGGGGGTTTCTCCTGAAAGGTAACAGTAGTCTCCTGGAAGTCGTCACGATCATGAAAAAGAATACCTTGTCTCCTTTGATCACTGAAGTAGGAGAATATATCGAAATGGAAATGAAACAGGGAAAGTCCTTTCATGACAGTCTCCAGGAACTGGCATTTTTGAAAAAAGAAGTCATCCTGGTGGTCAGACAGGGAGAGAAGTCGGGGCACTTGGGACAGGAACTGGAAATGTATGCAAGAGAATGCGAGGAGGAATTTGATAAACAGATCGAACAGGTGATGAACTGGGTCCAGCCAGTCATCTTTATATTCGTGGCGCTGGTGATCGTGGCGATCTATGCGGCTTTGCTGCTGCCGACTTTCAATGCGCTGCAGACATTTTAGGGAAAGAGGGAAAAAATGAAAAACTTAAATGCATGGATAAAACGGGAAGAAGGCTTTACATTAATTGAAATGTCACTGGTGCTGTTCATCATCTCAGCCCTGCTCCTGCTTTTTGTACCGAACCTGTCCGGAAGACAGACCGATGCCGCCGATACTGGAGATGAAGCCATAGCCAGTGTACTCCAGTCCCAGGTGGATATGTACAAGATGGATAAGAATGAAGCTCCAGACTCGTTCGGGACTATGAAAACAGCAAACTATCTCACTGATAAACAACTGACAAAAGCAACTGAAGGGTTTGATTTAGTTAATGGCGTCGTCAAAGCCAAGACAGAAACCAGTCTACCCTGACTAAGGAGTTAATGCATGTTTGCAACACTTAAAAAAGACGATGGTTTCACACTCATAGAAGTTGTGCTTGTCTTATCGATCGTTTCAATGCTGGCGACCTTTCCAGTCATGCACTTTGCCCAGCTGAAAAAAGAAACGGAAACCCAGCTGTTCTTTGAAGCTCTGCGTTCGGGGATCACACAGATCCAGACCGAAGCGGTCATCAATGATCACTGGACGAACATGGAGGTGCGGCCGACCAACCGGCTGATACGGTTCCGAGTCACGGGGAAAGAAAACAGTGATCATCCGGCCAATCATATCCTGTATTTACCTGAGTCCATCTCTTTATACGGAACATCAAAAGAATACCAGTTTTCACGAAGTTCAGGCAATCTCGGTAATATCAACGAACTGAATTTCAATACTATTCACGGAAGAGTGACCGTGAGTTTTCAGATGGGGAGTGGACGGTTTGTCATTGAATGAAAAAGATTCCGGTTTTATCATGCTTGAAAGTCTCGTAAGCATCAGTATACTGGCTTTTTTTATCGGGATCGTCTTTCCGTTTGCCATGGAGCTGCTGGTGATAAGGGAGCAGACAAAAACTGACGTTGAACTGAACCGGTTCTTATACGAAAGTGCTTTGTTTTACGATAAGGATGATCTGAAGAGCCGTCAGTTCTTATCCGGTGATGTAAAAGCGCACAGCTTTGAAACAGACAGCAGTATTCATATTTATATCGAAGAAGATCGAGTCAGGGAGATCGATTTCATAGCCGCAGAGTGGAATCCATGAGAATGCCGAGAGACGACGGTTTTTCACTACTGGAAGTCATCATCACTCTAAGTATACTGAGCAGTTGTGTGCTTTTGTTTTCCTTTGCCATTTCACAGATCCAGACGACACGGAGCCAGATAAAGGATGAACGGCAGATCGAATGGCATCTGTTTATCAATCAGCTGGAATATGAACTCCAAGACAGTGGAAACGTCACAGCCAGCAGGAACAAAGTGAGTTTCGATATTTATGACCCAGAAGATCAGCGGATTAAGACGGTCTCATATGAGCGTTATTTTCAGATCATCCGGAGACAGGTAGGGTCGCTTGGTCATCAGCCGATCCTGCTGGAAGTGTCAGCTGCCGAGTTCTCATTGCTTGAAGAGACCTTAACGATCCAGGTCGAATGTAATAACGGTGAAGAGTACAGCGCCAAATTTCGTGTGAATGAAAAGGACAGTGGATGATGCCGATAAAAAGATATATGAGTGAAGAAGGCAGTCTGCTGCTGTCGACCTTTCACTTACTGTTGTTCATCTCGTTTCTGATCTTATCAGTGACAGGGGTCGTCTACAACCAGCTGATGCAGCTGCAGCAAATCAGTCAGTCGTATGAGGCAAAAGCACTGATCGAAGTGAGTGAGTCAATGCTCAAAGACAGACTTGTATGGGAAGATGTGGAGACAGCCACCCTTTATTTCAGTCAGGGGCACGTGGAGATCTTGAAAGAGACGGACGCAGAGTATTCACTCGTAGCCTATTTAAATAATCGCTATACGAGCCGGCAGAGGTTCATCGTCGAGCCGGACCCCACTCTGGAGGAAATACTGATCATTCAAGGAGATCCGGATCCAGCTGATGTACCATTGGCTGATGAAAACAGCAGTACGGGAGGGACAGGGGAATCGAGTGGAGGGGTGGAAGAAAAAGAGACATTAACGGGAAACGAATGATTTGTACCTGTCAATAACTATCAAAAGGATTGTAATAAATAAGTATCACGAAAAAGAGTTTGATTTTTCAAAAAATAAACTGGACAGCCTAAAGAGCATTTCTGAAGATAGACGTATAAGTCTTAACAGAATGCTCTTTCTTAATAACCAGACAATGGACATACATACCGGTACGCGTTTATTTTTCGGCCCTACTTTGCTATAATAAAAAAGGAGTGTTCATATAGATATGAACAGAGTGGAATTCAAATTAGAGAATAGGGTGTAACTATGTCACGTGTAGAAAAAATTCAGAACAAGATGAAAGAACAGAACGTTGAAGCATTACTTATAACAAGTCCATATAATCTGAGATATGCTTCCGGATTTACCGGATCGACGGGGCTGAGCGTCATGACGCAGGACAAGGCATACTTCGTTACCGATTTCCGGTATACCGAACAGGCTGCAGAACAGGCTGTCGGCTTTGAAGTGATCCAAAATACAGGACCAATATATGATGAAGTGAAAACGATCGTTGAAAATGAAAAAATCAATGTTTTGAGTTTTGAAAAAGATTTCGTGACCTATGCTACATTCGACCAGATCAGAGACATGCTGCCATGTGAACTGAACCCAAGCAGCGGACTGCTGGAATCGCTGCGAGAAATCAAAGACGAAGACGAAATCGAAACCATCCAGAAGGCGATCCGGATCACGGAACACGCCTTTGAAGAAATACTGCATTATATCAAACCCGGCGTGACAGAAATAGCTGTCGCCAACAAACTTGACTTTTTGATGCGTGAACAAGGTGCGACAAGTGTCTCTTTTGACACCATCGTGGCCAGCGGCAAGCGTTCTGCAATGCCTCATGGGGTGGCCAGTGACAAGGAGATCGAAGAGGGCGACATGATCACGATAGACTTCGGCTGCTACTATAAAGGGTATGTTTCAGATATGACACGGACATTTTCTTTGGGCGATCCCGGGGAAGAACTGAAGAAAATCCACCAGATCGTTCTGGATGCCCAGCTGAAAGTGAACGAGGCGGCCAGACCTGGTATCACAGGTAAAGAACTGGATGCGATCGCCCGAGAATACATTACTGAAAAAGGCTACGGTGATGCGTTTGGTCATTCTACCGGTCATGGCATCGGACTGGAAGTTCACGAAAATCCAGGGATCAATTTCCGAAACGAACAACCGCTGGTCGAAGGCAATGTGATCACCAATGAACCCGGAATTTATATTCCCGGATTGGGCGGGGTAAGAATTGAAGACGATCTGGTCATCACGAAAGATGGTAACCGCAATCTGATGAAGGTAACCAAAGAACTGATCCAGCTTTAAAAAGTTAAATTTATAGAAAAAATTACCTGTGAAAATAGGTTTTCATACCTAATCATGATACAATAGAAGCAAGCAAACTCATCGGTTCTTGAATACCGATCGAGAGGTAACTAGGAGGAAATCGAATGATATCTACAAGTGATTTAAAAACAGGACTAACGATCGAATATGATGACAGCATCTGGCGTGTCGTGGAATTTCAGCACGTTAAACCAGGTAAAGGTGCTGCGTTTGTCCGTTCAAAACTTAAAAATCTGCGTACCGGTGCTCTGCAGGATAAAACATTCAGAGCCGGCGAAAAATTCGAGGCAGCACATATCGAAACCAAAACGATGCAGTATCTTTATGATAATAACGGCAGCCATGTCTTTATGGACACGGACACTTATGAACAGCTGGAGATCCCAGGCGAGCGCATCGAAGAAGAACTGAAATACATGAAAGAAAACATGGAAGTCAGCATCATGATGTACGGAAGCGAAGTCATTGGTGTCGAAGTCCCTAACAAAGTCGAGCTGAAAGTCGTAGAGACTGAACCGGGTATCCGTGGTGATACATCCGGCGGCGGGTCAAAACCTGCTACACTGGAAACAGGCGCAGTCGTAACTGTTCCCTTGTTTGTCAACAAAGATGATGTACTGGTCATCAATACAGCCGAAGGAACATACGTCTCCCGCGCGTAACTAAAAGTTTGCTGAACCATTTCAAAGGAGGAACGACAGTGGAAGAAAAAGTGATGAGAACAAACCAGAGCAATCCTTTCGGTGAAATCGAAGTCGCCCCTGAAGTGCTTGAAGTTATTGCCGGTATTGCGGCTAACGAAGTGGATGGCGTCTATGCCATGCAGGGGAAATTTACCAAAAAGATGAAAATCGCCTTCGGGAAACCGAATCATAAAAAAGGTGTGCATTTAACTTCTGACGAAGACGGTTTGAAAGTAGATATCTACTGCTACTTCAAGTTTGGCGTCAACGTACCTGAAGTCGCGCAAGCCATCCAGAAGAAAGTGCGTGAACAGATCTTCCATATGACAGATATCACGTTAGCCGAAGTGAATATCCATATCGCAGATATCGTACCGGAAAAAACATCATTCCAGGACTTGTTTGACCTGGACAGAGAAGAGGATGAGGAAGAGTGACCACTGTAAGGCGTGTAATTAGGGAAAAAGCCTTTCAGTCTCTTTTCCAATTAGCTACCCATGAAGAACTGACTGTAGATGAAGCCATTCAATTAGCCCTTGATAGTACGCTGTCGCATAAAGACGACCGTTCGATCGAAGAAGCGATGGCTGCTGTTCTACCGATAGAAAACAAAAAAAATAAAGAAGAAATCGTGACTGATGCCATCACCTATCTGAGAGTGTTAGTAAATGGTGTTCAAGAGCATCGTGACGATATCGATCAGACGATTACAAAGCATTTGAAAAACTGGACGATAAACCGTCTGGAGCGGACCAACTTATTACTGTTGAGACTAGCGACATATGAATTGGTTTACCAGCCGGCAGTAGATAAGCGTGTTGTCATGAACGAAGCGATCGAACTGACGAAGACATTCAATGATGACAAGTCAAGCAAGTTCGTCAACGGCATCCTGCAGAGTATTGCCGACAATAGATAGAACTTTTTCTGTCGTTCCCAAATTATCTGCTTTTGTTATGGATGAGCTCAAGAACTGAGATGAATGACGAGCAGTAAGAGAGGGCGAAAAGCAGGACGGAAGACCGTCTGCTTTTCTGCTCTTTTTCTATTTACATAACTAACAGAAATGAAAATCAGGAAGGAAAAAAATGTATGGACCAGGAGTACCTAACTGTTACTCAGCTGACACGTTACGTTAAACGCAAGTTTGATCAGGACCCCTATCTGGAACGTGTCTTTGTCAAAGGAGAAATATCGAACTATAATCCGAAACGCCGGAACAGGCATCAGTACTTCAGCATCAAAGATCAGGGAGCTAAGCTGTCTGCTGTGCTGTTTTACAACGAACAGCAGAAACTGGGGATAGATCTGGAAGAAGGCATGAGTGTATTAGCGGTCGGCCGTTTATCGGTATATGAAAAGACGGGCGCTTATCAGCTTTATGTCGACCATATCGAACCGGAAGGACTGGGACAGCTTTATGCCGCGTATGAACAGACGAAGAAGAAACTGACCGAAGAAGGCTGGTTTGATCTCGAACGCAAGAAGCCGCTCAAGCGGTTCCCGAAAAAAATCGGGATCATCACAAGTCAGAGCGGAGCCGTTATCAGAGACATCCAGACAACGATCGAAAGACGCTTTCCCATAGTGGAACTGTACTTGTTCCCAGCCGTCGTTCAGGGAGACAAAGCCGCAGATTCCATTGTCAGAAGCATCCGTCAGGCAGATCAGGATTATGACCTGGATACCCTGATCGTCGGACGTGGAGGCGGGTCCTTCGAAGACCTTTTTCCGTTCAACGAAGAAAAGGTGGCGCTGGCTATCGCAAATGCACGAACGCCTGTCATCTCTTCTGTCGGACACGAAACGGATACTACCCTGGCTGATCTAGCTGCCGATATCAGAGCTGCTACACCGACAGCGGCTGCCGAACTGGCGGTACCGGTGCTGACTGAAGAAGTCGGCCGGATCGACCAGAACCGTCAGCGGGTGACGCAGGCGATGACGACGATCATCCGTCGTGAAAAAGAACGTGTCGACCGTCTGGAGCGTTCGTATATCTTCAGACAGCCCAGACGCTTGTATGATGGATACAGTCAGAACCTTGATCAGCTGACAGACCAGCTGATCCGGACCGTCGATGATCAGGTCAAGGAAGACAAGTACCAGGTACAGCTCTTAGACCAGGAACTGAAAGCCTATCACCCTTGCGCCAAGGTCAGACAGGCTGCCGAAAATAGAGAACAACTGACGAAACAGCTGATGTCAGCAGCTAAACACTACGTAAAAAATCAGGAAAACGATGTGAATAGCCTGATACAGTCACTGGATCATTTATCCCCGCTGAAGATCCTTAGTCGTGGTTATGCCATTGCACAAAATGAAGCGGGCGTAGTCAAATCAGTGGATCAGGTTACTGCAGAGGATAAAATCGACATCACGGTCGCGGATGGCAGCATCAAAGCGAGAGTGGAAGAAACAGTGAAGAAAGAAATTGAGTAAAAAGGAGAACTTTATGGATAAAGAAAAAACATTCGATGAAGCAATGAAAGAACTGGAAACGATCGTGACAAAACTCGAACAAGGTGATGTTCCTCTGGAAGAGGCACTGGATCAGTTTCAGGAAGGCATCAAATTGAGTCGCTACTGTAAAAGTATCGTAGAAGATGCGGAAAAAACAGTAACGAAAATGGTCAATGAGAATGGGAATGAAGAAATACTTGAAGACTGAACAGTTACTTAATGACATAAAAGGAGCCGGCTATGCATTTTCAGACGTTTACTAAAAACTACAAAAAATCATTTGAAAAGTATTTAACTAATCTGGTTCAGGATAAAAGCCAGACAGCAATTGAAGAAGCCATGCGCTATTCTCTGGAAGCAGGGGGCAAGCGACTTCGTCCACTTATCCTGATCGCGCTGGTCAATGCTTTTGATAAGGATGTATTGCAGGCTTACCCGGCTGCGGCAGCGCTTGAGATGATCCATACCTATTCGCTTATACATGACGACCTTCCCGCAATGGATGACGATGACTTGAGAAGAGGCAAGCCGACCAGTCACATCAAGTTTACCGAAGCGACGGCTATACTGGCTGGCGATGCGCTTTTGACCAAGGCTTTTGAAGTTGTGACAGAGGGAGAACTTTCCGATAAACTCAAACTTGCCTTGGTAAGAGAACTGGCTCAAGCATCAGGACATGAAGGCATGGTCGGGGGACAGCAGGCAGATATGGATGGTGAAAACAAAGACTTGACCGTCGAAGAATTGGCCTCGATCCATTCACGTAAAACAGGTATGCTCATTCGATTCGCTTTTCGAGCGGCAGGGATCTTATCCGAAGTAGACAAGAACACCCTAAGCGATCTGGATACGATAGCTGACAAAGTCGGCATTGCCTATCAAATCAGAGATGATATCCTTGATGTCAGCAGTACCGAAGAAGAACTCGGTAAACGTGTCGGAGCAGATGCAAAACATGGCAAGAGCACTTATCCGGCTTTACTTGGACTGGAACGTGCACAGGAGCTTTTCGCTGAACATCTTGATGAAGCTTTGGCACTGAACGAGGCGATAAACAACCGTATATCTAACTTTGACAAAGAACTGCTGGAGTCCTTTATCCAGTCTCTTAAATTGAATTGAAATGCTCAACAGCGAGGTGAAAAAGTGAAAAAAGAACGGGCAGATGATTTGCTTATTGCACAGGGATGGGCCGAAAATCGTGAAAAGGCGAAGCGGTTCATCATGTCTGGGAAAGCCTATACGGAAAAGGAAGAACAGATTTTTACAGCAGGAGAAAAATGGCCGGGAGATACAACCGTCTATATCAAAGGGACTGATCAGTTGTATGTCAGTCGCGGCGGAAGAAAACTGGAAAAAGCCCTTGAAGTGTTCGACATAGACTTAAGCGGCCGGATCGTTCTGGATATCGGAGCCTCGACAGGTGGTTTTACCGATGTATGTCTGCAGCAGGGGGCGAATCGTGTCTATGCCCTGGATGTCGGGACGAACCAGCTGGCCTGGAAACTGCGGATCGATGAACGCGTCGAAGTGATGGAACAGACTAACTTCAGACATGTCACGATCGACGATTTCAAAAAAGGAAGACCTGAATTTGCGACGATCGACGTTTCGTTTATTTCTCTGAAAAAAATCTTTCCGACGCTGAAAACGATCCTTATAGAAGGCGGCGAAGTCGTGGCGCTGATCAAGCCTCAGTTTGAAGCACATAAAGAGGATGTCGGCGAAAAAGGCATTATCACCGACCGGTCCGTTCACGAATATGTAGTCAGAGACAGTGTGGATTATCTCTATGATCAGGGGTTTGAAGTGAAACAAGTGATTCCCTCACCTATTAAAGGCGGGAAAGGAAACAAAGAATTTCTGGCCCATATCGTTTTAAGAGGAAAAACACCTCAAAGCAAAGAGGAACATGTGAACAGTGTGATCAGCGAAGCGCTGTTTGCTGACTGATCACTGTATATAATCGATTATAATATTAATAAACTGCTTTTTCTATGCAGCTGCTGTGTTTAAAAGAACATAGCTTCTCAAAGTGTTGATGTTGGCATATATGGTGAAAAGAAGTATAATAAGAGTGTATAAACTGTATAAATATACTGACGACCTGTGAAGCTCACAACGAGGCAAACATGCATAGGAGTGAAAAAAGTGAAAAAGAAAGAAAGACATCAATTGCTGAGGAAGCTCGTTCAGCAGGATGTAATTCGAAAGCAGGAAGATTTCGTCGATAAACTGCATGAACGTGGGATCGAAGTCACTCAGGCAACGATTTCCAGAGACATCAAAGAACTGCAGCTGGTGAAAGTACCGGCTCAGGACGGCGGCTATCGGTATAATCTACCTCCTGAGATGAATTACGATATTTCCAAGAAACTCTCCCGCTTGATGAGAGATGCCTTTGTATCCATCGACACCCAGAGAGAATTTGTTTTAATTCGAACGCTTCCCGGAAATGCCTTTGCACTGGGATCTTTGATCGAGACAGCCAAGTACAGTGAAATGTTCGGCTGTGTCTCAGGCGACGACACGGTCTTAGTCATCTGTCGTGATGAAGAAAGTGCAGAACGTTTCCAGAGAAGAATCATCTCCTTTATATAAACTAATCATTAACAGACTAGGAGGTTTGTCTTTGTTAGAATCGTTGCGGATCAACAATTTTGCAATAATAGAAGAATTGTTCTTAGACTTTAAAGAGGGCATGACTGTATTGACGGGTGAAACCGGTGCAGGAAAGTCCATTATCATTGATGCAGTAGGCTTGCTGGCTGGAGGAAGAGGATCGACAGAATTTGTCCGCTTTGGGTCAAAAAAATGTGTCCTGGAAGGTGAATTCAGTTTCAGACCGTCAGCGGAGCTTATGGCTCTGTTCAGTGAACATGAGATCGAACATGAAGCCAATACTCTGCTTGTTCAGCGTGAGATCTTCACGAGCGGCCGGACCGTCTGCCGTATCAACGGGAGCATCGTGACCATTGCCGTACTGAAAGAAATCGGCAGTCACCTGATCGATATCCATGGACAGAATGAACATCAGGAGCTCATGGTAACTGAATATCACAGTCATCTGCTCGACTACTTTGGCCCCAAAGAGCTGCTCAAACTGAAGAAAGAATACCAGGATGTCTTTCACGATTTTAAACAGCTGACTAGAGAGCGCGACCAGTGGGTGTTCAACGAACAGGAACTGGCCCAGCGCCTGGATATCTTAAGGTATCAGGTCGATGAAATCGAAGCGGCCCAGCTGCATCCGAATGAAGAAGAGGAGCTGCTGGAAGAAGAGAAGAAACTGGCGAACCATCAGGCGATCGTCGAAGCCTTATCTTCCAGTTATGCGGCCCTTCAAGGAGAAGAATACAGTGGACTCGACAGTGTCGGGCAGGCTATGGAAAAAATGGCTGCTGTGGAAAACATAGACGAGTCATTCAAGCAGATATCGGAAAGTTTGTCCACAGCCTTTTTCCAGCTCCAGGAAGCGGCCAGTGATATTTATTCTGAACTGGATGGTCTGGAGTATGATGAAGAACGGCTCAATGAGATCGAGACCCGCTTGAATTTTATTCAGCAGCTGAAACGGAAATACGGAAATTCTGTGGAAGCCATACTTGATCATTTTGAGAAGTCAGATAAAGAACTCAAGAGTCTGGAAAATAGAGAAGAGCAAGTGGATGGATTAAGTAAAAAAATCAAAACCGCTCAGACTCAGGCCCGCAAACTGGCTGAAGAACTGTCAGCCATCAGAAAAGAGACAGCAGTTGAACTGGAAAACAGTATTCAGGAACAGCTGAAAGAACTTTACATGGAAAAAGTGAAATTCCAAGTCGCGTTCAAAGGTCCTGAAGCTGCTGGAGCAGATGAACCGGTGCTGACCGAACAGGGAATCGATAAGATCGAGTTCTTTGTTTCCACCAACCCTGGTGAACCGTTGAAAGCACTGAGTAAAGTGGCATCCGGCGGAGAACTGTCGCGTATGATGCTTGCCATGAAGACGATCTTCTCGCAGTCACAAGGCATCACGAGCATTATCTTTGACGAGGTGGATACCGGTGTCAGCGGCCGTGTGGCTCAGGCGATCGCGGATAAAATTTATTCGGTCGCCAAGCATTCACAAGTCCTGTGTATCACTCACCTGCCTCAGGTCGCTGCTATGGCTGATCAGCATCTCTACATCAAAAAGACTACAGACGATGAACGCACGCAGACAAGTGTGGAACGTCTTATGGAGAATGACCGTGTGGAAGAGATCGCGCGTATGCTTTCCGGAGATGAACTGACTCAACTGACTAAAGAAACTGCAAGTGAATTACTGAAACTAGCCGGAAAGAAAAAAGAGCGTGTCAAAAAGAAATGACTGGAATCAAAAAAATCTCCTGTCTGAATAGCAGACAAGAGATTTTTTCCAGGATGTTTAAGTGATTGTTGATTATAATACGCTCAGTAATGAAGCAAATACTGGGACAACCATCGTCAGAACAAGAATACCGATCACGATGCGTGTCATTGTGCCTGTAGATCCTTTTTCTTTTCTGTTAGCCATAGGATGTGCACCCACTTTCTTAATTCATTTCAGCTATAAGTGTACTGAAAGTAGCTTTAAAATGCAAGAGTCAAGTTGAGAGTTTCAAAAGTGTTCATATTTTGTTAATATATAAAGGTAAACTCTGTAAGAAAAGAGATAAGTAATTCAGCACGAAATAATAGGAGGAGTTTGATCAATGAGTAAACAACAAGTCGGCGTCATCGGAATGGCTGTCATGGGGAAAAATCTGGCCTTGAATATCGAGAGCCGCGGTTATTCTGTGTCGCTATACAACCGTACGTCATCAAAAACAACAGCGGTAGTCGAGGAAAACCCTGACAAAAATGTCGTAGCTACCTATGAACTGGAAGAATTCGTCGATTCTCTTGAAAAACCAAGAAAGATTTTGTTGATGGTTCAAGCCGGTAAAGGAACAGATGCTGTGATCCAGCAGTTACTGCCTTATTTAGATGAAGGGGATATCCTTATCGACGGTGGAAATACATTCTATCAGGACACGATGCGTCGCAGCAGCGAACTGGCAGACTCAGGCATCAACTTCATCGGTACCGGCGTATCCGGCGGTGAAGAAGGCGCGCTTAAAGGTCCAGCGATCATGCCGGGCGGACAAAAAGAAGCCTACGATCTTGTATCACCGATCCTTGAAAAAATCGCAGCCAAAGCTCCGGCCGACGGTGAACCATGCGTGACCTATATCGGACCGAATGGCGCCGGACACTACGTCAAAATGGTGCATAACGGTATCGAATATGGCGACATGCAGCTGATCGCCGAATCCTATGACTTAATGAAAAATATGGTCGGCTTGTCAAATGAAGAAGCGGCAGAAGTCTTCAACGAATGGAACGAAGGCGAACTGGATAGCTTCCTGATCGAAATCACAGCCGATGCACTGACTAAAAAAGATCCTGAAACAGGAGAAGACATGGTCGATGTCATCCTGGACCGTGCCGGAAACAAAGGGACCGGTAAATGGACGTCTCAAAGTGCTTTGGACCTGGGCATCCCACTTCCATTGATTACAGAATCTGTCTTTGCCCGTTATATTTCAGCAATGAAAGAAGAACGTGTGGAAGCCAGCAAAGTCCTGCCTAAACCGGCAACAAAACTTTACGATGGCGACAAAAAAGAACTGATCGAAAAAATGCGAGAAGCCTTATACTTCAGTAAAATCATGAGTTATGCACAAGGTTTCGCCCAAATGGGGACAGCATCTAAAGAACATGATTGGAACCTCGAATATGGTGAAATCGCTAAAATCTTCCGTGCCGGCTGTATCATCCGTGCGCGCTTCCTGCAAAAAATCACGGAAGCGTATGAACGTGAACCGGAACTTAAGAACCTGGTCCTTGATGAATATTTCATGGATATTGCTGAAAGATATCAGCAGTCAGTGAGAGATCTTGTTGGACTGGCAGTGCAGGCAGGCGTTCCTGTACCAGCCTTTTCATCAGCGATCGCCTACTACGATTCCTATCGTTCAGAACGTTTACCGGCAAACATCATTCAGGCACAGCGTGACTACTTCGGTGCGCACACGTATCAGCGAGTAGATAAAGAAGGAACGTTCCACTTCGACTGGTATGGTAACGAAGGTGAAGAAAGCTGGGACTAGACTAAGGTTATTTTATAAAAAAAGTTATAATAGTAGGTTTTCATTCCGAAAACCTACTATTTTCTCGTTATAAATTTTATAACTTGTTATAATGTTTAAATTAGATTAGTCTTACATTTCTAATTATTCAAAATTGTGGTAAACTGAAAGGGCGTAATGTCAGGAAAAATCACATTAATTTAAACTCATAAACGCATAAAAAAACAGTAGGAGTGAAAAACGTGGCAAAGATTTTAATTATTGAAGATGAAAAGAACTTAGCTCGCTTTGTTGAACTAGAATTGACACATGAAGGGTTTGAAACGGAAGTCCGTTTTGACGGTCGTTCAGGTCTGGAAGCGGCAGTCGATGAAAATAAAGAATGGGATATCGTCCTGCTCGACTTGATGCTGCCCGAATTAAATGGTATCGATGTTGCCCGACGCATCCGTCAGGTCAGCAACGTGCCGATCATCATGATGACAGCCCGCGACTCTGTTATTGACCGTGTTTCTGGTTTCGATCATGGTGCGGATGATTATGTCGTCAAACCTTTCGCGATCGAAGAATTATTGGCGCGCATGCGTGCACTGCTTCGTCGTATCGAAATCGAAACAGAAGAAAACGTCAGCCGTCAGACGACCATCACGTATAGAGACATTACGGTCGAAAAAGAAAACCGTGTCGTTAAACGCGGAGAAGAAGTCATTGAACTGACTAAAAGAGAATACGAACTCCTTGTCGAACTGATGGAGAACTTGAACGTCGTCTTGTCGCGTGAAGTGCTTTTAAATAAAGTCTGGGGATATGAAACTGAGGTGGAAACCAACGTGGTGGACGTCTATATCAGATACCTGCGTAACAAGATCGATGTTCCAGGAAAAGAAAGTTATATTCAAACGGTCAGAGGAACAGGCTACGTGATGCGTACGTGAAACCTCAAGCAGCCGTTGATACGAAAGGAATAAATGAGAAAAAACGTATTTCTTTGAGATGGAAGTGGACTATCGGGGCTGCGATTGCACTATTCTTAACTTATACCATATTTTCTACGATCCTGTTCATCACTTTTCAGCAGATCATGATCGACAATGAACAGCAGGCGGTCAGGAATGTCATGGTGAATTTGACAGAACGATTCGGTCAGCACTTTTACGATCTGACAGAAGAGGATGTTGAAGAGATCCTGGATCAGCAGGAGTTGTATCTGACCCCTGAAATGCCCATTATCGAAGAGACGCAGAATCAGCGAAGTACGCCTTTGCGTGCAAGTCAAGGGAGTATTGTGATCAGAGTCTACAACCCTGAAGAAGAATTATTATATGAAACCAATGATAGCGATATTGCCTTTGAACCGAATGAAACGCTTCAGATCGAATCGGTGGAAGAAGGGCCGAATGGTGAAGCTTTATCGGCCATCACGCCCGTCTACTCCTTTTTGAACAATGAACGGATCGGATACGTCCAGGTCATCAACACCTTGTCGTCCTATCACGAATTGTTCAGAAGTGTTTTAGGTGCGATCCTTCTGACGGGGGTCATCGCCCTGCTCTTTAGTGGGGTCATCGGTTATATTATAGCCATTTCCTTCCTACAGCCGATCCGCCGGTTGACCGAAGCCATGCATATCATTGAAAAAGATCCTGAGTCCAGTGAACGTATCGATGTGGGAGACGGGAACGATGAGCTGACAGAACTGGCCAATGCCTACAATGCCATGCTCGATCGGATGCAGCGGAACATCGAACAGCAGAAACAGTTTGTGGAGGATGTATCCCATGAGCTGCGCACACCAGTGGCTGTCGTAGAAGGACATATGAAACTTCTGAACCGCTGGGGTAAAGATGATCCTGTCGTTCTGGACGAGTCACTCAGTGCATCGCTTCAGGAAATCGAACGCATGAAGAGCCTGGTACAGGAGATGCTCGACTTGTCCCGTGCCGAACAGGTGGAGATCCATTATAAAAATGAACGGACATCCGTGCGTGAACTCATCAATCAGACCTACAACAACTTCAAGCTGGTCCATCCTGATTTCACTTTTATTCTGGATGATGACCTTCACAAAGAAACCTATGTCAATATTTACCGTAATCATCTTGAGCAGATATTGATCATCCTCTTGGATAATGCAGTGAAATATTCGACAGATCAGAAAGTAGTTCATTTGAGTGTATCTGACAATGGCTCGAATATTCAGATCGCCATTCAGGACTTTGGTGAAGGGATGACTGAAGAAGATACCGAGAAAATTTTCCACCGTTTCTATCGTGTCGACAAAGCGAGAAGTCGTCACAAAGGCGGTAATGGACTGGGCTTATCTATCGCTAAGCAGCTGATCGAAGGCTATCATGGGAAAATTTGGGCAGAAAGTGTCCTGCATCACGGATCTATCTTCCGGATCGAATTACCGAAACTTAAAAAAGCAAAGACTTCTTTGAAAAACACGGAAGCCAGTACCAGCGAAGACTAATAAAGAATATCATCTAGAATAGAATACCTTCACTCTGAACCGTACATCTTTATGTATGGTTCGGAGTTTTTTTGACAAAAAAAGTCAGTTTCTGATTTGTTGGGTAGTAATTACTATAGAAGGAATTATGAATTTCTATAGAATTGGAGGAGCATAAATGGACATGATGGAGATGACTGACATGTCATACATGATTAACAGGATGGAAAGGACGAACGAGACGAAGAGAAAGAAATCAGATCAGCTGAAAATACTGGAGTCGCTGAACAGCCGGACTCATTTGGCGCATGCTCAGCAGCAGTATATGATCAATCTGCAAAAGGGGTTTGAGGGCGAAGCACTCTTTGACAAGCTTATTCAGAATTATCTGGGTACGGATAGGGAATGTCTGCAGGACCGGCTAATCACTTACAACGGGTCGACAGCACAGATCGATGCCCTGATCCTTATTGGCAACACGCTCAATCTGTATGAAGTGAAAAATTATGAAGGGGAACACCAGCAGTTGTCGGGACACTTCCGCCGTCTCAAAGGACAGGAATTCATCTGTCCGAGTATCCAATTGAACCGGACAGAGAAAGTTCTTCGGCAGATTTTAAGTCAGTGGACTGAAACTTTTGAGGTACATTCGTATGTGATTTTCGTCAATCCAGCCTTTACGCTATACGATGCAAAAATCAGTGACCCGTTTATTCTGCCGACACAAATCAGGAAGCACTTTGAGAAACTGAAAAAGAATCAGACACAGTCATCAAAAGAATGCATCCGGCTCATCAATAAGCTGCAGTCGGAAAGCAGAAGCGGCGAAAAGTACAGAGGAACACCTCAAAATTATGCTTACGAAGATTTGAGAAAAGGACTCATCTGCAGTAACTGCCATTCATTCAACTTGAAACTGACCCAGCGTCAGGCTATCTGTCGGGACTGCGGTGAACAACGGAAAAATGACAGACTGCTGCTAAGTCATATAGATGAACTTACCTTGCTTTTCCCGGAAACAAAACTTACAACAGCACTAGTGTATGACTGGATCGATGGAAAGTTGATTAAAAGAAGAATAGGACGGTTATTGCATAGTCTTTCTTGAACAGAGGGTTAACTTTAGATGTTTTAGATTTCAGAGTAGAATGTCGCAGTCGCGAGCAGAGAAGGCGATGAGTGAACAGTTAGGTGGATGAAATGTCGCAGTCACGAGCAGAGGAGCGGTCGAGTGAACAGGTAGGTGGACGAAATGTCGCAGTCGCGAGCAGAGAAGGCGATGAGTGAACAGGTAGGTGCACGAAATGACGCAGTCGCGAGCAGAGAAGCGGATGAGTGAACAGTTAGACGGACGAAATGTCGCAGTCGCGAGCAGAGAAGCGGATGAGTGAACAATTAGACGGTCGAAATGTCGCAGTCACGAGCAGAGGAACCGATGAGTGAACAGTTATGGAGGTGAAATGTCGCAGTCGCGAGCAGAGAAGCGGATGAGTGAACAGATGGGCGGACAAAATGTCGCAGTCACGAGCAGAAGAGCAGACGAGTAAACACCAACGACTAAGATAAGACCTAAAAGGACGGCAATCGCCCAGGCGATTGCTTACCACCTGAAAGATCTCAATAAGGAAACGATGTGGCCTTGGCCACATCGTCACCCCATTTAAAAGCAAAAGAAAAAGGAGACGCCGAGGCGTCTCCTTTTATCATACTACTTACTTGTTGCGTTTCTGTTTACCTGTATTTCTGCGCTCTTTCTGCTCAAACGGACTTTGATTGCGTCGTCTGTTTTTTGCGGAAGGAGCAGGGTTGAGCTGTTTCGATTCAGTGTCAGTTTCAGTGGCTTGGACTGTTTTACGCTTGCGTTTCTTACGTTTGATCACAGGTTTGCCACCGTGCTTTTTCTCCATCTCTTTTTCCAGTTTTGGTTTGTAGTATAAGTTCGTGATCAGCGACTGGCCGATCGCTACAAATCCACCGGCGAACCAGTATAAAGTCAGCCCGGCCGGACCAGTGATCGAGAATATCAAAATCATCACAGGACTCATGTACATCATGGCACCTGTCTGCTTGCGCGTTTCTTCGGGCATACCCGCCTGCATGACTTTTGTCTGGATGAAATATAAAACACCGGTCAGCACAGCGAGGAAGATACTTGGATCACCAAGATTGATCCCTAACCATGTGGCGCTTTGAATAGATTCGGACATGCGGATCGCCTGGAACATGGCGGTGAATACCGGCAATTGAATCAGCAGCGGCAGGCACCCAGATAGACCACCCAGCATATTGACGTTATTTTCTCGATAAATCTCCATCATCTCTGCCTGGAGTTCCTGTTTCTCTTTTTGATCGTTTGTTTCTTTCATTTCAGCTTGAATCTCATCAGTAACCGGCTTGACTGTGGACATTTTTGCCTGCTGTTCCATAGTCGTACGCTGCTGTTTGATCGATAAAGGCAGGATCAAAATTCGAACGATAAAGGTAATCGCAATGATCGCCAATCCGTAACTTCCGGTGATATCTGCCAGGATCTCTATGAAATTTTGTGTCGGCAGGACGAGGTAATCATAGAGGAACTGTGACATGCCACCGGTAGGATTACCAGCTTCATCGACTCGCATACACCCTGATAAAAATAAAACGATGGAGAGCATTCCACCTGATAAAAGCCATCTTTTTGTACGGTTTTTCAATTATATTCAATCCTTTAAGTTGAATTAGTGGTTAGGTTTCCTAACACGCTATTCACCACTATACCTTAATGGAAGAAAGAATTCAATTGGCCTGTGAAAAATTTGATTTTTCTTCAATGTTTTGGTCATAGGTCACGACAACTTTCTCCACTTCTGCAGCAGGAGAAGGTCCTTTGCGAAGGGCTTCGATGAATCGATTTAACTGATCCTGCTCCCCGACACCTTCCACATAAACAGTTCCGTCGGGTTCATTGCGCACAATACCTTTGACACCTAACTCATCTGCAGATTGTTTGGTTGAAAAGCGGAAACCTACACCTTGGACACGTCCTGAAATTTCTGCACGCATCTTCTGTTTGCCGGAACTTCCCAATGGATCATTCGTGTAAATGACTTCACCACTGGAGTCGCGGTTTTTCCCCTGATCAAAAAAATCTTTAAATAAAGAACCCATCATAAATCCTCCTTTTTATAGTCCAATAGATATTTTTGGTATACTATCAGTTTACTTGTCTATAGAGGCTTAGGTCAAAAGATAGCATTCACTAACCAGTTAGAGTCAGACCCGGCCTACCTTGGAAAGACATTTCATGCTATAATTAACCAGAATATCAAGGAAGGAGTGCAGAGATGGCACGTACAAAGAAACGAGGAAGACCAAAGAAAAAACAGCACGTCATCGCACCGGAATGGATCGGATTCATCCTGTCATTCATGAGTATCCTGACTTTGGGATCATTCGGTTTTGTGGGACGATTCTTTACCAATGTCCTGCGATTTTTCGTTGGCGAAACCTATACATTTTCAGCAATCATATTATTAGGACTCGGCATTTATCTCATACTTAAAGGTGACTGGCCAAGCCTGAAAGGAGCCAGAACACGAGGTGGCGCACTTTTATATACTGCCTGGCTGGTTTTTCTTCATTCACGGTGGTTCGCACCGATCATCAATGATTCCATAAACAGTGTCGTGGCGACCTGGCGCTTTTTCTGGCCGCAGTTCACATCCAATACTATCGGGACGGATATAGGCGGAGGCATGATCGGTTCATTGTTCTTCAGTGTCAGTTATTTCCTGTTTAGTGTGGTAGGGACATACCTGATGATCATCGCGCTCGTCTTTTTTGGGATCATGACCTTTTTCCAATTTTCTTACCGTCAGCTGTTTGACCGCATAAGACATGCTCTCAAAGCTGTCCTCATGTGGATAGGGAATGGCTACAAAGAGTTCAGAGCCAAACGTTCTGAAAAAGCCAAGATCAGAAAGAACAACAAAGGCAAGTCCAAATCTAAAAAAGAGAAGAATAAACCGGATAAGACAGTTGTCACTCAGCCAGGTGATCCTAGAGAAGAAAGCGTCATGCAGAACCAGAACCAGGAATCCGAGCAGACAGCTCTGGAAATCGAAGGTTATCAGGAACTGCAGGCAAAGTACAAGCAGCAGGTGGAGAACAAAGAGTCTGCGAAACAAGCCAAAGAAACCGGTCAGACAGATGAAAGTACAGCAGAAGACGGTCCGGTGGAATTTGAGATCGGGGAAGAAGAAAACCAGTCGTATAAACTCCCTCCTGTTACACTTTTAGATGAACATGAAGCTGTGGACCAGTCAGATGAATATTCGATCATCCAGAAAAACGTCAAAAAACTGGAAGAAACGTTTGAAAGTTTTGGTGTGAAAGCGAAAGTGACCAAAGCCAATCTTGGCCCGGCTGTAACGAAATACGAGATTCAGCCTGCTACAGGTGTGAAAGTCAGTAAGATCGTCAACTTAGCCGATGACTTGGCGCTGGCGCTGGCTGCCAAAGATATCCGGATGGAAGCACCTATTCCTGGCAAGGCAGTCATCGGGATCGAAGTGCCGAACTCTGAAGTCAGCACTGTTTCCTTCAGAGATACCATCGAAGGACAAGTCAATAATAAAGAAAAACTTTTAGAAGTACCTTTAGGCCGGGATATCGCTGGGAATGTAGCCATGGCTGATTTGGCGAAAATGCCTCACTTGCTTGTTGCCGGAGCGACCGGTTCGGGTAAATCCGTCTCGATCAACGGCATGATCACCAGCCTTTTACTCAAAGCGAAACCCAATGAAGTCAAGCTGATGATGATCGACCCGAAAATGGTCGAATTGAACGTCTACAACGGCATTCCGCACCTCCTGACACCCGTCGTGACCAATCCGAAGAAAGCCGCTCAGGCGCTGCATAAAGTGGTTCAGGAAATGGAACGTCGATATGAACTGTTTGCGGCCAGCGGGACCCGTAATATGGAAGGGTATAATCAGTACGTCAAGAAGAAGAACGCTGAAAATGATGAGGGCTTACTGCCACTGCCTTACATTGTCGTTATCGTCGACGAGCTGGCCGATTTGATGATGGTTGCTTCCAATGAAGTGGAGGATGCGATCATAAGACTCGCTCAAATGGCCCGGGCTGCTGGTATCCATATGATCCTGGCCACACAAAGACCGAGTGTGGATGTTATCACAGGGATCATCAAAGCCAACGTGCCGTCGCGCATTGCTTTTGCCGTATCAAGCGGGACCGACTCACGTACGATCCTGGACAGTAACGGCGCTGAAAAGCTCTTAGGCCGAGGAGATATGCTCTTCCAGCCGATGGGTGCCAACAAAGCCACCCGTGTGCAGGGGGCGTTTATTTCCGATGAAGAGGTGGAAGCTGTCGTCCAATTTGTAAAAGATCAGCAGGAAGCCAATTATGTTGAAGAAATGATCCCTAAAGATGAACCGAAAACAGAAGCAGGCGAGTCTGAAGACGAACTTTACAACGATGCCGTCGATCTGGTCGTCGACATGCAGACCGCAAGTATCTCCTTGTTACAGAGACGTTTCAGGATCGGATACAACCGGGCAGCGCGAATCGTAGATGAAATGGAGGTCCGGGGAATCGTGGGGCCGCACGAAGGATCTAAACCGAGGGAAGTCCTTGTGACGGAAGATCAGATGGCTGATAACGCTGAACAAGCAAATGAAAATTAGCTGGTTTATATTGATAAAAGCAGGTTAAAAAAAGATTAAAAAATTTTAACTTTCATTTTTATTACAGGAGTGTTACTATATATCCATGAAAGGGTTAACAGTTGAACTATTACGGTAATCTTAAGACCTTCACTGTAATAGAACTTCTTTGACCCTTAAAGCAACTAAAAAAACAGTAGGGGGAATTACCGTGTCAAAAATGAAGTTAAGAAGTTTACTCGCAATTGGTTCATCAGCATTTCTTTTAGCAGCTTGTCAAGGAGAAGATGCATCGGATCCAGCTGAGGATCCAGCAACAGAAGAAGAAACAGGAACTGATTCTGGTGAAGAAGCTGGAGAAGAAACAGAAGCTGTTGACTTCTCGATCGGTATGGTTACCGATGAAGGTGGCGTAGACGACCGTTCATTCAACCAGTCAGCCTGGGAAGGTATGCAGGAATGGGGTCAAAACAACGGACTAGAAGAAGGCGATGGTTACGCATACTATCAATCTGATGACTCAGCAGACTTCGTACCTAACTTGAATCAGGCTTTAACAGATGGATATGACATTATTTATGGTATTGGATACTTATTGCTTGATTCAGTTAACCAGGTAGCCGATCAGAATCCGGATCAGCACTTCGGTATCGTTGATGATATTTCTGACCGCGATAACGTTGTATCTCTAACATTCGCAGACCATCAGGCAGCTTTCTTAGCCGGTGTTGCAGCAGCTGAAACAACTGAAACAGGAAAAGTCGGATTTATCGGCGGGATCGCCGGACCAGTCATCGACCGTTTCGAAACAGGATTTACTGCCGGTGTTGCTCACGCTGATGACAGTGTAGAAGTAGACGTTCAGTATGCAGAGTCATTCGGTGATGCAGGTATTGGTCAACAAATCGCAGCTGGTATGTTCTCAAACGGCGCAGACGTGATTTACCACGCAGCTGGTGCTGTAGGTAACGGTGTCTTTACAGAAGCACGTAACCGCATGGAATCAGATCCTGATAATCAATTATGGGTAATCGGTGTCGACCGTGACCAAGAAGAAGAAGGCGAATACGATGGCGGAAACCTTACTCTAACTTCAACACTTAAACGAGTAGGAACGGCTATCCAGGAATCTGCTAACCAGGCAATGGAAGAAGGATTCCCTGGTGGAGAAACGATCGCTTATGGTTTAGAAGAAGGCGGCGTTGACTTGGTAGAAGGTAACCTTTCTGAAGAGGCATGGACTGCTGTAGAAGAAGCTCGTCAAGCTGTTATCGACGGAGAAGTCGAAGTTCCAGAATTCTCATACAGTCAAGAATAATTAAATAGTTCAAAGTTCAGAGTTCTAAAAGTTAATAATGAAGCGCTGGTCTATCGGCTGGCGCTTTTTCTAATAATTTAATTAAATCACTTGCACAAATACTTTGAATAAGTAATAATGTGAAATGTTATAAAAATATAACGAGGATAGGGAGGGATCGGTAGTGGCACAGACAGAAAAAGTCATAGAAATGAAAGGCATTACAAAAAAATTCGGCGAATTCAAAGCGAATGATAACATTCATTTAAATGTCGAAAAAGGTGAGATTCACGCCCTTTTAGGAGAAAACGGTGCGGGTAAATCCACTTTGATGAACATATTGTCTGGATTGTTAGAACCGACTTCAGGAGAAATATATGTAAACGGTAAGAAAGAAAAAATTGATTCACCTGAAAAAGCGAATCAGTTAGGTATTGGTATGGTGCATCAGCATTTCATGCTCGTGGATAAATTCACAGTAGCTGAGAACATCATGTTAGGGAAAGAAAAACATCGTTATGGATTCATGGACGATCAAGGTGCTGAAAAAGATGTAAAAGATTTATCGGAACGGTATGGTTTGACAGTAGACCCGTCTGCCAGGATCGAAGACATTACTGTAGGAATGCAGCAGCGTGCTGAAATCCTTAAAACGTTGTTCCGTGGTGCGGACATCCTGATTTTCGATGAACCGACAGGGGTACTGACACCTCAGGAAATCGATGAATTGATGGACATCATGAAGAAATTGACAGAGGAAGGCAAATCGATCATCATCATTACGCACAAACTGGATGAGATCAAAAAAGTTGCTGACCGCTGTACAGTTATCCGTCGTGGTAAGAGTATCAATACTGTTGACGTAAAAGAAACGTCTCAACAGGAATTGGCTGACATGATGGTCGGACGTTCTGTTTCATTTAAAGTAGATAAAGAAGCCAGCAAACCTAAAGGTCCCGTTCTTGAAATCAAGAACCTGACTGTTAAAGAATCTCGTGGATTGGAAGCCGTCAAAGGTATCGATCTTGAAGTTAAAGCGGGCGAAGTTTTAGGGATAGCCGGTGTTGACGGTAACGGCCAGTCAGAACTTATTCAAGCCATCACAGGGTTGACTAAAGTGGAATCGGGAACGATCAAATTGGACGGACATGACATTACGGGTAAAAAACCACGTCAGATCACAGAAACAGGGTTGGGACACATCCCTGAAGACAGACACCGTCACGGTCTGGTATTGCCGATGAAACTGGAAGAGAACATGAGTCTTCAGCAGTATTATCAGGAACCGTTCAGCAAAAATGGTTTCTTGAAGCATGACAAGATCAAAGAATACGCTAAGAAACTGATAAAAGAATTCGATGTCCGTACACAAAGTGAAGAATCAACAGCAGCATCACTTTCTGGTGGGAATCAGCAGAAAGCGATCATTGCGCGAGAAATCAGCAGGGACCCTGCTTTACTGATCGCTGCTCAACCAACACGCGGGCTGGATGTCGGTGCGATCGAATACATTCATAAGCGTTTGATCGAACAACGTGATAATGGAAAAGCTGTTTTACTCATGAGTTATGAATTGGATGAAGTTATGAATGTATCTGACCGCATAGCTGTTATGTATGACGGAAAAATCATTGCGATCGTCAATGCAGACGAAACATCAGAAAATGAATTGGGTCTCTTGATGGCCGGAGTTCCGCTTGAAAAAGCGAAACAAGAATTAGCCAATAAAGATATCAAAGCTGGAACGGCTGGAGCAGCCGGGAACGCTGTAAAAGATGGAAAGGAGCGTGAGACTGTTGCTAACGACGAATCAAAATAGATTTAATGCTTTACTCATACCTACTTTATCCATTCTTTTAGGATTCATTTTTGGGGCACTTCTAATGCTGTTATTCGGCTATAATCCGATCGATGCCTATCAGGCGATGTTGATGGGTGTATTCAATAGTCCTTATTTCATGGGTGAAGCAATGAGACAAGCTACAGTCCTGACATTTACAGGTTTGGGGTTTGCCATTGCATTTAAAGCAGGATTCTTCAATATCGGGATCGCCGGTCAATTGCTGGCTGGCTGGGTCGCAGCCATATGGGTAGCTTTGAGTTTCCCTGATTTACCGAGAATCATCCTGCTGACATTAAGTATCGGTGCGGCTATCATTGCTGGAGCTGTTTGGGCTGGTATTGCCGGTGCCTTACGTGCTTACTTTGGAACAAGTGAAGTTATCGTTACGATCATGTTGAACTACACCGCGCTGCACTTAACAAACTATATTATCAGAAATGTCCTGACTACCGGTAACACGACTGATCGTGTCAGTGACAATGCAAGTTTGAGTGTCGGCTGGTTAACAGACTTGACTCAAGGTTCCAGAATCAATATGGGACTATTCATTGCTATCATTGTTGTTATTTTGTACTGGGTCTTCATGACTCAGATGACAGCCGGGTTCGAAGTCAGAGCGGTTGGATTGAATCCAGATGCTTCGACTTATGCCGGTATGAGTGCAGAAAGAAATATTATTTTGTCCATGCTGATCAGTGGTGGTTTAGCTGGTTTAGGTGGAGCTGTTCACGGATTAGGAACATTTGGAAACCTCTTTACACAAAGTGGACTGCCAAGTTTAGGGTTCAACGGGATCGCTGTTGCCTTACTTGGGTTAGGTAATCCGATCGGTATATTCTTCTCTTCTATTTTATTTGGTGTCCTTGATGTCGGGGCTGGCTTCATGCCTAACCGTGCAGGCGTACCCGATGAAATGGCCGATATCGTTATTGCTGCAATCATATTCTTTGTCGGTGCGAACTACATCATTCGTGTGGCACTGGATAAAATGCAAAGCAATAAAACTGCAGAAAAAGGAGGAGAATAGGCATGGATATTGTTTCATTATTACAGTTGATCGTTTCTAGTTCATTAGTATATGCCGCTCCATTGATCTTTACTGCTTTAGGTGGAACGTTCTCTGAGCGTAGTGGGGTCGTCAACATAGGACTGGAAGGTATCATGGTTATGGGTGCCTTTATGTCAGCTATATTCAACTTGATGTTTTACAGTACATTTGGCGCTATGACGCCTTGGTTAGGTCTTTTAGCCGGTGGACTTATCGGGATCTTATTCTCATTGATCCACGCGGTGGCAACGATCAACCTGCGTGCTGACCATATCGTTTCCGGTACAGTTATCAACTTAGCCGCACCAGCTTTAGCTGTGTTCCTGACACGTGCCATTTATGGTGCAGCTCAAACAGGTCCATTAGCACGTTCATTCGGCTTTGCTAACATTTTCTTATTGGAAAAGATTCCAGTTATCGGTCCGATTTTCTTCCAGAATACGTCTGGACCTGCTTATCTGGGTATCCTGACTGCAGTTATTGCTTGGGTCGTTTTATTTAAGACTCGCTTTGGCCTGCGTCTGCGTTCAGTCGGAGAACATCCACATGCTGCTGAAACATTAGGAATCAACGTATATCTGATGAAATATGCAGGCGTTATGATCTCTGGTTTCTTAGGCGGTATCGGTGGTGCCATCCAAGCTCAAGCGATCCATAATGAGTTCGGTATCCTGACGGTTGCCGGGCAAGGATTTATCGCGATGGCGGCTATGATCTTTGGTAAATGGAATCCTTTAGGAGCAATGGCAGCAGCTATCTTCTTCGGATTTGCTCAAAGTTTAGCCCGTATCGGTAACTATATTCCGATCATTCAAGATATTCCAGGAGTCTGGCTGCAGGTTCTGCCATATCTATTGACTATCATCATTCTAGTCGGTGTTGTAGGACGTTCTGTCGCACCTAAAGACTTAGGAAACACATTCGTTAAATCAAAATAATTTAAGAAAAAAGGTCATCCGGTTCTTTCATCGGGTGACCTTTTTATGTGTTATTAGTATTATTTTTGGACTGATGATCAGACAGGTATCGCAAGTGACAACTAAATAAACCTTTTAGATTAAAATATGGGGGAAGTTTGACTGATTGCTTTTTTATTCATCCATTCACTTATCTGACCGACTGTCTTCATACAGCCTGAATAGTGCAGGACTTGAATAGACTGAAGAACATTACTCTATCTACTTTCTCTATTGATCGATAAGGTCTATGAGTTCTGGATCATTTTTTTTCAATGGCAATGAGAAAAGGTGGAGAATTTTTCTGATTAAGGAAGTTATAGTGTAAAACAGAATAGTTTTTCTGTGGAAGAGATTCAACGTAGTCCAGGATGACATCCTTTTCCTCTTCACCGCCTTGATGACCGTAATAAACCATCAATAGGACCAGTCCGTTCTTTTTCAGACGGGATAAGGCCTGTTTGACACTGCTCAATGTGGACCCGGGCGTAGTGATGATCGACTTATCCCCTTTTGGCAGATAGCCCAGGTTGTAGACGACCAGTGAAACGGTTTCTGCTGGAGGAAGGATGTCTACTATATTCTCATGGCCGATAGGGTGGAGCTGGACACGCTGGTCTAAACCAGCCTCGATCAACCGTCTTTTAGTCGTGTCGATCGCTTGTTTTTGGATGTCGAACCCGATCACTTTTCCTGTATCTTTGACAAGCCGGGCGAGCAAATGTGTATCGTGTCCGTTTCCGACTGTCGCATCGATGACGGTATCACCGGGCTGGATGGTCTGATTCATCAATGCATGCGAATAAGCTAAAGCTGAAAGTAACAACTGAGATAAACTCCTTTATGGTTATATTTAGTGAGACGTACTGAATGAGCAGCAAAAAGTGCTGACCGTCTCGTATATTTAGTAAATGGTTAGTTAGATTATAACACTATTTATATTACGATATGGTAACAAAACGATTTAAAGCAGTTCAGGCATTTCTCTTTTTAAAAAAGAGCGTTATAATATATGAACAGAACAAGATATATATTTGAGAGGAGCAATTATTACATGATGAAAAGACATTACATGCCCCTTAATACTAAAATACATCTAAAATCGCAGACAAAATCTTTTGCTTTATCCACAGGGATACTGGCCGGGCTGGTCGCTTCTGGCGGATTTAGTCCAGCAGTGAATGCAGAAGAACTGGATATCGACCAGGAAAAGCTGGGAGACCTTTATGAGCAGTACAACCAGATCGAAAGAACCGAAAGCGATGAAGCAGACACTGAAGCAGATGATAAAGCAGACAGTGAAACGGCCGAAGTGATCACAGAACTGACAGAGGAACAGAAAGAAGAACTTGAGATCATCAAAAATCAGCTGATCAAAATGATCGAACTGGCTGGTGGAGAAAGTGTATTGGAGCAATTACATAGCCATTCACTGACTTATGAGCAACTGGATACGATATTCAATGCACTCCTTGAGCGCAGTCTTACTGATGATTCAAATACAGAAGATGAAGAAACAGTAGAAATGACAGACGATCAGGATACTGACGGCCTGGATACTGCAGTAGAAGAAGATGCACAGCCAAAAGTCCTTAACATAACTGAGACAGCTGCCACATCAGAAGAAGAGGATAAAGAGCTATTAGAGCAGAACATAGAAGCAACTGAAGCAGTAACTGATGAGCCGGAGGGAGTAGATGGCACGGACCCGGTTCAGGAAGTCAAGGATGAGGAAAATGTCGAAACTGTCAGACCTGCTGAGATTCTAGAACCATCTGAAACAAAAGAGACGCCAAGTGCAGCTGAAGAAGAGGAAGAGGCTCTGGTTTATGTCGTCAAGTCGGGAGATACGTTGGGCAAGATCGCACAAAAATACCAGACCACAGTGGCTGAACTGGCAGCACTGAATAACATCACTAACGTCAACCGTTTATCGGTCGGTCAGGTCCTGGCTATAAATGAAGCGGGTCAAGAAGAGGCAAAGGTTCCGCAGCCGACCAGACCAGATGATTTAGATAAGGTGAGCACACCGCAGGAATTCGTGAAAAACATCTCGGGCTATGCCCAGCGTGTGGCCAGCGAACAGAATATCTATGCCTCTGTCATGATCGCCCAGGCCAGCTTGGAGTCCGGTTACGGCAAGAGCAGTCTGTCCCTGCCGCCAAATCATAACTTGTTCGGCATCAAGGGTTCGTATAAAGGCGAATCCGTAGCCAAACGTACGCAGGAATATTATCCGAATACAGGCTGGATCACGATCACTGATAACTTCAAGAAATATCCGTCTTATGAAGAGTCGCTCCAGGATAATGCCAATCTTCTGCGCAAGGGTCTAAGAAGCAATTCTGCCTTTTACTCAGGGACTTGGGCCGAAAACACAACGAGCTATAAAGACGCCACACTATGGCTGCAGGGAAGATATGCCACGGATCCAACTTATGCATCTAAACTGAACAGGATCATCGAACAGTTCGACCTGACGCGCTTTGACCAGGTCGACGTGAATAAAGACAGCGCAGAGACCGGCACACCGGAAAATCCGGCAACGCCAGAAAATCCTTACGAAAAAGTAACGACCTATAAGATCATCAGCGGGGATACACTCAGTCGGATCGCACAGAGATTCAACACGACCGTTCGTGAGCTGAAAGCAGCGAACAAACTGACCGGTGATCTGATCTTCGTGGGTCAGGAACTCATCGTGCCAGTGCAGGATAAAGAAACCGAAACGCCCGATATGCCAGTCTCTCCGGAAGCCCCAGCTGAAGACGCAGCGGATTCTGAAGAAAATGAAGAAACAGAAGTACCTTCAGAGGACGAAGAGCCAGACAAGCCTGAGGAGAGCCCTTCAGAAACGCCGGTAGAAGATGAAGCGGAAGAAGACAGCGACGCCTCAGATGAACGCTACACAGTCAAACGCGGCGACACACTTTCTCACATCGCCAAGCGCTTTGGCATAACCGTGGCCCAGCTCAAAGCAATGAACAAACTCACCGGGGACACTATTTATGTCGACCAGAAGCTGTTAGTTCCTGAAATCACAGAAGTCCCTGAAGAGAACGATGAGCCCGTTCTAGATGCTGAAGATGAAGTCAAAGAAGACAGTGGACAAGGTGAAAAAGAACCAGAGGATACAGACGAAGCATCGTCTGTCTTAGTCGTCAGTGGTGACACGCTGTCCCAGCTTGCCAAGCGTTACAAGACGACGGTGAAAGCCATTCAGGAAGCGAATAAGCTGATTTCAGACCGTATTTATGTCGGTCAGCGACTGACTCTTCCAAAGACGGCAATGGATTCTAGTGAACAGCCTGTAAAAGAAGAAGACAAGCAGGATAAACCGGAATCAGAAGAGGCTACACCGTCCGGACACGAAGACATCTATACAGTAAAAGCCGGCGACACCTTAAGTCACATTGCTAAAGAATTCAACATGACGGTCGCTCAGCTGAAAGAACTGAACAAGCTTTCCAGTGATCTGATCCGCGTGAACCAGCAACTGCGCATATCCGGCAAGTCGGTAGAGGACGCCAAGCCTGAACCGTCTAAACCGGCAGACAAGCCTGTAAAAGAAGAAGCACCAGTCGACGCGACCTACACCGTGAAGTCAGGCGATACATTGAGCCACATTGCCAAACGCTTTGATACGACCGTTTCCAAACTCAAGTCAGCCAACAGACTGACACGAGATGTCATCTATGTCGGTCAGAAGCTGAAGGTCAACGGAGCGGATCAAATCGAAGAAGAAAAGACGGAACCGGTAAAAAATGACCAGCAGAATGATGCCGTAGACAATGCAGCAAGAACTGTCACAGTCAAAGCCGGCGACTCGCTCGGCGTTATCGCACGTACTTACGGCGTTTCACTGACCCAGCTGATGAAACTGAACAACATCAAAAATGCAGACCGTATTTATGTCGGACAGACACTGAAGCTCGGGCAAAAAAATGCCAGCGTTGACGCAGAGGATAAGGAAACAGATAACGTGAAACCAGCACCTTCTAAACCTGATTCATCTGAACAAACGAAGGCTTTGACTTATCAGGTCAAAGCCGGCGATACACTTTCTCACATCGCCAGAGAGTTCAAGGTGACGGTCAGCCAGCTGAAAGAATGGAACACGCTGAAAAGCGACATCATCTTTGTCAATCAGAAACTGACGGTCAACGTTCCTTCTGATGATGAAAAATCTGAGTCAGCAGAAACGGAAGCAAAAAACAAAACCTATACGGTAAAGTCAGGGGACACCTTATCGCACATCGCTAAGGCGCTGAACCTGTCAGTTAGAGAACTCAAAGAACTAAACGATCTGAAAAGCGATCTGATTTTTGTAAATCAGCGTTTAACGGTCTAATCTAATCAGAAACCCAGCTGCGTACCTTGCAGCTGGGTTTCAACTGTTTTAAGAGCGATTGAATGGTTTTGGAACAAGTGACGCGTGGTTTCATCTTCACTTGTACCGGTAAGCTGTTTGCAAGACAAGTGACGAAGATTTGAAGACTCACTTATCACGATTCACGATTATCTTTACAAGTGACGGCAATTTTTCTGTTTACTTGTTAAGATCTGTCATTTACCAATACGTCATACAACAGTATACGCTCTTTTATTAAAACAGCGGCGCTTTTTTCCAAAGGATGCTTTAGAGTCAAATAAGTGTTGCGGCGGTCTCAAAGCTTTGGTATGATAAGTAAAAGATTTAAATGCTTTGCAGGAGTAGTAAGTGAATCGTCTGACTTAGAGAGTGTATGGCTGGTGAAAATACACGAGACGCTAACTGAACTCGCCCGCAGTCGATGCAGCTTTAAGCTATCAAAGTCTTAAAGACGTGTTCCGCGTTAAGGAGAGAGGTTGCCTGGTATTCTTTAAGTAGCAGGCGGCAAATATAGGTGGTACCGCGACTTTAACGCCCTATGCTCAGTGAAATATAAGCTGAACATAGGGCTTTTTTTATTGTCAGAGGGACCGCGAACACAGTGAGATAAGGTAAAAAAAAGGAGAGAACAACATGTCTTTTAATCATCACGAGATCGAAAAGAAATGGCAGGAATTCTGGAAAGAGAACCATACTTTTAAAGCAACGGAAGATGACGACAAGGAATTTTTCTATGCGTTGGATATGTTCCCGTACCCGTCAGGTCAAGGCCTGCACGTGGGACATCCGGAAGGCTATACCGCAACAGATATCATTTCACGAATGAAGCGCAGTCAGGGATACAACGTCCTTCATCCAATGGGCTGGGATGCATTTGGACTTCCTGCAGAACAGTATGCTTTGGATACTGGGAATGACCCGGCGGAATTCACAGAAAAGAATATCCAGACCTTCAAGCGTCAGATCAACTCGCTCGGGTTCAGTTATGACTGGGAAAGAGAGATCAACACCACGGATCCCGAGTACTATAAATGGACGCAGTGGATCTTCACGAAACTGATGGAACACGACCTGGCTTATCAGGCAGAAGTCCCTGTCAACTGGTGTCCGGCCTTAGGGACAGTGCTGGCCAATGAAGAAGTTATCGACGGGAAATCTGAACGCGGCGGACATCCTGTCTACCGCAAGCCGATGAAACAGTGGATGCTTAAGATCACAGCTTATGCCGACCGTCTGCTGGAAGACCTTGAAGACGTGGACTGGCCTGAACATATCAAAGACATGCAGCGCAACTGGATCGGCAAATCTGAAGGGGCAGAAGTGACCTTTGACGTCAAAGACTTATCAGAATCCTTCTCCGTCTTCACGACACGCCCAGACACACTATTCGGAGCGACTTACGCTGTCTTGGCGCCTGAATCTGATCTGGTCGACAAGATCACATCGGCTGACCAGAAAGACGCGGTCGATGCGTACCGTAAAGAAGCAGACAAAAAATCCGATCTTGAGCGTACGGACTTGAATAAAAACAAAACGGGTGTCTTCACAGGGGCCTATGCCATCAACCCGGTCAATGGAGAAGAAATGCCGATCTGGATCGCCGACTATGTCCTGGCTTCCTACGGGACAGGCGCGATCATGGCTGTACCGGCGCATGACGAGCGTGACTTTGAATTCGCACAGAAGTATGACTTGGAGATCCGTCCAGTATTAGAAGGCGGAGATACCACGAAAGAAGCGTTTGTCGGCGACGGCAAGCATATCAACTCTGACTTCCTGAATGGACTCGGACTTGAAGAGGCTATAGACAAGATCATTGACTTCCTTGAAGAGAAAAATATCGGCGAACGTAAAACCACTTACCGTCTGAGAGACTGGCTCTTTGCCCGTCAGCGTTACTGGGGCGAGCCGATTCCTGTGATCCACTGGGAAGACGGCACGACTACGACGATCCCTGAAGAAGACCTGCCTGTGATCCTGCCGAAAACGACGGAGATCAAACCGTCTGGAACGGGAGAATCACCGCTGGCAAATATCACCGACTGGGTCAATGTCGTGGATGAAGAAACCGGTATGAAGGGTAAACGCGACACCAACACTATGCCGCAGTGGGCAGGTAGTTCATGGTACTTCCTGCGCTTTATCGATCCGCACAACACGGAGATGCTGGCAGATCCTGAAAAACTGAAGAAATGGCTGCCGGTCGACTTGTATATCGGCGGAGCAGAACATGCCGTGCTTCACTTGTTGTACGCGCGCTTCTGGCATAAATTCCTGTACGATCTGGACCTGGTCCCAACCAAAGAGCCGTTCCAGAAACTGTACAACCAGGGCATGATCCTGGGCGAGAACAACGAGAAAATGTCGAAATCTAAAGGTAATGTCGTCAATCCGGACGATGTGGTCGACAAGTTTGGCGCAGACACGTTAAGAGTCTATGAAATGTTCATGGGTCCGCTTGATGCAGCGATCGCCTGGAGCGAAGAGGGGCTCGAAGGCTCACGCCGCTTCCTGGACCGCGTCTGGCGTTTGCTCGTTGACGAAGACGGTAAGCTCCGTGACCGCATCACGACCTATAACGACAAGTCGCTTGAAGTCGTCTACCACCAGACGGTGAAGAAAGTGACCGAAGACTATGAAGCTCTTCAGTTCAATACGGCTATCTCGCAGTTGATGGTCTTCACGAATGCGGCCTATAAAGCAGAAGGTCTGCCGCTCGAGTATGTTAAAGGGTTCATTCAGATGCTGGCGCCTGTTGCACCGCACTTGGGCGAAGAGCTCTGGGCAAAGGTGAACGGATCTGAAGAAAGTATTTCTTATGAACCTTGGCCTACTTTCGATGAGACCAAACTGGTCAAAGACGAAGTTACCGTAGTCTTCCAGGTGAATGGCAAAGTCCGTTCGAAGGCACAGGTATCAAGTTCCATCTCCAAGGATGATCTGGAAGCGATGGCAATGGAAAATGAACGCATCCAGGAATTCCTCGAAGGAAAAACGATCCGCAAAGTGATCGTCGTTCCTGGCAAACTGGTCAATATCGTAGCGAACTAAGCTTTTTAATCTATTGTAAAGTGGAGGGAATCAGCTCAGGCTGATTCCTTTTCCTGTTTAAATGAAAAACATCACTGGGTTGGACTAATTTTGATGGGTTCGACCGGAAAGCTTTGCCGGTGAGCGTCTTTATCCGCAACTCAGGAGATTACAGGTACATGAGATGCTGTTATTGGGACTGATAACGATAACTCATTAGGTTACTGGGCAGCGAGTTCCTGTTATCACAGGCCATAATCCCAACTGGCTAGTTCTAGAGAGTCTGGGTTACTATTATAAGAGCCTATAACCCTAACTCGGATAAAGCAATGGGGTCGTGCTCCTATTATCCCGGCTGATAACCGCAACTCCTGGACCATTTGATTTTTGAGATAGTGCTATAGCAGTCTATAACCGGAACTCGCAAGGTTTTTAAGCTTTGAGTTCCTGGAATAAGGAAGAATTCCCAAAGCTGGAACGTCCAGTAGCGCTTGAGTTCCCGGAATAAGGAAGAATTCCCAAATCTGAAGCGTCCAGTAGCGCTTGAGTTCCCGGAATAAGGAAGAATTCCCAAATCTGGAGCGTCCAGTAGGTCTTGAGTTCCGGAAATAAGACTGTATTCCCGAAAGTGACACGAACAGTAGCGCATGAGTTCCTGGAATAAGGAAGAATTCCCAAAGTTGGGTCTTACAGTAGTCTATGAGTTCACGGAATACGCAGCAAGAAAGCACAGCAATCGAAAAATTTTGTTTCCCCAGAAAAAATCTGAAGCAATCATCGGAAAAACTGGAAATGAAAGCACCAATAAGGGTAGAGATTGAGCCGGCCGGCTCAACCTCTTCATTTCTAATAGCTTACTACCAGAGGATGCGTTAAAATAAAAGAGAGCATTGAAACAATTAATGAAGCAGGAATCGAGGAGCGTTTTTATGGATAGAAAAAGAGAACTCAAAACACCGACCAAGCAGGACCTGAAAAAATTCAGCCGTCTCTTGTGGTCGACCAACATATCCAAAGGACTAATTGCCATTGGTCTGGCTGGCAGCATCATCTCCACAGTGACCCAGCTGATGATCCCGCTGGCCACCCAGCAGTTTATCGATGGTATTGAATTTGATTTCTTTACCCCGTGGATGATCGGCGCCGTCATCGGTATCTTTATCGTACAAGTCTTATTCAACGGCTTTTCAAACTATGTCTTACATAAAATCGGGCAGCATGTGGTGGCGGGTTTGAGAGAGTTTCTCTGGAACAAAATCATCCGGCTCCCGGTATCGTTCTTTGACAGGTATGCCTCCGGAGAAATCGTCAGCCGTCTAACGAATGACACGTCCATCGTGCAGAACCTGATCTCATCCTTCTTCCCGCAGTTCATCAACGGGATCCTGACACTGATCGGCATCTTCTTCATCCTTATCGTCATGGACTGGCAGATGACACTGGTCATGCTCACAGCCGTCCCGCTGGCGCTGATCCTTACGCGTCCTCTAGGTAAACGCATCGCTAAAGTTTCCCGGGAAATGCAGGACGAAACCGCTCAGTTTTCCGGAAAAGTCCAGCAGACGATCGCTGAGATACGACTGATGAAATCCTCGACAGCAGAAACCTTCGAAAAAAATAAAGGCGAGCAGAATATTAATAAACTGTATCGTATCGGTCTGAAAGAAGGCAAGTATATCGCCATTATTGGTCCCTTGATGTATACACTGATGATGGGGGTCATGGTTTTCGTCATCGGCTATGGTGGGGTCCGTGTAGCACGCGGCGTTATGACGACGGGACAGCTGGTCGCTTTCCTGCTGTATCTGTTCCAGGTCATCTTTCCGATCACCACCTTCATGAACTTCTTCATGCAGATCCAGAAAGCGGCCGGCGCCACCGAACGGATCGCCCAGATCCTCGACGAAAAAGAAGAAGAGAAAGCTGAGGGCAAAGAAGTAGCGATCGACGATCTGCCGATAACTTTTGACAACGTGAGCTTTTCCTATGAATCAGACAAGGAAGTCATCAGGCAGATCTCGTTTGAAACACAGCCGGGTGAGAAGATCGCCTTTGCCGGACCGAGCGGGGGCGGGAAATCGACGCTCTTTGCCCTGCTCGAACGGTTTTATACCCCAGACAGCGGTGAGATACGTGTGGGCGATATGCCGGTCGAAGAGATCAGTCTGCAGTCCTGGCGCAGTCAGATCGGCTATGTGTCTCAGGAAAATGCGATGATGTCGGGTACGATCAGAGAAAATCTCTGCTATGGACTGCCGAACCCGGAAAGTTTGACAGAAGACCGGTTGTGGGAAGTGCTCGAAATGGCCTATGCGAAGACATTCATCGAACAGTTCCCGGATAAACTCGAAGAAGAGATCGGCGAACGCGGAATCAAACTGTCTGGCGGACAGCGTCAGCGCATCAATATCGCCCGGGCCTTCTTAAGAAATCCCAAGATACTGATGATGGATGAAGCAACAGCCAGTCTGGACAGTCAGTCTGAAAAAATCGTTTCACAGGCTTTGAATAAACTGATGGAGGGACGGACGACCTTCGTCATTGCCCATCGGCTGTCAACGATCCTGGACGCGGATAAGATCCTCTTTATCGAAGAAGGACGGTTGACGGGCATGGGACAGCATCATGAACTGCTGAAAACTCACCCGCTTTATCAGTTGTTCGCCAGTCAGCAGTTGTCAGAAGAAAGGTAATATAACGATTGAGTGACAATTCTGGAACGTTTCATGAATCTTTACGCTAAACGATTGCGCCCTTATGATTAAAACAGTAAAATAGGGGTTAGGTCAAAAGGAGCCGTGTGCTCCTTTTTTTCTGAATAAAATAATAATCCGCTATATTGACTGTTTAAGTAAAGTGCTTGACCTTTTAGCGCAACACAAAAGGATTCTTTGAAAGAAGGTTTCAATAAAATGAATAACGATACAACAAATAAGGCAGTTCATAAAGACGACTCTCACGATAGTAGAATGGTCAGTGGAGCTGCATGGATGACTGCCGGAAGTATGACGTCAAGGATCCTAGGGGCATTATATGTTATCCCCTGGTTTGCCTGGATGGGCGGTCAGGAACCAGGGAACGCGGCCATGGCGCTGTATCAGATGGGATATACGCCCTATGGCTTTTTCCTGGCACTGGCCACAGCGGGTGTGCCTTCTGCCATTTCAAAGCAGGTCAGTTATTACAATGCTCTGGGTGAGTATGAAGTCTCCAAAGGGATATACAAACAGGGACTTAAAATCATGGCATTCACTGGTGTCTTGTCTGCGCTGGTCATGTATTTCATAGCACCTCTAATCGCCCAGTCCAGTCCGTCGTCAAGTACGAGTGAAGCCGTGATCATCATGCGCTCCCTCACGCCGGCTTTGCTGATCATCCCGGCCCAGAGTGTGACCCGCGGCTTTATCCAAGGCCACAATAATATGGCGCCTTCAGCGATCTCGCAGATCCTGGAACAGCTGACACGGATCATCTTCCTTTTAGGCGCCGTCTATATGATCAGACAGGTGATGGGTGGAGAAGTCGTCACAGCCGTGGCGTATTCAACCTTTGCGGCATTTGTAGGCGCGGTGTTCTCACTGGGCTTTCTGGCCTATAATCTCAAACACATGAAGACGGCCTTTGACTATGCACCGGAAGAAAGTGCTGGGAAAGTTTCCGTGTCTCCCAATCAGCTGATCGTCAATATCATCAAAACATCGATTCCGTTTATCATTATTGCTACAGGTATCATCGTTTTCCAGATGGTCGACCAGCTGACCTACAGTCCACTGATGCGTGCCTTTTCTGATATGAGTCTGGACATGATCGAAGAAACATACGGCATCACGCAGGGGAATGCGCACAAGCTGATCATGGTGCTGACGTCATTTGGTACGGCGCTGTCGATCGCTTCCGTTCCGCTGATCAGTGACCTGATCGCGAAAAATAATATGAATGAAGTCAGAAGACAGTTTTCTAAAGCCGTACAGCTCCTTTTGTTCGCCATGTTCCCGGCTGCCATCGGTATGGCTATCGTTGCCGAACCGCTGTATGCCATCTTCTACGGCCACAGTGACCTGGGAACCAGCATCACGCAGGTATCGGCTGCCATGAGTATTTTTGTTGCTTTATATGCTGTCCTCGGGAATATCCTGCAGGCTTCTAATCTGACGCGTCCGGCGATCAAAGCCCTGCTTACGGGACTGGTCGTGAAGATCATCAGTCAGGTACTGTTCGTCTGGCTGTTTGGACCTTATGGCATGCTCTTGTCAGCCATAGCCGGCTTTTTAGTCAGCTGCGGACTGATGATGACTATCATGCACAAAAACACACATTATTCTGCCACACGTCTCTTCAGACGTTCACTGCTGATTTTACTCATCTCATTAGTGATGGGCGCAGGTACTGGATTGACAAAATTCGGACTGAACTTCTTTATCGACTACAACAGCCGGTTCCAGTCCCTGATCGCTCTGGCGGTCCTTGCGGTGGTCGGTATCCTTATATACGGATCGCTGGCACTGAAAACACGTTTGGCTGATCGGCTGGTCGGAGCCAAAGCTGCTAGTGTGAGACGTAAACTGAGAATGAACTAGATAGATAACAGACAAGCGAGCAAGACGAAAGGAGAGCTTATGCGTTTAGATAAATTACTGGCCCACAGCGGCTTAGGTACACGCAAAGAAGTAAAGAAACTGCTGAAAAAGAAGATCGTTGAAGTGAATGATGAAATCATTGTCGATCCAAAAACGCATGTCGACCCTGAAACGGATACGGTGACAGTCGGCGGGGAAAGCATCGACTACCAGGAATTCGTTTACTTCATGCTGAACAAACCTCAAGGGGTCATCAGCGCGACTGAAGACCATGTTCATGAAACAGTCCTGAATCTACTGGAACCACAGGACAGTCTCCAGGAGCCGCATCCGGTCGGTCGTCTGGATATCGATACAGAAGGGCTTTTAGTCCTGACCAACGACGGGAAACTGACGCATCGTCTGCTTTCACCTAAACACCACGTAGACAAGAAGTACTTTGCAGAAGTCGAGGGACTGGTCACGGAAGAAGATGTCAAGATATTCAAAGAAGGCATCACGCTCACCGACGATCACGAATCCTTCGAGACCATGCCGGCTGAACTGATCATTCTGGAAACGGACGAAGCGTCCGGCACATCACGCGTGGAGGTCATCATCCAGGAAGGCAAATTCCATCAGGTCAAACGCATGATGGAGGCTGTCGGCAAAACGGTGATTTTCTTGAAGCGCCTATCAATGGGGGAACTGAAACTGGATCCCCAACTGGAACTGGGCGCTTACCGACCCCTCACGGATGAAGAAATCGATCTGCTGAGAAACAGTTAAACAGAATACAATACAAAAAGACATGAACCGTCTGACGCTCGCCTTTAGTGAAAAAGGGAAGCCCCGACTGGTTCATGTCTTATTGTTTATCCTTGAAATCGACAGTCTCTACAAGACGAACGTCTGCAGAATGAGTGCAAGAAAGCCGGCAGAGATATAAGCGGCTGCAATGCTGATCGTCCAGATCGTCTTGCGCTTTTCGTAGGCATATTCTTCATCAGAATACTCACCGCTGGCTTTGGGCATCTGCCAGAGCGTGAAAACGAACAGTGCCGCGATACCCAGGAAATATACGAGCTGAAAATTCAGATACATCAGAATAAAACCCAGTATAAAGGTCCATACACTGATCCATAACAGTTTCTTTTTCATTTGAGGTCATCCTTCACAGTAAACTTGGTCACTATTTAATTGTATCGTTTCTGCTGATGACTGGCAATGGAAAATAGTGTGAAGCGATCGGCCGTACCTTTTCAGCTCGTCAAGTCCTAGATCCAGCGCCTGTGTTTATCTGTCGAGAACTCCTTCATGACTTTAGGGATCTCTTTGATGATGGCGGTCGGCAGCGTCACATAATGTGTCAGGCTGAGGTCATCTGCGATATAGCTGTGCAGATAAACAGCTGACAATACGCCTTCTTTGATGGTATCGAATTGAGGAACGAAGCCGCCGATCATGCCGGCCAAAGTATCGCCCATCCCACCGGTCGCCATGGACGGATTACCAGTCGTATTCTCCCAGACTTCATCATCACAATAGACTTCTGTACGGGCTTTTTTAAGGACGACAATAGCGTTCAGCTGTTTGGCATAGCCCAGATTGACATCATCGTACTGATCATCAGGCGCCAGATGAGTGAGTGTACGCCATTCTCCGAGATGAGGTGTCAGGACAAGCGTGGCATCAGGTTCAGGCACTGTTTCATTAACGTGCAGATAGATACCGTCGCCGTCCACCAAAAGGATCTGATAAGACTTGACGGTCTCGTAGACGGTCTGTAAGACAGCAAGTGCTGTTTCATCTCGTCCAAGACCTGGTCCCAAAACGATCATGTCCACCGACTCGACGTAATGTTTCAGCTGCTGTGTGTCAGTCATATCCGTGAACATCGCTTCCGGCAGACGGGCATGCAGGGCGGCTTTATTGGAAGGGTGGGTGGCCACTGTGACCAGACCGGCTCCGCTGTAGACCCCGGCAGAGGCAGCAAGGATGATCGCCCCGCCCATATTCTCGTTGCCGCCCACAAACAGGACCCGGCCATAGGACCCTTTATAGCTGTCGCGTTCACGGGTCGGAAGAAAAGCTCTGACTTTATCTTTAGTGATTTTTTCCATGTGATATACCTCCTGAAATTGACAAATGTTCTTATCCTTAGTGTAGTACTTCTGCCTGAAAGAATCACGCCAAAACGACTGTTAAAGAAGAAAAATACGTGTGAAAAAACGTAAAGACCAGAAATCTTCCGACAAAATCCTGACACATTGATTGGAGTTTCATGAAATTAATGATAAAATGGTAAAAGAGAGTACGTTTTGATACTCAATCAAGGAGGACGAATAAATGACACAAAATATAGACTGGAAAGCAGAAGCAGCGCAGCACAAAGACGCGTTTTTTGACGATTTATTTGAATTACTGAAGATCGATTCTGTACGTGACGACGATAAAGCCACGGACGACGCCCCTGTAGGACCGGGACCAAAAGAAGCCCTGGAAGCCTTTCTTAAATTAGGCGAGCGCGACGGCTTTGAAACGAAGAACGTCGACAACTGGGCCGGCCACATCGAATACGGTGACGGCGATCAGCTGATGGGCGTTTTAGCTCACGTCGACGTCGTGCCAACAGGAACGGGCTGGGAAACCGATCCCTTCGAGCCGGTCATCAAAGACGGCCGTTTGTATGCCCGCGGATCAAGTGACGACAAAGGACCCGGCGTGGCAGCTTACTACGCACTGAAAATGATCAAAGAGCTTGACCTGCCCGTATCTAAAAAAGTCCGTTTCATCATCGGAACAGACGAAGAAAGTGAATGGAAAGGCATCAAGCATTATTTGGAAACCGAACAGGAACCGGACTTTGGGTTCTCGCCTGACGCAACATTCCCGATCATCAACGGTGAAAAAGGCAATGCGACCGTCTTTATCGAAACCAAAGGGGCAGTCGACGGCGGATCAGAAGAACTGGTTCAGTTTGAAGCCGGTCTGCGTCCGAACATGGTCCCTCAAGATGCCGTAGCAGTCGTTAAGAGCCAGAACCCAGATGCCCTGCAAAACAGCTTGGCAGACTTCCTGGATGGCCTGCCTGTCACAGGAACAGCCGGTGTCGACGGTGATCAAGTGACTTTAGAATTTGTTGGTAAAGCAGCTCACGGAAGTAAGCCAGCCAGCGGTGTCAATGCAGCAACCTACTTGGCACGTTACCTTTCAGATTTCGACTTTGCCAAAGATGCCAAAGCCTTCCTGGAACTGACGATGCTGTATCTGCACGATGATCCTAAAGGTGAAAAACTAGGCATCGACATCACAGATGAAACGATGGGTGAACTGACTTCCAACCCTGGCGTCTTCTCATTCAAGGCGAATGAATGCGGCAAGATCACTGTGAACATGCGTTACCCTCAAGGCACGACAGAGGATGCTTTATTTGAAACGTTCAAAGCTAAACTGTCAGACTATGACGTGACTTTATCAAAAGCTAACGGAAAAGAGCCACATTATGTACCGGCGACTGATCCTTTAGTCACGACCCTGCTTGACGTGTATCACCGTCAGACAGGCTTGGATGCCCACGAACAGGTCATCGGCGGAGGCACATACGGCCGCTTGATGGAACGCGGTGTCGCTTACGGCGCAATGTTCCCGAACAGTGTGGACACCATGCACCAGGCCAACGAATTCATGGCAGTGGATGACTTGATGAACGCTATGGCCATCTATGCAGAAGCCATTTATGAACTGATTAAATAATCAGAATAGACTCAATATGACGCATCCCCTTTACTGTTTAGTGACAGTAGAGGGGATGTTTTTTGATTATTCTTATATAATATATAGCTTTTTATCGAAAAGCCCTCATCAGTTTGCGGCAGCTGTGTTATACTGGATTAAACTAGGTTGAAAAGGAGACGTCTTATGAAAAAGTTACTTGCTGATAGTTTTCACTCCTTAGTTTCATTTCTCAAAGAGAATAAGGCAGCATCAAGTGTCATTTCAGCACTGGTCCTCGTTTTGTTCATTATTGTAACGATCGGCATCGGACGGTCCCAGCATCGTATCGACCGACAGGAATTGCAGGCTGTGGATTCGGCAGTGGATGCGGCGGAAGAAGAGGGTTTTTCTGAAGAGGAGAATGACGACCGGACCGATGAGCTGGAAAAAGCGGATAACAGCAACGATAAAGAGGAAGCTGTTGACGAAGATGCGGATAAGGACTTAGAAGAAGACCTTGAAACGTCGGAGCTGGATGAAGAGACGGACGTTTCAGATGTCGAAGAAGAGTCGGCAAATGAAGAAACAGAATGGACAGAGACGGCAGAAACAGCCTCGTCATCATCAGAATCCGAATGGACAGCGCCAAAAGATAGTGATTCATCTCAAAAGACTGACTCGTCAAGTAACTCAGATACCAGCCAGTCATCTGACAAAAACGAGACAAGCCAGACAGACAACGAGCCCGCGGAAAAACCGTCCGTGAAACCAGACACTTCTAACGAAGACTCAGCCAACAAGGTTGACGAAAAGACAGAAAAAGATGAGTCCACTGATAAAGAGGATGAGACGGGTGACCAGACGACGGATCCAGTAAAAGAAGAGCCGACGGAAGAAACAGAAGATGGGACGGTCGACCCATCTGAACCCGACTCAACAGATGAACCGGATGAAGATCAGACGGAAGGAACACCCGTTGAAGACGAACCGGCAGACGAACCGGTAAAAGAGGAAAACAAGAAGCCCGCTTCAGATTCAGATCAGCAGACGGACACTAAAGAACCAGCCAATGACACAGAACCGGCTGACACCACTACGCAAAACGACAGCAAACAAACGAGTGATGATCCTGATACTGAAGGATAAGGGTTGAAAGCAATAAAGAAGAAGCTAGCCGCGTGCTAGCTTCTTTTCGTAAATAAAAGAACAGATGTAGAGACCACTCACTTATTACTAAAGACTGAATAGACACTTTTACGGTCGAGATGTCGCAGTCATGAGTACATTGATCAATGAGTGAACACTTTGGTAGCCGAAATGTCGCAGTCAGGTCAGCCAGGATCAGCGAGTGAACACTTCGGAGGTCGAAATGTCGCAGTCAGGTCAGCCAGG
>NZ_FOBL01000022.1 GCF_900109825.1 Alkalibacterium putridalgicola | reverse complement strand
ATGCCAATGAGGAGCTCATTGGGCGTACTCCAGAAAAAGTAGCGTTGGGTAATGCCAATGAGGAGCTCATTAGACGTACTCACGGTTTATCGGATTTGAGCAGGGCCAATGAGGTTGTGATTGAGCGTGCTCAATCACTTTCTTAGTTGAGTTGTACTAATTAGTTTAATAGGTAATTGATAGAATCCTTGACCTTGACGTAACGTTAAGGTTTAAACTTAGAATATAAAGGAGGCGTGAGTGAATGTATACAGTGAAAGAGCTCGGAGACCTGACCGGGCTATCTTCCCGGACCCTCAGGTATTATGATTCGATAAACTTACTATCTCCAGCAGAATTAAGTGAATCTGGATATCGGTTATATGATAAAAGAAGTGTCGATCGGCTGCAGCAGATCCTTTTTTACAGAGAGAGGGGCTTGCCGCTTAAAGAAATCAAACGAATACTGGACGACCCGTCTTTTGATGAGATTAAAGCTTTGCAAAAACACAGAAGACAGCTCATTGAAGAACAGAAAAAACTCTCTCAGTTGATCAGCACTCTTGAAAAAACACTGATTGAAAAGAAAGGAACGATCACTATGTCAGATAAAGAAAAGTTTGAAGGTTTCAAAAAAGTGATGGTCGATGAAAACAGCAGAATATATGGAGAAGAAGTGGAAGCTGCATATGGTTCAGAAAAACTGAATAAAGCAAACAAACAGATCTTAAAAATGTCAGAAAAAGACTTTGATAAGTGGAAAATTTTGGAGAAGTACATTATTTCAACGCTAAAAAATCTGCTTGAAAGAGATGTTATATCTGATGAAGAAAAATCGACCCTTGGCGGAATGCACCGCGAATGGCTCAGTTTTACTTGGGATACGTATTCTACAGCTATGCATGAAGGACTAGTCGAGATGTATCTGGCAGATGATCGGTTCAAGGCTTACTACGATGACCGAGCAGGAAACGGTGCAGCTGAAGTCCTTGTGAACGCAGTGAAAGTGTATACAAAAGAATTACATGAGAATCAGCCAAAATAAAACAAGTTTAAACCGGGAAATCTTCACTTTTCAGCTTATATTTGCTATAATAGAAATATAGTAATAGATTTGTAGAAATGAATAATTTTGACTAATTCTGTTATAATATTATTGAGATGAGAAGATGGGGTGTAGGTATGGATAGAGAGTTGACCCAAAAAGAGATTTTAGAGAAAGACTTTAAATCTAAAATGCGCGGGTATGATCCAACTGAAGTGGATGAATTTCTTGATGTCGTGATCAGAGACTACGACAATTTCCAGAAAGAAATCGAACAGCTTAAAGCTGAGAATGACCGGCTGCTTGACAAGGTCGATGAACAAGCTAAACAATTGAGCACGCAAAGCTCAAGTTCTAACCAGACAAATTCAACAGTATCCAACTTTGATATTCTAAAACGACTATCTAACCTTGAACGTCATGTTTTCGGATCAAAATTAGATAACGACTAATACAACTGAATAGTGTACATCACGGATGATCGCGCAGTTTTTATAGAACTGTGAGGAAAGTCCATGCTCACACAGGCTGCGATGCCTGTAGTGTTCGTGCGCAGCGAAACAATAAGCTGCGGCTCCCAGTAATGGGATGACGGCAGGAAAAAGAGCTACGGGTATATACCTATGCTCGAGTACCCTTGAAAGTGCCACAGTGACGAAGCAGACGTGGAAACGCGTCTGGTGGAACGCGGTAAACCCCTCGAGTGAGCAACCCAAACTTTGGTCGGGGCACTTTTCTCCTGGAATTGAACAGAGAGAAGAGGCAGGGCATTATGCTCGTGCAGACAGATGATCATCTCGGATAGGACTTCACCGTCTTATCTAGACAGAACATGGCTTACAGTGATGTACATAGTGGCGAAATCCTCTCTTTTTTAGGGAGGATTTCTTTACGTAAAGAGATGGATAAGGCATACTAGAAGAATAAGAGAGGTGGCAGATAGATGACTTATAAATTACTCGCTACAGCCGCAAGCGGCATTGAGGCGCTTGTTGGAGATGAACTGAAAAATTTAGGCTATGAAGTCCAAGTTGAAAACGGACGCGCTCGCTTTGAAGGCGGCAAAGAAGATATCGCCAAAGCCAATTTGTGGCTCCGAACAGCCGACCGAGTGAAGATCATCGTTGGTGAATTCGAAGCAAAAACGTTTGATGATTTGTTTGAACAGACAAAAGCACTACCCTGGGACGATTACCTGTCCATGGATGCAGCTTTCCCAGTCAGCGGCAAGTCGATCAAGTCGACCTTGTACAGCGTTCCGGATGTTCAGCGTATCGTGAACAAGGCGATCGCCGAAAAAATCAAGGATGTCTACCACAGAAGAGGCATGCTGCCGGAAACGGGCGCCAAATTCCCGATCGAAGTGGCTATCAGAAAAGACAAGGTCATGCTGACAATCGACACGACCGGACCAAGTTTATTCAAGCGCGGCTACCGTATCGATAAAGGTGGCGCACCGATCAAGGAAAATATGGCGGCAGCACTCATCATGCTCACGACCTGGCGCAAAGACCGTCCGTTCGTTGATCCGACCTGTGGTTCCGGAACGATCCCGATCGAAGCGGCGCTGATCGGACACAACATCGCTCCTGGCTTCAACCGCTCCTTCCTATGTGAAGAGTGGGACTGGATGCCGAAAGAATTATGGCAGAAAGTGCGTCAGGACGCTGAAGATCAGGCAGATTATGATGTGGAACTCGATATCCTGGGAACAGACATCGACGGTCACATGATCGAGATCGCTAAAGCGAATGCGATGGAAGCAGGCCTTACACATAGTATCGAATTCAAACAGATGCAGGTGGCTGACTTTACAACTGACAAAGAGTTCGGTATCATCGTTTCCAACCCGCCATACGGTGAACGTCTCGGTGACCCGGAAGAAGCCTATCAGATCTACCGCGACATGGGTAAAGCCTTCAGACCGCTTGAAACATGGAGCAAGTACATCATTACAAGTGACCTGGACTTTGAAGAGCATTACGGACAAAGAGCCACTAAAAAACGCAAGCTCTATAACGGTTATCTCCGTACGGATTACTTCCAGTACTGGGGCAAACGTCCGTCTAGAAAATAATAAACTGATTTATCCCCCCAAAAACAGCTAGAGAAAATATTCTTCTATTTTGGGGGCTTTTCTTGTGGAGATTTATATTTTGAAAACATGTCAAGACAGTTGATCATAGCCCTGAATGTATTGTATCATGATTTTTTATTACTTAATGTGGTCGACTGATATATGATATTAGTTGAAAGGGGATTATATGAGTAGAAAAGAGAACAAAAAAAAGAAAAAGCAAGAAAGGCAAAAGCAGGAATACGCAAGTATGACTGAGAAAGAGCGCCTACTTGAGTCAGAACGTCAGTTAGCTAAAAAACTAAGAAAAGAAGAAGTAAACGCACGTAAAGAAGCCATAAATAACCGTGAACGTTTTAAAGGGTTACAGATAAGACCAACGGTGTCGTTGTTTGATGAAAAGGGAAGGGAAAAGGTTGGAGAACGTAACTGGGAGGGTTACGGGTTTGATATCCATCCACAGGTCACGATTCCAGCTACCATTATTTTGACTCTATTTATTGCGGCAACATTGACGTTCCCTGTTGAAGCCAATAATTTATTTGACAGTTTGTTGACTGTTATTACTAATTATGCAGGCTGGTTTATGATTTTTGCGGCCAACATCTTTATAATAGCTGCTGTTTATTTTGCATTTGGGCGGTATGGTTCGATAGTGATCGGAGGAAAGGAAGCTAAACCAGAGTTTTCCCGGTTTGCCTGGTATGCCATGCTGTTAAGTGCGGGAATGGGGATTGGACTGCTGTTCTGGAGTGTGGCAGAACCTATTTCACACTTAGGGAATCCTTCCCCGATGTTTAATTTGATAGAACCGAATTCCCCACAGGCTGCTCAGGCAGCCATGGCAACAACCTTTTTCCACTGGGGTATTCATCCCTGGTCGATTTATGCGATCGTTGGATTAGGACTGGCCTTTTTTTCTTATAACAAAGGACTGCCTTTGACTATACGTTCGCTGTTTTATCCATTGATCGGGAATAAGATATTCGGTTTCTGGGGCAATGCGATCGATATTTTATCTGTCCTGGCTACATTGACCGGCCTTGCTACCTCATTAGGTTTAGGTGTGGCACAAGTGAATGCAGGCTTGAATTACCTCTTTGGATTCAGTATTAGTGTCACTACTCAAGTCATACTGATTGCCGTGATTACAGCTTTTGCTACGATCTCAGTAGTTATGGGACTTGACGGCGGAGTAAAACGGTTAAGTGAAATCAATATGATTCTTGCAGGTGTTTTCTTAGTGTTTGTTCTTGTAGCAGGACCAACTATATATATTTTAAGCGGGTTCACTCAGAATATAGGCTATTATATCTCTAACTTCATGGAGATGAGTATGTGGGCGGAAACCTTTAGAGATACTTCTTGGCAGGGAGGCTGGACGATATTCTATTGGGCCTGGTGGATTTCCTGGTCACCGTTTGTCGGTATGTTCATAGCCCGTATATCAAAAGGACGTTCCGTGAGAGAGTTTATTATCGGTGTCATCATCATTCCGACTGCTATTTCTTTCCTGTTTATGAGTGTGTTCGGTGGAACAGCTATTTTCCAGCAGTTGAATGGCATAGGGAATCTCAGTACGATTGTCGATCTCGATGAATCACTAGCCTTGTTTGCATTGGTTGAGAATCTGCCATTCTCCAACTTATTATCGTTGATAGGTGTTATTCTCGTTATCGTCTTCTTTGTAACCTCGTCTGACTCAGGATCATTGGTGGTCGATCATTTAACTTCTGGTGGGAAATTGGATTCCCCAGTACCTCAGCGTGTGTTCTGGGCTGTAATGGAAGGTGTCGTGGCAGCAACTTTACTGATCGGTGGCGGACTGACTGCTTTGCAGACTGCTTCGATCGTCACAGGTTTGCCGTTTACGATTATCCTGCTCGTCATGGTCTATTCTCTATATCTAGGATTGAGGCAGGAATTCCTGATCGAACGAGCGGTCAAACAAAAACTACAGCGCGTAAGAGATGACCATATCATTACAGAAGTTATCCAAACAAGAGTGGATGATGATGTATTGATAGATAATGTCGTTGAAGTCTTGGCTAAAAAAGAGAACGATGAAATCGAAGAGTTTGAAGAGATTGCAGAGATCGAAGAAATAAGCGATGAAGATAAACCCGATTCATAAAACTTTCATTGAGGCATGAGTTTTAAAAGAAATGACTGGATAATGGGTGACCGATATAAATAGTTCCAGGATCAACCAGCTAAGTGTCATGGCTGATCCTGGAACTATTTTAAAACTCTTATGAAATCTCTCTACACAGATAGAGTCCCCTTGACTGTTATTAGAGAAAACTACTGTGCGTGTCAATTATTATACTAACTGGGAGAAAGCATCCACCACTACCTCAAGAAAATAGTAAAAGGAGTGACCGTCTTGGCGGGAATGGTGATAGTTCAATTTGATGTGTTAAACTAAGATAAACGCAGATAATTAATTGAAAAGAGATGAAAATGAAAAAGAGAAAATTAATTCTTATCGTTGTGATTATAGCTGCTTTGTTTTTTGTCGGTGGAGGCATGTATGCCACGCAAGAGGACACAGAGCTGCGAATAAAATTAAATACAAATAAGACTGTACCTCAAGGCGAGGAAATGGATATACTCATTGCCTCAGATATTCATTATCTTTCACCGGATTTAATGGAAGAAGGGCTGCTGGAAAAGGTCTTGCTCGAAACTGGTGATGGGAAGATAACGCATTATAGCGAGGAAATCATGGATGCCTTTATCGAAGAAGTATTAGAAAGACAACCGGATCTTCTGGTCTTGAGCGGTGATTTGACTTTTGATGGTGAAAAAGAAAGCCATATAGCTCTAGAAGAGAAGTTGAGTGTACTGAAAGATAATGACATAGAGGTGAGCGTGATTCCCGGGAATCACGATATCAATGCATATAATGCCCGTGGTTTTTCAGAAGATTCGACGTATAAAGTAGACTCAGTTTCTGCTGAAGAATTTGAAGAGGTCTATTCCGAACTTGGATATGAAACAGCCGTCAGTCAGGATCCAAGTTCTTTAAGTTATGTAACTGAGCTCTCTGAAGATGCATGGGTCATCATGCTGGATTCCAATAAATACGCCTTTCATAATCAACAGCGCAAGTCGATCTCATCTGGTCAGATCAAAGAAGGAACGCTGGAGTGGCTCGCATTTGTTTTAGAGGAAAGTAAAAAACGAGGTATTCAGCCGCTTGTGGTCAATCACCATAATTTTTTGAATCACCATCGAAGCACCAATAATAGTTTTACTTTAGATAACAGTGAAGAAGTGGTCGAGCTTTTAAATCGCTATCAGGTGAACTTAACCTTTTCGGGTCATATTCATTTACAGGATATCGCTAATGAAGGGGACTTTTATGATATTGCTTCCGGTTCTTTGAGTGTGTATCCGCACTATTTTGGTGAAGTGACCGTTAATCCCTCTAAAAATAATCTAACGTATGGAACATCACGACTAAACCTAGGTGAGACATTGACCGACTATTCTAAAGATTTCTTTAATGACGTTTCTCGGAAGAAAGTCTTCAGTCATCTGCTTTATTTTGAACTTGATGACTCGGTCACAGAGAGGATGACGGATACGTTTGTTCAGTTCAACCATGCTTATTTTACAGGTACCATTGATGAAGCGTATGATTCTATAAAAGCCAGCACAGGATTCAGTCACTGGGAAAGGATTTCCGGAACAAGATACAAAGATTACATCCTGCAGGGGCTAGAAGAAAACAGACATAACAGCCGAAATTTAGAAAAGTCTTTTATTAGTGATAACTAAAAATAGTTAAGCAGTCTGGTTTCTCAAAAAAAGCAGAAAAGACGCAAGGCATTCCTATAGCAGAATGCCTTGCGTCTTTTACTTGTTTTAGATTGCCTATTTTATTTTTAATCTCGAGCAGGCAGGTCTTCGATCGAATCGATATCTTCCATATAAGCGGGAACAACAAAACCGACAACGGTACCATTCAGGTTAGGGCCTAAGTCGACAATGTTTTCACCGTATGTTTCCATAAATGCACCTTGAGCAGTCGGGAGCCACGCGCCTACGGTTGCATCCACTTCGCCCTGATTCAAGGCCTGATAAAGAACAGCGGGGTCAAGGTTCGTGATCTTGACATCGTAGCCTATTTCTTCAAGGACACGAGCCATAACATTGGAAGATGATCGTTCAGTGTCCCATGGAATAGAGCCTAATTCAAACGACTCGCCATCGACTTTATCGATGCCTTCTGTCCATTCATCAACCAATTCGCGATTGTCTTCGACCCATTCAGCGGTTACTTCTTCAAAGTCTCTTTCCAAAGCTTCAAGCATGATTGCCTGCATGTGTTCTGGTTCCCATTCAAATCGGCTAAGTACTTCAAAGGCTTCAGGCATCTCTTCTTCGAGACCTGTACGTGTTAATGTATAGATGCCCTCAGCATCGCCAAAGACATTCTTCGGATCATCCAGTATCTTCAAGTCGTATTGTTCAAACTTGTAATGAGGTGTCCAGCCTGCCACAACGATAGGTTCTTCATTATTGATCGCCTGCTCTAGTTCTGTCAGCATGCCGGCAGTCGAACTCTCCTGAATTTCCCAGCCTTCTAGATTGTCATATTCTTCAAGTGTCTGACGAGCGATTTGAGACATCCCTGCGCCAGGTTCTATGCCAGTGATCGTATACTCCATAGCTTCTCCGACATTTTCTTCCTGAGAAGCCTCGCTGTCGCTGTCTCCACATCCTGTCAGCAGTAAAGGTGCAGCAAGCAGTACCGCAGTTTTTGATAACGTAATCTTTTTCATTTTATTTCCTCCTAAGATTAATAAAATCACAACTTATCCATCATAACATAGATAGTTGCAACTGACAAATTTCCTTCTGTGATATAAAATCCTTTGAATACTATAAATAAAAAATGAAGAGGGGGGACATTTATGCTCAGTCTAAAATGTTTACCGATGCAAAGTCTGGAGTTTAAATTTTTCATTTTTTATTCTACTTGGTATAGGAAGGACAAAAGGTTAAACGAGTTGTTGTATTATAAAAGGTTCAGGAGTGGCTTAATAATGAGCAGAAAGACAGATAGGGGAAAATATTTAGTAATCAGCTTTCCATCTGCAAGTAAGTATGCGTTCATATTATTGAATGTATTACACAACCATTTGTTTGTTTCCACGTATTATTTTTGGAAGTCATAGAACTCATTTCTTCAATGCGTTCAGATTGTATATCGAGAAAACAGATGGGTAGATACAAGGGACTGGGTGAGAGTAAGAACCGGTATAAACTGCCCTAGATTAGAGCATTGATTAATGAAAGATTTGATCTATTTTAGTTGTGATCAACAATTATCTGTTGATTACTTTAGGTTGGATGTTTTGTATCCACCTGTACCTTTTCCGGAAAAGGAAGAGCAGCGCCGGTTATACCTCGCCTGTTTCTTACAGCTAACGTAGCAATGGGAGACGTACTGGATCAGTATATGTACGAAAGAATAGGGAGGATCCAGAGCGAGTTCTGGGTATGCTTCAAGAGATATGCCAAACGAGTAAGCCTGAAAAAATCTTGGTACGTCAAGACTCGATGGAATGGGTCATTGAAGATCTCTATGATAAAGTCAGCATCGAACTTGTGGTGAAAAGAAGATTTATATGCTGTTGATGAAGTAATGTATGAACTGATGAGTATGAATGATCCTCTCTAACACATTTGAATCAAAATAGAAAAAGAGCTTGAAAAGACTTATCATTCAGTCCTTTCAAGCTCTTTTGTTAGTTGAACAGAAAAATCTTTATTTAGTCAGGTTTACCTTCATTTTTTACAGTACGAGCGCACCGATGATCCCGAAAATCATGATAGGGATATTATAGTGCATAAAGGTAGGAACGCACGTATCCCAGATGTGATCGTGCTGGCCATCGACATTCAAACCGGCCGTTGGTCCAAGCGTACTGTCAGAAGCAGGAGAGCCGGCATCGCCTAATGCAGCAGCTGAACCAATGAGTAAAACAGTTGCCATCGGGCTGAAGCCCAGTTCCAAAGCTAACGGAACATATATGGCCGCGATGATAGGGATGGTACCAAAAGAAGTTCCGATCCCCATGGTGATCAAAAGGCCGAGGGTGATCATTCCTGTGGCAGCGATGAACTGATTGCCCGCAAACGAACCGCTGACGGATTCAACGAGGGGTTCGATACCGCCGGTTGCCCGGATGACATCACCGTAACCTGAAGCAACGAGCATGACAAAGGCGATGAAGCCCATCATGCTGATCCCGCTGTGGATCATATCGTCCAGACTGTACCACTTGATGGCTCCACCGGCCAGCATGATCAGCAGACCAAGGATAGCTCCCAGCACTAACGAACCGATGGTCAGTTGAACAATGAGTGCAGACAAGGCACCGGCAACCGCAAAGGCGTGATCTCGGTTGAAAGTCACTTCTGCCCATTCGTGATCCTTAAAGCCGAACTTGAAACCAGTTTTTTCACTATCCTGATAGTCGCGTGGCTTGCGGTAAGTAACTAGGATAGCGATCAAAAGGCCTGTTACCATGGCCAAGCCAGGTATCCACATGACATGCCAGACTTCTGCATCACCGAGGTCTAAACCACTGAGTGCCATTTCATCCCGGATGATGTTATGGAAGATCAGGCCGTATCCTACAGGCAGAGCGACATAGGGCGCTTTGAGTCCGAACGTCAAAGCTGAAGCAACAGCACGTCTGTCTATCCGTAGTTTATTCATGACCATGATAAGGGGAGGGATCAGTATGGGGATAAAGGCGATGTGTACAGGGATCAGGTTTTGAGAAAAGATACTGATAAAAGCGATAAGGAAGACCAAAGACTTGCCTGTTCCTTTCATGCTTTTTGATAATTTTTGAGTGATGATGGTTGCCGCTCCGGTTTTTTCAATAGCCGCAGCCAGCGCACCGAGTAAAATATAATTCAGGGCTGTTTCAGCATTTCCGCCCATACCGCCAAGCAGAGTTTCCATCGTTTCGATCAGAGGCATGCCCGCAGCCAGTCCACCAGTCAATGCGGCTATAATGAGAGCCAGCAGGACATTGAGTTTAAATAGAGATAATATCACCATGACTATAACTGATATTAAAACAGGATTTAGTAGCATAGAATCACTTCTTTCAAAATTTTATTAAGTAAGCGTACCATACATTAGCTGTTCTGGCGATATAAAATCAGCAATTTATCACTAAAAAAGAAAGCAGACCCTCCTGTAAGATCAGGGGTGGCGTATAAACAAAAAAAGAGTATGAACGATTCAACCCGTCCATACTCTTTTTAGTTTAAATTTCTTCCTGTAAAACCAGGCTTGTATCGTTCATCATCGATTCATCAAATTGTTTGATGGTTTTCGATGAAATGATACCTGCAACGATACTGTCGTTGACATTTAAGAAGGTTCTAGCCATGTCGATGATCGGTTCAACCGAGATGACAAGTCCAACGATCGATATCGGAAGACCAAGTGAACCTAAAACGATCAGGGCAGCAAAGGTCGCACCGCCACCGACACCGGCAACACCAAACGAACTGATGGCTACCACAGCCATGATCGTCAGGATATACATGGGATTGGTGATGTCGATGCCCATTGTTGGAGCAATGATCGCTACAAGCGTTGCGGGGAAGATACCGGCACAGCCATTTTGACCGATCGATAAACCGAATGTTCCCGCAAAGTTGGCTGAGGCATAATCGACACCCAATACTTTTGTTTGAGTTTCAATATTTAACGGCAGTGTTCCAGCGCTTGAACGTGAAGTGAAAGCAAAACTGAGAACGGGCCAAACTTTTTTAACATACGTGACTGGATTGACTTTGAATCCGGCTAATATGAGTAAGTGAATGATAAACATGACAGCAATGGCAACGTAAGAGGCGACAACGAACAGCCCCAGATTCAAAAGTGCCTGGAAATTGCTGGTCGCAATGGCTTTGGTCATCAAAGCGAAAATTCCATAAGGGGACAAGCGCAGTACTAAGGTAACGATACGCATGACGATAGCGTATAAGCTGTCAATGATCGATTTGAATGTTTCGGCCTGTTCAGGCTCTTTTCGTTTGATACCGAGATAAGCCGTACCGACAAAAGCTGAGAAAACAACCACAGCAATGGTACTCGTGCTTCTTGCATTAGATAAATCGGCAAAAACGTTACGTGGGATAAAGTTAGTGATTTGTTCCGGAATAGACAGATCTTCAACGGCCGTCTGACTTTCCTGGAGCTGTTCGATACGCGCCGTTTCCTGCTCGCCTTGAACGAATTCTGCACCATCCAGATTGAAAGCCATCACACTCAATATACCGATCAGTGCAGCAACAGCTGTCGTCGCAATCAACGTGATCAGTACGGATGAACTGATTTTCCCTAAATCTTTACTTCCTTGTATCTTAGTGAATGCACCGATGATCGAAACAAAGATCAAAGGCATGATCAGCATCTGCAGGAAGCCTACATAGCCATTCCCTACGATATTGATCCATTCCATCGCACCACTCGTGATGCTGCTCTCTGTTCCAAATAAGACCTGAAGAGCACCACCAAATAAAATACCTGCGCCCAGACCGACAAATACACGTGTCGAAAACTTAACATGTTTCTGCTGAAGTTTCCATAAGCCGAACAATGTCAGCACAAAGGCGACTAAAACACCAACTATTCCTAAAATAGTCATAAAAAATCTCTCCTTTAATGTTCTTTTCCGAAGAAAAGAGATGGGTCATAGGGTTAAAGGCCCTAGATAAAGATTTTTTCCGAAATCAGTATCCGTTCCGTATACTCTTGTAAACAGGGAACGTGACTAATCTATAATAACTAGCGCACAACTGAATTGCAACCAATATTAAAAAATAAAAATATTTAAACCTTATATATGAAGAAAAGTTCATTACCTGCCTCTTTGAAATCGCTAGGAAAATTCATTATAAATCTAGGGAATGGTGTGTTATGATAGAAAAGCTGCATCAATTCTTACATTATAAAAGGAGAAGATTTTAAATGGATTGGATCAATCTTGTTGTTGAAATGGCGATGCCTGTCGTACTGGCCATCGTCACACTTTTAGTAGGGCTTGCCGTGATAAAAGTCCTAGTGAATATCATAAGCAAGCAGATTTACAAGTCGAAGCTGGATGAAAGCCTGAAACCTTTCATCATGTCGGTCATCAGCATCGGATTGAAACTGCTGCTTGTGGTCAGTGTCGTTGGCATTTTAGGTATCCCGACAGCCTCATTCGTAGCGATACTGGGTTCTTTTGGTCTTGCTTTAGGCTTGGCTTTCCAGGGATCCTTGTCGAACCTGGCCGGGGGCGTACTGCTTTTGACCATGCGTCCGTTCAAAGTGGGAGATTATATAGAAGGAGCCGGATACAGCGGTACGGTCAAAGCGATTCAAATCTTGTATACGGAATTAGTGACGCCGGATAATAAAATGATATACGTACCGAACGGCAACATGTCTAATTCAGGCATCGTCAATTATTCTGTTCATGACACACGTCGCGTCGACTTCACGTTCGGCGTAGGCTATGAAGCTGACAACCAGCATGTCCTCGATACACTGAAGCAGATCGTACTGAAGCACCCGAAAGTCCTGCTGGATCCAGAACCCTTTGTCCGCCTTTCCGGTCATGGAGACAGCGCCGTAGAGTATACGGTCAGAGCCTGGACCAAAGCGGACGATTACTGGGACGTTCATTTCGACCTGCTTGAAGAAGTGAAAACGACCTTTGATAAGGAAAGCATCTCGATCCCTTATCCGCAGATGGCTATTCATACCGTAAATGATTAAAAGGTCACTCTGACCATGCTTGTTGAAAACACGACCCGGATCCGGGTCGTGTTTTTTTTGAATATATATCCAGTGATTGTCTATAATTGAAAAGCTAAAAAGGACGTTGACGTTTAAAAGTATGACTGCATAAAAGAATATATTTTATGGATGTCGTTCATTTACTCGTTTACAGTCCAGTTGTCCTGGGCGGTTTTCAGCTTGTTCAAAATAGGGGAATAGTTTACTTGAAAGTGCAAAGCAGAGTATAGTAGAATATTTCTTTAAACATCTTTCATGTTTTTGATGAACCGGGTGTATAAAGAACAAAAGGTATTCGGTCTTTTGAGATTGAGTGATATAATAGAAGAGATAGAAAAAGAAAACTGGAGGACGGTTATGTATAAAGTGGGTTTTGATACAGAGAAGTATCTGAAGGAACAGTCTGCGTATATTTTAGAACGCGTAGAAAATAGTGAGAAATTGTATCTGGAATTTGGCGGTAAGCTGATCGGGGACAAACACGCCAAACGGGTCCTGCCGGGTTTTGATGAAGATGCAAAAATGAAACTGCTGGCTACGCTGAAAGATAAAGCAGAGATCATTATCTGCGTTTATGCCGGAGATATCGAAAGAAACAAGGTCCGCGGAGACTACGGGATCACTTATGACCGGGATGTTTTACGCTTGATCGATGAATATAGAGCCTACGGTATCCCTGTAAACAGTGTGCTCATTACACGTTATCAGGAACAGCCGAACGTAAAAATATTCATGTCCAAACTCGAACGCAGCGGGATCGATGTACATACGCATCGCGCTATCGACGGCTATCCAACCAACGTGGAGGCCATCGTCGGTGAAGAAGGCTTTGCCAAAAACACCTATATCGAAACGACAAAACCACTTGTGGTCGTGACGGCCCCCGGAGCTGGAAGCGGGAAACTGGCGACCTGTCTGAATCAGCTTTATCATGAATATGCTCACGGACACAAGGCTAGTTACGCAAAATTTGAAACCTTCCCTGTCTGGAACATGCCGATCAAACACCCAGTCAATATTGCCTATGAAGCAGCTACAGTGGATCTGAAGGATGTCAACATGATGGATAACTACCACTTTGAAGCTTATGGCGAAGTGGCCGTTAATTATAACCGGGATATTGAAATGTTCCCTGTTATCAAACGGATCATTGAAAAAATCACCGGCAAGCCATCCGTCTACAAGTCACCAACGGATATGGGGGTCAACCGGATCAAATCTGGTATCATAGATGAAGCAGTTGTCGTTAAAGCAGCGAATGAAGAAATCATCAGACGGGCCTTTTCAGTAGAAAATGATTATAAAAAAGGACTGGCAGATGAAGACACTTTGCGCCGGATACAGCTGATCCTTGAGGAATCGGATCTGAAAAAAGAACACCGGGGTCCTGTAAGGATCGCACGAAACTATGCAAAAAAACTGCAGGAAAGAAATGAAGATGCTAACCTTCAGGCTGTCATAGCGATAGAGCTGAACAACGGGGACATCATTACCGGACGCACCACCACGCTTATGGATGCTTCCGCTGCAGCAGTCGTCAATGGCCTGAAAGTCCTGGCTAACATTTCGGATGAAATCGATTTGCTGGCTCCAATGATCCTTGAGACGATCCAGCGTCTGAAAACGGACGAACTGAACAGTAAAGTCCCGACGCTGTCAGCGAACGAACTGCTCATCGCTCTGGCGATCAGTGCGGTAACGAATCCGACAGCTCAGCTGGCTTACAATCAGTTAGCTAAACTGAAAGATACCCAGGCCCATTCGACCGTCATCATGAACCATGAAAATGAACAGACGCTAAAAATGCTCGGGATAGATATTACAAACGATCCTGTTTATCCAACTGAAAATTTGTTTTATAACTAATCTCTGTTGATAATAAAAGCTGAAAAGCAAAAATGGAAAGAGAGTGATTCGATGTCAAACACACGTATTGGTATAGTGGGTTACGGTAACTTGGGTAAAGGGGTCGAAGCGGGGCTAAAGCAGTCATCAGATTTGGAGTTGGCCGGTATTTTTTCCCGGCGTCAGCCCGAACAGCTGGAAACGACTTCTCCCGCTTATCACATGGATGATCTTTTGGGATTTAAAGACAGCATCGACGTACTGATTCTTTGCGGAGGTTCACAAAAAGATATTCCCGTTCAGGGGCCTGAACTGGCAAAGACGTTCAACACAGTCGATACGTATGATAATCACAATGAAATTCCTGTACATTTTGCAAAACTTGACCAAGTCGCAAGAGAAAACGACACGGTCGCTGTTATTTCAACCGGATGGGATCCAGGTCTGTTCTCCCTGAATCGACTGATCGCAGAATCCATTTTACCTAAAGGTGAGACGTATACGTTTTGGGGTCCTGGACTCAGTCAAGGTCACAGCGATGCGGTCAGACGTGTAGCGGGTGTCAAGAATGCCGTCCAGTACACGGTTCCTAAAGAAGAACTGGTGGACGCAGTCAAAGACAAGCAGTCTATCGAGTATAATAAATTGGATGCCCATAAACGCATGGTCTATCTTGTATTGGAAGAGGATGCTGACGAAAGTAAAGTCAGAGAGACGATCAAGACGATGCCTGACTATTTTGAAGGCTATGAAACGGAGATCCATGTCATCGATCAGGAAACCTTTGACAAAGAGCATGCCGGAATGCCTCACGGGGGAACGGTGATGAGACAAGGGAAGACGACCGATGACCATACAGCAATCTACCAGTTCGGACTGGATCTGGATTCCAACCCTGAATTTACAGCAGCCGTGGCGATCGCCTATGCCCGTGCAGCCGGAAAACTGGCACGTGAAAAACAATACGGGGCCAAAACGGTATTCGATATCGCACCCGGCTACCTTTCACCGAAAAGTGGCGCACAGTTAAGAAAAGAATTACTTTAAAAAGAAAAAACAGAAAGTGAGATCTAAACTCACTTTCTGTTTTTTCTTTGTTTAGCCAATGCCTGTTTGGCTAAATTATCTGCCCCTTTATTTTCTTTTTCAGGAATCCATTTCACTTCATAGAAGGACAATTTTTCCAATGACGCGATGATTTCATCAAAGATTTCTTTATAGGTGCTGCTCTTCATATGATTTTTTCTGATTGCTTGGGCAACGAGCTGACTATCTGTATGGAAAATGGTCCACTCTTTTAAGCGGTCCTGTTCGATCGGCCAGTTCACAGCGTGGTGGAAAGCCATGAGCTCTGCCAGATGATTATCTTCTGTAGAGGAGAGAGGAATGGAAAGCTGTTCATACACCCCTTCACCGACGATGACAAGCCCGGCACCGGCTAAATGCTCTTTGGGCGAAACTGCTGCATCACTGTAGATTCTTAACATTTTAAACACTCCATCATATAAAATAGAAAAAAGTCAGTCTCATAGGAGAACTGACTTTAACCGTTCTTAACTATTTTCGTTAACTGCTTCGACGACATTCACATTCGTAGCTTGAGGACCACGAGACCCGTCTACGATATCAAATTCTACTGACTGGCCTTCATTTAATGCTTTATAGCCGTCCATGTTGATACCAGTAAAATGAACGAAAACATCATCTTCTTCGTTGTATTCGATGAAACCATAACCTTTTTGGTTATTAAACCACTTAACAGTCCCTTTAGTCATCGTTTTCCCCCTAATGATTCCTTAAGTTTAGTCGTCTACAACCTTCAGTATAAAGGATACCGTTTTCATAGTCAACGATTGATAGGATTCAAAGTTTAAGTGAAAAAGGGTCCTTTGGTATGCTAAAATAAGAAGGACTCTAATGTTAAGGAGAAAGTGATAATGAAAGAATGGAAAATCGAACACCTGACACATTCATATGGAATAAAAAAATTATTTGATGACGTATCCTTTTCGATTCAGGAAAATCAGAGAATCGGGCTGATCGGAGTGAATGGAACCGGGAAAACAACCTTTTTACGTATCGTTGCCGGCGTCCTGAAACCGGACGAAGGTGAAAAGACTCACCCTGGAGATTACGAAATCAGCTACTTGAGTCAGAAAAATGAACTGGATACTGACAAGAGTATTTTCGATGTGGTCTTTGACGGCGATTCACCCATGATCAGAGCTGCAAGAAATTATGAAGAAGTACTGAAAAAATTTAGTAATGACCCAACCAATCCAAAGTTTCAGCAGATGTTTACGGAAGCAGAGAAACGAATGAATCAGGAAGATGCCTGGAATGTCAATGCACGCGCGAAAGCCATTCTTAATAAACTGGGTCTGGAAGACACGGATAAGCGTGTGAGCGATCTATCCGGCGGTCAGCAGAAACGGGCCGCCTTGGCTCAAGTCCTTGTTCAGGAACCCGACCTATTGATCCTTGATGAACCAACCAACCATTTAGATTTTCAGATGATCGAATGGCTGGAAGGGTATCTGTCAAGTTACCGCGGGTCCCTCCTGATGGTCACCCATGACCGATATTTTCTGGATAGAGTGTCTAATGAAATCGTGGAACTGGATAACGGGAAGCTGGAACAATACCCTGGGAACTACCAGCAGTATATTCAGTTGAAAGCAGAAAAAGAAGCCACCGAACAGCGGATCGCTCACAAGCAGAAACAGCTTTACAAGCAGGAACTGGCCTGGATGCGCGAAGGAGTCAGGGCACGAGGGACAAAACAGGAGGCACGCAAGCAGCGCTTCTCTGAGCTTGAAGGACAGGTGAAAGGACATGAGGAGAAGGCAGAGCTTGAACTCCAGCTTTCCGGTACCCGTTTAGGAAAAAAAGTCCTGGAACTGGAAGCGGCGGAGAAACAGCTTGATGATACAGTGATCCTCGATGATTTTGAGCTGCTTATCCAGCAGACAGATCGCATCGGGATCACTGGGACGAATGGGTCTGGAAAGACTACTTTTTTAAATATCCTTGCCGGAGAAGAAGCGTTGGACAATGGTGTGCTGATCATGGGAGAAACGGTCAAGATCGGTTACTACAAGCAGATCAATGAGGAGTTTGATGAAGACAAGCGGGTGATCACTTATTTAAGAGAGATCGCAGAAGAAGTCAAGTTGTCAGACGGTTCCTCGATAAGTGTGTCTCAATTGCTTGAACGCTTTCTCTTTAAACGTTCCATGCATGGATCGCCCATCAATAAATTGTCGGGGGGCGAGAAACGCCGTCTGTATCTGCTGAAGATCCTCATGCAGCAGCCAAATGTTCTACTCTTGGATGAGCCGACGAATGATCTGGATGTCCAGACCTTGACGATTTTAGAAGAATTTATCGGTCAGTTCAGCGGTGCTGTGATCGCGGTTTCCCATGACAGATATTTCTTGGATAAAATCGCCAGCAAACTGCTCATTTTTAAAGGAGAAGGAAAGATCGAAGAATCCTATGCTTCATTGACTGAATATCTGGAGCAGAACGATCTGACTAAAAAAGAAAAACAGTCCAAGCTACAATCGAACACAGTGAGTTCTGGGAACGATCGAAGAGAAAAGAAAGAAAAAACATCACTGACCTATATGGAAAAGAAAGAATGGGAAACGATCGAGTCAGAGATCGAAGCACTGGAGTCAGAACTCGAAGATGTGCAATCTGAGATAGAACTGGTCGTCACGGATCATGTCAAGTTGAACGAACTGACGGAAAAACAAACGGAACTCAGTCATCAGCTGGAAGAGAAGTACAGCCGCTGGGAATATCTGGCACAGTATGTATAAGGAGTGAAGCAAAATGGAAAAAGAATATCTGGATTTAGCTAGACGCATATTAGAAGAAGGAACAGAACGACAGGACAGAACAGGAACGGGGACAAAGTCGGTCTTTGGTCATCAGATGCGTTTTGATCTGCAGAAAGGTTTCCCGCTTTTAACGACGAAGCGGGTCTATTTTAAACTCATCAAGAGTGAACTTTTATGGTTTTTAAAAGGAGATACCAATATTCGTTTCCTGCTTGAGAATAATAATCATATCTGGGACGAGTGGGCTTTTGAGAAATATGTCAAGAGTCCCGACTACAAAGGGCCTGATATGACCGACTTTGGGCTGCGATCTCAAAAAGATCCTGAGTTTAAAGAAGAGTACAAGAAGCAGATGGCACTATTCAGAGAGAGTGTCCTGAACGATGATGCCTTTGCTGAACAGTATGGTTCTTTAGGGAATGTTTACGGAGCCCAGTGGCGGGCATGGCAGAAAAAAGACGGTGGTGTGATCGATCAGATCAAGAATGTCATTGAATCCATCAAAACCAATCCACAGTCCAGACGTCATATCGTCTCCGCCTGGAACCCGGAAGAAGTACCCACAATGGCGTTGCCGCCATGCCATACATTATTCCAGTTCTATGTAGAAGGAAATAAATTGAGCTGTCAGCTGTATCAGCGCAGCGGGGATGTCTTTTTGGGCGTACCGTTCAACATTGCGAGCTATGCACTGCTGACTCATCTTGTCGCTCAGGAGACAGGGCTGGAAGTCGGAGAATTTGTGCATACATTAGGAGATGCGCATTTATACATGAACCACATGGACCAGATCCATGAACAGCTATCAAGAGAACCTAAAGCTTTCCCAACGATCAAATTAAACAAAGAGAAAAGTATTTTTGATTTTGAGATGGATGACATAGAAGTGCTGGATTACCATCCGCACAAAGCCATAAAAGCACCAATAGCTGTCTGAAAAAGGTGTTGTTGACATACGCAACTATATAGTTGCGTGTTACAAATTATGAAAGAGGTGCTGATATGATAACGTTTGTCTGGGCAGAAGATAAAAATGGACTGATTGGAAAAAATGGCGAGCTTCCCTGGCATTTGCCGGCTGACATGCAGTTTTTTAAAGAAGTGACGTTAACTGGTGACGTCGTGATGGGAAGGAAAACGCTGGAGAGTATTCCTAAACCGCCTCTGAAAAAAAGAGAAAATTTTGTGCTGACATCGAACCCTTCATTCGAGCTGGAAGGTATCCATGTCTGTCATTCCAAAGAAGAGATCCTGGAGAAAACCAAGGATTCAGAAAAGCCCCTGCATGTAATCGGCGGTGTTTCCCTGTTTGAACTTTTTAAAGACGATGTGGATATGCTATATCGTACGGTGATCCATGAGTCGTTCGAAGGAGATACCTATATGCCTGCAATCGACTATTCACAGTTCGAATTGATTGAGGAAAAAGAGGGAACTGTTGATGTAAAAAATAAACATGCCCATACTTTTCAGATTTTCAAGAGAAATTAAAAAGGCAGATAAACACTGATCATCAGTGTTTATCTGCCTTTAATTTACTTTTAAGTGTAGAGATAAATGGAGAAGAACATGCAGATAGTTCCGGACATGACAAACAAATGCCAGACGACATGCATAAATTTAATATGCTTTAAACGGTAAAAGAGAGCACCTACCGTGAACGAGAGTCCACCGGCGAGCAGCCACAAGAAGCCGCTTGTTCCGAGCCCCTGATACAGGTAATGCATGAAGAACAAGGATATCCAGCCCATTGCAATGTACAGCCAGAGAGACAGCCCCTGAAATTTCTTGAACCAGATCGTTTTATATAAAACGCCCAGAAAAGCGATCGTCCATATGAGTGTCGTTAAGAACACACCTAGCTTATCACCTATAGTGATCAGTGTGTAAGGTGTATACGTTCCGGCGATAAGCAGGAAGATACTGCTGTGGTCGATGATGCGAAACACATATCTGGCACGGGTAAAAGTGAAACTGTGGTAAAGCGTGCTGGACAAGTAAAGAAGTATGAGTGTGACTCCATATACGGTATAAGAGGTTACTTCTAAAACTCCGCCCATTTCGAGTCCTTTTTGCACAAGAAAGATCAAAGCAATGATACTCAAAATCACTCCGATGCCATGTGTCACGGCGTTTAAGACTTCATTTGTGATTTGATATTTTCTTGAAAATGAGGATGATTCGGTTTGGTTTGACATGATTACCTCCTTAAAACGGTTACTTTCTGTACGAATAGTTGAAATTTTGTTATACTACTTAAGAAAGACTATCGTTTTTTCTGATTTTTATTTATTATAACACAGATAAAATGTTAACACATAAATTAAAATCAAGTAGAAATGTGCAGTTATAAAGGAGGGTATGCGATTTGGCGGATACGCGTGGAAATCGAACAGCAGGACAACATGGATCTGGCTGGAAATGGGCATTCATCATACTGCTGTTGGTCAATATCGGCATTTTGATATGGCTTGCTGTGCAGCTGAATATCCTTTCAGACAATGAAACGATCCAGACCGATACAGAAGAAATCGCTGTGTCGGATGAGGCGATGGACTTTGAGTTAGTCACAGACAAAACTCAAGTCGAACGAGTCGCTAATTTGTATCTGCAGGAAGAGTTAGATGAACGGTTTAACGGTTACACGGTTACTGTTGATGAGCTGGTCGAGATGGAAGGGGCACTGAATGTGTTTGGCTTTGATGTCGATTTCGGTTTGTACATGGAACCTTTAGTCATGGATAATGGTAACCTGCAGTTGCGTGCGCAGCGTATCCAGCTTGGGGCGTTTGACCTGCCGATCGACATCGCGCTGAATATTTTAGATCAGCAGCTGGAACTACCGGAATGGATCCGCATAAACAGCGATGACGCGTTTGTCCTTGTTGCATTTAATGAATTCAGTCTGAAAAATGATATGCAGCTGCGGATGAAAAAAATCGATCTAGAAGCGGATGATATCAGACTGGATATTATTTTGCCTGAAGAAGCTATAAAATGATATAATAGTTTTGTTTCGTATCTTTATATTTAGAGAGGATTTTTTGATTGGAAAAGGCATTATTTGCAGGCGGATGTTTCTGGTGCATGGTCCAGCCTTTTGAAACGATGAAAGGAATAAGTAAAGTTGTTTCGGGCTATACTGGCGGACACGTTTTGAATCCGACGTATGAACAAGTCAAGGCACAGGAAACCGGTCATACCGAAGCGGTGATGGTCCATTACGATGAAGAGGAGCTTTCTTACGAAGACCTCCTGACGATCTACTGGCAGCAGACGGATCCGACAGACGCCATGGGTCAGTTCATGGATCGCGGCGAGAGTTATCGTCCGGTCATCTTCTATTTTAATGAAGCACAGAGAGTCAAGGCTGAAGCTTCTAGAACTCAGCTTCAGACATCGAACGATTACGATAAACCTATTGTGACCACAATAGAAAAAGCCGGGCCTTTTTATCCGGCTGAAGAAGAACACCAGCAGTTTTACAAAAAAAATCCGGCTGCTTATGCACGTGAACAAGAACAGCGGAGACAATGGGCAGAATCACATCCTCAGGAGGTCTGTGAATGAGACGCTCATTTTACCACTATGTCAAGACGTTAAGAGATCCGTATAAAAAAGACGACATCACACGTTTTGCGAATGCGGTCGATCATGACGGCACATTTCCCAAGCAGTCAACTGATTATAATGAACTTTCCGATTATCTGGAAATGAATGGGGATTACGTCGTCTCAATGGAAGTCTTTGACAAAGTTTATCAAATGTATAAAGATAATAATAAATAAAAAAATATTTTTAAAGGAGAATGTCAAATGAGTGTACACATAGAAGCAAAAAAAGGTGAAATCGCAAAAACGGTCTTGATGCCGGGGGATCCTCTTCGAGCTAAATATATCGCTGAAACATTTTTAGAAGATGTCAAGCAGTACAATACCGTTAGAAATGCCTTCGGTTATACAGGAACTTACAAAGGGACTGAAATATCCGTTCAAGGAACAGGTATGGGAATCCCGTCACTGATGATCTATGGTGAAGAATTGATCCAGGAATATGGTGTAGAGAATCTTATTCGTGTTGGTTCAGCCGGGGCACTGAAAAAAGAAGTGAAGATCCGCGACGTCGTTCTCGCTCAAGCAGCAACGACCGATTCAAGTATCCACCGTCACATTTTTAAGAACCAGGTGGATTTTGCACCGATCGCAGACTTTGACTTGCTGAGACATTCCTACGATATCGGTATGGAAAAAGAAATGAACATTCGTGTCGGGAATGTTTTGAGTGCAGACCGCTTTTATAATGAAGAGCTGGACAAGCAGAAACTGGCTGATTACGGCATCATGGCTGTAGAAATGGAAGCTGCAGGTCTTTACTCCCTGGCTGCCAAGCACAATAAGAGAGCTTTGGCATTGTTGACGATCAGTGATCATATCCTGACCGGAGAAGAAACGACTTCCGAAGAGAGACAGACGACCTTTAACGATATGATGATCATTGCACTCGAAGCAGCATTAAGAATGGAAGACAACAAGTAAATTTAAGAGAAGAGGGCTTTCATGCAGCACGAACCGGAGAATAAAGAGACGAAAAAAGTCAGTTTGACTGTATATATAGCATCCTTACTGATCGTACTTCTGGTTGCGGTTTTAGGAACAGTCCTGGCCCTGAATGTCACTGGAGATTCAGACGATCAGGCCGACCTTCAAAACGAAACGGAAGAAGCAGATTCTTTACTGGGAACAGAATCAGAGGACCTGGCAGATGAGGTGGATTTTGAACCTTTGAGAGAAGTCTACTCGATTTTAATGACCCAGTATCTGGAAGAAGTAGATTCGGATACCTTGATCGAAGGAGCGCTTCAAGGAATGGCTGAAGCTGTGGAAGATCCTTATACGACGTATCTTGATGAAGTGGAAGCCACTTCAATGAACGAAGATATTGAAGGTTCTTTTGAAGGTATCGGTGCTGAAGTGATGAAAGAAGGCGAATACGTACGTATCATCTCACCAATATCTGGATCGCCTGCTGAAGAAGCCGGCTTACTGCCCAACGATCTGATTGATGAGGTGAACGGTGAATCCGTAGCTGAACTGTCGATCAATGAAGCGGTCGCTTTGATCCGTGGCCCTCAAGGGACAGAAGTAGAATTGTCGATCATCAGAGGAGACAATGAATTTACTGTTAACATCATCAGAGATTCCATCCCGCTCGAGTCAGTGGTATATGAAATAGACGCAGATAATCCGACGATCGGTTATGTGCACATCACGAATTTCAATCGACCGACCTACGAGGAACTGGTAGACGCGATCGAGGCCCTTCAGGCAGAAGGCGCTGAAGAATTTATTTTTGATGTGAGAGGAAATCCGGGCGGACTGCTCGATTCTGCTCTGCAGCTTTCTAACATTTTTGTTGAAAACGGCGAACCACTGATGCAGTCTCAAGGTAGAGGTGAAGAACCTTATGTCTATACGGCGTCGGATGAACTCGGAGAATTTAAATTGGATCAGGAAAGTGTCCTGCTGATCAACGGCGGCAGCGCCAGTGCTTCTGAGATCCTTGCCGGAGCAATGAGTCAGTCGGCTGATATCCCACTGATCGGAACGACCACTTTCGGCAAAGGGACCATACAGAATGTCCTGGATATTACCGGTGACGGTGAAATCAAGTTCACAGCCGGAAAATGGCTGACAGCTGATGGGACATGGATCAATGAAGAAGGCATCGCTCCGGATATGGAAGTTGAAATGCCTGACTATATCAACCTTATGCTCGTGAATTCAGAAGAAACGTATGAAACGGGTGATGTATCCGAAGAAGTGTATAATCTGGAACAGATCCTGGATGTCCTTGATTATGATGTGGGGTCAGTCGACTTCACTTATGATGAAGAAACGGTAGAAGCTGTGGAATCTTTCCAGGCTGAAAATGAACTGGATCAGGATGGCATCGTGACCGGTGATACCGCACGTACGCTCGTCGAGAGACTGCGTGAACTGATAGAAGCAAATGATGCACAGTACGATGCGGCAGTCGATTATTTATTGGAAAATTAAGAAGGAAGAGAAAGAAAATATCGCGTGTCTTCTGATGCCCGATCATTTTCTTTCTCTATCTTTTTTAAATATGTATAAGAGAGAGTAGGTCATTGTATGGAAGATTCATCTTTTACTCCCCGAAGAGACAAATATAATAAGAAGCCCCAAAAAGAAAAAACACTGTTTCAAGAAATCATAAGTACATTTATTTATATTGTTGTCATCACCGGTATATTCTTAAGCATCAGACTCTACGTTATAGCTCCCGTCAGAGTTGAAGGGGCGTCTATGGAACCGACTCTGCATGATGGAGACCGCTTGATTTTGAATAAAGTGGGTGATATCGACCGTTTTGATGTGATCGTCTTCCCTTCACCTGAAGATAACGATAAACAGTTCATCAAGCGTGTGATCGGTCTTCCCGGAGATGAAATCACATTTACGGATCAGACACTTTATATCGACGGTGAGACGATCGAAGAAGACTACATCGATCTGTCAGGTGTGAGTGAATCTGACCTGCAGTCTTTGAACAGCAACTTCAGTCTGGCTTCCATCGAGGGCGTCGAAGAAGTCCCCGAAGATGCCTATTTCGTTTTGGGAGACAACCGCGTGAATTCCAAAGACAGTCGTTCTTTCGGCTTTATCGAAAAGGACTCAGTGACTGGCAAAACAAGTCTGCGCATCTGGCCGCTGGATCGCTTCGGCTTCATCGATGACACAGAGTAAAAAGCCTGTACTGTATTAAGCAGGCATGCAAGGAGAGGAAAGACACATGATACAATGGTATCCCGGCCACATGGCCAAAGCAAAAAGACAATTTCTGGAAAAATTAAAGATGGTGGATGTCGTTTATGAACTGATCGATGCACGGATCCCCTATTCAAGCAAGAATCCGGATGTCAAAGAAATGATCGGCGATAAGCCGCATATCGTGATCTTAATGAAAAGTGATCTAGCCGATCCCAGACAAACAGCTGCCTGGGTGAGAGACTATGAAAGCCGAGGGATCCCTGCCATCTCGATCAACGCGAAAGAAGGACAGGGCCTCAAAGAAATTTTGAAACTGACAAAAAAAGTGCTGAAACCTTTCTTTGAAAAACGCGAAGCGAAAGGCATGAAACCACGTGCGATCAGAGCAGTCTGCGTAGGCATACCGAACGTTGGGAAATCCACACTGATCAATCGGTTTGCACACAAGAACATTGCCCGGACTGGGAACAAACCGGGTGTAACTAAAGCTCAGCAGTGGATCAAGTATGGTAAAGAACTGGAGCTTCTGGATACTCCAGGGATCCTATGGCCGAAATTCGAAGATCAGGATGTCGGGAAACGACTGGCCGTAACTGGCGCAATCAAAGATACCCTGCTGCATCTGGACGATATCGCTCTGTATGCCATGGGTTATTTGAAAGAACATTACCCAGGGGCGATGACAGAACGTTATAACTTAAAAGAGGGTAGAGAACAGGCACTCGACCTGCCGGAATTACTTTTAGAGATAACAAAAGTCAGAGGGTTCCGGGATGATTATGACCGAGGAGCAGAAATGTTCATTCACGAACTTAGAAATGGATTGTTAGGAAGGATCACACTTGAGCGACCAGAAGATATCTATGGAAAAGACACAGACGATTAAAGAAATAAAAGAACTCTTAAGCAGTGGAACAGAAATATCCAGCGATTATCTTGCACTGTTGAAACAGGATGCAAGAAAAGGTGTTCAAACGGCAGTGAAGCAGTATGAGAACCGGTTGAAGAAACAGGCCTTGATACAGGAGAATTACCATATGATGCAGTCGTATGAGCGGGCTTTCCGGGAACAGGGGAAAGGATATATCGCCGGTATCGATGAAGTGGGACGCGGTCCTCTGGCTGGTCCTGTCGTTTCTGCTGCAGTCATTTTGCCGGAAGAACCTGATTTGGCTGGTATCAATGATTCCAAGCAACTCAGTGAGGCAGAACGGGAACACTGGGCTGAAAAGATAAAAAAAGTGGCGCTGGCTATCAATTATTCGGTCATCTCTCCAGAACTGATCGATAGTTTGAACATCTATGAAGCGACCCGCGTATCGATGAAAGAATCTGTTGAAGGTCTGGGCATCCATCCCGATTGTCTGCTGATCGATGCCATGCGTATCGACAGCCGGATCCCTCAGGAGAAAATCATCAAGGGCGATGCTAAAAGCATATCGATCGCCGCTGCTTCCATTATTGCAAAAGTCACACGCGATAATATAATGAAGGAATTGGCGGAAAAATATCCGGGATACGGTTTTGAGAGAAATGCCGGGTACGGTACAAAAGATCACCTTGATGGGCTGAAAAAGCATGGAGTGACACCTATCCACAGGAAGTCGTTCCGACCGGTCAAAGACCTTCTGTAAAAAAATCGAATAAAATTAGTGAGTTTTTATTTCTTTTAACAATAAAAGAGATAGGAACTCAATTTTTTTATTTAAGGAGATAATGTTTTGCAGACGATCCAGACAGAAGATTACTTATATGCGTTAGCTTATTGCCCGTTTTTAAGTCATAAGGAAAAATGGAAGGTCTTGATCAGTGACCATCCGGAATTTAGTGACTACACGTTAATATCTGACCGGTCACTTGCCATGACTTTTCAGAAGAAAACAGCTTTCTGGCGATATTTGAAAGAATTCGATTATGCTACATCCATGGAAGAAGAGAAAGCGGCAGGTATCCATACCGTTTATCTCAGTCAGGAGGATTACCCGTATGCACTGAGAAAAAGTTATGAACCACCGCTGGTCCTCTTTTATAAAGGAGATTTTTCTCTCGTATATAAAGGGACGATAGGCATTGTCGGTGCACGTGACTGCACAGAGTACGGTGAGCGATTCCTCAAAGAGCTGCTTCCTCCCCTTGTCTGCCATGATTTGGTGACAGTGAGCGGTCTGGCGAGAGGCATTGATACGTATGTGCATACCAAGACTATTGAAAATGGAGGAAAAACGATCGCGGTCTTAGGGAATGGGATCGGATATGCTTATCCAAGGGAAAATAAACCGCTGCAGGAGGAAATCGGCAAGAACCATCTGATCCTTTCTGAGTATCCGCTGAACAGAACACCTAAGAAGCAGTATTTTCCTCTGCGTAACCGGATCATTGCCGGCCTCTCCCGTGGTATCTTAGTCGTTGAGGCCAGAGAACGGAGCGGAAGTCTCATCACGGCACGACTGGCTCTTGAAGAAGGACGTGATGTTTTTGCCGTTCCTGGTTCTGTTTTCAGCGAGCAGTCAAAAGGATGTCTGGATCTGATCAAAGCAGGAGCAATACTCTGCCAGTCGTACGACGATATTTTATCAGAATGGCACATGACTGTGTGAAGTTTTTAATTAAATATAGTTTTAAAAGTTGACAAAGTGAATTCATATGCCCTATGATAGATTACGATTCTTGTGAAGACCAAGAATATGACGCAATTATAGAAAATCAGCGTAAAAAATATGGTATATGAGGAAGGAGCCTGCAATTTGGCTTATAAATATTTAGTCATTGTAGAATCGCCCGCAAAAGCAAAAACGATCGAAAAGTATCTTGGAAGAAATTATAAAGTGGTGGCCAGTTTAGGTCATATCAGAGACTTGCCCAAAAGTCGTATGGGTGTGGATTTTGAACATGATTACCAGCCCGATTACATTACGATCCGCGGTAAAGGCCCGGTCATCAAGGATCTAAAGAAACATGCAAAAAAAGCTGAAAAAGTTTTTCTCGCAGCTGACCCGGACAGAGAAGGGGAAGCCATTGCCTGGCACTTAAGCCACATCCTAAAACTGGATAATGAAGAAAAAAACCGTGTCGTCTTTAACGAGATCACCAAAGACGCCGTGAAGAACGCTTTAAAAAATCCGAGAAATCTGAACGAGGATCTCATTGATTCCCAGCAGGCCCGACGTATCCTTGACCGTATCGTGGGATATCAGATCAGCCCGCTGCTCTGGAAAAAAGTCAAGCGTGGTCTGAGTGCCGGACGGGTACAGTCTGTTGCTTTGAAAATGATCTGCGACCGCGAAGAAGAGATCAAGAACTTCGTGCCTGAAGAATACTGGTCCATCGAAGCCAAATTCAAAAAGGCAAAAAATGTGTTTGATGCGAATTTTTACGGCTTGAACAACAAGAAAACCAAACTGCCGGATAACGATGCCGTACAGAATGTACTGGAGAAACTGGACCAGAAGGCTGACTTTGATGTCACCAAGGTCGTCAAGAAGGAACGCAAGCGTAATCCTTATGCACCGTTCACGACCAGTAGCCTGCAGCAGGAAGCCGCTGGCAAGCTGAACTTCCGGACCCGTAAAACCATGATGATCGCCCAGCAGCTTTATGAAGGAATCTCACTTGGTAAAGGTGGGACCACAGGACTGATCACCTATATGCGTACGGATTCCACGCGTTTGTCTGAGACGGCGAAACAGGAAGCCCATGAAGTGATTTTAAGTGAGTTCGGTGAAGAATATGCGGCCACTAAACCCAGAAAGCAGAAAAACAGTCAGTCTGCCCAGGATGCACACGAAGCCATCCGTGCGACCAGCGCCATGCGCAAACCGTCTGACATCAAGCAGTATCTCTCAAAAGATCAGTACAAACTGTATTCGCTGATCTGGTCACGTTTTATTGCCAGTCAGATGAAACCGGCTGTTTATGATACCGTCCGCGTGGATATCGAGCAGAACGGTGTGAGATTCAGAGCGAACGGTTCGCAGATTAAATTCAAAGGGTATCAGCTGGCTTATGCTGAAAGCAAGAAAGACAAGGACAACATCTTGCCGGACCTTGAAGAAGGCGATAAGATCAAAATGGATGCGATCGAACCGAACCAGCACTTCACACAGCCGCCTGCCCGCTACAGTGAAGCGACTCTGATCAAAACACTGGAGGAAAACGGTGTGGGTCGTCCGTCGACTTATGCACCGACGCTTGAAACCATCCAGCGCCGCTATTATGTGACACTGGCGAACAAACGGTTTGAGCCGACAGAGCTCGGTACCATCGTCAATACGATCATCGGCGAATTCTTCCCGAATATCGTCGATGTCAACTTTACAGCGGATATGGAGAAAGATCTGGATGCCGTTGAAGAAGGGACCAAAGAATGGGTCGAAGTCATCGATCAGTTTTATAAACCCTTTAAAGAAGAAGTCACAACGGCAGAAAAAGAACTCGAAGAAGTGGAGATCGAGGATGAACCGGCTGGCTTTGACTGTGAAAAATGCGGGTCGCCCATGGTCATTAAAATGGGCCGCTACGGCAAGTTCTATGCCTGTTCCAATTTCCCTGACTGCCGAAACACCAAACCGATCGTCAAGAAAATCGGTGTGACGTGTCCGGTATGTAAAAAAGGTGAAGTGGTGGAACGCAAGTCCAAGAAGAAACGTATCTTCTACGGATGCGAAAACTACCCGGAATGCGAATTCACGTCATGGGACAAACCGATCGGTCGCGATTGTCCGAAATGCGATCACTATCTGGTCGAGAAGAAAACGAAAAAACAGAAGCAAGTCATTTGTTCCAATTGTGATTACAAGGAAGAACCACAAAAATAAAGATCGTTATACGGTGGAAAGAGGCTGGAGACAGCCTCTTTCTTCGTCTTTAGAGAGCTCATTGAGGGGGTCAAACTTACAAGGCTGGCCTGTTGGGTCTAAATGCAGCGAGAACTTTAGGAATGTTGTGCTTGAATTTTCCGCTATGCCGGTATTGCGACAGGTTTTGAGTACTGTGCGGCATAAAAGGTGTTCTAATCACGGTATTGCGACAGGTTCCAGAGCCCTAGATGATTGAACGTGTCACTATATCGGTTTTGTACCCACTTTCCGCTTGAATCAGTGGAAGAATCGGTTGCTAAGAGACTTGAACAACCGATTCTCGATATTGTGACAGGCTAAGCCTGTGCTGACCTTCCAGATACTAAAGGGATCGAGCATGATCGATCCTTCATTTCAAATGTTCTTAAATCTTCATTGTTTTATCCCACTTTCTTTATGTGCCTCAGTGTCTCACATATGGTAAAATAGAGAAGGTGAGGAGAGATAGGCATGGAAAATAAATGGATCACCCTTTTTTCGAATTATCTGACCAATGAACGTCACTATTCTGAGCATACGACTCTTGCTTATATTGACGATTTAACGGCCTTTGAGCGATTTTTAAAAGAAACAGGGGAAGAAGACATCTTGACAGTTGAATTGTCTGATGCACGGATATATCTGAGTTATTTGACAGATAAAGAGTACTCGCGTGCATCGATTTCGCGAAAAATCTCCAGTATCCGTGCTTTTTATCAGTTTTTACTCAACAACGAAATCGTTAAGGACAACCCGTTTTCTTATCTGCATCTGAAAAAACGCGGGTCACGACTGCCCAGCTTTTTCTATGAAGAAGAAATGAAGGTGCTTTTTGAAGCGACAGAAGGCGATGCCCCGCTCGACCAGCGCAATCAGGCTCTTCTGGAACTGCTTTACGGCACAGGGATCCGGGTAAGCGAATGCCAGGGCATCCAGCTGGAAGATATCGATTTTGAGATGGGGATGCTTTTCGTTAAAGGAAAAGGACGGAAGGAACGCTATATTCCTTTCGGTCATTATGCGAGTGAAGCCGTGAAAGCTTATATTGAAGATGGACGTCAAGTCGTAATGTCGAAATACAAGAAAGACCACGACTATCTGTTCATCAATCATCATGGCGATCAGATCACGCAGAACGGCATTCAGTTCGTGCTGACACAGCTGATCAAAAAGAGTTCGCTGTCTCATAACATCACTCCTCACATGCTGCGTCACACGTTTGCGACTCATTTACTTAATAATGGCGCCGACATACGGACGGTACAGGAACTGCTGGGGCATAAGAGTCTGGCTTCGACGCAGATCTATACGCATGTGACCACTGAGCACCTGCAGAAGGATTATAATTCTTATCACCCCAGAGCATAAACTAAACACTTTTAAATGGAGGAATACAAAATGACAGAGTTTCATGCAACCACGATTTTAGCTATTCAACATAATGGCGAATGTGCCATGGCTGGAGACGGTCAGGTCACAATGGGCGAGAAAGTCATTATGAAAGGCTCAGCCCGTAAAGTAAGAAAGATCTATAACAATGAAGTCCTCGTCGGCTTTGCCGGCAGTGTGGCTGATGCATTCACACTCGAAGAAAAATTTGAAGGCTATCTGAACCAGTACAACGGTCACCTCATGCGTGCTGCCGTGGAACTGGCCAAGGAATGGCGTACAGACAAGATGATGAAAAACCTGGAAGCTTTGCTCATCGTCATGAACAAGGAACAGATGCTTCTGGTTTCCGGTAATGGTGAAGTCATCCAGCCGGACGATGGTATTTTAGGTATCGGTTCAGGCGGTAATTTTGCCTTGTCAGCTGCCCGTGCCTTGAAGAAACACGGAGAAACCCTGTCCGCAGAAGAAATCGCCAAAGACAGTTTGACGATTGCAGCGGATATCTGTGTATACACCAACCATAATATCGTAACCGAAAAACTGTAAGGAGACTGATGACATGAAAGCAAGAAATGATTTAACACCAAGAGAAATCGTAACCAAACTGGATAAATACATCGTGGGCCAGAAGGACGCTAAAAAAGCGGTCGCAGTCGCACTGCGTAATCGCTACCGTCGTCTGAAGCTCGATGATGACATGCAGAAAGAAATCACACCGAAAAACATCCTGATGATCGGAGCGACAGGTATCGGTAAAACGGAGATCGCCCGTCGTCTGGCTGCTATCGTGGATGCGCCATTTATCAAGGTGGAAGCAACGAAATTCACAGAAGTCGGCTACATTGGCCGCGATGTGGAATCCATGGTCAGAGACCTCACAGAATCAGCGATCCAGCTGGTCCGTGAAGAGTACCGTAAAAACGTACGCGGACGTGCAGAAAGACGTGCCATCGAACGCGTCGCTAAAGCCCTAGCTCCAGGGATCAAGAAGGAAAAAAGCGGCTATGACAACAATCCTTTAGCGGGAATGTTCAAAGGGATGGGCATGGACCCGAATCAGTTCAATCAGAATGCCGAAGAGGAAGAAGAAACTGTCACGGAAGAGATCTCTTCCAAACGTGACGCCCTGATCGACCAGATCAGCCGCGGGATCCTTGACTCACGCGAAGTCGAGATCAAAGTCGAAGAAAAGAAAAAAGCGTCGAATAGTCCGATGAGCCAGCCGCTGGAATCGATGGGTATCGACTTGTCAGAAACATTCGGCCAGCTGACCCCGACTAAAAAAGTGAAGCGTAAAGTCACGGTTAAAGAAGCGGTCGATATCTTTACGGAAGAAGAAGCAGACAAGCTGATCAACACGGAAGATATTTATTCCGATGCGATCAACTTGACAGAGAACTCAGGGATCATCTTTGTGGATGAGATCGATAAGATCACGTCTAAAGGACAGCAGAACAGCGGTCAGGTCTCCCGAGAAGGTGTTCAGAGAGACATCCTGCCGATCGTTGAAGGATCCAGTGTGCGTACGAAATATGGAACAGTCAATACCGACCATATCCTGTTCATCGGTTCCGGCGCTTTTCACCTGTCTAAACCAAGCGATCTGATCCCTGAACTGCAGGGACGTTTCCCGATCCGCGTGGAACTGAATGACTTGACGAAAGACGATTTCGTGAAGATCCTGACAGAACCCGAAAATGCACTGGTGAAACAGTACCGTGCGCTGCTTGAAACAGAAAACATCGATGTCATCTTCACCATGGAAGCCATCGAGAAGATCGCCGAGATCGCTTATGATGTCAATGAATCGACTGACAACATCGGTGCACGTCGTCTGCATACGATCCTTGAGCGCCTGCTTGAAGATCTGCTGTTCGAATCTCCGGATATGACGATGGGCGAAGTGAAGATCACAGAAAAATATGTTGAAGATAAAATCGGCCATATCGTCGAGAACAAGGACCTTAGCCGCTATATCTTATAAGACATTTATTGGGGTGCAGAAGTGATGAGTGAGCAATTACATGAGCGGACTAAAGAGGAACTGCTCTTTAAGATCAAGGAACAGCAAATGCTGATCGATGAACTGCTGGCCGAAAAAGCAGCCGAAGCGAAGCTGGACTATCCCTGGAAAGGAAATCTCGGTCACTGGTACTGGAATATCCAGACCAATGACGTGGTCTTTAATCCTTTGAAAGTGGAAGCGCTCGGCTATTCTGTCGATCAGCTGCCTGAAAAGATTCCTTATGATTTTTTTACAAACAAACTGCATCCCGAGGATCACGAACCTGTGATGGATAATATGCGGCAGCACTTGAAAGGCCTGGCTCCTGTTTATGAGGTCGAATACCGCATCAAAGCCAAGGATGGAACCTGGAAATGGTTTTATGACCGAGGGAAAGTCACGAAAAGAGCAGAAGACGGGGCACCTTTATTTGCTGCAGGCATCGTATTTGATGTCTCCAAGCAGAAAAGCAAAGTGGAAAATCTGGAGGATCTGACGTCTTCACTGATCGAACTTGTCGACAAAGATGAACTCACACAGATCAGGAACCGGCGTGCAGTCATCAGAGAACTGAAGACCCATATGATCGATTCGGCTGTCAAAGGCAAACAGCTGGCAGTGAGCATGGTGGACATTGACGATTTCAAGCATCTCAATGACACGAAAGGCCATGTCTTTGGGGACTACGTGCTCAAAGAAATCGCGAAGACACTGGAATGTAAACTGGATAGAAAAGGGATCGTCGGCCGTTACGGCGGTGAAGAATTCCTGATCCTTTTACCCGACACTTCAAAAGAGGCAGCAGAAAAACAGCTTAATGACTGCCGGTTAGCGATAGAAACCAATGAATTCCTGAAACTGGAATCGCTGACTATCAGCGGGGGATTTACTCTGTACACCCAAGGGGACCATGAGGATGTTCTCAGAGAAGCGGATAAAAACTTGTACAAAGCTAAAGCGAACGGAAAAAACCGGGTAATCGGATAAAAAAGACCTTTTCCACACTCAGTCGTATTAAACAGACTGAGCTGGAAAAGGTCTTTTACTCTTTATTTATCTGATTGATTCAATCCGAAAGGGACCTTGTTTTCTTCGCCCTTTCTGATCCGGTCGATGTTTGCCCGGTGCCTCACGACAACTAAAATCATAGCGATCCAGACGATGGCAGTGAAGACCCAGTCCCCTACAAAGAGAGCAGCTCCGGCAGCGATGATCAGGGTCAGTACGCTTGCAAGGCTGACCATACTCGATGTATACAGGATGGCCGCGAACACCATGATCAAAACCAGGACGAAAAGGGGTTGGACTCCCAGAGCGACACCAGCAGTTGTCGCCACGGCTTTTCCGCCTTTAAATCCGGCAAAAATCGGATAAACGTGGCCGATGATCGCGAACAAACCGAAGATCATGGGATGGATCGTGACACCAAACCAGAGCGGCAGCAAAACAGCTAGTGTTCCTTTGGCGATATCCATGACCAAAACGACTGTGCCGGCCCATTTCCCGAGGACCCGGTAAGTATTCGTAGTCCCTGAGTTCCCGCTTCCCTGTTCTCTTATATCTGTTTTAAAAAATGCTTTACCTATCCATACGCCCGAGGGGATCGATCCGAGCAGGTAAGCTGCAGCAATGAGTATTAGTTCAATCAAACATGTTTCCTCCTTAAGTTCACCCTTAATCCTTTATTATTCTACCATGACAGGACGGTGACAACAATAAAAGATGGCAGGTGAAGGCACATAACATGCCTCTGGCGTTAGGGGAACAAAGGTTTTTTACACATGCTACTTAAATTATGGTAAGATTAATAGTGCTTGGCTTTTAACGAAAGAATACACAATCTATTTTTATTATAAAAAGTTGAATAACGAAATATCAGCATGTGAAGAATCAAAGGAGAATCTGTGGTAATGGCAAAAAATAATTACGATGATAGTTCAATTCAAGTGTTGGAAGGCCTGGACGCGGTCAGAAAACGTCCTGGCATGTATATTGGATCGACAGACTCCAGAGGGCTGCACCATCTTGTCTATGAGATCGTTGACAACGCCGTAGATGAAGTGCTGGCCGGATATGGGACACGGATCGACGTTACCATCCACAAAGACAACAGCATCACAGTCAAAGACGATGGACGCGGGATGCCGACGGGAATGCATAAGTCTGGTGTGCCGACTATACAAGTTATTTTTACAGTCCTGCACGCCGGTGGCAAGTTCGGCCAGAGCGGCGGATACAAAACATCCGGTGGTCTGCATGGTGTAGGGGCTTCTGTTGTGAATGCGCTGTCTGAAGAGTTGACGGTCCAAGTCAACCGCGACGGCTTTGAGTACACGCAGCATTTTAAAAAGGGCGGAAAGCCTGACGGTAAACTGACGAAGAAAAAAGGCCAGAAAAAAGCGACTGGGACCACGGTGCATTTCAAACCGGATCCTGAAATCTTTTCAACAACGGACTATTCTTTCTCACAGTTGAGTGAACGCTTGAGAGAATCGGCCTTCCTTTTGAAAGACGTGACGATCTCGGTCAAAGATGAACGCAAAGAAGATGCCGAAGAAATCTTTCATTACGAAGAAGGCATCAAGGAATTCGTCAAATATATCAATGAAGAAAAAGATACACTGACACCGATCGCCTACTTTGAAGGTGAATATAAAGGCATCGAAGTGGAATGTGCCTTTCAATATAACGACGGCTATTCAGAAAACCTTTTGAGCTTTGTCAATAATGTGCGGACCAAAGATGGCGGGACGCATGAGATCGGTACGAAAACCGCGATCACAAAGACCTTCAATGAATATGCCAAGCGCGTGAACCTTTTAAAAGAGCGGGACAAGAACCTCGAAGGGACCGACGTGCGCGAAGGGATCGCGATCATTCTATCTGTCCGTATCCCGGAGCATTTACTCCAGTTTGAAGGTCAGACCAAGAGCAAGCTTGGGACCACTGAAGCACGCGCAGCGTGTGATACGGTGATTTCAGAGCAGTTCAACTTCTGGCTGGCTGAAAACGGCGAAATGAGTCAGCAGATCGTCCGGAAAGCGATCAAAGCCAGAGAAGCCCGGGAAGCGGCACGTAAAGCGAAAGATGAATCTCGAAACGGCAAGAAAAAGAAACGTAAAGAAACACTTTTATCCGGTAAACTGACGCCGGCTCAAAGTAAAAATGCTAAGAAGAATGAATTGTATCTCGTCGAGGGAGATTCTGCCGGTGGTTCTGCCAAACAGGGCCGTGACAGAAAATTCCAGGCGATCCTGCCTCTGCGTGGTAAGGTCATCAATACAGAAAAAGCGAACATGCAGGATATCCTGAAAAATGAAGAGATCAGCACGATGATCTACACGATCGGTGCAGGTGTCGGACCTGAATTCGATATCAAAGACTGTAATTACGATAAAGTCGTCATCATGACCGATGCGGATACAGACGGTGCGCATATCCAGGTCCTGCTTTTGACCTTCTTCTACCGTTATATGAAACCCCTGATCGAAGAAGGCAAAGTGTATCTCGCCCTGCCGCCTTTATATAAAGTGTCTAAAGGCAAAGGCAAGAAAGAGGTCATCGAGTATGCCTGGACGGATGAAGAACTGGACAAACTCCTGAAGACATTCGGTAAAGGCTACATCATCCAGCGCTACAAAGGTTTGGGTGAAATGAACGCCGACCAGTTGTGGGATACAACGATGAATCCTGAGTCACGGACGCTCATACGTGTGACGATCGATGACGTCGCACAGGCTGAACGCCGGGTGTCTGTCCTCATGGGGAACAAAGTCGATCCCCGTCGTAAGTGGATCGAAGAGAATGTGGAATTCTCGCTTGAAGAAGAAGGCAGCATTCTGGAAACGAATGACATCCTTGAAGAAGTGGAAGAAACTGTAGAGTTGTGAGAAAGGTTTGACTTACTGATATGGCAAAACAACGAGAAGAAATCCAAGAGTTAACACTAGAAGAAGTGATGGGCGACCGTTTCGGGAGATATTCGAAGTATATCATCCAGGAACGGGCACTGCCGGACATCAGAGACGGTCTCAAGCCCGTACAGCGCCGAATCCTGTATGCGATGTATTCAGAAGGCAACACGCACGACAAGGGCTTCAGAAAATCAGCGAAAACGGTGGGGAACGTTATCGGTAACTTCCACCCGCACGGCGACAGCAGTGTTTATGAAGCCATGGTCCGAATGAGCCAGGACTGGAAAATGAAGACACCTTTAGTTACGATGCACGGCAACAACGGGAGCATGGACGGCGATCCACCGGCAGCCATGCGTTATACCGAGGCGCGACTGTCAAAAGTGGCTAATGAATTATTGAAAGACATCGATAAAGAAACGGTCGAGTTCGTCCTGAACTTTGACGATACGACCAATGAACCGACCGTCCTGCCGGCACGTTTCCCTAACCTTTTAGTTAATGGGGCAACGGGTATTTCTGCCGGTTATGCTACCGATATCCCGCCCCATAATCTGGGCGAAGTCATCGATGCCTGCATCTACCAGATCCAGCATCCGAATGCATCCGTCGACAAACTGATGGACTTTATCAAAGGACCGGATTTCCCGACCGGCGGCATCATTCAAGGCGTCAAAGGACTTAAAAATGCCTATAAAACGGGTAAAGGGAAAATCGTCATCCGTTCAAAGACCGAGATCGAAAAAGTGAGAGGCGGCAAAGAACAGATCGTCATCACCGAGATCCCTTATGAAGTGAACAAAGCGACGATGGTCCGTAAAATGGACGAGATCCGCATCAACAAGAAAATCGATGGCATCGCAGACGTGCGTGATGAAAGTGACCGTACCGGCTTGCGTATCGTGGTCGAGCTGAAAAAAGATACGCCGACTCAGGGGATTTTGACTTACTTATTCAAAAATACGGATCTGCAGGTCTCTTACAACCTGAATATGATCGCGATCAGCGACCGTCGTCCTCAGCAAGTCGGACTTAAAGAGTTCTTGTCGGCTTATATCGCGCATAAGAAAGATATCATCAGAAAGCGTACGAATTTCCTGCTCAATAAAGACCAGAAACGCGCGCATATCGTTGAAGGCTTGATCAAAGCCATCTCTATCCTGGATAAGGTCATCAAGACCATTCGGGCAAGCAAGAACAAAGGCGATGCTAAGGACAATATCATTAGTGCGTATGACTTTACTGCAATGCAGGCTGAAGCCATCGTAAGTCTGCAGTTGTACCGCTTGACCAATACAGATATCACGCAGCTTCAAAAAGAAGCAGACGAGCTGGCAGCGCGTATCGACGAATATAATAAGATCTTGAACGATGAAAAAACACTGGAATCAGTCATGAAAAAAGAACTGAGAGAAGTGAAGAAAGAAAACGCCAAAGACAGACAGACGGTGATCGAAGACAAGATCGAAGAGCTGAAAGTCGAAAAAGAAGTGCTCGTCACTGAAGAGGAAGTCGTTGTGTCAGTGACCAAAGAGGGCTACCTGAAACGGACCAGTCTGCGTTCTTATGGTGCTACGAACGCTGAAGAGATTGCTTTGAGAGACGGGGATTACTCAGTCTTCACTGAAAAAATCTCGACGCTGGATCATGTGGTTCTGTTCACGACGAAAGGGAATGTCATCAACCGACCGGTCCATGAGATCCCTGAGATCAAATGGAAAGATCTGGGCGAACATATTTCCCAGACGATCAGCATACAGCCTGACGAGAAAATCATTGCGGCTTACGGCCTGAAAGAATTCTCGGAGCAGCAGAAGTTTGTCTTCATCACCAAAGCGGGGTATATCAAGCAGACGCTGGTTTCCGAGTATGCACCGAAACGGACGTACCGTTCCCGTTCCGCAACAGCGATCAAGTTAAAAGGGAAAACGGATGAATTGCTGTCCGTGTATCTGATCAATGACGAATCACTCTATGATGTTTTCTTAGTCACCCAGCTGGGATTCGGCCTGCGCTATACCTTGCCTGAAGTTTCGACCGTGGGTGCCAACGCCAGTGGTGTGAAGTCCATCAACTTGAAGAAAGAGGATCAAGTGGCCGGCGGACTCATCTTTAACCCTGCTGAAGGGAACAAGAGCGCCCTGATGGTCACTCACCGCGGATCGATCAAGCGAATGAATGTCGCAGATTTCGATGTTATTTCACGAGCCAAACGCGGCCTGCTGGTATTAAGAGAACTGAAAAACAAACCTCACCGTATGGCGCTGATGATCGATATCGAACAATTGGATGCTGAATGGACCATCGTGACGGATAAAGGCAATGATTTCACAGTCAGAGCGAAAGATTATGCCTTCAGCGACCGGTACAGCAACGGTTCATTCATTTTAGACGAAGATTCCGACGGCGTACCCGTGGATGCGTATAAAGAAAGCATCGTGCGGATAGAGGAAGAAAAAGAAGTAAAATAATCGAACGATGTAGATAGGAAGGCCCGCATTCCCGGTGGATGCGGGCCTCTTTTTATGTACTTTGAAAACCCCCGGCTGTGCCGGGGGTTCAGGATAGCTTTTAGCGTGGGTTCAAAAAAAGCCTCACTTCATGATAAGATAAAGTTGGTTTCCCGACCACTTACTCAAATCATTGAAGGAGGCGTCCCATGAAGGACAAGAACAGTTTAGCACATTCACAATGGAGATGTAAGTATCACATCGTTTTCGCACCAAAGTACAGAAGACAGATAATCTATGGTAAGTATAAACAAAGCATCGGTGAGATTATCCGAGAACTTTGTCAGAGAAAAGGAGTGGAGATACACGAAGCAAATGCATGTAAGGATCATATTCATATGTTAGTCAGCATCCCACCAAAATTGAGTGTTTCTCAGTTCATGGGGTATTTA
>NZ_FOBL01000018.1 GCF_900109825.1 Alkalibacterium putridalgicola | reverse complement strand
TCCATTATCTGTTTTGGAACAGGTTTTTCATCTACTTACCTCAAAAACTTGTTCCAATATCCGTTTTAGGACAGGTTTTTCATCTACTTACCTCAGAAACTTGTTCCAGTATCTGTTTTGGAACAGGTTTTTCATAGATCTCAGTATAACTTGTCACTTCCACATTTTAAAAGCCGACTATTAAGGTGAATACTTTGAAAATGCTTTTCAGGTCATTATAATACTGACCACAGATAAACATATTATTTTGATTCCTGATCAAAATCGCCAGCCCAATAAATACCAGCCAATCAACCCAATGACTATTGCGCCGATCACGATCCATACTGTCCAGTTTACTTTTCTTTCATGTTTACTGACATCTTTGCCTGCGGTCATACGCTCATAGGCGGTGACCATCACAACTAAAATAAAAACGAGACCTATAAAAATACCCAATTGCATTCCTCCTCTTTGAACCTGTTTCCGACTTCTTCCTTATAATCAATCCATAGATCAAACTAACTCATATTTCATCAAATAATCAGTTTGTTCATCATCGCCTAGTTTAAAGACATGTTTATCAAACATGACAAATCCGCTTTTTTCGTAAAATTTTATAGCTTTCGTATTCTTTTCCCAGACTCCCAGCCAGACAAAGTCCATCTGCCTGCTTTCCGCCTCTTCGATAGCCTTATCCATCAGCTTGCGGCCGATGCCCTGCTTTTTATACTCTTTCAATACGTAGAGACGCTGAATCTCCAGAGAATTGCTGTACCCTTGTTCTGTCTGAGCATCATCAAGATTCAGTTTCATATAAGCTACAAGATTTCCATCCACTTCAACAGCATAAAAGAGCGAAGCAGGGTTGGAAAGCTCCTGCCTAACTTGTTGCGTATTGATATGTTCCGTAAGGTAATTTTCAATATCTTCTGCTGTGTTATCAGAGCCGAATGTTTCAACAAATGTTTTTTCACTGATGGCTTTGATTTTGTCTATATAATCCAGATCAACCTCTTTGATTATCAGGTCACTCATTATAACCCCTCCAGTTGCTTTATACATGCTTATCCACCTATATAAAATAGGTGGTTCAAGCTGCTTCTCATTCATTATATAAGACACGACTCTAAATATAAACACCGCTTCTTCCTGTTACCCAAAACTCTACATAAAACAGTCTATGTTCCTTTCAACAAAATCCCGGAAATTGTTTGGCTTTTTACCAGTCATTTTTTCAAATTCATCTGTCACTTTTTCTGCTGTCCCTAATCGGGTCATTAAATAGAGTGCCATGGTCACGTTGACATATTTCTTGTCAAAGCCTCGGTTATTTACATAGTGTCTGCGGTATGCCAGGAATCCCGGGTCTGCATAGGATATGTTCTTCTTTGTCACCTGACTCAATATCTCTGCCACTTCAAAGTAGTCCAATGACTCGGGACCCGTTAATGTATGCGCCGTATTTTTAAATTTTTCCGGATCTTTAAGTACTGTTGCTACAGCCAGTCCAATGTCTGCGGCATCGATAAAGCTGGTTTTACTTTTACCGGCCGGCACAAGGATCTCGTTGTTATTTTTTATCTCTTCAGCATGTATCCCTGATAAATTCTGCATGAAAAAGCCGTGTCGGATATAGGCAAAGGGCAGACCCAGTTCAGAGATATGTTTTTCGATTTTATGATGCGGAGGAAAAGGATTCTTTTCAACGCCCATTAACGACAAAAAAGAGACGAGTTTTATGCCGTGGTCCTTCATCCTTTGTATAAACGGAAAGAGATCTTCTGCTTTCCCCAAATGAGGCGGTCTCATTAGAAATACTCTATCTACATCCTGAAGTGCAGCATCAAAGGTTTCTTCTTTCGTGAAATCCAGTTTGACTCGCTCAACATCTTTTCCATATATCTTAAGGAGCTTCTGTGTATCAGTGCCTGCAACCACAATAGGCTCGTTCATTTTCAGTAATTCACTTGCAGCGTATTTCCCTACGGTTCCGGATGCTCCTGTAACAAGTATTTTCATATTAATCCGCCTTTTCTAATATCGTGTTTGCTTTTTCCATCAAACCAATAAATGTACAGAAATCATCCACGCCCATTTCATTTTTAAGTGTTTCTACTGTTTTTATGTAATCATCGAAGGTTGTGTCCAGAAGTTTTTGACCAGCTTCAGTTACTTCGAGCGTGTAACTGCGCTTGTCTGTTTCGGACTTTCTTTTCTTAAGATATTCTTTGTCGACTAAAGCATTGACCATCGATGTGACAGAAGGCTTGGCGATCTTAAAAAAATCGCTGACCATAGAGGGTGTTACAGAGGCATTCTGTTTTTGGATGAAGATCAACACGGCCATTTCACTTGATCTTATAGAACTATCTGATTTTGCATTCATTTTCAATCGGCAAAACATCCCGATGATGTCGGCACTGTAAAGTAAATCCTCACTCATAGTATACTCCTTCGTGTTTTAGTTAGTCTGGCTAACTAAATTTTAAATCTCAGCTCCTTGAATGTCAATCTGGAGCTTCTCATTAATAGAAAAAGCACTGATGAATGAGCATGTACATCATTCATCCGCGCTTGCTTAATAAAAACCTTTTAAAAAATCCAAGGAAACGTAAAGGTCACAATGGCTGCCCATAAGCCGTAAACCGGTAAGTACTTTGTCACAGCATTCTGAACAGGCGTCAAACCAGTTTTATTGGTCAGGAACCGGCTATATGCTAGCCCTATCCAGATGAGATTGGCCCAGATCAGAACGTTCACACCCAAAACAGCTAGTCTGTTTGGCGTGATACCATAAGATGTCAGTCTGAACACTATCGCGGATAACGCCACTGTGTCGATGATCAGTGCAAGAAAAATCAGAGCGCTGTTCACAACATCCGAAACGGTTCTTTTTTCATCTGAAGTACTTCCCGTGATGGTAAAAATAGTGAGAGCCAGGACAAGCAATAGTACGCCGTTAAAAGATAATAGAAAGTCGCGGTCCATAAATGGGTTTTCTCCAATCGACACAATCATTATCAAATAGGCGAGCAATGTCAGAAGAACAAGCGGACTGAAGATCTTAGCTAGATAAGATGCAATATGTCTGCCATATTCTAAATTTCGTATCACAAGGTACGCGGCCACGACCGTGAGCCCCGTTGCACCAAACAAGACGACATTCCTGAAGTAAAAGTCCGCGATATCCAGCCCCGCAAAGTAGAACAGCTGCATCGTCAATCCGGTGAGTATCATGCCGCTGATCGCCATGCTCGCATAGATGACAGCAAATTCTCCGTTAAACTTAAGGTAAGTCAGCCGTTCCCGCCCTTTATTATAAGCGTTCCCTGTAAATGCCAGTCCCGTAACGACCCACAAGAATATAGGCAGATGCAGATACGCTAGGATGATGCTGTCTGTTTCCTCCATCGGCAATAGATTAAGATATATAATCGATACAAAAAAAGCGCCGATGACCGTATAAAGAATAGGTTTCTTCGGAGGATTCCTGTACATAAAGTATCCGGCTATAAAAGGCACGACACCAAAGATCAAGTTGATCGGTGTAATCACTTCTTCCAGCGCAAGGTGAAACAACCCGCGTGAAGTCAGCCCGGCAAGTAATGCCATCAATCCCATAAAAAGAAAATCCTTGTTCATGAATCCGGCCTTTTCTGATTCAGTTTCTTCCTGATAATTCAACCGTTCGTGCCAGACGGCAAGGACCTGAGATTGCGCATTCCTTTCCAAGGCTTCCTCGAATGATCGTTTAAACGCATCCGGATCTTCCCGAAAAAGCTTCTCAAGTTCATGCGGGTCATTGATGTTGGAAATGACCTGATTCCTATTAGCCATAATTGAACCTCCTCATGTTATTATCTGTTCTGATAAATTTATGTACCATTCACGGAACATTTTGATACCCTAATAGTAGCAGGTTATTTATTGACAAACAATAAATAAATAATGAGTATCAATACATTTAATAAAAACTTATAAAAATAGGCGCCGCTCATATGCGAGCGACACCTTTTGGAACGATTCGATTAATTCTCTGCAGGAACACTGACGATCTCTTCTGTCTCTGCTTCCAGATTTTTCTCAAAATCATCCAGCAGCGCACGTACCTGATCTGTCGTTTTGGTTTCCATCAACGCACTTCTCAAGCCGCTTGCTCCGCGGATTCCACGGACATAGATTTTAAAGAAGCGACGCAGCGGTTTGAATGACTGCTGCATTTCTGATGAGAATTCATATTCATCAAAGAGATCAAGATGCAGCCTTAGGAGTCCCAGCATTTCGTCGGCACTGTGTTCTCTTGCTTCTGTTTCAAAAGCAAAGGGATTCGTGAAAACACCGCGACCGATCATGACACCATCCACACCGTATTTTTCAACGAGTTCCAGTCCCGTTTGGCGGTCAGGAATATCGCCATTGATGGTGATCAGTGTATCCGGCGCCACTTCATCTCTTACTTTAACGATATCTGGGATCATTTCCCAGTGCGCATCATACTTGCTCATCTCTTTTCTGGTACGCAGATGGATCGACAGGTTCACGATATCCTGCTTCAGCAAATGAGTGATCCAGTCCCGCCATTCATCCAGTTTTGTATAGCCTAGTCTCGTTTTCACACTGACCGGTAAGCCTCCAGCTTTAGCCGCTTCGATAAGCTCGGCTGCGACTTCCGGACGGCGGATCAGCCCGGACCCTTTACCTTTTCCAGCCACATTCGGAACCGGGCAGCCCATGTTGATATCGATACCGGCAAATCCAGCCTCGGCCATACCGATACTCATCTCACGGAAGTATTCCGGCTGGTCGCCCCAGATGTGAGCGACCAAAGGCTGTTCGTCTTCTGTAAAGGTCAATCGTCCACGGACACTGTTGCGTCCTTCAGGATGGCAGTAGCTGACTGTATTGGTGAATTCAGTAAAGAAGACATCCGGACGGCCGGCTTCAGCGATGACATGACGGAACACAACGTTCGTCACATCTTCCATCGGTGCCAGGATAAAGAACGGTTTCGGCAAGTCTTTCCAAAAATTTTCTTTCATAATATATAATCCTTTCGCTATTCAAGTCTTATTTAAAGGTATCTGTAGTTTTCTAAAACATCTACTATCATTATCAAGATATGTTTTCATGAAAAAGTAATACATATCTAACCTTATCTATTTTAACTTTTACAGCGATTTTGTCAAATGTTTAGGTGTACCTTAACCGATTGATGCCGGTATTTGTGACCATTTTTTTACTAACACCTAGTTATTCTGATTTTTCGAGTCTAAGAGTGTTCCCACAACGATCCCGATCAGCATACCGATGCTTGACCCGATCGGGACAGCAAAGAGCATCCCTGATCCTATACCACCGATCAGACTCGTGACTAAGATCCCTATGGCGCTGCCGGCTATCAAACCAAAGCCAACGCCTAGACCTAAATAATGATTTTTGTCTTGCTTCTTTTTGTCAGTCATAATTTCTAATACCTCCAAGTCTTCGATACTTCTTTGAAATCCGTAATAATCCTCTAGTATATATTGCAGTTCTGAATCTTATCTCATACTCCATGAACCTTTATATCGGCGGATGTCTCTTCTTTCTTGACAGCTGCCTTGCCTAAAAAAGCAAAAACAATCAGCAGTATTCCCGTCAGCCATCCACCCAGACTGAAAACTGGCGGACCATATAGAAGCAGACCGGCTCCGCTTAGTATCAGCAGCGCTGCCAGAATACCGAATAGTTTCATGCCATAGAGAGTCATGAACGGTAAGTAATGTGAGCCCACTATGATCATAGCGGCCGGGAAAAACCATATCGGTCTGAAAATAATGATCGCACCCACCAATAAAAAGTTGATCGGTACGGTAAAAGCGATCTGGGATCCAAGTGACCATAATCTGTTATCTTTACTCACCTTTGCATTCCTGCCCATAGCTCTTAAAGTCAACTGAGTAAGCGGGAAAATCAGCATGCAGCCAAAGAACAAAATCAGCATACCCGAAACAGGTTTATTTACTACACTGATACCAGCTGCAGCCAGCCAAATCACTCCAGAAACAAGCTGACCAGCAAAACCGCCTAAGAAGGCGGAGCGCATTTCTTTCTGATCATCTGCGATGGTTTTTATCACGTGTTCATGAGTCTCCATTTTCATCATCCTTTTTATACTAAAAATAAGATGGAAATTAATCTGTGACTTTCAGCAAACCGGTCAGTTCAAGGTCTATGACACGCTCCAATCATCGTTTCATTAAGCGAAACAGTAAAAAAATCAGCGATGTAATGAGTAGCATTGCCAGTAATAACTGGTAGAAAAAGGCCCCGCCAACAGGATTTAATACTTCCTGAAAGGCAATCATCACTAAACAGTATACCGTTGTCAGCACTGTAAATACGATCGATACAGATGTCACTATTTTTTTAGGTGCCACTTGAAGAACTTTACTGATACTGAAATCAAACGAGGATCGCCTTGTACGCTTAACGACATCCTGCCACATTAAAAGCATAACAATAAAAGTAACGATGCCAAGTCTCGTCATCATATGCACGTATGCAAAGACGCCTTGTTTGGGTGTATCGATTCCTGAAAGCATCATGATACTATTGACCAATGTAATTAGAGTAAAAATTAGACAGATCGATTCTAGTGCTGTGATATTTCCCCACCATAGCGAAATCTTCTTAGCGCTCCCTTTTAGTGATTTTTTCTTAAAGCCCACAGTATAAATGTTATAGAGCAGCACGCCAATTCCATAGGGTACAAGAATACTTCTCAGAAGATCCCGGTAGGCATTAGGATGCAGATTTACAAAATTCCCTATAATCGATAGGAATAGCCACGTCATAACGCAGATAATCAGAATAATTACGAGGTTTTTAACTATTTTTGAGCGATAAAATCTTTGCACTTTATCTCTATACACGGGGTCTAGTCCTTTCATAGCCGCATTATTGACTGATAGATTCTGAGGCAGCCAACCTTAATCATTTACTAACCATCGACCATCTATTTAATCTAACATTACCATATGCCTTGTGAAAAGCATAACATCAGTATTGATTCTCTTTATGGTTTATGATTTGAAGGATATCAACTAAATCTCATTTCTTTCAAAAAAACCTCATGAGAACAGTAGCAAATAAACTGTTTCATGAGGTTTTTAATAAAATCAATTTATCATAATAGATATTTGGCTTTACAGAGGGAAATTCATTTATCGTTGAAAAACAGTGAGAGTTTTTTAGTTTTTTCAATCGAAATAAATATTAATACTCGGCTTGGATGAATCCACCTCATCGATCACTAGTCTATCGTAGGGGAGATCTTCGAAACTTTCAGAAAATGCTTCAGCGGTTCCGTATACGAGCACGCCATACGTTTCGACCCCATTTTCCTCAATGTAATCTAAAGAATCAGCATAAAATTCAGTTTTTTCTGGATAATAATCAAACGTTTCAACAAACCCTTCACGGTCTTTCAACCAGCTTAGGCGTGAAGTGAAGTGTGTTTCGTAAGCTTCCGGGAAGAACTCTTCCGGAGCCCCGGTCGCATCCAACCACACATGATTCAAATCAAATAAGGGATACTCTTCAGGATCCGGCGTCATATTCGAACTGGGTTCCGCATTGATGTCAGGAACGAACCCAATCAAATGCATGGGCTGATTGTCTCGCCAGCGTTTCCCTGGTTCTGTCGTCCGGACACCGGCCCATTTAAAGTCCAGATCTGGATGCTCTTCCGTTAATCGATAGAATTCACTCATCGTTAAATCTTCATCAAACGCTACCGTCATAGAAACATAAGATAAATCAGCCAGCTTTTCTATATAATCTACTGTCTCGTCGTTAAATCGCTGTTTAAATTCTTCCTTCATTTCATTAGCCTGTTCACTTGCGTCTTCAGGGTATGGACTGTACACGTCATCGAAAGCCTCTCGAATACTAAAGCGTGGTAGCCTGTCAAAAATTCCTTCATAGAAATTTTCAGGCCTGCCTCTTTTCAAATCCACAAAATGCAGGGTGTCATTCTGAGTAAACAAATTTTTAAGAAAATAGCCTGTTTCATACGTTCCAAAACCTTTGGATTCCTGGAAGGTAAATGAACTATTAACGTATCCCGGCATATTCAAACTGACATACGCATCCAGGTCGAAGCTGAAATCAGTTGCAGAAAATCCTTCCTCTTCTGACTGTGTCACTTCTGTCGGATCATAGTAGAATTGATCAACGACATTGGATAAGCCATAGAATATACCTAGGTATATTAGGATGACAATCAAAACAGAGACCAGAACGACTTTTCTCAATCGGCGGTTGACCATCTTGTTTATATTTTCAGTTTCTAGTGTATCATTGTTAACGTCTTCCTTTATATTGCCACTATCCATAAACTCATCCGGCAGCTGTTCCGTGTAATAGTCTTCAATGGACGCATACTTTTCCAGTTCTTTCTCGACTGTCGCTTTTTCCTCGTCTGTTGCCGTGCCGTCTTTGTAGCGCTCCAGTAATTCTTTAAAATTCATAATGATCCTCCTTTAGTGCTTTTCCCAGCTTCTTGCGTGCCCGATAAAGTGTCGTTTTTGTGTTGCTTTCTGACCAGCCGACCGTTTTTGCGATATCCTTGATGCTCATCTCACCGTAGTAATAAAGATGGATGACCTCCCGGTAACTATCCGGCTCCAGTTTCATCAAGTGCTCATATAATCGCTGGTCCCGTTCCTTATGTATGTAACTTTTTGCGGGTCCTCTCTCAGATTTGTCAGATAAGACCTTTTCATAACTTCCCATCGATACAGATGATTGCTTCGTTCGTTTCAGGTCAATGAAGTGATTCTTTAACACCCTGAAAAGCCAGTACTTAAATGACCCCCTCGGTACATTTGACGCGATAAAAGCCTTGTAGAAGGTTTCACTGACGAGATCTTTTGCCAGTTCTTCATCTCGTGAGAGACTCAAAGCATAGAGATACAGCTCTTTATGATATTTTTTGTACGCCCGGTCCATGGCATCTGACTTCATCGGAAACCTCCTTTCACTCTATATACGTTTCTACTTGGAAAAGGTTACACTTTTATTTGCTTTTCCTTAAATTCAGTAAAATCCTTCACTCTATAAAAAAAAGCCGTCTCGTTAGGGACAGCTTTAAACCTCATTATAAATATATATGAAAAATGCTCATAGCCGCAATTACAACTTTATCATCAGAAAATCATTGCCCACCAGAAGATGTTGAAAGTTTTTCATTTTCAGCAATTTTGTAGTTGTTTCTTCCATCTTTTTTTATACAATACATCGCTTCATCACTTTTGGAAATCAGTTCATCTACTGTGTCCCCATGCGCAGGATAGACACTTATCCCAATACTTGCGCCTATATTGCATTCGTTCCCATTTATTACGATCGGTTTAGTCAGTTTGTCTAAAATTCGTTCTGAGATATGCTTTATGTGCTCTTTTTGAGCTTCATTCAACAACACAACAAATTCATCTCCCCCGATCCTCGATGCCATATCCTTCGAGTGAATTGAATTTCTTATTTTTTCTGATACATTTTTTAATAATTCATCCCCAATTTGATGTCCATGCTGATCATTAACTGTTTTGAAATGATCCAGATCAATGAACATGAGGGCAAATGAGCCATGATTTTTCTCTGCTCTCTCGATATATTTTTCTGTGGCAGCCATAAAATGTCTTCTGTTTGACAGACCTGTAAGCGCATCATAATTCACGAGAGTATTTAACTGGCTGTTTTTTTCTTCCAATAGCTTCGCATATTTTTTTATTTGTCCCAGAATGTCGAAATATTCATACTTCTCTTTGCCGGTATAACTGTACAGCAGACCGAAACCCATAACGATGTAACTTAACAGGAAGAGATTATGCGCAAGCCACCAGACTGAACTCCAAGGGGTCGAGATCATAAACATAATTGTTGATTCCATGATCAGACATAGTCCGATAAGGAAAGAAAGAATCGTAATATTCGATTTTACTTTATAAGAATAATAATATTTCAGCGCATTGATTCCTATGAAAATCAAAGTGATGACTTTAGTCAGTATAGCAAAATATGTATCTCTCAAATCGGCATGTTTAAAAGCAGGAAGCATCTCTGGATTGAATACCGCAAAATAGGAAATCCCGGACAGTACGATCAATAAGAACAGAAGCACATAGCCATTAAAGTGCTTTTTAATTCGATCATTATGTTCCAGCAAAGTATCTGGAACAAACAGCATCAATGCTAACCAGAAACGACTTAAATCACCGAATAAAACAAAGACACTTATATTATCTACCCTATCCGGGAAATTAAAAATTTGTGCTATGGCCGTATCTGGGGTAGTCAACGCATGAAAGGTGTAAAATACGCCTACGCCAAGAAAGGCTATAGCGATATAATATATTTTAGTAACTCTATTCTTTTTATATTCCTTATAGGCACCGAAGCCGACTAGAAACGCGATTGCGGAGCTAAACATCACATAATAAAAATGCAAGTCTATATTCATACTCATCTCTGATACATTATTGACTAAATAATAATAAACGATCAGAGGTAGAACAATAAAGAGGCTTGCTGTTACATTGATTTTTTTATTTGATAGCATTCTGTTTCCTTTCCAAAACACAAAATTCTCGAACGGTGATATGTATATGATAATCAATAGAATATGAGGATCCTCTATTACAACAAAAGAAATCTATCTAGTTTAAGCCTAGCATCACTTAAAAGGTCATTTATATCGATTTAAACAAAAACATCACAAAACTGGCAATATAACACTCGTGATATTATTCACTCGACTAATTATACAGAGTATTATATCAAAGTGTCAACATCCGCTTGTTTTTAAAGCAGTTATATAGAAAAAACCTTATTTTCTCGTTGATTTGTGAAAGTCATATCATTGACTTCCGTCTTTTATAAGCCATTATCTGTAACCTAAAGGGCTGACCATTAAACATAGAACTGCTCGGGCTCTTTAACTTACATTCTTTTATAAAGCAGTTATATTTCAGCATACACGTAAAAGATCCTGGAAAACTGTGAGGAAGAAAAATACCGTCCAATCAAGGAAATATATTTCCTTGATTGGACGGTATGTCTATTTCTACAGTATCCAGTTACTTCAGAAAAAGACTTTCACTCTCACCTGTTTCAAATTATGATCTGACCCTACTCGCATCCTGCGAGTAGGACCCTTCTTTGATTTTCTAGTGCAATTCTCTGTTGTGGCAGTTTCTGTAGTGACCACTCAGTAATAATAGAGCCCCGCTTGTTACAAAGCTTTTTGATAGTGTCCATTGAAGGAAAGACTAAGCTGAGTCGTCACTAAAAGGTGGATGTTCGGACTGCTCATGCTCAGTTGTCGATTGAGAAGACCGTAAAATAGGCTGATAGCGACCTGTCCGAGGACTATTTAATTTGAGCAGTCAATAGAACCTCTTTCACATTACTACCCAAAATAATCAAGCGTCTGAGTAGTCACTACACTGCCCATATAGTGCGCACCCACCAAAATCAAACGATCGACTTGACAGAAAGTTTTGATTATACATGCCTCTCATCAAGCTACAAAAGATCAGTGGTCACTACTAACTTTAATTAGGCCTGCTCCTGATGAAATCAGGCTGGTTTCCTTAAAAAAATAATCAGTAAAAGGTCGTTGATCCCTGATTCAACACTATTAGAAAAGATCACTTAAGGATTTAAGGATTGCAATACTGGCAGTTGCCCGGGTCTGCTTCCTTTATTCCCTCAGGATATTTTTCTTCTTCACTATATCCACACTTACTGCAGTTATAATGATAGGACAAGGTCAATTGAGTAGGTTGTTTACACCATTGACACGGCAGCCCTTTCGTTCTATCCGTTATTTTATATCCGGGCCACTGACAGCTTGGGCAGAGACTAGTTATGTTTTTTACAAGATCCCTGGTAGCGGCCTCGATATTTTTCATGCGCTTTGTGTTGTACAATGCTCTCATATCTGTCTCCAGGAAAATTTCATTATCAGCTGATTTCTCTAAAGTATTTAAAACTGCCTTTTCCAGGTTTTCCTTAGTTGTGATCCCCTTGATCATATCATTTGGATCCTTTGAATGTTCACTTACCTTTACTACTATACCCGTTTCGGGAAAACCGGCAGATAGAGCAAAATCGTAGGCTTCTGTAAAGTTTTTCACTCGCTTATGCTTGAAGTCCGTTTCGGTCGTTGCTGCAATACCGCTGATTTCGATATCATTCTTTTTATCAATCAAAAGGACGACTTCGCGATTAAAAGGAATAAATGGTACATAAGGATGAGGACCAAACGTCCCTTCACTCGCAATAGCCAGGGTTGCGTTAGACAATGCCATAGCCCCTTCAGCTTTACGACGTGCTGCTTCAAACTGTCCGCCGATACGCTCGACGTCTCCTGTGAACGTCCCATACATATCCGAATCAAACCCTTTAGGAACAACGGTCTTGATTCCCAGTTCTTTTTCTAATATAGGTGAAATAACTTCTTCTTTTTTGTGCATCGTCGCCAGAATACCGGTCCTGTTTTTAAACAGTGACTCCAAAACTTCTTCTTGATTCATCATCCAAACTCCTTTTCGTACAAAATGGCCTAAAAAAAATCCTGAAATGTTATAAAAGTTTTATTATTCATTTTTATATCATATCAAATCAATGTTCAAAATGCAGTTGTTTTTTTATTGCAGTTTCCTCTTCCATCCCGTTAATCGTGAGAATTGAAGCTATTACATTGTGTCTCGTTCAGAATCGTGCCTACACTAAAATAATCTTAAAATTAAGAAGATAAGTCGATCCTTCTATTAAATCTTCTTAAAAAAACAGGCCTTTTCCAGGCCTGTTTTTTTATATGAAGTTCTATATTTGCTTTTTAACTGCTGAGGGTATTGCCTTCAACTGGGATAGGGTGTGCTTTGAGCATTTCTGCGAAATGTACCAGGTTATACCCTAACGTTTTGGCACTGTTTATTGTAAAATCGTTTTTATATCCTTCTGCTTCAATAAAGGAAGGTCCGGGACCTGCTTCACCGACCCAGTACGCATCGACATTAGGCGGTATAGTAAAGCCAATGTGCGAAAGGCTGTAAATAATGGAACGGGAGGCATTTTTTCCTCCATCTTCATTTCCGGTCACAACAGCACCGCCGACCTTATTATAATAAATCGCCTGTCCTTTATCGTTCGTCAGGCTGCTTCCCCCGTAGAGTCTTTCAATAGCTTTTGTCGCTATACTACTTTTTTCACCTAGCCAGATTGGTGTGCCGATGATCAGGATGTCCGCTGCTTTAATAGCCTCAAAAATTTCTGGCCACTCATCGCCTTCACCAACGTCAGTTGAAATAGCGGCAGGTATATTGTGGTCTGCTAATCTGAATATTTTTGTTTCCACTTTTTTCTTGTCAAAAACCTTGACCACTTCATCTATCAGGGCACGCGTGTTGGATGTTTCCCCATTTCCCTTTAAACTGCAATTCAAAACGACTGCTTTTAAAGACATAAAAATCCTCCTTATGATTTAATTGTTGTCTTTAGTGTATCGATAACTTTTTTAATTTCAAAGTCTTAGCTCTCATCAGTCCATATCCGTCTGCTCGATTAACACTGGAAAAGCTTTGCACAGTTGAATATTCTTTGTTGGATACTGCAGCTACCTGCTGTACCTTATTCCTTTATAGAGAGAAGCTAAAGCTTCAATTAAGGTAACGATGATTATGATCACAACGGTGAAAATCAGCGTCCTTTCAAAGGAGAGCGGCATGAAATCTTCGAATCTCTCAATGAACTGGCTGTCCCAGATCTCCATATAATAGATGATGTAAATGGAAACGGTGGCTGAGATGATATTCAATATAGAAGTGAGGCCAGCTACGGTTATCGTCCATCTGCCTTTGATCAGCTTGATCAGTTCGACTGTTATATTAAGGATGAAAATAAAGAAAATAAGGAATTCAAATAAGCTGACTTCCTCTACATCAAGAAGGGGGATGAAACTATAATCTCCACCTGACCTATAGTATATCCCGATCCTATCTCTTAAGAAGAAAAACAACAAGAGGAACAGGGTGGTAAACACGATGGAAAAGACTGATTCTACTCTAGATATCCGGGCCTTTCCCTTGGGTAAAGAAGGTAACTTAGAGGGATCCCACTCTTCCTGCTCTTTGCCCGGTTCGACGGATACGTCATTGTATTCCAATAGTACAAAAATCCCAGTCACCCAAACGACCCCTTGCAGCACTGCAGAAAACAGGGTAACAAGATAGCCGCTGATCACTTCTGTGAAGCTTTCAGTGGAAAACAGGACAGCCAGTCCAGAAACGACCGAAATACCAATAATAATAGATAAAACAACGACTTTAAGAACGAATAGATACTTGTAGTAGTATTGAGGTCCAATCAGGTACTTTTCTTTTCCCCTAAAACGATCGGCCATTCTTCTCGGATCTCCCAGATCCCTCAATACTTTTTTGATTCTTTCCTCTTCTGGTAACGCCTTATCTACTTTTTCGAGACGATAGTTGATCAGGACTCTTAATTCTTCAGCCGTATCTTTCCGGGATTTTTCCGGGAGTTCTCGCGTCACTGCATAAATATATCTTTCAATCATCTTTCCCCGCTCCTCAGTTTAGTTATACGTCATCATTTTCAAGATGATGGGGCATGATTTTATAGTGATTTTTATAAAATTGGATCGCTGCCAAACCGATCAGCAGAACGATCCCGATCAAAGCTGTGTATTGGAGTGCAGTATAGTCGCCCTGATAGCCTTCTGGGGAAATCAGCTTGTTGTAGATGCCAAAATAAGCCCAGGCGATCGGGATGGGGAATATGGCGTTTTCCGTACTGAATAACACGAAGGCTGTCAGCCCCACTGCAATCAGAAGAATGATCACAGCCCAAACCTCTTCAGCTATTCCAAAGCCATTCCATTCAATCTTAACGAGCCAGGCCGATATATTCACAACAGTCGCAATAAAAAGCCAGCCTGAGTACAAACCGAACGTAATGGGTAGCAGCCAGCGTCTTTTCTTCTGTATTTTACCCACTCTTTTTACGATCAGGACCATGACGATCAAAAAGGCAAAAATAAACAAGGTCGATAAGCCGATCAGGATGTAAGAAAAAGTTATGATCCAGATAATATTTAAAAAGCACGACAGCCAGAAAAGATAGCTGATTTCCTCGATCGCCTCTTCATAGTAAGAATCATTATATCTGATCAGCATGACAATGATGGAAATGATCAGCAATGTATAGATAACACTCCATATACTGAACGTCGACGGTGCCGGCGTGATCAGTGTCGGATACATATCTGATACTTCCTGCTGTGACATATCGTTGATCCAGCCGAAAGCTCCCATGGCATTGACGATCAACGTAAGAACGAGCAAGCCGGCACTTATCCATGCTTTAGTCTTTGTTTTCATTTTTTCTCCTCCTTTTCTTTTCCAATGAACGGTTTGAACCACTTCTGGATTTTTGGCAAGAATTATAGACGGCATCTTATGTCCCTAGCGAGTAAATATAGTCTATCGCTTCAGTTATATTGTCACTTTCATTATAACAAACCGGATAACTAACCGCTCTCAATACAGCTGTTAATCATAATATTCTTTGTTTGACGTGTAATAACAATTCGGGCTCCTCTAGCCAAATTTATTCTCTCTAACTACCTTTTTCCTAAATAACATACTGCCTATTCTGTAGCTGCTTCTTGAGGATAAACGAGTCCCATCTGTCTGCGGCACTCATCCAGGAGCCCCATGACGTCGATCGTGCTTTCAGCTGGAATATAGTCACTTTCTTTTTTACCCGCACGAATCTCTGCGGCTACATTGGAAAACTGTCTGCCGAATATCAGATCATCAGTCTCGAATGTTTCCACTTTATCCGCACTTTTTAGCGTAGCCCTTTTAGCTACATGGAATTCGGGTACGGAAATCGAGCCTTCTGTTCCTTCTACTTCAAGAAAATGGCCGCCGTCTTCCACCATTGATACATGCATGTTTGCAACAAATCCAGGGTAATAAAATCTGATTTTTTCAGCATGATCCACCTCATGCATGTCTCCTTCACATTCGATTTCTTCTGGGAGACCAAACAGTTCATAGCAATACCTTACTGCATAGACGCCGATATCCAGTAGAGCTCCCCCCAACATGGACGGTGTAGTCAATCGTGGGTTGGTAGAATGCTGAAGCATCGGGACAGCATAAGCAAATTCCACAGACTTGATCTCTCCCACTCGATTCGCATCCACCCATTCTTTTACTTTCAAAGCTGTTTCATTATGCCATGTCTTCATGGCTTCTGAAATATAGACATTATTTTCCTTAGCATAGTCAAAGAGCTCTTCAGTTTTCTCTTTATTAAAAGTAAACGGCTTTTCGCAAAGGACCGGTTTCTTATTTTTAATAGCAAGTTCCGTATATTCTGCGTGCTTGTCTCCATTAACAGCTACGTATACACCTTCGACGCCTGGAGCATTGATCGCCTCTTCTGCAGTATCGTAAACAGTTCCGCCATATTCCTTTGCAAAATCTTCCGCCTTTGACTTCGTCCTGTTCCAAACAGCCGCGATCTTATTATCATCTGTCTGTACCAGCTCTGTTGCTGTGCGGTGTGCAATGCTTCCGCATCCAATATACGCCCATCCGAATTTCTCCATAATTAAATACCTCCGTTTTTTTGGGTGTCCCACTTTATTAAAATAAAAAACGTATATGGTCCAAAGTTCCATACACGTTTTTCATTCAGTATTGACTACTACTCACATACTTTTTCTCAATATCCTTTATAAAGATATCGATACCTGTATCTATTTGACGGGTCAGTTCTGTCAGCTGATCAAAATCAGGATCTTCAACTAGAGATGACTCTATGATTGCCGACATCCCAGTTTCATCACTGGTCAATGTGTAATCTCCCATTTTATATGATTTGAATTTCTCGTGATAAGCAGACATGACTTTTCTGTTTCTTCCGGAAAGCCATATCTGAAACTCTGTCTTCTCGTGGATGAAGACCACCATGTACTTCAGGTCTTTTTTCTTTGAAAGTTCAGTAGTAAATGAGAAAAACGTCAGATCCAGATATCCGGGATAAAGATTTGCCGATACGTCATATTCTAAGTGTTTTTCTTTGAGGTGTGTGCGCAGATCTTTCATGAACTGCATTAACCCCTTATAGGCTTGCTGTAGATCTGTTTCTTTTATCAGTTCTCCATACGCGATCATACTTTCATTAAGAGAGGCCATACGGCTTTCCCCTTCCTGTAACTTTTACAGTGGCTTCATTCTGATTACTGATAAATGACAAGATTCGGTTCGGGATCCAGATTCAACACTTCTTCAGGCGTCATAAGCGGGTTATCGTAGTGCACACCTGGATCATCTGAATAATGATACCACAGTTTGAACCCTTTGTACGGAATCGGCGAGTCTTCGGTTACTCTCTCATGAGTGGCTCGCTTGCCATCGGGCGATCCCCAGCCTGACGTGTTGTGTACAACAATAACAGACTCATAATCTGTGGATACGGCTTCGACATCATGGATCATCTTTTCGACAAACTGGTGGAAGACGAACTGTCTTTTACCCGGTATGTCATTGGAGTCTAGATAGTCCTGCATGATTCCCTGTACATCGTTTATTTCCTGTCCTGTGATGTGTCCGACTTCCTGCATAGGCCGCTCCGTCCGCCATTCCGGATCCAGAGCCAGATGCACGTTCGGATATCTCAGAAACGACTGGATTTCTTGAATGGCATAAGTCGGATGATATCGACCCATCTGATGATCGATATACACCAGAACGCCTCTTTCATAAGCTGCTTCGATGTAGGACATGACCAAGTCGTGATTCATTCTGGCAATTTCTCCACCAGGCTGAACGGTCCCATAAACAAGGTAAATAGCCGGCACGGCCCCCATGTCCTCATCTGCTTCATCATAGGTCTCCGTCGTTTCATCCAGAAGATCGATCAGCTCTCCTACCGGATGACGACCGACGATTCCCATGACCTCAGAATTAGGGTGACCATAATACGCAACGACGCGGTTTTCCTCAAAAAGTGTCGGGGAAGTGAAAAACTCATTCAACTCTTCATCATCGAATGTAGTGGATGAATGAAGTTCGTTCATATCATTGGCAGTGTAGTCTGACGAGACCCATCCCTCATTCATATTCGTGTTATGATGACTGATCTGATACCAGGTCGTTTCATCTTCTGCCACTTCATCGATGACGGTGACTTCATTTCCTTTGATCAGCCGTCCAAGCGATGCGCTCTCTTCGCTGCTGTCTGCTCTAACGTTCACTCCGTTTTCGCTGATATACACATTGTTTTTCTGGTTCCCAAAGATCGAGACTGTTTCTTCCTCTTCTTCAGGTTCCACTTCTGCCTGCTCTTCTTCATCTTCTGGGTTCGTTTCATCTGACCCAGTTTCAGCCTGATCCTCATTTGCACCCGGATCCTTCTGTTCCGCTGTCTCCTCTGTCTCCTCTGCTTCCTCTTCCTGAACCTCCTCGGTATCATTGGTCAGTTCTTGTGTTGCACTGTCCTGTTCACAGCCTGATAAAGCCAGCATGGAGGCTGAAAACAGTGCTAATCCAGTTAAGTAAATTCTTTTTGACATCGTCTCACCCTTTTTTCCGCATAAATGAATTATGCCTCTTCATTCTGTTTTTCCTGTGGGTAAACAAGTCCCATTTGTCTACGGCATTCATCAAGCAGCGACATCACTTCGATGGTACCTTTAGCAGAAATTTTTTCACTTTCTTTTTTGCCCGCTCTGATCTCCGCCGCAACATTGGAGAACTGTTTGCCATATAAAAGATCTTCCACTTCAAACGTTTCTTCCTTATCTTCAGTATTTAGCGTGGCTGTTTTTGCCATATGAAATTGAGGGACATAGATCGAACCCTTTGTTCCTTTTATCTCAAAATAATGCCCGCCCTCTTTTTCCATGGAGACAAAGTTGATGGCTTTGAAGCCGGGATAATCAAAGGTGATCGTTTCGCTGTAATCGACCTCTTCCATTCTTGCCTCACAGTTAATATGTTCTGGGAGTCCAAAAAGTTCATAACAGTATCTCACGTTATAAACACCGAGATCCATCAAGGCGCCGCCTAACATTGAGGGTGTCGTAAGTCTTGGATTCGTTGAGTTACTTACTAGTGGCACTTCAAACGCACTGCTGACAGCTTGTATATCACCAAGAACACCCGACTTGACCCATTCCTTAACTTTTAAAGCCGTCTCATTATGCCAGGTCCACATCGCTTCAGACACAAAGACATCTTTTTCTGCAGCGTAATCAAAGACTTCTTTCGTCACTTCTTCATTTACCGCAAATGGTTTTTCACAGAGTACCGGCTTACCGTTTGCAATGGAAAGTCGGGTATATTTTGCGTGCAAATCGCCATTCACATTGACATACACACCTTCTACATCTGGAGCATTGATCGCCTCTTCGGGTGTATCATAAACGGTTCCACCAAATTCTTCCGCAAAAGCTTCCGCCTTTGACTGCGTCCGATTCCAGACAGCAACGATCTCGTTATCCTCAGTCTGCACTAATTCTTCTGCTGTCGTACGGGCGATCCCGCCGCACCCAATGTAAGCCCATCCAAATTTCTTCATACGTTATACCTCCGTTAATTTTTTATATGAATAAACATGTCTACTCCTATTATAAACAGGAATCTAAAAAAAAGATATCAAGAACGGATAAGCATTCCCCCCTTATGCTTTCATTTCATAAAATACTTATGCTATTCTGAAATCAGTATACTCAAAGCGTTTACAAAAACATCAATCTTTAAGGAGTGATATTAATTATGGATTTAAGGTTTATTGCTGTAGTCATAGGCATATCTCTTGTTGTAGCATTTATTGCTTACTTTATCGTGGAGAAAACAGGTGTCTCAAGAAAAGCTTTGTACATTTTGTTTGGAAGCTTATTTGTCATCACACTCATCACCCTGGCTGTCAGCTATATGATAGGTGGCTGGACAGGTCTGGGGCTGGGCGTTTGGAGCATATATATAGGTGCTCCCTCTCTGACGACTCTTATATTACTGAAAATGACCGAAAACAGTTGAGTAGTATCCAGGCGGACTATAAGTAAAGTGTTTCCTTTATCGTATCAGTGACTTTAAAAGCAGTCACTGATACGATTTTTTTCTGGACATTACCAGCCAGGATGACAGCAGTAACACCAGAGATCTTAGGACAAGAGAAGTACTCCCTTCCCATATTTCTATTCTTCTGCCATTTACCTCATATTTCAAACGGACTATCGTGCCAAGAGCCATTAGTCGATCATATATCCACATGTGTCTCGGATGATATCGATACTTTTTCACTTATTGTTGATAACACGTTTTATTACTCGGCTAAAGTACTTGAAACAGATGACTGTAAATTTCTACAACAATCGAATACTGGCTCCTCCTATCCATATTTACAAAAAAAAGCAGCTGTCTTTTGTGGAAAAAAGACAGCTGCTTTTCAGTCAAAAATATTACTTAATGATTGATCAGGTTTGATCACTCAAACTGGAGCTGGAAATAATCTGGTACGATCTTCGGCGTTTGTCTGTTTAAGAGATGCAGAACCAGCTTGGACACAAGGACACCCGGTCCGAGCGCCTGACCGACACTGATCGTAGGGATCGAACGGTTTTCGATCCAGCCGGAAATATTCTCTTCTGTCGCATAATCAGGAAGTTTTTGGCTATATGCTGATGGCGGGAATGTCTTGCCCTGCAGTTCATCGATCGTAATGTCTTCGGGTATCTGTGTATACTCTTCCAGCGTCAGACCCTTAGGATCAAAAGTCAGAACTGATGTCCCGAAACCTAAAGCAACCGCCGTGGTGATGAATAAGTCTCTCTGTCTGGCGGCACGATGGAGGGCAACAGATTCAGGAAAAGCAAAATAATCGATGGCATCAATGACGTAATCAGCGCCTTCTAAAAATGGGGCCACGTTTTTCTCAGTGACTCCATCGTTATAACACACAATCTCCATCTCAGGATTGATCGTCAGTAAGTGATTCTTTAAGGCTTCCGCTTTCTTCTGCCCGACAGTTAAATGAGTCGCAGCACACTGGCGGTTAATGTTTGAGACATCAAAGGTATCAGGATCAGCCAGAATCAGTTTCCCTATGCCCATTCGTGCGAGCAGTTCTGCTGAAAAACCTCCAATACAGCCACAGCCTGCAATGGCGATCGTTGTACCATGCAGTCTCTGCACTTCTTCTTCTGACATGATACCTAAATTACGTATAAATTGTTCTTTGACCATTACTTGATCCCCTCCATTACTTTTTCTTCACTTTCCACGAGATAGTCATATAATGTCCGGCGTTTATCCTTCAAAGTCGTGAGGCATTCTGAAAGATTCAGTACACAAGGGATCGTTTTTGACCCAAGGTAAACGTTCGGTTCACCGATGACTTCAAAAGGAAATTTAAAAATCCGATGCATGTAGCGATACACTCTTTCATCAATGCAGCAGACCCAATGAGTCAATCCATTACTCAAGGAATAATTTAATACAGTGCGGATCAGGCCTAAACCGACATCGTGTTTGGGCATTTTGGTGAATGCACTGATTTCAGCATATTTATTTTCTTCAAGCCCTGCCAGTTTCAGCTTTTCGATTTCAAAAATATTGAAATGTTTCATTGTTGGCAGGTCATCCAGTGACATGAAAATAAGTCGTGTCACCCCAACGACTTCTTTTGACTTAGCCGTTTCCACGACAAAATATGTCGAATAATCTATGTAGGGGTCCTCATCATCTTTTTTTAAAAAACCGACTTCCTGATAGCGCTGATGGTGAAGTGCCACTGCCTCAACACTTTTTATTCCCTCAACTCTTCCAAAATGATATTCTTTTTCACTTTCCATTATAACACGCTCCTTAAACATAATTTTTAGTAAAAAAACTGCCACATTTTAAAGCGTTACCAAATATAAATACATAGTTTCATGGTTATTTATACAAAAAAGTGATAAAATCTTATAGGATAGTCACTTTTTTAAAATACATGACATTAGGATGATCGACCAAAATGAATAAACCCTTAAACGAAAAGGAACAATTGATGCATGAATTAATTGAGGATTATGATAAAAATCTGAATAATCAGATAATTAAAATAACTTCGATCTACATCATACTGAGTATCAGCTGGAATTTGATATTCAGGTGGTTCAATCTCCCATTTTCACGGGCTGACCTTAGCATACTGATGATGATTTTCGCTGTTTTATCAACCATTTTCCTAATCTTCCGCTTCACCCGAGCCTCGACCAAACTGAATACACATATCGTTTTATTGTCTGTTGTCTTCGTGATCATAAGCTTATATTTTGGTTCAGGTTATTCTGAAGCATGGAGCTACTTCCTGCTGATACCTATTATTACCAGTCTTTACGGCAAGCGGTCCTTATCCATTTTCTACTCAGCAATGGGTCTGATCAGTATGGTTTTTGTACGAATAGGCTTTCCGGGCAATGCATCTTATATAGCGGATACGATAGACATTTCAAACCGTATTCTTCTTTATATCATCGTTGCGACATTCAGTTACCTGCTCCTGTCCAAGCTGAACATGCTCTACAATAAGCAAGTCAATACAGTCATCCAATCGATGGAAATGACACTTGAGCAAGTCGTTCAGAGTTTCATTGTTGCGATGGAAGCGAAGGACCTTTACACATTTGGTCACAGCGAACGAGTAAGCCAATATGCTGTCGCCTTAGCCAAACAGCTGCCCGAATATCAGCATGAACAAAAGCTCAAACTTTTAAGACTGAGCGGTCTACTACATGATATCGGAAAAATCAATATGCCCGAACATATTTTGACCAAGCCGACATCACTGACTGATAAAGAATATGAAATCATTAAAACTCATACATCTCTTGGAGCTCAAATGGTCGAAAAAGTCGAAGGCCTGAATGGCTTGAAAAACGGTGTCCTCTATCACCATGAGAGATGGGACGGTAAAGGCTATCCAACTGGTTCAAAAGGCCATTCCATTCCTTTAGAGGCACGCATACTGGCTGTGGCAGATGCTTTTGATGCCATGACGTCCACAAGAGCTTACCGCAAGGAACTGCCTCTGGAAGAAGCATTCAGGCGACTGGACCAAGGGGTAGGAACCCAATTTGATCCCAACCTGGCAAAAGCCATTGAAGCTGCAAGGCCTGACTTTTTAAAAATATACTTTGACTGTCACGACCCGATAGATGAATTTGAGAAAATCACTGATTTTCTATAAGTCTATGTAGTCATACTACTGTGTATAATCATACCACTTTATTTTATAAAATGTTGTTCCACCTTGAGAAAACATTAAAAAATAAAAAAACAATAAAATAATAGCTTGTTCCATCAATGCTCTTATTTTCACAATTATATATCACAGATAAATATATATCAATATTTATCTGCAAAAATTGTATAAACTTTTTTTTATTAATACAATATGAATAAAAACTCTTATTATGATATTATAAATCCCCCAAATGGAGACAACCGATTTTGTCTCTGTTTGGGGGATTTAAATATCCTTTCACTGCTTCTTCCATCTCTGGACGTTTAACTTTTTCAATCATTAGAGAAATAGTTTTACAACGGTATAAATGAATGTTCCTATTTACTGCAATGTACTGCCGTCAAGTGACACACGAATCCTAGCGATTCTACCCTCGCGATTGAACAAGCTTTGACTTGTTTCTTCACTCAATACATCGGTGTCATCATACACTTCTTCTGTTCCATCTCTATAAGAAACGAGGATCTCTTTCTTGCCTTTCAGTTCATACGTGACCGGAACGGCACACATCGTGAATCCCAGCGATTGCTCGTCCAACTGGATGCTTTCTTTCTCAGATGCATTGTTCTGCGGCAGGTTCCAGCTGATCTTTTCATTCAGAAATTCGGATTTCTGAAGCAGCACTGGGCTGAACTTGATCAGGCCTTCCTCCACCGTCACGCCTAATTCACCGAACCTCGAGATGATATCTTCCTTGACCTGCCCTGTCATTCCAGGCTGCTGCACACCCGCAAAGCTTGGTGTATGCGAGTAGGCTTCTGTCGGAAACGCCCCATACTGTTCCGGTGATTTGTCCACACCTACCCCTGCTTTGATATCCTCATAAGAGCTTATAAGGCCCTCAGCAGTTTTATTCATTCCGTGACGACTGTAGGTATCAAAAAAGTTTTCCTGAACCGCTAACGCTAATTTTGAGACCATATGCCAGTAAATAGATCCAAGACCTTCGTACTTATAAAAGGTTCCTGATCGTCCGGTGAATGCATGATGGTTGAACAGATCGGAGAAAATCTCTTTCACTCGTCTGATTTCTTCATCCGGGTATTCTCCTGTAGCTTTTAAGGCTTCTTCGATCTCTTCCCCATTCCTGAACCTGCCGTTGAAGTGATAGTTACCTTTGACATCTTTTTCAATAAAGCGTGACCGGTCATTCTCCAGCTCAGCTTTCAATATAGCGGAAGACATGACTTTTTCTTCTGGGATCACATTTTTTTCAAGGAATCTTGGCAGTTCGCGGTTTGGATAGAGCATATAACTGTTCTGGTCCTCACGGTAAATCGCACTCTTTTTCAATGCTTCAAGAACAGACAAGGCTTCTTCCCCATCCAGTGCTTTTGAGCTCAACACAGACACTTGCCCCTCCAGCATCTCATAGAGGTAGGATACACTGCAGCTGTTTTCTTCAAATCGTATAAGATTATAAGAATGATAGAGACCGTCCGTGCGTTTGTTCTTCTTGATGGAATCATTTAAATGATCCAGAGAGACCTCTGTAAACTTTTTAAGCATACTTATTGAAAGGTCTTTTTTCTCTCCGCTGAAGCCATCTGTGTAAACAGACTGTCTATAGGCTTCACCTATTCTGCCCAGTGCCTCTACGATTTCATAACGCTCCGTATCACTGATGTCTTCGCCCAGGAGAGACCGTTTATCCTTCAGTACAGCAAGTGTGTCTTCGAACATCTGCAGCACTTCAACTGAAATGCTTACTGTGTCGCTTTCCATGTCCTCAACAAGCTGGCTCATGTATTTCTGGAAACGATGCATATAATACAAGGTCACCATTGATAGACCGTTACCCACTAGAGCATTGTTGGCATCATTCCATTCAGGACGCTGGGTATTCATCCAGATACCGCCCTCAGGCACGTAGTTAGAAAATTTAGAAAGCAGGGAAACAAGCAGTTTCTCCAGAAGGTTGACTTTATACAAGGCATCTCCTTTAAAGACAAACTTACCATCGGAACCAAGATGTTCCACTCTTTCTGTCATCATTTTCTCGCTGTCATCATCGTAGTCGATGCTGTTTCTTGGATCCGAAACGAGTGCGTCAAATCCTTTGATACGATAGGGGACATTCGCGTACACAAAGATATCTTTATGCAGAAGATCCAGTAATTTCTCGGGGTGATAGTCTTTAGACATTTCCAGCAGTTTCAACAGATAAATGATCTGGTGATCGCCCCAGTAACCGATGTTTGACCAGGGATCATCCGGATCGAGTGTTTCCCAGTCGATGCCTTCTTTAGTGATACGATACGGGTTATACCCATCTGGTGTTGAAGCATTGACAAATTTAGCTATAATGCTCTCTGTGTAGACTGGAAAAGACATACTCAGAGCTTCCCAGTTCTGGAAAATATCCCGCCAGTTTCCTTCAAACTTAAGCGCTTTACTCCCGTCTTCTTTTGTCACTTCGATATTGAACTGGTTCCACGGCCGACTTGGATCTCCATGTCTACGGCTGAATGTCAGCGGCAGGTACTCCATCATCAGACGTTCAAGATCTTTATCATCACTATTGGATACTCGGTTTAACAGTTCATTGTAATGTATCGTTTCCGGTAGACCCTCCAGAAAGTCCGAACGCTGATCAAAAACTTTGGTATTCCACGTTTCTATGAACTCTTTGAAATCTTCTCTATCTACAGTGTAGCCGTCTGCGTATATCCCACCACGCATGATGTTATATAAAGTATTTGAAAAATGGCGATAGCTCGCTTTCTCATTAGATGTTTTCTGAAACCCATCGGCTTCAAATACAAGCTTTTCAAGGTTAACGTCCCCTTGAGCGACATCTTTTTCAACTTCCGTGTTAAGCGCTTCACTTTTTTCGAGTAAAACATTCAGTTTCTCTACATCGGCCGCATTCTGATTCAGTTCCGAAACGATCATCCACCGCTTGGCATCTGTCTCTTTTAGAGTCAGGGCATCCACGACATAATAGGAACCTCTTCTGCCTTTGACATCTGCTTCAGTCTGAAGGTCAGCGTCCATAGCAAAAGCATCGAGCTGCTGTTCTGACAAGAGGTATTGAGGGGCTTCTAGACCGCTGGACCATACAGTTGTCGCCTTCAGTGATTCACTTGGTTCAGCTTTATCCGTTAAGATAGAACTGAGCGTGTATATGCCCAAGCCCGTCTTCTCGATCAATTCACTGCGCTTATAGCCATCCACAAGGGTGCTTTTCGTGGTCTGCAGAAGTGTATTGACACCATATGGCAGGATATTCCGTATGCCGTCTAAAAGTTTCACTTCCACTGATTCATCAGAAAGATTCTCTAAAACAGATTCTTTGACGAAGCCAAAGCGTTCACTGTTTTTCAATGTATAGGCATAACTCACATTCAGATCGTGGTTTATTTCCTCGAATCGTATTTTATTTCCGGTCGTGTTTTTATAAAGGTTGCGTGTTATCGCATAAACGCTGCTCATATGACGGGTAAAAGGCTTCCATAAAAATTTCTTCCCGTCTTTTTTTAGGATCAGTTGGGTGTTCGGTCCGGCCGTTTCGATACTGTCGTGGATTTTGTCATCTGTCTCATATGGAAATAGCGCCGATTCTGCATTCTTTCTGCCGCAGGTCAGGCCACCCGTACTGGAGACAAACATCCAGTGGTCCGAATCACTGACAACCGTCATAAAAAACGGTGTCATTTCATCATAATTACTCATTTTAAAATAGGTTTCATTATCCAGAGTCACCGTTTCAAGTGACACGTCTTTTTCTTTAATGTCTAAAGCCGCTTGGCCATAAAACATATTACTTGTATGCTTCATCAAATATTCCTTTCTTTCACTTATTTACCTTGCTTACTCTGATTATATAGTGCTTATGCCCTTAAAGCAATGGATGTAACCGTTTTTTGTTAAGCGCTTAAGTTTGTGTTGATCGGCATTGTAATCAGTAGTTTCATATTTGACTAGATATAAAGACATCCTTGAAGAAAACGCACTGTCTTCAAGGATGTTTTCTCGTTTATTTATATTTTTTTACCTGATTTCCACTTTCTATACTTTTCGACATCTTTATGGACCATCTGATAGGCAAAAGCAGTTACGGCCGCATCATCTATCAAGCCTACACCGGGGATGAAATCAGGGATAAAATCAAAGCCGTTAAGGACATAGATCAAAGCACTGACTATGGCAATGACTGACCTTAAAGGAATCTTTGTATATTCTTTACTGATATAGGCTCTGACTAGAGAAATGAACACTGGGATATCTTTTAAATACTTACCGACTCTGGGTATTTTGGACAATTTCTTTTCAAGTTCATCCAGCATCTCTTCTGTCTTTTCTTTATCCTTTAAAAGTTTTTTAGCTTTCTCCTTATTCCTGCTTAAAAGACCTTTTACTTTACCTTCCTTTTTTAATTCTCCGATTTTTTCTTTTGGATCGTCATTCTTCATACTATATCCTCTTTTCTAATGAAGTTAATTTTTAATACATGTGCATCTTTCTTCATATTCAGTCTATCACTTCTCTTGTAACTAAGTGTATCACATAGCGCATTAAATCCTAATTGAAATGAATGTATGGATCATAAATTAAAAAGAAAATAATGCAGTCAATATGGTAATATAAGGGTAAATCAAAATGCAAGGACGTTAACTTACATGAATGCAAAAGTAATCAATCGCTTAAATAATTTTATCACCTATCTTGTTTATGCCATCTATCCTGTTGTTCTTTTACTATTGGTTTATAATCGAGATCCAAGGTTCTGGAGGGTTACGCTGACTCCTGCCATTTCTTATGTATTAGTCAGTATTTTCCGGTATTATATCGATGCACCTCGTCCTTATGAAGTGTCCGGTAATAAGCCTATTATCAAAAAAGACACTAAAGGAAAGTCTTTTCCCAGCCGACATGTCTTTTCTATTTTTGTCATTGCCACGACACTTTATTTCATTTCAAAACCTCTGGGCATTTTTCTATTGTTGGCAGGCAGTATCTTAGCTGTCTTACGTGTGATCGGAGGCGTTCATTACCCGCGTGATGTTATCGCCGGAGCGATTATCGGGATCATTTCCGGGATAGTAGGGTTTTATCTTTAAGAATTTAGAAGGTGTTACGCCTCTCAACAAAAAAGCGAAGGTCCTCTGGTCATAAGTTGACCTGGATCTTCGCTTTTGTCATTTCACTCTTTCTTATCTACCTTAGATATTTACATGATCTTAGCTTGTTCGAAACCTAGCCCTTTGTGGGAACATAAGGAACGATTTTCGCTGCAAGGTTGCTGATCGGCATCGTCTGCAGGGTGACTTTTCCAGGTCCAAGCAGTTTAACTAAGAAGGCTCCTTCCCCACCGAACATCATATTTTTCAAGCCTTTAACTGTTTCAATGGAATACGTGATACTTTCATCAAACATGAATACATGGCCCTGGTCAACCATAAGAGCTTCACCGGGACCTAATTCGTACTCTACCAGAGAGCCATCAGCTTCTAAAAATAAATCGCCTCTACCGGAAAATCTCTGCAACACAAAGCCTTCTCCACCTAGAAGTCCAGTTGAAAACTTCTTAGTCAAAGCAACTTCAAAATCTACGCCTTCTGTGGAAGCCAAATAAGCACTTCGTTGAGTCATGATCTCACGTCCGTTCATATCAATATGGACGATTTTCCCCGGCAATGAAGAGGCAAATGCGATTTCCTGGTTGTCTTTTGTGGCATTATACCTGTTCTGAAACATACTTTCTCCAGAAAAAGCTCTTGAGAAACCTTTAAGCAGTCCCCCTCGGCTGGATGTTTCAAGCTCAAACCCTTCTGTCATCCAGGACATATTCCCCGAACTGGTGATGATTGTTTCGCCCCGATCCATCATACATCGAAGGACCGGATATTCTCCCTGTATTTCAAACTTCATTTTTCTGATCTCCTTTGAATTGGGATAGTTTATTGCCGTATTCTGATTTCATTTTATAGAGGATAACAAAAAGTTATACTCGTATATATTTTAAATCTATTATATTCCTGCAGTCACTTAATTACAATCTCTAAAAATGCGGATAGCTCTGTGCGTGATACGCATATGGAGCATTTAAATTTTCTGAATCAAATAAAACCAAACAAGATAAATCCTACTGTGTTTATGGCAAAATTGGCAAACATATGTACAAGCCACGACGGATAAATCGTTCCAGTCTTCTCATTCAAATAATTAAAGATACAGCCCCCGGCAAACAAGCCTGTCATGGCTAACAAATAAATACTCCAGTGAAACCATCCACTTGTCATCCCTACATGATACAAGGCAAACAGTAAAGCACTGAATACATAGGCGAAGAGTCGCCCGGTATTTTCCTTCAGAATTAGAAAAGCGAACCCCCGAAAGAAAAACTCCTCCAGCAAAGAGTTGATCAGAGAGATATAAATGGCGACATATATAAAGTTATGGGCAGTCACACCAACATCCCCAGTTAATGCGTCACGAATCGATGCTAAATCTATATGGTCTTTTAAAAGGACATAGGCAAGAAAGATCACAGCGTAAACGCCGACCCCGAGTAATAAGGCAATTTTTAAGTCTGATTTTTTAGGAATGAACAGTTTTTTTAAATGACTATATTCATCTTTGTACCTGACGAAGTAGCCCATTGGAACAACTGAGAACAGCGTAATTTTTAAAATGGATTTGTACAGATACGGCAGTTGAATAAAGCCGTCTATGAGACTCATACCTAAAGCAGATAGAGTGATAGAAAGAATCAGGAAAATGCTTTTTCTGTTTAATTTCATATTATGAAACTCCTTGTATAAGAGACCTATTACTTTTAATACTATACTCACTTCACTGTAGATATAAATTCAGCATTTCCTATATAAGAATCTGAAAGTTGTGCTTTTTATTGTTCTGGCATAAATAGCGTATCAACTGTTGTATTCAAGTTTCTCGCTAGGTCAAAAGCAAGTTGCAAGGAGGGATCGTATTTTTCATTTTCAATTGCATTAATGGTTTGTCTTGTAACTTTACAATAATTAGCCAATTCTTGTTGAGAAATACCTTTGGCTTTACGACGTTCCTTTATTTGATTTTTCATTGACTTAAAAACCCTAGTAATATAATTAAAATCACTGAAACTATTAAAGCAGTATACATCATTTTTTTGAATTTTTTATCTTCATTCAGTTTTGATAAGTAATATTGTTCAAGTAAGATCAGAAGCGTCGTTGAAAGAGTAGCAACTGACATTAAGATACTGCCATCTCCATTGTTCAGAATTCTTTGAAAACCACCTATTATGAACATAGCTAACACAGTGACAGACCACGTTATTTTGATCGCTTTGTTTGCTACCTTTTGTTCCATTTCGTCTTTTTTCCGCATAGTGTATACTCCTTTTTGTCAAATACTTTTTACATATAAACAATACCAACTACAGGTTGATATGTCAAAAGAGTTTTACATTTAAAAAGTGATACGCTACATAGTATCTCTCACAAGCAGTAATAGATCAACTACCAATAGAAATTATACGTTCCAAATAATGGATTCAATATTAGTATATGGCATTCACTAATTCGTCGGATGGATGCGTCCTAAGAGTCCAGTCTTTTAAACAAAACAGCTCCACCCCAAAGCTTCTGCTTATAAGAGTGGAGCTTACTGATAAATTGATGACTCTAATCTAAATCTATATCCAGCATCAAAGGTGTGTGGTCTTGTCGTTCACCTGAATCCAGCATCTCTGAATTCTTCACCTTATCAGCCAGTCTGTCACTCACCAGCCAGTAGTCGATCCGCCAGCCGGAGTTATTGACTTTGCTGGTTTTGGCACGCTGATTCCACCATGAATACTGCCCAGTAACATCACCGTGGACATGTCGGAAAGTATCCGTGAAGCCTTTGCTTAATAACTTCGTAAATCCTGCACGCTCTTCATCAGTAAATCCAGCTGAACGACGATTTCTATCCGGATGAGCAATGTCGATTTCTTTATGGGCGACATTGAAGTCTCCTGTAGCAAGAACGGGCTTTTTCGCATCCAGACTGGCTAAGTATTCAGCATACTTCTCATCCCACTGCTGACGTTCTTCAAGACGGACTAAGCCTGAACCGGCATTAGGTGTATAGACTTGCGTGATGAAATAATCGTCAAATTCAAGTGTGATCATACGTCCTTCGACATCCATTGTGTCCGGAGCGTCGATTTTAGGATAAGTCACGATCGGATTAAAACTCTTTTTATATAAAAACATCGTCCCTGCATAACTCTTTCTCGCAGGTTCTTCAGATACACGCCAGACATACTCATACTCAGGAAACAGCGTGGCAAGGATCTTGTCATGTTTTTTTGTCGGACCCGTTCGAGGCAGTTTCGTTTCCTGAATCGCGATGACATCTGGATCCTGCTCGATGATCGTATTCATCACCTCTCTGGACATGACCGCTCGATTAGAATCACTCGTTAATGTTGCATTTAATGAATCGATATTCCATGAAATCAGTCTCACTATATTTGCTCCTTTATAACTTTTTCTTAAACCGCTCTTTCTATCATAACACGTTAAACGAGCTAGAACGATTATTTTGACCGCATAATCGTCAGCCCCGCTAACGCATTGATTGCATTCTTAATATATAAAAGGGATCACTTTTTTTGTCTGCTGCTGATACTGCTTGTACTCTTCACCGAAAGCAGCCGTTAAGACCTTTTCTTCCATATGTATCCGATATAAAAAGGCAGCCGTCGGAAAAACAAAAACGAAAAATGAACCGACCGGATGAAGGATGACAAGGGCCAATCCCATGAAAATAATGATTTCTCCTAGATAGGAAGGATGCCTTACAAGGCCGTAAAGACCATCCTGTTTTAATTTCGTTCCTTCAGGCACCCCTACATTGACGGAAAATGACGCACCCAACTGTCTGATCGCAGTGAATCTCACAGTCACTCCCAGTAGGATCAATACGATCCCAAAATATCTAATATCTCGAAACGGCTGATTGAACACATCCAGGACTGACCGATCGACTAGCAAAGAGCCGAACAGACCAAAAAGTATGGTCCCCAAGATGATCAGCTTGCTTTTCTTCTCTTTATTTGAATCGTACGTTTCTCTATTCAACCTGAAGAACACATAGCTTTCCATCACAAGCCATATCACGATGACTATCCAAAACAGTAAATGTCCACTCATTAATTCCAGCTCTCCTTAGTTCTTTCGTCTAACAGACGACTGATTTTCAAATTGATACATGTCCAGCATTTTTCAGATCGACCCTTAAGGTAACTTTTATTTTATAAAATAGGTGTGCGCTTCTTTGACCAAGGCATCTTTAGCCGTACTAGAAAACGTAATGACATTACAGAAACTTAGAACGTCTCCATCCTCAAAGTTAAGCGTTCCTTCGCACATTGCACCCTTACCATGGCTCAGTGCATTTTCAACTTTTATTTCGGTTACGTCAGGTCTCTTCGCTAACTTTTGAGACAGATCCTCAAACGAAATGAGCGCTTCTTGGCCAACTGTCTTCCATACAAAATCCTCACGCACAATAGACTTCACTGAATCTGCATCTTTCGCTGCCAGAGCAACTGTCAAGTCGATCACGCGCTCCATTTTTGGTGAATTTCCGCAGTGAACCATCACATCCGTTTTCATCCTATTTTCCTCCTTAAGTATTTGCTGGTCATATCAGGCCAAATAAAATAAAGCCAATGGTGTTGATCGAAAGATTTGCAAACATATGTACGATCCACGACGGATAGATAGTCTCGGACTTTTCATTTAAATAATTAAAGATACAGCCTCCCACAAACAAGCCGGTCATGGCTATCAAATAAATACTCCAGTGGAACCATCCACTTGTCATCCCAACATGGTACAAGGCGAATAATAACGAACTGAATACATAAGCAAAAAGGCGATTAGTATTTTCTTTCAAGATCAGAAATGAGAAGCCGCGAAAGAAAAATTCTTCCAGCAAAGAATTGATTAAAGTAATATAAATGGCGACATAGAGAAAATTATGTTCGTTAACACCAATATTAGCAGTCAATGACTCACGAATCACTGATAGGTCAATATGATCATTTAAAATGATATACGCAAGCAAGATAACAGCGTATACGCCCGCACCCAATATTAAAGCATATTTAAAATCCGACTTTCTAGGTATAAAGAGTTTCTTTAAACGACGATACTCCCCCTTATATCTAAAAAAATATGCCATTGGGACAATTGAGAACAAAACTATTTTCAAAATAGATTTAGACAGATAAGGCAGTTGTACAAATCCATCGATCACACTCATGGTTAGTGCTGAAAGTGTTATAGAAAGGATCAAAAATAAGCTTTTCTTCGTTATTTGCATAGGTTCTACCTCCTTTTGCACCGAAAGGTAAGACATTTGAGCGACCCCTGCCAGATTCACCCTATAATGTACCATTACGGCTTCGCTACGAACGTTTTCTCCATTTTTATGTGCTCTTGTTTATTTATAGAATACCAATCTTCAGATTGAATGTACAAGAAACTTTAAATCAGTTTAATTTCAGTTCAGAAAGCATGCAGTACTTATCCTCACTCAATTGCAATCATCTGTCTAATGTCTATATAATAGTAATTGGCGTATAGCAAAAAAAAACTGAAACAGCTTAAAAATTAAAGGCAGTTTTGTAAGCCTTTTTATCGCTTTTTATTTAAATAAGAAAAAGGAGTGTTTTTATGAACTATCATGTATCCAAACAAGGGAATGACCAATCTAAAGGGACAGCTGACCACCCCTTTCAGACCCTCTCTCGCGCTGCATCAATAGCTATGCCCGGTGATACGGTCACTGTCCATGCCGGTGAATACCGGGAATGGGTCGATCCGGCCAATGGCGGAACAGAAGAAAATCGAATAACCTATAAATCAGCCGGTGACGGAGAAGTCATTATCACAGGGGCTAAACGCATTACCGACTGGCAAACTGAAGGAGACGATGTCTGGAGCACAGAAGTCCCTAACAGTCTCTTCTCTGTCCGCAATCCCTATGAAGTCGAGTTGAGCGGCGACTGGCTGTTTGACGGGGCTTTAAATGCTCATCTCGGAGATGTGTATCTGGACGGCAAATCTCTATATGAATGCAACAGTGTTGATGACGTACATAAACCTGAAGTATGGTCTGAAGCGAAATATTCTGATGATTCTTTACTTAAATGGTATGCCGATGTTGGTCCTCAGACAACTAAAATATGGGCCAATTTCGGCGGAAAAGATCCGCGTCAAGAAAATGTCGAAATCAATGTGCGTCCTCATTGTTTCTGGCCGGAAAAACCTGGACTTAATTATATAACCGTAAGTGGCTTTACGCTTCGTCAAGCTTCCCCGCAGTGGGCCGCCCCTACTGAATTCCAGGAAGGATTGATCGGGCCTCACTGGAGCAAAGGCTGGATCATTGAAAACAATATCATCAGCGAATCCAAAAACGTCGGGATCAGCTTGGGCACTGAAATTGATACAGGTCACGCAGACAAGCAAAGCAAAGGCGGCACGCAGCGTGAACAGGAAGTCATCTTAAGAGCACTGCGCTCCGGATGGGACAAAGAGACAGTCGGCAGTCATATCGTTCGAAACAATATCATCCATGATTGCGAGCAGGCGGGTATCGTGGGACATATGGGCGCAGCGTTCAGTCAGATTTCTGACAACACAATCTATAACATCCATCACAAGCGCTTGAGACATGGTGCTGAAGTCGGCGGAATCAAGCTTCACGCAGCTCTGGATACTCAAATTACCGGCAACAAGATTTATACCTCTTACCGCGGTCTCTGGCTCGACTGGCAGGCACAGGGCACACGCATCAGCCGCAATGTCTTCTTTGATAATCTGTCCGAGGACTTATTTGTTGAAGTGTGCCATGGTCCGTATCTGGTCGATCACAACCTGTTCCTCTCCCCGATGAATTTCAGGGATATGGCTCAAGGTGGGGCCTTTGTCCATAATTTATTCGCTGGTCAGTTTGTCGTTCAATCTGAGATCAGCCGTACGACGCCTTACCACTTCCCTCATGAAACAGCGATGGCTGGGTACTCGAATATCACAGGAGGCGATGACAGATACTACAACAATATCTTCCTTGGTGATAAAGATACCAATCAAGAACCTGTCCCGATCACTTTTTTTGAGCATCTTCCTCTAAAACCAAGAGACGAGACAGCTGAAGGTGAAAAGGCTGTGATGGATGGCGTTCCGGACGATGCCATCTGTTATCTGCATCCGGTCGGTCTAGGCGGCTATAATAAGCACCCTAACGCAAAAGACAAGAAATGGTGGGAATACACCAAAGAAGAGCTTAAAGAGCTTGGAGATGCGGCAGATGCTATTCTTAAAGGTAATGCGGTCTTACCTGTCGCTATGGATGGGAATCTGTACTTGAACCATGCAGTACCAAGCAGCCATGAACCCAAAGCTGAAGTTTACGAACAGAAAGGTGTCACAGTAGAAACAGATACCGCTGAAGGTAAAGTAACCGTTCTATATACGGAGCCTGAGCTGGTGCGGGAAACCACTGATTTGGTCGTCGATACTGATTTACTCGGTGAAACATATCATGCTGAGATGAAGTATGAACAGCCCGACAGGTCACCTTATTGCTTGGATACCGATTTTTACGGCTCAAAAAGAACAAACGCTTCAGTTACACCCGGACCGTTTGAATTAACACTAGAGGGTCCCACAACCTTTGAAATTTAGTTTCTGCAGTAACTTATTATTTTAATGTAAACGACTTTAGGAGACCCCGGAAAAAGCGACTATGCTTTATCCGGGGTCTTCTATTACCTTATTCTGGCACAGAGCGCCGATAAAGCTGATCGTCATTTTCTTCCGGATCTCCGCGACCATCTGTGTTGTTGCTGATGAAATAAAGCAGTTCATCTTCTATAACTACATCACGAATGCGGCCAAAACCAGAGATCACTTCTCGCTGTTCTTCTGCCTCAATATCAAAGACATACACTGCGGATCCTCTCAATCCTGCAACATATAGTTTTCCTTCATAGTAAGCCATTCCAGAAGGGGCCCAGGTCTCATCCTCTCCAGAAGTGAAAATCGGTGTGATCATTCCCTCCTCTTCCTCATTGCCTTCAATGATCGGCCAGCCGTAATTTTCCCCCGCTTCTATCCGGTTGATTTCATCATTTGCATCATTGCCGTGCTCACTTGCATATAGTGTCCCGTCAGATGACCACGTAAGCCCTTGAGGATTTCGGTGACCATAACTGTAAACATAGGAGTCCGAATAAGGATTGTCAGCCGGGACCGATCCATCACGTTCCATCCGCAAAATTTTACCTGCCAGCGAATCCAGATCCTGTGCCAGTTCTGGTACAGAAGCGTCACCGGTCGTTGCGTAGAGCTTATCATCAGGACCGATCTTCATCCGGCCACCATGGTGCACTCTTCCACTTGGGATCTCATCCAATAGGACATTCTCTTCCTGCCAGACACCGTCACCTAACTGTAAAGTAACGATTCGGTTCATCGGTCCATTGCTGCCTTCGTAGGTGTAATAGGCATATGCTGTATCGTTTTCCAAGAACTCTGGATCCAGTACGAATCCTAAAAGTCTTGCTTCAGGAACCAGAGACAGTTCCCGTTCCAGCTCCACTTTTTGTCTTTCAGCTTCTCCATCTTCAACTCGTGTGATCGAGCCAGTCCTCTCTGTCAGGAAAAAAGTTTCTCCCTCTTTTTCGATCGTCCAGGGTATCTCGAGATTTTCTGCAACGCTCTCTGGTTCGTCGATTATTTCTTGCTCTTCTTGCTCTGCCTCGTCAATATTTTCCTGATCGTCCTGCTCATCATTCTGTCCACCGTTTTCCTGTTCATCGGAAGACATATCCGGATCAGGTGTGGATGGTCGCTCTTCTGTATCTGAACACCCAGAGACTAAAGCTACTGAAAGCAGACACACTATCATGAACTTCTTCATTCTTAGCCGCCTCTCTCTTTTCGTTTTACCCGGTACTCAAACAAGTCAGTTATGTTAGAAAAAATGTGCAGTTAATATGGAATATTATCTAGTAAAGCTGCTCGTGTTCTTGTATTGCTGATTGACACCGTATGACCTAGCTGTTTTCCTGTTCATTTTTAAAATACTGCTCGACCAGAAAGGTCATCAAATCATCAGGCTGTTCCCTCGCGAAATCAGCTTCATCACCAAAGACCATGCCGTACGGTTCCTCATACGTGTAGGGTTCCCACTTCGGCATGTCTTCCCCGGTCGAATCTTTTCCATTCGGCTCGCCGGAGGATATGAAGTTGACCAGATAATTACTCATCAAACGCGCCAGATCATAGTGCTTGCCTACAAAGGGCCGCCATCCTTTAGCAAGGGTTTCAAAGAAGAACCACAAGTCAGCAGAGTGGAAGGGTCCCGGCTTATCCGAACCCGGTATTTCCGGATCAAAATTATAATAGTAAAGAGGTGTGTTGGCTTCCTTGTCGGAATTGGCCTTTCCGGCGACACGTACCGCATATTCGATCGTGCTGACAGAAGCGTTCTTTTTGATCTCATCCAAATCATTTGATTCGAAGTGGCATAACTTTAAGAACTCGTCCGCATCCGAACCGAATTTATTAACTGCCATTTTTTTAAATTCATCCAGACTGGATACATTCGGTTTACTAAAGAACTCAGAGGATGTATGACCGAGCATCATCGGTACCATCAGGCGTTTGTTTTCTAGAAAAAGCTTGAACGCATCCCCCATCACAAACTGTTTATCTATAACGGGTCCCCAAAACACTTCATACTCCAGAGCTTTTATGCGGAGCACTTCACCATCGAACTTGCGTGCTTCTTCAAGAGAAGATACCCCTAAAAAGTCAAAAAAATTGACCCCTTCCTTTTCCACTTGATTTAAAGTCTTTCCACTTCCCGGTATCCCCTGGCTCCTGTAGACACGCGCAAAGATTCCACTGTGAACCACAGCCTTGTTAAATAGCCCTTCATTTTGTGGTGCGGTCAGCTGGTGCATGACGCTGGCTCCACCTGCCGACTGTCCGCCGATCGTTATATTGTTAGGATCACCGCCAAATGCTTCGATGTTACGTTTGACCCACTGGATACCCGCCTGCTGGTCGAGTAAACCGAAGTTGGTCGGTGCATCTGGTGCTTCTGCTGTAATCTCAGGATGGGCTAAAAATCCGAAAGAATTCAGCCGGTAATTCACCGTAACGATCACGGCACCTCTGCGCGCTAAACGTTCTCCGTCAAACTCCATCTCAGAAGTGTAACCGACTTGAAAAGCGCCACCAAAAAACCACACATAAACTGGAAGCTTTTCATCCGTGCTGCTCGCCGGTGTCCAGACATTAAGGTAGAGATTATCTTCGCTCATAGGAATATCCGGATCCACATGCCATTCTCTGGCATAAAAATCTTCTTTATTCAATCCCGGCGTGGCCTGCATGGATATAGGGGCAAACTCAAACGCCTTTAAAGTCCCTTCCCAGTCAATAGCCGGCTGCGGTGCGCGCCAGCGGTTCTGTCCCACCGGCGGGGCTGCAAAGGGGATGCCTTTAAAGGATGTGACCCTTGGATCTGCCGCAGGCAAGCCTTGAACAACCCCGTTTTCTACTTTTACTTGTCTTAGCATATGTTAGACTCCTTAAACTTTTCATTTTCAGTAAAAAAGTATGTCTTATTTTTTGTATCTCAACCACTTTACTCAGGTGTTTTTTCAATACCCGTAATACCAATGGCTCCGGGACCGCCGTGGCTGGAAATCACTGCGCCCGCCTTTAACCATTTCGCATTATTTATTCCCTTCTCTTTAAGTAGATCGAAAACCATCTCTTTCTGACTGTCTAAGACACCCGGCGCACCGACCATTAGGACGGTGTCTGGATCAATGTCATATTTTTTGAAAAAATTAGTGATCATTTTTTTCAAGCAGCTGTCAAAAGAACCGCGGTATTTATCTCCAGGGACTAGGTAGCCATTTTCCAGCTTGATCGACGGCTGGATCTTCAGCAAGTTTGCACTGTAGAAAGCCAGACTTGAGACACGGCCACCAGCTTTTAGATACTGAAGTGTCTTAGGCATGAATACCATCTGGGTGCGTTCTCTGATGCCTTCGACAAAAGATATGATTGCCTCAGGTCCAGTATCAGGATGAGTTTCTATGAACTGAGCCGTTGCTTTAACAACAGCAGCTGCTCCGATAGATACATGCTTGGAGTCGACAAGGTAGACATTGTCAAAATCTTGAGCTGCGATTTTTGCGGCATTGAAAGACACCGTGGTCACTGCCGAATAGCCGATGTGGATGATATGGGCATCTGGGTGTTCTTCAAATACCTGTCTGAAAACCTTCGCATTATCCTGTGGTGACGTCCCCGAAGTTTTAGGAAGAGTGCCTGTCTTTTCATAATAGTCAAAAGCATCCTGAACATCAAAGCTGCCATCAGGATGCGTCTCATCCCCCATTGTGACATGCATCGGAATGACTTTAACATTATAGCGCTCGATCATTTCTTTAGACAGATCTGAACCACTTTCCGTTGTGATGATATACTTATTCATTGTTTCCCCTCCGTTGATTTGATAGTTTCTTATACTTCTAATAAAATCAGTCTTTGCATTTTTCAAACTTGGAAATTCTGTTATTCTTACTAATGATCCACTTCATTTCACCCTTATCTAATTAAAAGAAAAGGTGTAATAGATAGCTATAATTAACACTTGAATCAATTATACCAATCTTGGCGTGCTTATCATACATTAGTCCCTTGGAAATGTATACGTTTTATTATTGACAGAGTATATAAAAAACCAGAATAGAATGAACTATTCTGGCTTTAAAAGTATCTTAGATAAATATGATGGTGACTACCTCGTTAACAGTGTGACACTCTCAATATGTGTTGAGATGATAATAAATACAAAATCAAAGACAGAAGAAGTATTTGCCATTTAATGACGAACAATCGTTAAACGTCTATCGATCTCATTAAAAAGCCTAACAAATAAACCAGTCTTCAGTTGATTTAAAACTAATAAATTTTCATTCATCTTTCTGACTTGATATGGAGCAAGTAGAATCCACGAATCAAATTAAGCCAAATAAGATAAAGCCAACAGTGTTGATTGCAAAGTTGGCAAACATATGTACTAGCCACGATGGATATATATTCTCAGACTTTTCGTTTAAATAATTAAAGATACAGCCACCTGCAAACAGCCCAGACATCGCCACTAAATAAATACTCCAAGAGAACCATCCACTTGTCATACCCACATGGTATAAAGCAAACAGTAAAGCGCTGAAAACATATGCAAAAAGTCGTCCAGCATTTTCCTTCAAAATCAGAAAGGCGAAACCTCGAAAGAAAAATTCCTCCAGCAGAGAATTGATCAGAGCGATATAAATGGCAACATATAAAAAATTATCTACATTGACACCGATACTTGAAGTTAACGACTCGCGAATGGATGATAAATCGATAAAATTTCTTAAAACGATATAGGCAAGCAAGATAACAGCATATACACTAGCCCCCAGTATAATTGCAAGTTTAATATCTGACTTTCTAGGAATAAACAGCTTTTTCAAATGAGTATATTCTTCATTATATCGAAGAAAGTATCCCATTGGAACGACTAGGAACAGGATAACTTTCAGGATCGATTTGTACAGATATGGCAGCTGAATAAATCCGTCTATCACACTCATGCCTATCGCTGAAAGGGTTATAGAAAGTATGAGAAATATACTTTTTTTACTTATTTTCAAATTTTAAAACTCCTTCTTTCTTAACATCTTCAAGGCTCCTTTAGTTTTTTGATTCTCAGTAAAAAAGTATCTATCCTATAGTCTGCCTGTATAAACTGATGCTTACTTAACAAAGGTAATCTGCCTAGCAAAATTGGATTGGCGAATCTAACGCTTTTTAGATCATCTTGCTTATTCTTGATTTTAATCTGGTGTTTTTTCAATCCCTGTGATCCCTATAGCTCCGGGTCCCCCGTGACTGGAAATCACAGCACCAGCCTCCACCCATCTAGCATGTTGAATGCCGTTCTCTCTCAGCAGAACGAAAACCATCTCTTTCTGACTGTCTTCTACACCGGGTGCACCTACGATCAGCACGGTATCCGGGTCAATGTTATAGTTTTTGAAAAAATTAGTGACCATCTTTTTTAAGCAGTTATCAAAGGATCCACGGTATTTCGCCCCGGGGACCAGGTAGCCATTTTCTAACTTGATCGACGGCTGGATCTTTAGCAAAGATGTGAAAACAAGAGGATTGAACCTCGGGTGTAATAATCATTTTCTGTACTTATATCTTAGTCGCTGTTTGAAATCCTCTCATACAAATTTACTTTGTTCTCCGGTCGGTATTTTTCTCTGAGCTGATTTCGCGTGGTGTATTCATATTCATATGGATCAATAAGACCCTGTTTATTCTTATTGATAATCTATGATTCCCTTAATATAGTCCGTTTCACTTTCATCAATCTCATAATATTCTACATTGTCCCAGCTGTCCCCGGTTCGCAGACCAATAACTGCTCCATTTTTCAAAAACCAAACTTTTGAATCGATTAACCCGACAGACTGTTTCGGACTGCTTACTTTGATATAAATATCTGGGTTCTCCGCTTCAATATTGCCGTTCTCTGTTTTCTCCTTATGTAAATAAATCATTAGCATATTATCTATGATAGACTGATTCTCCCTGTCATTAAAAGTAACCGGGAAATTTACTCGACTTGGATTTTCATTGTCATTATATCCAATTAATATTTCTCTTGAAACTTCATTACTATTCACACTACCGGAAAAATAGCCTCCTACAAATATAATAAGAGCAAGAACAACCAGACTAATTATTTTCACCGTCTTTTTCATATAAAACATCCTCCTTTTTTTCGACGAGATTTAGAAAAGTATCATTAATACAGTGTTTTACTTCTTATTCGCTTCTCTCCATACTTTATATTCTTCTACGTCATCGTGAACCATACTGTAAGCGAATGCAATCACCGCAGCATCATCCACAAATCCCACCCCCGGGACAAGATCAGGTATAAAATCAAATCCATTAAATACATAAATTAGAGCACTAATGATAGCGATGATAGATCCTAATGGAATTTCCGTATACTCTTTATTGACATAAGCTCTGACTAAAGATATAAAGACAGGGACATCTTGTAAGTACTTACCTGCAACAGGGACTTTTGAGAGCTTTTTCTCTAAACTTTCTAGAGTGTGTTCCAATTTTTCTTTATCTTCTAACAGATTTTTGGCTTTTGCCTTATTTCTATATAAGAATTCTTTTACTTTTTCACCTTTTTTTAATTCTTCAATGTTTTTTTCTATCTCTTGATTTTCCATATTAATTCCTCTTTTCCATTTTAGTATTGTGCAATCCTTTTATATGCTCCACCCGCTCTGGCCTTCGTCTTCTCCTGCCACTTCAAGAGTGATATCAAAGTAATAATTCAAGGATAAGAAAGTCTTTGAATATTGTACCTGTATGATCGGTTTACAGCAGTTGTATTTTTATTTTGCCATAAACATCTGTAAATCAGATTTGTCTCTACTTACTGTTAAGTTTATCACAAATACCTATATAATACTCTACTAAAATACAGCTCTGGAAATGAATTCGAAATACCTTAATTTTGCACTAAAATTTAATATGGGCACACACTACCCATTTTTTTAGCGAAGCCGAATATTCCACTATAGACTAATATCAATTAAAGACAATATAGTATATGAATATTTCATACTTAACAATCTTTAAACGTAGGACGGACTCTATTCAAAGACCATCTTTAAGTTTTCATTACTTCATTTCATAGTCTGAGCAACAAAAATAAGAAATGTAAACAATGAACTTAATGGTGCACAAAAAAACCAGAATAGAATAAACTACTCTGGTTTGATCAGTCATTTTATACTTAATATTGATTATCTCGTTAAAAGGGTGACACTTTCAATATGACTCGTCTGCGGGAACATATCCACAGGCTGTACTTTCTGAGCGGTATAGCCACCTTCAACGAGCAGGGCCAGGTCACGGGCCAGTGTGGCCGGGTTGCAGCTGACGTAAATCATTTTCTTAGGCTTCATTTCTAAGACGGAGTCGATAAACTGTTCATCGAGTCCTTTTCTTGGCGGATCGACGACTAGTAAGTCGGCAGAACGGCCTTCCTTGCTCCATTCCAGCATCACGTCTTCGGCTGCGCCGACTTGATAGGTGACGTTCTCGACACCGTTGAGCTTCGCATTGCGCTTGGCGTCTTCGACAGCCGGTTCGATCACTTCGATGCCATAGACTTCCTTGGCATTTTCAGCGAGGGCCAGGGTGATCGTGCCGATACCGCTGTAGGCATCGATGACGGTTTCTTCTCCCGTCAGTTCAGCAAACTCGATGACTTTGCTGTAAAGCACTTCTGCCTGGGCCGTATTGACCTGAAAGAATGAACGGTGAGAGATCTCAAAGGTGTGATCCAGCAGTTTGTCGTGATACTTATCTTCGCCGTGCAAGACGATAACTTCCTGCCCCAGGATGACGTTCGTTTTCTTCGGGTTCACGTTCTGAACGATACTGACTACATTAGGCAGCTCTTCCAGGATATCCGGAACGATTTTGCTCACAGGGAACAGCTTCGGTGTACGCGTCACCAGAACGATCATCATCTCGCCTGTATGATAGCCGCGGCGGACAAGGATATGACGGAGATTCCCAGTGTTGTCTTTTTCATTGTACGGCTTCACGTTATAGGTACGCATGATGTCGCGGACCGTCACGATCGCCTTGTCAATCTCAGGATCCTGGATCTTGAAGTCTTCCATCGGGATCAGGTCATGGCTGTTCTTTCTGTAGACTCCTGTCTCCAGCTTGCCTTTGACTTTTCTTACAGGGATCTGAGCTTTGTTGCGGTAGCCGAAAGGATTTTCCATGCCGATGACATCGAAGACCGGGACATCCGGCAATTTAGCGATCTTATGCATGACGTTTTCCACTTGGCTTTTTTTAAATGCCAGCTGGCCTTTATAGTTCAGGTGCTGCAAAGGCATCGTGCCCGTTTGTGCATACGCCTTATCTTTGACTTCCACACGGTCTGGACTCTGGTCGATGATTTTTGTCAGTTTACCCACACCAAAAGACTTGCCGACTTTGATGACTTTGAATTCGATGGTTTCTCCAATGAGAGCTCCTTCGATGAACAGCGGGTAGTGGTCGGTTTTGGCGACGCCTAGTCCCTCATGTGTCAGATCGACGATCTCTCCCTGATAGGTCTCGTTTTTATCTACTGGTGCTTTGAATTTCTTTGTGCTGTTACTCATGGTATTCTCCTTTTTTCGCTTGTTTGCGATGACGTCTCAATTAAAGTATACAGGTTTCCTGTAAAAGACGAAAGCGCACAGTTTTCAGGCTGTGCGCTTTAATTATTCTTCTTCTTTATCTTGCAGCTCCATTACGCGTTTTTTGAACTCTTCTTCTTTTTCTTCTGTCATCAAGTCACGTGTATTGATAGACAGCTGCATGCGGTCCAGATCTGTCACGATTTCCAGGTGCTGTTTATACATGGTGAATTCAGCGGGAGCATCGCCGCCGTATTCTCCGTCGATATTGATCATCAGCTGTTGATTGTTCTGAGTTTCAGCTTTAACATAACTCGTTTTTTTGTACAGTACTTTGGGATGCTGCGTATGTCTGCCGTCGTTCATCAGCATTGTTATCAGACGCAGGATCTCGGCAAAGTTTGTCGTCTTAACGATGATCAGGGTGAATTTTCCGTCACCCAGCATCTTATCCGGAGCGATTTTTTCAAATCCACCGACGGAATTCGTCAAGGCAACGAAAATCAGTGAGGCGACGCCCTCATAGACACCGTCATCATAGGTTATTTTGACTGGGACTTTACCGACACGTGGAAGCAGTTCGGCTCCTTTAACGAAATAAGCAAGTGAGCCGAACAGTGATTTCATGTTTGGCGGCACATCATAAGTGACTTCTGTCAAGAAGCCGGCTGCTCCGATATTCATAAAGAACATGTCTTCTGTCTTCGTCTTGACTCGCCCGATATCCATGTGTACAGTCTGATTCTTATGGATGAGCTGCGCTGCTTTGACAAAATCATAGCGCGGGATCTTGAGTGCCCTGGCGTAGTCATTCGTCGTTCCTGATGGTATGATGGCCAGCTTGGGACGATCAATATGCGGAGACATGCCGTTGACGACCTCATTGATCGTTCCGTCCCCGCCCGCTGCAACGATAAGGTCAAAGCCGTCTCTTGTACAGCGGTCTGCTTCCTTTTGAGCACTGAGCGGTTCAGGCGTGGTACAGAAGGCACTGGTATCATAACCGGCCTTTTCATATTCATTTAAAATATCAGGCAGTTGCCTTTTTAATGTTTCACGACCGGATGTCGGATTGTAAATCAAACGCGCACGTTTTCTCACCGTCCATCCACCCCCCTTTTTCAAATCTCTCCTAGCGCTTGTCCATCTCTTCTTTCAGAAGCTTGTTGACGACGCCAGGATTCGCTTTTCCTCTTGTCTGTTTCATCACGTTACCAACTAGGAAGCCTAAGGCACGGTCTTTACCGTTTTTATAGTCTTCTATAGACTGTTCGTTCTGATCAAGGATATCAGATATGATCGGCAGAAGTTTAGCAGGATCACTCAACTGGACCCAGCCTTTGTCTTCGACTAAAGCCTTCACATCATCGCTGCCTTTAGTGATGAGTTCTTTGAAGACTTTCTTGGCGATCTTGGAAGAAATCGTCCCGTCAGCGATCAGGTTGATCATTTCAGCCAGTGCTTTAGGGGTCAGTTTTGTTTCATGCAGTTCCAGATGCTCACTGTTCAAGTAAGCTGATACTTCACCCATCAGCCAGTTTGAAGCCTGTTTAGGATCCGCACCGTGGTCGACCGTTTCCTGGAAGAAGTCGGACATTTCGACTGTCGCAGTCAATACGCCGGCATCATATTCTGGCAGGTTATAGTCTTTCACGTATCTTTCCATGCGTTCTTTCGGCATTTCAGGAAGCGAAGCTCTCACGTCTTCGATCCAGTCGCTACTGATCTCAAGGTTTGGAATGTCTGGTTCCGGGAAGTAACGGTAGTCACTTGAACCTTCCTTGACACGCATAAGAATGGTCTCGCCTGTTGTTTCATCGAATCGTCTTGTTTCCTGCTGGATCTCTCCGCCGGCATTCAGGAGTTTTTCCTGACGCTTGATTTCGTGTTCCAGCCCTTTTCTGACGTTATTGAAGGAGTTCAGGTTCTTAAGTTCTGTTTTTGTTCCAAACTCTTCCTGACCGACTGGGCGCAGTGAAATGTTGGCGTCACAGCGCATAGAGCCTTCCTGCATCTTAACATCGGAAACACCGGTGAACTGAATCAGCTGTTTCACTGTATCCAGATAAGCCTGCGCTTCTTCAGGCGAGCGCATGTCCGCTTCAGATACGATCTCGATCAGCGGGGTGCCCTGACGGTTCAAGTCAACGTATGAAGACCCGTTATCACCGTGCGTGTTCTTTCCGGCATCCTCCTCCAAGTGAACACGTTCGATACGGATTCTTTTCTTTTCGCCTTTGACGTCGATTTCGATCCAGCCGTCATAACCGATTGGCTTGTCGAACTGTGAGATCTGATAAGCTTTTGGATTGTCCGGATAAAAGTAGTTTTTACGGTCGAATTTCGTGTCGTTGGCGATGCTGCAGTTCAAAGTCAAAGCCGCTTTCATGCCGAATTCGATTGCACGCTTGTTCACGACCGGCAGAACGCCTGGATGGCCCCAGTCGATCACATTCGTATTCGTGTTCGGTTCGGCACCAAAATGTGCGGGAGATGGGGAGAACATTTTAGAATCGGTTTTTAATTCCACATGCACTTCTAACCCAATAACTGGTTCTAAATTCATCGCTTATTCTCCTCCTTTGAATGATGGTTTTTTCTCAAGGTGATCTGTCGCTTGTTCATAAGCATAAGCGGCTCTGTAGATCGTCTGTTCATCGAAATGCTTACCGATGATCTGCATGCCGACCGGCAAGTCTTCAGAGAAACCACATGGAATGGACAGTGACGGGACGCCTGCCAGATTGACTGGAACAGTTAATACGTCTGCCATATACATAGCCAGGGGATCATCGATTTTTCCACCGATCTCAAACGCTGTCGATGTCGTTGTCGGTGCAACTAATACATCCACATCTTCAAAGGCTTTTTCAAAGTCCTGTCTGATCAGCGTTCGAGCCTGAGCCGCTTTTTTGAAGTGGGCATCATAGAAACCGGAACTTAATGAGAACGTTCCAAGCATGATACGGCGTTTCACTTCCAAGCCAAAGCCTTCTGAACGGGATTTGACATAAATATCTTCTAGAGAACCAATGTTTTCTGAACGGTAGCCATAACGGATGCCGTCAAAACGCTGCAAGTTACTGGATGCTTCTGAAGAGGCGATGATGTAGTAAGCCGGAATACCGTATTTGGAATGCGGCAGGCTGACTTCTACGATCTCAGCACCCATCTTTTTATACATGTCAAGGGCTTTACGTACGGATTCCACGATTTCTGTTTCTTTTGCATCTTCATGGAAGTATTCTTTCGGCACACCGATACGCAGGCCTTTGACCCCTTTATCGATTCCTTCAGTAAAGTCAGGCGTTTCCCCGCGGTAAGAGGTACCGTCTCTATCGTCCGTACCGCTGATCGCGTTAAGTACCAGTGCATTGTCTTTAACTGTACGCGTGAACGGTCCGATCTGGTCCAAGCTTGAGCCAAAGGCGATCAGACCAAAACGGGAAACACGGCCGTAAGTGGGTTTCATGCCTACAAGACCGGTGAAGGATGCGGGTTGTCTGATCGATCCGCCTGTATCTGAACCAAGTGAGACCGGAACCTGACCGGCTGCAACGGCTGCTGCCGAGCCACCTGACGAGCCTCCGGGAACTTTTGACAGGTCCCAAGGGTTTCGTGTGATTTTTAAGGCAGAATTTTCTGTCGATCCGCCCATGGCAAATTCATCCATGTTCAGTTTGCCGACAGAAATCATCCCTGCCTGCTTCAGTTTTTCCACGACTGTAGCATCATATACCGGAACGAAATCTTCCAGCATTTTAGAAGCTGCCGTTGTTCTGACACCCTTCGTAGAAATGTTATCCTTGATCCCCACAGGTAATCCGCTCAGGACATTGTCAGGGTCGATGCCTTTCTCATCCGCTTCTCGTGCGGCTGCCAGTGCGTCTTCTTTGTTCAACGTCAGAAACGCTCCGACCTTCTCATCCGTCTCTTCAATGTTCTCATAGACAGATTCCATCAATTCGACGGCTGTGAACTCCTTGTTCACCAATTTTTCGTGTAAATCTTCTAAAGTATAATCCAAAAAGTTCATTACGCTTCACTCCCCCCATTATCAAACATGGCAGGAACTTCGATATAGCCATCTTTTCTTGTTTTGACATTTTTGAACAGTTCTTCTCTGTCCGTTCCTTTTTGAACCTTGTCTTCTCTCCAGACGTTCTTTTGCGGCAGTCCGTGATAGGTGCCTTCTACACCTTCTGTGTCCAATTCTTCCAGCTGTTCAACCATATCTACGATTTGATCGATCTCTTTTGTGAAAGCATGGATAGATTCTTCTTCTATTTCAAGTTTAGCCAGCTTGGCGACCTGCTTGACTGTTTCTTCGTTTATAGCCATGTGATCATTCCTCTCGTCTGTTTAATTGATCCTTGTTGTTAATTGAAAATATACACCTCATAATCTTCCTGATCAGCTTCTCTGTTCAGATAAGATTCCATGCCGTTCAATGACTCCACATTGATTTGAGTGGATACATTACCCGGTAAGTAGGTTTTCCCTGCTTCATTCAAGAATTGTGTGAAAGCAATGATCTCCCCTTTGCCGTAGAACTGAGTCGTGATGGTTATTTCCAGATTCATAAGCTGGTCTTCGATATAATGCCCCAAACCGGTCACGCCGCTTACATTCGGGAAGAACCCTTCAACTTCTGATCTGAAGTTGGCAAAGTTATTGCCTTCCGCACTCTGCATTCCTTCCAGCGGGAACACGATGCGGTCTTCATTGATCATGGTCCAGTCCGACACTGTGGATTCGCCCTCTTCGACTAACCCTTCAGCGATAAACGTACCGGGAGCCAGATCATCCTGTGTCGATTGTTCATACAAGCCGATCATGACCGGGACATTTTCCAGCCCTTCGATATTTCTTATGCGGGAGGCAACTTCTTCTCCCATTCGTTGTCCTTCTTCAAGGACCTTTTCACGGGGGATCTCCTGCTCATACGTTGCACCAAATTGTTCGAGCTGATAATAATCGACCGAGTTCAGTGCGAGACCGATACTCACTCCGGCCAGTTCCAGACCATTCTCTGTCTGAACATAAAAATTCTGCTCCAGTATCGAATTCAAGACGTTCGGTACACGGTCCTCAGAATTCTCACTGTTATTTTCCGGTGGATTGAGTCCCTGCATCTGTTCATCGATTTCTTCTACCTCTTCTGTTTCAGCCTCTTCCCCTTCCTTTGCATTTTCATTTTCTTGAGGAAGCTGTTCTCTTCTTAACCAGTTACTGACCAGGTCGGAAGAAAGGTATTGACCTTCCTGGAAGAAATGGTCATCCGTCGGGAAGTAGGTCTGTGAGTGACGCATCAGATCGATCTCGAACATGCGCATATTCACACTGGAATTCAGACTGCGCGTGATCCCTCTGTTCTGACTCGGCGCATACGTCCCATCCTCTGTAATAACGGGTCTGTAATAGTCCGCATCTACCTGTTCTTCTATGGTTGTGACTTCATCTTCGTCCAGCTGATTTACCGTTTCCTGCGTCTGATCCTCTTCCTGACCTGATTCATTGGTATCAGTACTGTCCGGTGAAGCACTGCAGGCCGCAAAAAACAAAGCTTGGGCAATTACTAAACTGAGAACTGTTTTCTTTTTCACGCGTTCTCACTCTCTATTCTAATCATTCATCAATCTCCTTAAGGACTTGCTGTTCGGTTAATACAGGCACATTCAGTTCCTGGGCTTTGGTCAATTTGCTGCCGGCTTCTTCACCCGCAATCAGGAAGTCCGTATTCTTTGACACGCTTCCTGTGACCTTGGCACCAAGATCGGTCAATTTTTCTTTCAGTTCATTACGCGTAAACTGTTCAAGTTTCCCTGTAATAACTAGTGTCTTATCGGTAAAGAAGGTAGACAATCGTTCGATTTCTTCTTTACGTTTGCCTTTATATTCCATGTTCACATCGGCTTTTTTCAGTTTCTGAAGCAGCTTATCCACTTCTTCCAGTTCGAAAAAGGCATGGATACTTTCCGCGATCGTTTCACCCAGTCCTTCGATGGCCTCGATCGCTTCTTTAGAGGCCTGCCTCAACTGGGCCATCGTAATGAACTCTTCAGCTAGAAGACGCGCCGCTTTCGCACCAACGTGGCGAATGCCTAAACCGAAGATCAACCGTTCCAGTGAATTTTCTTTTGAGTCTTCGATTGCTTTAAGTAAATTGTCTGCTGACTTATCGGCGATTTTGTCCAATGTCAGTAACTTGCCTTTTTCCAGGTAATAAAGATCTGCCGGATCTTTGACAAGCGATTCATCGTACATCTGTTCCACGATGCGCTCGCCTAGCCCTTCGATATTCATGGCATTTCGGGAAACAAAATGAGTCAGCTTCTCTTTGGCCTGAGCGGAACAGCTGGGGTTCATACATCTCAAAGCGACTTCGTCTTCCAGATGCATCAGTTCGCTGTCACATGCCGGGCAGTGGGTCGGATAGTCATAAGGCTCACTGTCTTCCGGTCGCTTGTCCTTATTGACCTTGACTACTTCAGGAATGATGTCCCCTGCTTTACGTACGACGACGGTGTCCCCCAGCCGGATATCTTTTTCCTTCATGAGGTCCACATTGTGCAGACTCGCACGCTGGACCGTCGTACCGGCAAGCTGAACAGGATCCATGATAGCCGTTGGGGTAACGACCCCAGTACGCCCGACTGACCATTCGATCGTTTTCAGCAGGGTCTCTGCTTCTTCTGCCGGGAATTTATAAGCGATCGCCCATCTCGGTGCCTTGACTGTGAATCCGGCTTTTTCCTGATTATCCAGTTCATTCACTTTAATAACGATCCCGTCGATTTCATAAGGCAGCTCTGTTCTCTTCTCCTGATATTCTTCGACAAAGTCCCAAACCTCGTCGATCGATTCAAAGACACGCCGTTCGGGATTGGTTTTCAGCCCCAGATCATCAAGGAGTGCCAAGGCTTCTGACTGACTCTGCACTTCTTTCCCGTCCAGCTGGGCGAGTGAATATAAGAAAACACTGAGGTTTCTCGAAGCTGTGACTTTAGGATCTAAATTTCTTATCGTTCCGGCTGCAGCATTCCTCGGATTGGCAAACACGGCTTCTCCCTGTTCTTCACGCTGCTGATTCAGTGCAATGAAGGATGACTTAGGCATGTAGATCTCACCGCGTGCCTCCAGGGTGAGCGGTTCTTTTAACGATAATGGAATGGAACGGATCGTTTTCACGTTTGCCGTTACATTCTCGCCTTCAGAGCCATTCCCCCGGGTGACCGCCTGCTTGAATTTACCGTTCTCATATTTGAGAGACACAGCCAGCCCGTCCATCTTCAGTTCACAGTGGTAGGTATACGGCTGGTCTTCCAGTATCTGAGAGACTTTCCGGTCGAAATCCTGCAGTTCCTCTTTCGAGAAGGCATTGTCCAGACTCAGCATCGGTATGTCGTGCTGGACCTTTTCAAAACCTTCCAGTAACGATCCACCCACACGCTGCGTCGGTGAATCATTCTGAACCAGTGTCGGATATTTTTCTTCCAATTCAACTAATTCTCTATACAATTGATCATATTCTTCATCCGGGATAGTAGGCTGATCCAGCACATAATACTCATGACTGTACTTATCCAGCAGTACTTTCAGTTCATCTATCCGTTCTCTCGCCTGATCAAAACTTATTTCTTCAGCCATTGGATTATCCTTTCTACACTTAGATTTTTTCAATCGGTGCAAAACTTGCCAGTAAGGGTTTGATGCCTATGCCGGGGAAGGCGATATCCAGCTGCAGGTCGTCGCCTTCGCCACTGACTTTCACGACTGTCCCGACATCCCAAACCTTATGCTTAACTTTTTCTCCCACTTGCCACTCCAATTTTTCAGCACCGCTGTTTCCTGTGGCATGCGAGACATAATTTTTTCTTTTCTTCGTCTTTTTATCAAATGGGTCATTTGAACTGCTCCCAAAGCCTTTATACATCCCGCTTGAGAAGGGTTTTAGTGAATTCGATTCCTCGACATCCAGAACGTCATCATCCATTTCTTCCAGGAAACGGGAAGGACGATTAGACTGGACACGGCCATACAGGGCACGGGACATGGCGTTGGTCAGGTACAGTTTCTCTTCGGCCCGCGTGATCCCAACATAGGCCAGACGTCTTTCTTCTTCCATTTCTTCTTCTTCCATTTCAGCACGGGAGAGCGGGAAAAGTCCCTCTTCCATCCCGATAAGGAAAACGATCGGGAACTCCAGACCTTTGGCGGCATGCAAAGTCATCAGTGTGATCTCGCTCGTCGGTTCTTCTTCCAGCTTGTCGATGTCCGAAATGAGTGACAAGTCAGTCAGGAAAGCGATCAGACTGTCATCTTCCTGTTCCTCTTTATCGAACTGATTCGTTACTGTGAGGAATTCCTCGATATTTTCGACACGCGTTTCTGCCTCAAGTGTGCGTTCTTTTTTTAGGGTCGGCAGGTATTCCGACTTGTTCAGTACTTCTTCGGTCAGCTCTGTGATGCTCAAAAACTCTGCCATTTTTCGGAAATCCTGGATCATCAGAGCAAAGCCTTCAACTTTCTTGGCAGCACGTGCTGACAAGTTGATGCTGTTTGCATTCAGCGCCGCTTCATACAAACTCCAGCCCATTTCTTCTGCTGCCAGCGCCAGCTTTTCGACTGTGCTCGCTCCGATACCGCGTTTAGGCTCATTGACAACTCGCGCAAAACTGAGATTGTCTTTAGGATTGGCGATGAGTGTGAGATACGCCAGGACATCCTTGATCTCTTTACGATCGTAGAACTTATGTCCGCCGACCATACGGTAAGGGATGTTTGTCTTGATCAGCGTTTCTTCCATTACACGGGACTGGGCATTGGTCCGGTATAATACGGCGAAATCGCCGTATTCCCGATTCGAATTTTTTTCCAGTTCCTGCTGGATATGCTGAATGACATAGCGCGCTTCTTCGTGTTCATTGCCTGCACGATAGTAGGTGATGGATTCGCCACCGTCTTTATCCGTCCATAGGCTTTTATCTTTTCGTTTGGAGTTATGCGAGATGACATCATTGGCCGCTTTCAGGATATTTTTCGTAGAACGGTAATTCTGCTCCAGTAAAACGACTTTCGCATCCTTGTAATCCCGTTCAAAGTTCAGGATGTTTTCCATATCAGCCCCGCGCCAGCCGTAGATACTCTGGTCAGCGTCACCCACGACACAGATATTTCTAAACCGTTCAGCCAGAAGGTTGACAAGTTTATACTGGGCATGGTTGGTATCCTGATATTCATCCACGTGGATATACTGGAATTTTGTCTGATAGTACTGCAGGACATCTTTGTGTTCTTCGAACAGACGAACCGTCAGCATGATCAGGTCATCAAAGTCCAGCGTTTCCGCCTGTCTCAGCTCACGCTGGTAGTGATCATAGCAGTCCGCTACGATCTTACCGAAGTAATCCGTCGCTTCCACGCGATATTCTTTCTCATTTTGAAGGTTGTTTTTTGCATTACTGATTTCCGAAAGGATCGCTCTCGGGTTGTATTTTTTCGGATCGATATTCAGTCGTTTAAGTATTTTTTTGATCAAGGTCAGCTGTTCACCGGGATCAGCGATCGTAAAACTCGAACTGTATCCGATGTGGTCGATCTCTCTTCTTAAAATCCGCACGCACATGGAGTGAAAGGTCGAGACCCAAACATCCAGTCCGCCATCTGTCACAAGTGAAGCCACTCGACTTTTCATTTCTGAAGCGGCTTTGTTGGTAAAGGTGATCGCCAATATGTTCCATGGATTCACGCCTTTTTCTTGTATCAGATAAGAGATCCTGTGTGTCAGCACACGCGTTTTGCCTGAGCCGGCTCCGGCCATGATCAGTAACGGCCCTTCGGTGTGAGCAACAGCCTCTCTCTGCCTGGGGTTCATCCCCTGTAAAATATCTTCTCGCAGTACCACTTTTTTCATCCTTTCAGGTGTTCATACATTGTTTTATTATAACAGAAACTGACGCCTTCTTTCCATACATCTTGTCAGAGATTATGCACCGCTTGATTGAGTCATATGCTTCTATGATTTCCTTGATTATTTTCAAAAGTGCAGGGTTTCATGTCGGTCCAAAAGCATACTTGATGTAAAAATGTTCCCTCGAACATTCGCAGACTCCCGAGCACGACATCTCACCCTCAAAAATGTTCACTCAGATACTCAGTGCCTCTCGAGAACGACATCTCAACATCAAAAGTGTTCACTCAGACATTCAGTGCCTCTCGAGTACGACATTTCTTTGCTCATACTGTTCACTCATATCCTCCAT
>NZ_FOBL01000045.1 GCF_900109825.1 Alkalibacterium putridalgicola | reverse complement strand
GTTAGTGTAAAATAGTTCTCGGTTAGTGATATCATTTCGTTTTCTAGACAAAAAGAAACGAGACCTTTAATCTAGTAGTTACCACACCAGTAGAAAAGAGGCCTCGTTATGAATCATATAATATCACAAATAGTTGAACTCTGGAAGAACGAAGAATCTGTTATTGATATAGAAAATAATTTAAACCTTTGGTTTCAAGGTTGGAATGAATGGTTAATGCAGCATGCCATAGAGAGAATAGATAAAGAACTTTACCAGCAGTATAAACATAAAGGCTGGCATGTAGACAATATTGAACCTCGAACTGTTCAATTTGTATTTGGTAAGATCACTTACTATCGGAGACGACTAAGAAAAGAAGGGAAACCATCTTTTATTGCTTTGGATGAAGCCTTAGGCTTACAAAAGTATAAGCGCTACTCTCCCAACACTCAAAAGGTTATGGCTCAATTGGGGGCTAATATGCCTTATAGACAAGCCAAAAAGTCTCTTCTGATAAGTAGTTCTGTGACAGCTAGCCATTCTACCATTCACCGTGTAACGCAAGAGGTTGGAGAAAAGGTTCAACACTATCTGTCTAAATATAACTATAAATCAAATCTTCCTAAGACTAAGCGAAAGAAGGTAAAAGCATTATATATTGAAGGTGATGGTTTGCTTGTCAAAGGAAGGCAAGGCGACTCCCCGACCATTCATCGCGTCATCGTACATGAAGGTATTGATAAAAAGAAGCAGAGACATACGCTTATAAACAAAATGGCATTTTCAAGTTTAGATTCTAGTAAAGATGCTTTTAAGCAAGCTGCTCATTACTTAAATCAAGTCTATGACTTGAAAGAGACACTTGTCATCACAAACAGTGATGGAGGAAGTGGATATGAAAAAGATAAATTTGACACTATCGTTGGCTATTGTCATCGGCATGAACATTTTAGAGATACCTACCACGTCTATCGAAAATTAAAAGAACGTTTATCTTTCGATAAAAAAATGGAAGGATTAATGATAAAGGCTGTAAAAAAACATGACTGGTCATTAGTGGAATCCGTTTGTGCAACAGCTGAAAGCAGATTGATAGACATACCAGAAGAAAGCAAAGCAATACGTAAAGATCAAATTGAAAAACTGAAAAAATATTTGTATAGAAATTGGGAATACATCAAAAGCTTTAAACAACGTGATCTCCCCCTGTCCGATGGGACAGGCGTTTGTGAAACTGGACATCGTGTGTATAGTTACCGGACGAAAAGGCAGGGACGTAGTTGGACAAAGTCAGGTGTAGCTAATGTCGTAGCATTACTAACAGCAGAACAAAACAGTCTTCTGAAAAAAGCTTTGTCCACAGAAGTTGATTCTATCGTTGAACCGTTAGGTGAAGATCTTAAAGGAGCAGTACGTCAGGCTTTGAAAAAGCCTCGTTCAACTACACGCACTGTTCAAACTGGGAAGATATCCAACTATGGCCCTGTGAGTAGCTTCATTGGAAAATTAGGCCGGGCATTTTCCTAAAAAAGTTAATATAACATACTTTCTGTTTAATTCTACTAGTTAAAGGTTACCGAGAAAAACTTGACGCATACTTTCAATGATTAGCTGTTTACATTAACATTAAAATTTGATAAGCTTAAAAACATAAAGTTAATAATTAAATGACTGGATGAGGCGCAAAAATCATTAGTACTCTCTTTAAATGGACCTGTAAGTCTGAAGCTGAGGAAAGGGAAATTTGCCGAAATCGTCTGTTTTTTACAGAAAACAGGCTGTTGGGCTGTATATGAAGAATATGCAGACTGCCGTAAAGCTATAGGCTTAACGGAGTGCTTCCGCTTGTGACGATATCTATTTGCGAACAAGTCGGCATTCCCGGCTTGTTTTTTTGTATATAACAAGCTTTCTCCCCGATCACTTATAGAAAAGGAGTCGCTATGAAACGAAGTGTATTAAAATTTGGAGGATCAAGCGTGGCGGATTTTCTTAAAATCAAAGAAATCGCCGGCTACCTCAAAACACGTATCGAACAAGATGAACAGCTGATCGTCGTTGTCTCAGCTATGGGGAAAACCACAGATGACCTGCTGGCGTCCGTGCGTCACCTGACAGCTAATCCGAACGACAAAGACCTAGCCATGCTTTTAAATACAGGCGAGCAGCAGACGATCTCGTTCCTGTCACTGGCCTTGAATGACTTGAGTGTCCGGGCCAAACCGCTGACGGGTTATCAGGCTGGGATCGAAACGACAGGTAAACACTTGAAGAGTAAAATCTCTTCCATTAAAACAGAATTTTTGGAAGAACTGTTTGAGACCCATGACCTGCTGATCGTTGCCGGTTTTCAAGGCTTCAATAAAGCCGGCGAACTGACGACACTTGGTCGCGGCGGTTCTGATACCACGGCGGTCGCCATCGCTTCTGCTCTAGACTGCCCCTGCGAGATCTACACCGATGTCAGTGGCGTGTTCAGTACAGATCCCCGTATTTTTCCTGAAGCAAAACGGTGGGAAATGATCTCATTTGAAGAAATGATGGAAATGTCTGCCTTGGGTGCCGGTGTGCTTGAAACACGCAGCGTCGAATTAGCTAACAACCATAACATTCCGATATACTTAGGGAAAACACTATCGAAAGAGAAAGGAACATGGATCGTGCCGAATGATCAAATGCTCGAACGCAAAGCTGTGACAGGGGTCGCTTTAGATAAAGAAATGGCTCATGTCACCATTACCTATCCACTGGAAACCAAAACATTCCTGACCGATTTATTCATAAAACTGGAAGAAGCTGAGATCAATATCGATATGATTTCACAGATCCAGAATCAGGATGGTCTTCAGCTGTCGTTCACCTTTAAAGAATCTGAAGAACGCGAACTGAATCACTTGTTCGAGTCATTAAAAGAGTCTTATGTGAATCTTTACGTTAAAATCGAAACAACTTATTGCAAGCTCTCAGTTATCGGGGCGGGTATGCGAGACATGACCGGTGTCGCTTCGAAAATATTCAAGACGCTGCTGGCCTCAGACATCCCCTTTTATCAGGTCACGACCTCTGAGATCAGTGTCTCTTATGTGGTGGATGAAAAGAACGGCGAGAAAGCCACCCGCCTGTTGTGTCAGGCATTCAATTTGTAGTCGATCAGAAAAGAAAGGATGATTTTATGCTAAACATTGCCGTAGTCGGTGCCACCGGTCTTGTAGGTAAGACCATGCTGGAGATGCTAGAACTGAAGAATATCCCGTATTCATCCATTACCCTTTTTTCTTCCGCCCGTTCAGCAGGCAAAGAAGTGACCTATAAAGGAAAGACCTATGTCGTTGAAGAACTGACAGAGGAAAAAACAGATGGCGGATATGACTATGTCCTGATGTCTGCCGGAGGCGATACCAGCCTTCGGTTCGCTCCCCTGTTTGAAAAAGCTGGAGCGGTCGTGATCGACAATTCAAGCGCCTGGCGTATGGATCCCACGATCGATCTGGTCGTGCCTGATGTCAACAAAGCCAGTCTCGATCGTCGCATCATCGCCAACCCAAACTGCTCGACCATCCAGTCTGTGGTTCCTCTGAAGCCTCTTGCGGATGCCTTTGGCCTCAAGCGTGTGGCCTACACGACCTATCAGTCCGTCTCCGGTTCCGGCTGGAAGGGTATCGAGGATCTGGAGCGCGGTGAGCATGGGGAAGGACCTTTGAATTATCCTAAACCGATCTATCATAATGTGATCCCCCAGATCGATGTCTTTTTAGACAATGGCTACACGAAAGAAGAAGACAAAATGATCAGGGAGACACAGAAAATACTGAACGATGCATCCATTGCCGTGACAGCGACCTGCGTCCGTGTCCCTGTCCCTCACGCACATGCAGTGGCCATCAATGTTACGCTGGAAGCAGAACCGACTGTTCAAGAACTGAAAGCTGTCCTGGCCGACTTCCCTGGTATCATTCTTATGGACGACCCGTCAAACGGCTTGTATCCGACACCACTGGATGCCGCCGGTAAAGAAGGCGTCTTTGTCGGACGGATCAGAAAAGACAACAGTCTTAAAAACACCTATCATTTATGGTCAGTGAGTGACAACATCTTGAAAGGTGCCGCACTGAATGCCGTACAGATTCTTGAAGAACTCCTACTCAGAAAGGAAGAACGCTAATGAAACGATTATTCACCGGAGCAGCTGCTGCTGTCACCACACCCTTTACAGATGAAAGCGTCGACTATGACAGCTTCAAGAGTCACCTGACGTTTCTTAAAAAGAACCGCATCCAGGCCTTCGTCGTCAATGGTACGACAGGCGAAAGTTCCACACTGACAAAGAAAGAGAAATCCACCCTCTTGTCCATCGCGATCGATGTGGCTGACGGAGACATCCCGGTCATTGCCGGAACAGGTTCGAACAACACGGCCGATGCCATCGCCCATTCCAGAGAGGCAGAAAAACTCGGTGTGGATGCCCTTTTAGTGATCACGCCTTATTACAATAAAACCAGTCAGAAAGGCCTGCTGGCTCACTTTACAGCGATTGCTGAAGCTGTGACCATCCCGATCATCTTATACGATGTGCCGGCCCGTACAGGCATGACCATCGCTCCGGAAACGCTGGAAGTCCTGGCTCAGCATCCCAATATCGTGGGTCTGAAAGATGCGACCGGTGATCTGGCTCATCTCAATCGTCTCCAGTATGTCGTGGACGACAGCTTTTCCTTCTACAGCGGCAATGATGACCTGGCCCTGCCTTTCTATTCTCTGGGCGGACACGGTCTGATCTCTGTGCTGGCCAATGCCCTGCCAAAAGAGTATCAAGAGATGTACGAAGCCGCTCAGAAATATCCGAAAAAAGCCGCTGAACTCAGCCACAGACTTTTCCCCTTGGCGGATGCCTTGGGCGTGGATGTCAATCCGATCCCGATCAAAGTATTGACCAGTCACTTGGGGTTCGGCGACTATTCTCTGCGTCTGCCTTTAGTGCCACTGGAATCGTCTGCTCAGGATATCCTGACTGAACTCTTTGACCACACAAGAAAGGACGATTGATATGAAACTACTCCTTGTCGGATACGGCGCGATGAATAAACGGGTCGCCAAGCTGGCTGAAGCGAACGGACACGAGATCGTCGGTGTTCTTTCACCCGCTGAAGAGAATGACTGTCCCTATCCGCTTTTTGACTCTGAAAATGAAGACTTGCCCGAAGCAGACTGTCTGATCGACTTTTCTCACCCGACAGTGACGAAAAAAATCCTGACGTCTGACCTTAATATCCCCATGGTCATCGCCACCACGGGCGAAAAAGAGACGCTGCTCGACCTGATGGATAAAAAAGCGGAAACGGCGCCGGTCTTTTTCAGTGCCAACATGAGCTACGGCGTCCATATCGTGACCCAGCTCCTTGAAACGATCGCTCCCTTGATGGACGACTACGATATCGAGATGATCGAAAAACACCATAATCAGAAGATCGATGCCCCAAGCGGCACACTTATCAAGCTCCTGGACGCCATCAAAGACAAAGCCCGTCCCGATGCCAGAGAAGTCTATGACCGCAGTCAGGTCACGGAAAAACGTGATAAAAAAGATATCGGCATTTCAACGATCCGCGGCGGAACGATCGTGGGCGAACATGAAGTCCTGTTTGCCGGACACGATGAAGTCATCTCCGTGAAACATTCTGCCCAGTCGAAAGATATCTTTGCGCGTGGCGCCTTGAAAGTAGCCGAACAACTGATAAAGAAAGAAAATGGATATTATACGTATAACAATTTAGGAGTGTAAAAATGCAGACATTCAACCCGGAAGAAATCATCGCCTATATCAGTCAATCAAAAAAATCAACACCGTTAAAGATTTACGTCAATACAATGCTTGAACGAGGCGCTTTCCCGAAGACGTTTAAAGTGTTCGGATCAGAAGGCAGCTATACGATCTTTGCCGATCTAAAAGACTGGAGTCCGTTTTACGAAGCTAACAGCGAACAGATCAGCGAGCTTGAAATCGAACAGGACAGACGCCATTCCGCCATCCCCCTTCTGGATACCTCTAAAGTGGATGCACGGATCGAACCGGGGTCATTCATAAGAGACCACGCCACGATCGGCAAAAATGCTGTCGTCATGATGGGCGCAGTCATCAATATCGGGGCTGTCGTCGGCGAAGGGACCATGATCGACATGGGCGCTGTTTTAGGCGGCCGCGCAACGACCGGTAAAAACGTCCATGTGGGGGCTGGAGCTGTCCTGTCCGGTGTCATCGAACCCGCTAACGCTACGCCGGTCATTATCGAAGACAACGTCCTCATCGGTGCGAACGCCGTTATTTTAGAAGGTGTCCGCGTCGGAAAAGGCTCCGTGGTCGCTGCCGGCGCCATCGTCACGGAAGACGTCCCGGCAGATACCGTCGTAGCCGGCGTGCCTGCCCGGAAAATCAAAAACACGTCCGATGTGGCCTCTGAAAAAGTAGCGATCATCTCCGCGTTGAGAGAGCTCGACTCATAATTTACTTACGACCCGCAACTTTACACAGTCATCACTTACAGGAGGAATGTATGGATCACCTACCCGAAACCTTAACAGAACATCGAAGAAACCTGCACCAGATCCCCGAACTGTCTTTTCATGAATACAAAACGACAGCGTATATCAGAAATACGTTAGATAACCTGTCGATCCCTTATTTTACACCCTTGGATACTGCAACTGTGGTCTTCTTTGAAGGCCGTTCCGGTTCAGAAGAAACGATCGGTTTTCGTGCGGACATCGATGCTCTTCCGATCCAGGAAGAAACAGATGTCCCGTTCAAATCGCAGCACGAAAGCGCCATGCACGCCTGTGGCCATGACGGTCACACATCCATGCTGTTGGCATTCGCCGAATGGTGCAAGGAGAAACAGGACGAAGGAAAACTCGAGAAAAACATGCTGCTGATTTTTCAGCCATCTGAAGAATCCAATGCCGGTGCCGATGCACTGATCCGTGCGTTTCCTTTTGAAGACTATAAGATCAAAGAGATCTACGGCCTGCACTTAGGTCCGGATATTCCCGAACATACTCTGGCTACTAAACCGGGCTTTCTCATGGCCAGCGCCACCGAATACCGAATCAACGTCAAAGGGTTGTCCGCTCATGTCGCACAGAAAGAAAAAGGCTACAGTGCCCTCGGTGCAGTGACTCACATCGCGAACCAGCTCGGTCAGGTCCAGCAGTACTTTTTAAACGGCCTGCACCAGAATATCCTCCATATCGGTAAACTCCATGCCGGTGAAGCCATCAATACAGTGGCTACGGACGGTCATATCCAGGGAACGATCCGTACTTATGTGCCAGAGGATCTCGTACACATCCAGGATAAAATGGAAACTATCGTAGCCAGTACCGATGCCCTTTTTGGAACGGAAACCACACTCGACTTTGCCAAAGGTTATCCGGCTGTTTATAACGACGAGTCCCTGATGGATACCGTTAAAACAAGTGCGGACCAGGCCGGTTTGACACTTGAACTTCTAAATGTCCCTTATCTGTTCGGGGAAGACTTCTCGTTCTATTCATCCATCGCCAAAACGAACTTTGCCTTCCTGGGAGTCCGTAATGAAGAAAAAGGCTATATTCACGGACTGCATACCGCCTTATTCAACTTTGACGAAAAAATTTTGCTGAACGGTGTGAAATATTACCAGTCTATTGCTAATACGTTAGGGTTGGTTGGATGACTGCTCGTTTGATACTGAACACCGAAAGACTGACCCGGCAAGCCCATCGCTTTCAGTCACAGGTCGACACCATTGCCATCGTAAAAAACGATGGGTATAACCATGGGCTCGAGACAGTCTATCAGGCTTTTTACAAAGGCGGCATCCGGGCATTCGCAACGACCAGCCTGGCTGAAGCTATTCAGTTGAGAAAATGGGATAATGATATTTTTATCCTACTGCTCGATCCGGGTGCCGATTTTGACCAGATCAGAAAGTATCACTTGACCTTGACTGTGTCCTCTATGGCTTTCTATGATAAGTACAGAGAGGAACTCAAAGACATAGATATCCAGCTGGTTTACAGAAATGACCTTAACCGGCTGGGGTTTACGTCGAGTGACCAGATGAAACAGATCCTGGACGATCCCGACATGAATATCAGCGGCATCTGGACGCATTTCGCTTCGGCCGATGATTTTGGTGTGGAGCGTTACGAGGAAGAAGTCCAAAATTGGCTGATCATATTGGATCAATTAAAAGCTTACCTCCCGGATCTGACCTATATCCACGCTCAGAACAGCTCTTCCTATCTGCGTGATGATCTGCTTCCCTATCACACCCATATACGCGGCGGTGTGATCTTATATGGGACGCGTCCTTATTATGATGGTCTGGATACGACTATAGCTGAACAGGCAGTGAGCATCGAGGCCAGCGTCATCGAATTGACTCCCGTGAAAGCCGGCCGATCGATCGGCTATTCTGCAGAATATCAGACAGATAAGGACATCACGATTGCCGTCTGTGACATCGGTTACGGCAATGGCCTGCTGAAAGGACGCAAAGACTTTCCAGTCAAAATCAACGATAAAGAATATCCCATCCGCGTCATGATGATGAGTCATATCCTTATCGAAGTGGACGAAGATGTTGAAATCGGTGATACAGTCACGCTTTATGACGATGACCTGCGCTTTGACTGGTTAACGAAAAACGGTATCGGCTCGTTTTCCCAGCAGATGTCCAGCCTCAATAAACAGACATTTGACGTGTCCTGCATCTAATCATTCTCATTCGAAGCTGGGCAATCTCCTCTGCTTCTTTACGAGACGAGCGATATATCGCTATGTTTGTTGCCCCAGCTTGTCCTGCTCTTCATATGTATGATGCATAAAAAAATGGTCGTCCTCGTTTTGAGGACGACCATTTTTTATTTACATCTCCAATTAACCGAATTTTACAGTCAACGGTGGTACGACTTGTTTTTTTCTTGATACGACACCTTCAAGCATAAGCGTGTCGTCTTTCAGCTCTTTATTAAAGGCCTGCGCTACTTGAGCTTTCTCTTCTCCATAAACAAGAGCAACTGAATTACTGTTCAATACATCGGTGGTTACAAGGATAAATAGATCTATCTCATTATTCGTACATTGTTCAGCCATCTCTTCAAGCAGTTCCTGTTTACGATTGAGGATATCATCCACGTCCACGACATTCACCTGACCAATACGTACAGTCAAACCGCCCATTGGGAAATTCTTCGCATCATCGTTCAAGATCATGTCGGCAGTCTTGCTTGATGTATCCGTACCGGCTTTCAGCAGTTCTTTACCGTAAGCTTCCAAGTCCACGCCAGCGGTTTCTGCTAATTCTTCTGCTGCTTTCACGTCTTCTTGTGTGCAGGTCGGTGATTTCAACAATAACGTATCTGAAATGATTGCTGAAAGCATCAATCCGGCAATGTGTTTAGGGACGTCGATGTTATTTTCCTTAAACATCTTAAGGATGATCGTGTTCGTGCAGCCGACCGGTTCGGCTCGATAATAAAGCGGATTGGCCGTCTGGAAGTTGGCAATACGGTGATGATCGACAACAGCCAGGACTTTAACCTTCTCAATGTCCGGAACACTCTGCTGTGCTTCATTATGATCGACCAGCATAACTTCCGGTGTTTCCTGTGCCACTGTGGTCACGACGCGAGGTGTCTCAACCTCGAAGTAATCCAATGCATACTGTGTTTCCGCTGTTGTTTTTCCTAAAGCAACAGCTTCTGTTTCTTTTCCTAAGGCATTCTGCAGATAGGAAAAAGTTATTGCTGATGTGATGGCGTCTGTATCTGGACTTTGATGTCCAAAAATCAATATTTTACTCACTGTCATTCTCCTTTGTTTTGCATTCTCTTCTTATAGAATATAGTAAAACCCATGAAATTTCAATAAATGAAAAAACGTGCCGGCTGTACCAAGTGAATGACTCACTATGGACACAGCCGGCACGTTCGACTTAATTTTGCGTCTGATATTTATGTGTTTTCAAAATACGGTTGGCATTTTCAACACGTTCAGCCGTAGGAGGATCGATATCTTTCAGTTTATAGGGGATACCCAGTTCTTCGTATTTATAAACGCCCAGACGGTGGTAAGGAAGTATTTCCACTTTTTCCACACTGTCCAGCTGTTCAATAAACTCACTCAAGCGTTCCAAGTGCTCATCAAAATCTGAACGTTCAGGAACAAGCACGTGTCGCAGCCACATGGGTTTACCTATTTTGGACAGGTAGTTCGCCATGTCTAAAATACTGGTATTGGAATGCATCGTATATTTCTTATGGATCTCGTTGTCGATATGCTTGATATCCATCAGGACAAGATCCGTATACTTCATCAATTCTTCAAATCGACTGAAGAAAGGCTCGTCATACGTGAACGGCTGCCCGCAGGTATCTAAAGAGACGCTGACGCCTGCTTCTTTCGCCAGTTTGAAAAATTCGATCAGAAAATCGATATGGATGAGCGGTTCACCGCCACTGACGGTGATCCCTCCTTCTTCTCCCCAGTAGTTCTTATACTTCAATGCTTGATCCAGAAGTTCCTGAGGTGCGTAAGGTGTGCCGCCGCCCATATTCCAGGTATCAGGGTTATGACAGAACTCACAACGCATACGACACCCCTGCATGAACACTACGAAGCGGATCCCAGGTCCGTCAACAGAGCCGAAGCTTTCTGTTGAATGTACATAGCCTATTTGTGAATCTGTCATTATTACTTCCCCCTAATAAAGTTTAAACTGCTTTTCTTATAATGAGTCGTGGAATGTACGTCTCAGTACGTCCATTTGCTGTTCTTTCGTCAATTTGATGAAGTTTACAGCGTATCCGGACACACGGATCGTCAGTTGCGGATACTCTTCAGGATGCTCCATCGCATCTTCAAGTGTTTCACGGTTCAAGGCATTGACGTTCAAGTGGTGTCCACCTGTTTTCACGTAACCGTCAAGCATCGTTGACAGGTTGTTCTGCTGAACGCTGTCTTCTTTACCTAAAGCTTTTGGTACGATCGAGAAGGTGTTTGAAATGCCGTCCAGTGACTCTTTGTAAGGCAATTTGGCAACGGAGTTCAAACTTGCCAGAGCACCGTTCGTATCTCTACCGTGTAATGGGTTGGCACCAGGTGCGAATGGCACGCCGGCACGACGTCCGTCAGGTGTGTTACCTGTTTTCTTACCGTAAACAACGTTTGATGTGATCGTCAGGATAGATGTTGTGTGTGTTGCATCACGATAAGTTGGGAACTGTCTGACTTTGTTCATGAATTTTTTCAGCAGTTCAACAGCAATGTCATCGACTCTATCATCATCGTTACCATATTTTGGATAGTCGCCTTCGATTTCGTAGTCTACAGCAAGTCCGTCTTCATCACGGATGACTTTGACTTTCGCATGTTTGATAGCTGAAAGTGAGTCCACTGCGACTGAGAATCCGGCAATACCGGTAGCCATCGTACGGGCAACGTCTGAATCATGTAAGCCCATTTCGAGACTTTCATAGCTGTATTTGTCGTGCATGTAGTGAATGATGTTCAATGTGTTGATATACATTTCAGCTAACCAGTCAAGGATCTGGTCATATTTTTCAGTGACTTCATCATAATCAAGATACTCAGAAGTGATCGGACGGAATTCAGGTGCGACTTGTGCTTTAGATTTCTCGTCCACACCGCCATTGATGGCATATAATAAGGCTTTAGCCAAGTTGGCACGGGCACCGAAGAACTGCATTTGCTTACCGATAGGCATCGCAGACACACAGCAGGCGATTCCGTAGTCGTCGCCCCATTCTTCACGCATCATATCATCGTTTTCATACTGGATCGCGCTGCTTTCTATAGAAACGCGTGAGCAGTAATTTTTAAATGACTGAGGCAGTTTTGTTGACCATAAAACAGTCAAGTTAGGTTCTGGAGCTGGTCCTAAGTTTGTTAAAGTATTCAGGAAACGGAAGCTGTTTTTAGTGACCATGTGACGGCCGTCTAAACCGACACCCGCGATCACTTCGGTTACCCAAGTTGGATCCCCTGAGAACAGTTCGTTATATTCTGGTGTACGGGCAAATTTGACCAGACGGAGTTTCATGACAAAGTGATCCACTAATTCCTGTGCTTCCACTTCAGTCATCGTTCCATTTTCAAGATCTCTTTCAATATAAATATCTAAGAATGTTGATGTACGTCCCAATGACATTGCAGCACCGTTCTGTTCTTTGACCGCTGCAAGATATCCAAGGTACAACCACTGGAATGCTTCTTTAGCATTTTGAGCAGGACGCGAAAGATCAAAACCGTAAATATTACCCAGTTCTTTCAGCTCATGTAAAGCTTTCAGCTGATCACTGATCTCTTCACGTTTTCTGATCATTTTTTCGTTCATCATTGCTTTATCTGTGTTAGTTTTGTCTGCTTCTTTTTCAGCGATCAGACGATCTAAACCATAAAGGGCAACGCGACGGTAATCCCCGATGATACGTCCACGGCCATAAGCATCAGGAAGTCCTGTAATGATCCCTGTACGGCGGGCATTACGCATTTCAGGTGTGTAGGCATCAAAAACGCCCTGATTATGTGTTTTTCTCCAGTCTCTAAATACATGTGACAGGAAAGGATCCACTTCATAACCATAAGACTCAGCTGCTATTTCACTCATGCGGATGCCGCCGAATGGCTGGAGTGAACGTTTGAAGGGTTCATCTGTCTGGAAACCGACAACTTTCTCCATGTCCTTAGACAAGTAGCCAGGACCGTGAGAAGTGATGGTAGAAACGACATGGGTATCCATATCCAGTACGCCGCCAGCTTCACGTTCTTTTTTGTTGAGGTCCATGACCTGGTCCCACAATTTTTCTGTTTCTTTAGTTGGACCTTCTAAAAAGGATTCGTTGCCGTCGTATGGGTGGTAGTTACTTTGAATAAAGTTACGAACATCGATTTCTTCTTTCCAAGTCTTGCCTGTGAAACCATTCCAAATGGATTCAAGAGAAAATTCTTCGGTACGCTGTTTTTCCATAATTAATTCTCCTTTGTGTGTATATCAATTTCGACAAGTTCATAGTATCACATTAACTCACTATATACAAGTGAATCAATGAACATTATATGACGTTTTACTTTAAAATCAACGTTTTTATAGATTTGTGTAATCTGTAACAATATGGACACATTTTCCTCTTTGCGAAAGCGAATTCACTATGGTACTCTAGGTTTGTGGTAAAAAAGTGAAAAAAGTTCAATCGCTTTGTTTCTAGAATATACTGTCTTTTTCAGGGCCCACAACATTAAATATGAGAAAGGCTTTTATTTTTAAAGTGTATTGCTCAATACTTCACTAACTATAGGAGGAAATGATTATGGTAAAGGTTTTAGAAAAAAACAAAAAAGAAACGAATGTGAACGAGACTATCGATCAGTTAGTCACGAAAGCACAGAAAGCATTAGAAGGAATGTATGAATTAAATCAGGAACAAGTTGATGAAATCGTCAAGCAGATGGCGCTGGCAGGACTGGATCAGCACATGACACTGGCTAAAATGGCAGTCGAAGAAACGGGCCGCGGCGTTTACGAAGATAAGATCATCAAAAATCTTTTTGCTTCTGAATACGTCTATCACAGCATTAAATCAGATAAAACGATCGGTGTCATCAACGAGAACAAACATGAAGAAACGGTCGAGATCGCTGAACCTATCGGAGTGGTCGCTGGTGTGACCCCCGTCACTAACCCGACATCAACGACGATCTTCAAGTCCATGATCGCGATCAAAACAGGAAACCCGATCATCTTTGCTTTCCACCCTTCTGCTCAAAAATCGAGTGCTGCAGCTGCCCGTGCCTTATATGAAGCAGCCGTCAAAGCAGGTGCACCTGAAAACTGCATCCAGTGGATCGACAAGCCTTCACTTGAAGCAACACAGGCCTTGATGAAACATGACGGTGTCGCCACGATCCTGGCTACCGGTGGACCTGGCATGGTCAAATCTGCTTACAGTTCAGGGAAACCCGCTCTAGGTGTGGGTGCTGGTAACGTTCCGTGTTATATAGAAAAAACAGCAAACGTCAAGCGTGCCACTAACGATCTGATCTTATCAAAAACATTCGATAACGGCATGATCTGTGCCTCTGAACAAGCAGTCATCGTGGATAAAGAAATTTACTCTGACGTTAAAAAAGAGTTGACACATAACGGCTGTCACTACCTGAACAATGAAGAAAGACAGAAAGTCGAACAATTGATGGTCTCAGAAGAAGGTCAGTTGAATGCAGCTATCGTCGGGCGTTCAGCCTACCAGATCGCCGAAATGGCAGGTATCAAAGTACCACAGGATACGAAGATCCTCATTGCGGAATACGCTGGTGTGGGTAAAAAATATCCACTATCAAGAGAAAAACTGAGCCCGGTACTTGCAGCCTATAAAGTAAACAGTTCTGAAGAAGGCATCAAACGGGCCGAAGAAATGCTGGCTTACGGTGGATTGGGACATTCAGCTGTCATCCACTCTCACAACGATGACGTCATTCAGGCATTTGACCGCCGCATGAAAGCCGGCCGTCTCATCGTCAATGCACCTTCAAGTCAAGGCGCCATCGGAGATATCTATAACGCCTACATCCCTTCTCTTACTCTTGGATGTGGTTCATACGGAGGGAATTCTGTGTCAACAAATGTCGGTACTATGCATCTGATCAATGTCAAGAAACGTGCCAAACGTACAAATAATATGCAGTGGTTCAAGATTCCACCAAAAGTCTACTTCGAACGTAACTCTGTTCAATACCTTGCTAAAATGCCGGACATCAAGAAGGCCTTTATTGTGACTGACCCGATGATGGTCGAGCTCGGCTATGTCGATCGTGTCCTCTATCACTTGAGAAACCGTCCGGATTATGTCCACTGTGAGATCTTTTCTGACGTCGAAGCGGATCCTTCAAAGGAAACCGTGATGAGAGGTGCAGAAGCCATGGCTGCTTTCCAGCCTGACGTCATTATTGCTTTAGGCGGTGGATCACCTATGGATGCTGCTAAAGGTATGTGGTTATTCTATGAACAGCCGGATACAGATTTCAACGGCATCAAACAAAAATTCCTGGATATCAGAAAACGTGTTTACAAGTTCCCTAAACTGGGCGGGAAATCTCAATTTGTAGCCATCCCGACAACATCAGGAACGGGTTCAGAAGTTACATCATTCTCAGTCATCACTGATAAAGAAACATCGACCAAATATCCACTGGCTGATTATGAGCTGACTCCGGACGTTGCGATCATCGATCCACAATTTGTTATGACCGTCCCTCCTGTCGTGACAGCTGACACCGGGATGGATGTACTGACTCATGCGATCGAAGCTTATGTTTCCAATATGGCTAACGACTATACAGATGGATTGGCCATTAAAGCGATCCAGTTAGTCTTCAAGCACCTGCCTACCGCCTACAAGAATGGCGCTGATGAAACAGCACGAGAAAAAATGCATAATGCCTCAACTATTGCAGGTATGGCTTTCGCCAATGCATTCTTAGGAATCAACCACAGTCTGGCTCACAAACTGGGAGCACAGTTCCATATCGCTCACGGCCGTTCAAATGCCATCCTGATGCCGCATGTCATCCGCTACAATGCGAAGAAACCGACAAAATTCGTCGCGTTTCCTAAATATGAACACTTCATTGCGGATGAACGTTATGCAGAAATCGCTAAAGCATTGGGCCTGCCTGCCAGCACAACCGAAGAAGGCGTAGAAAGTCTGATCAAAGCAATCTATGATCTAGCCAAAGAACTGAATATTCCAATGAGTATCAAAGAAAACGGCGTAGATAAAAAAGACTTTGAGAAAGTTGTCGACGCTATGGCTGACCGTGCATTCGAAGATCAATGTACAACAGCTAACCCTAAATTACCTTTAGTCACAGAACTTGCTCAAGTTTACCGAGACGCCTATAAAGGATAAGAAAAGAAGAACAAGAAAGAAGAGACAGGTATTGCCGGTCTCTTCTTTTTTGTTTTCGTCACTTTTTCAGTACGTTTTTTTTAGTGAAGTTAAACCGCCCCCTTTTTATCCATATTCATGACTTCATAAGCGAATCCTCTATATCTTTCCAGCTTTAAGTGATAAAATAATAGAGTAGAGTTAGATTTCGCTTATCTTTCAAGGAGTTGAATACATGCAGCAGCATAAACGAACCTTATATATATTATATTTGCTGGTGGCGATTATTCTGATAGGCATTGGTGGATATTATCTGTTGCTTGATATCAGTTTAATGGATGCCTTCTATATGACAGTGATAACTATATCCACAGTTGGTTTCCAGGAAGTTGTACCATTGACTGTACCTGCTCAGCTCTTTACCATTATCCTGATTTTCTTCAGTTTGGGGACCCTTGGGTATACCGGTTCACAGCTGATCAGTTTTTTCTTTGGAGGTACGCTGCAGGAAGTTTGGAGGGAACAAAAAATGAAAGATCGGCTTGCCGATTTAAACGATCATATCATCGTATGTGGTGCTGGCGAAACAGGTCAGCACATTATACAATCTCTAGAGCGGGAAAATGTAGAGTTTGTAGTTATCGAATTTGAGGAAGACAAGTTAGAAGCCATTAAAGAATATGATAATGTCATAGCCTTTCAAGGGGATGCGACTCAAGATGAGGTCCTTGAAAAAGCTGGGATCCATCGTGCCAAAGGGTTGATAGCCGCACTGAATAGTGATGCAAACAATCTTTACACCGTACTTACGGCACGCCAGCTAAAACCTGATTTGCTTATTGTTGCCCGTGCTATCACTCATAATTCGCATGAAAAACTGATTCGAGCCGGAGCAGACAAAACGGTCTCTCCGAATGAAATCGGCGGACACCGTATGGCTTCCATGCTGCTGAAGCCATCAGTTATTGCATTCTTAGACACGATCACTCATTCAGGAAAGATCGATCTGAACTTAAATGAAGTGGTGATCCAACCTTCTTCAGCAATCAGTAACAAAACACTGATGCAGGCTAATATTCCGGAACAGACTGATTTGATCATTATTGCCATTAAGGAAAAAGAGGATGATGGCATCGTCTTTAATCCGACAAAAGATCATCTACTGAAACCCGGCCAGACACTTATCGCCCTCGGAGATAATGACGATCTCAAAAAACTAAAAAAGTTAGCCGGGGCTTGAGTGGTATCAAATAAAAAAGGCTGAATAGATTTTTCTGTTCAGCCTTTTTTTGATTCCCTTCGTTACCGTATGAACCTGGAGCAGTCTGGACAGAATCTTCATCAAGTATTTATGTTCTTTTCACATCCCGATTATCTTAACGAAAAACACCTGTTCATCATTTTTATACAGGAAAGTGTTCACTCATGATTTCTAAGATTCACAAGTGAACACTTTTATCCTTGGAATGTCTCACTCGCGACCCAAACGGTTCCTCAGTGAACATTTTTCCTGCCGAGATGTCGTACTCACCTAATCTCACGGACGCGAGTGGACACTTTCTCCCCTGGAATGTCTCACTCGCGTTCCAAACGGTTCATCAGTGAACACTTTCCTGCCAAGATGTCGTACTCATTTAATCTCACGGACGCGAGTGAACACTTTCTCCCTTGGAATGTCTCACTCGCGTCCCAAACGGTTCATCAGTGAACACTTTCCAATTCCACATAGGGACATTTTCTCTCGGTCTCACATCAATCAAAACCACCAGTGTGAACTGGTGGTTTGCTCTGCGGCTGAAAGCCTCTCTTACCGGCCTTGGCCTGAAAGGCCCACTGAGTGAGTTTCCCTTATGCACCACATTCACTCACTGATTCTAAAAGAATCGTCTATTTTTTCTTGTTTTTATGTCCGGTGAACGGATCATATTCTTCGAATAATGTTAGCTGATCGCTCATATAGTCTTCTCGAAGCTGATTCCTAATATACTCTTCGATCTGTTTCCTATTTCGACCGACTGTGTCGACAAAGTAGCCCCGACACCAGAACTTTCGATTCCCATATCGGTATTTTAAATT
>NZ_FOBL01000040.1 GCF_900109825.1 Alkalibacterium putridalgicola | reverse complement strand
ATAGCATCACTCAAATCTGATTTCCTTGGGCTTGCCGATGTAGCCCTTATCTGGCATCACTCAAATCCATTTTTCTTTGAGCTTACCGATATTGCGCCTATATAGCATCACTCAAATTTATTTTCCCATGAGCTAACCGATATTGAGCTTATCTAGCATCACTCAAAGGGTTTTAGTATGAAAGTTCGCCGATGTAGCGTCATTCTAGGCTACCTCAATCTTTTTCTTGCTTGAGTCAGTCGACGTTACGTTTATCCTGACTTATTCAATATTGAAGGATCAGGCGCCGCCGCCTGATCCAGACTGATTAAGAGACTCTGTGACTACAACCCCTCATTTCTTTCTTTCCGCTTCTGTCGTTCTTCATGGATGATCTCAAACGTCTCAGAAGCCAGTTCCACTTTATCTTCCACTTGCTGAAGCTGCTCCAGTATGGCAATAAACATGCGGTCTTTGACACCGCGGCGCTCCCTGATATCGACGATATACCGCAAACTCAGCGTGATGAAATTATCATCAAAAGCGATGTATACCTGCGGCTTCAAAGAGGCGTTTTCAATACGGTAACGGCGTTTCATATTTCGCCATTCTAATTCCGCTTCCGTGTTATAAGTGCCGATCGTATCCTCAGCGATATTAAGGACGATGGTTTTTGCAAGCAGGATGTCACTGCCAAAATGCAGCGGGATATGCAGTTCGTCCCAGAGGAATTTAAAATCTGCCGAATAGTTATACACGGGCGATGTAAAGATATAACTGTTCGCGACCCGTACGATCCGCCCGGTGTACTGGTCCCCGTCAACCCATTCTCCCATTTCCATGAGTGTCGTGCGCAGCAGGCCGATATCGATGACATCCCCTTTGGAACCTCCAAGCAGAACCCGGTCGCCTGTCTTGAAAAAATCCCCGAACATGATCGCAAACCAGCCCGCGAAGCTGACGATGACTTCCCTTAACGCATAGGTCACACCGGCACCGGCAAGTCCGATGGCAGTGGTAAACCCGGTCAAATCATTTCCGAATATATAAATAAAGGAAAGCCCCAGAATGAAATTGGTCATCCACCGGGCGATTTTTCGTGTAACGTACCAGTTCTCTGAAGCCTTGTACCGCTTATACAACCTGTTCAAGGTAAACCGTCTGATAATGAGGACCAGAACAACGATCAAAACAAATATGATGATATTGGTGATCAAGGGATAAGCTTCTGCATATTGCGTGATCCATTCTCTCATGACCCGGACTCCTTTTAAGCCGTTATCGTGTGACGTCGTACTTTAATGATAACAGTTTAACCGTGTGAAGTGGATTATAACGCATTCACTTTCCCTCAACCCTAGCCGATAGACTGCTCCCTGCTTTCATCAGGTCAACACTCCGCTTCACCGCTTTTTCAAGCAGCACCGGGCCCGCTTCCATCGCTTCACCCAAAGTCATCGGGGCATCCACGATGGGGATCAAAGCATGGATGTTCTCTTCTTCGATCGCGGTCCGGTCACTGTCTATCTTTCCGGCAAATAAAAGGACCGGCACATTAAATGGCTTAGCCAGGCGGCTGATCCCGACCGGGACTTTCCCGCTAAGTGACTGGTCGTCGAATTTACCTTCGCCGGTAATGACCAGATCCACCTCTTTGATCAGGGTTTCAAGATCGCCTTTTTCAGCTAACAGCGACAGCCCGCTCTGGAATTCACAGGGGAAGAAAGACAAAGCTGTAAAGCCTATTCCGCCGGCCGCTCCTGCCCCTTCCGTGTTTCGTTCATCTTTTCCGGTCACATTTGAGACGATGTCGGCATACTGCTCCATCGCTTTGTCGTAGGCTGAGAGTTCGTCTTCACCCAACCCTTTCTGTTCACCGAAAACATAAACGGCCCCTTTTTCTCCAAGCAAAGGGTTGGTCACATCCGAAGCGATCAGCCAGTTCACATCCTGGACCCGCTTATCCAATCCTTCCACATCTATCGACTGGACGTTGTTCAGTTCCACAGGCAGCATTGACAGTTCGTCGCCCTCAGCATCACTGAATACAACACCCAGCGCCTGCAGGAGCCCCATGCCGCCATCCACCGTTGCACTGCCACCTAATCCCAGGATGATCGTCTCAGCGCCAAAATCAAGCGCTTGCGCAATCTGTTCGCCGACGCCAAAACTTGTATGGTTTCTCGGATGCAAATTCTCCTTGTCTGCCTGGATCAGTCCGGCGCCTTCAGCAACCTCTATAACAGCTGTCTTGTCCTTTTCTACCCAGCCCCAGCGGCCAGAATAAGGTGTGCCGTTCACACCGGTTATGGTTTCCGTGATGACTTCTCCGTCCATGACACTGACGAAGGCATCCACTGTCCCTTCGCCGCCGTCAGCTATCGGGAAGCCCGTCACCTGATGATCCGGCAGCGTGTCTTTCACACACTGATTGGCTGTTTCACTCGTCATCGACCCCTTGAAGGAATCGATCGCTGCAAGTATTTTCATGAATCTGCTCGCTCCTCTCGCTCTTTTTTTCAGTATAGCACAGGACTTTGATGAATAGTCGTACATTCACTGTGCTTTACACTAAGGAAAAGACGCAGCGATAAACCGCTGCGTCTGCATGTATATATATTACTTCAATTCCGGCCAGTACTCTTTATTGGCTTCGATCAATGCATTCAGCACTTTACGCGCTTTCTTCGCATCTACGACTGTCCGGTTAAGCGTCAAAGCCTGCAGTGCTTTAGTGTAAGAGCCCTCCATATAGGCTTCAACCGTCAGACGTTCAAAAGCATACTGGTTCTCGATGAGTCCTTTATAGAATGTACCGATTTTACCGACAGCGTAAGGGGCCGGGCCATTGGCACCTAAAGACGCGGCAACTTCCACCATGCTGTCATCTGGAAGATTCGATACGATCCCGTCATTTCTCACCATCACAACGAATGTTTTACGCAGGTTATTGGCAATCGATGCGGCTACTTCCACCATCATATCCCCATGGGCATCATTGTGGACGACTTTGGAATCTCTTGCTGTTCCGTTTTCAACGATACGTCGGCATTCTTCGAAAACTTTCTGCTCTCTTCCGATACGCACTTCATCTGTACGCGTCCACTCCGGATCGAGTTTAGATAATTTGTACTCAGGATAGAGGTAGTACTGCAGATATGTGTTCGGCAAGTAATCAGGGAAGTCAATCAGCATATCTTCGACCATGGCATATGTTTCAAGCCAGGACTGATCACGCTGCTCGGCATCAACAGGACGGAAGCCGCCGTTTAATATAATCTCTTTGATTTCAGGCGCTCTGTCTTTTCCCGTTTCATCATAGATATGAGTGAACCAGCCGAAGTGATTGAGACCAAAGTAGACAGGTTCGAATTTGTTTACATCCAGATCGATCAGGCTTGCAAATGAGCGCAGCAGGTTGACTGGCTGATCACAGATGTTCAGTATTTTATCTTCTTCCGGGAAGAGTTTATCTAAAGCTAAGGCAACGATCGCAGCCGGATTTGTGTAGTTTAAAATCCAGGCATCCGGGCTTAAACGACGCACGTCTTTTACCATTTCCTCCATATCACGAATAGAACGCAGACCATAGGCAAAGCCACCCGGTCCACACGTTTCCTGACCAATCACGCCTAAACTTAAAGGGATTTTCTCATCTTTCTCCCGCATGTCAAAGCCACCCGTACGCATTTGACAGAAGACGAAGTCGACATCCTTATAAGCGACTTCCTTGTCAGTCGTATAAACGATTTCTACTTCCGGCGCTTCCTCTTTAAATAAAATTTTGGCAAACTCACCAATGACTTCCTGTCTTTTTTCATTGATATCATACAAGACGATACGGTTGAGTGCGAACTCATCCAAGTGTGTTGTCATAGCTTTTAAAATCCCGGGCGTCCATGTTGATCCGCCACCTACTAAAACGATATTATTCTTTTTCATGATAAGCTCCTTTTCTATTCTTTTGAGTGTTTATGTTCATACATGTAGTTATCAACAATGTTTCTCATTTTAGAAATACGTCCGCCGTAGACGACATGAACCGTATTAGCGTCTGGCCTTACGATACCATTGGGTTTTGTCTTTCTCAGTAGACTTTCATCGACCAGTTGGCCATTCTTGACTTCTACTCTCAATCGGCTGATGCAGTTATCAACATCGGTAATGTTTTTTAAACCACCTAATCCATTGATGATATCTTCCGCAGTCGTTCTGTCGGATTCTTTGACGCTGACATTATCATCCACTTCTTCTTCATCTTCGAAATCCGTTTCTCGTCTACCGATCGTCATGACATTGAATTTTGAAATAATGAAGGTATATGAGAAGTAATACATCGCAAAGAAAATAGGTCCAGCCACCAAATAGATATACCATTTTGTTTCCATTCCTTGAAGCATGCCGAAGACGATCCAGTCGATAATTCCGCCTTGTATGTTCCCGATCGCTACATCAAGCAGCGCAGGGACCAAGAAAGCCAAGCCGGCGAAAATCGCATTGACCACCCATAAAATTGGAGAAATGAAGATAAAGGTGAATTCGATCGGTTCTGTAATACCTGTCAGGATGACTGCTGTCACACCAGCCAGGAAGAATTTCAGCACGCGGTCTCTTTTTTCTGGTCGAGCCATTTTATACATGGCAAGTACAGCAGCCGGCATCCCAAAGACCATATGAAGGATTTTCCCTTGAGCAAGGAAGGCCGTTGCATCTGTTGAAAAGGCTAAATTGTTATCGAGTTGATAGAGATAGATCTGTAATGCACCGACTAGCGATTCTCCATCAATATTCTCCACACCACCTAAAGCCGTGAATCTGAATGTCTGGTTAAGTATATGGTGAAGACCTGTTGGATTGATGATCTTCTCAGTAAAGCCGTACAGGAATACACCGAACGAACCGCTTTCACTGATCAGTCCACCGACTGCAATGATAGCCTGGTTGATCAGTGGCCATACAAAGGCTAACACTATGCCCACGAGTGCTAGAATAATAGCTGCTGCAATCGGTACAAATCGTTTGCCACTGTAGAAGGTCAGAGCCGGATGGAGTTCCGTTTCTCTGAATTTGTTATGAAGGAACACGCCCATCAGACCTGCCAGTATCCCTCCAATGACGTTTGTGTTATAAACGAAGATACCTAAAGTGTTCGTAAATAATGAATTCTGCAGTGTTGCATCGACTTGGCTTAAGCCTTCTACATCCATTAAATGAGCGATAGATGTCGTTTCGGCTGTAAAACCTTGAGCCTGCAGCACATAAGTCATACCGAGCAGCATGGCGATATAACCTACTGCCCCGGCGTACACCGCAACTTCTTTATCTCTCTTGACCATGCCTAAGGGGATAGACATTGCAAATAATAACGGTAAGTAACCGAACGGCAAGGCCGACAACCGGCGGATAAAACCAAAGATCAGCTGCAGTGTTTCATTTCCTAAAAACGGAGCAACTTCGATGATAGCCGGGTTTTGTAAAGCCGCTGCTAATCCAAGGAAGATAGCCATGAAGGACAGTAGACTGATCGGGAAAAGGAGTGATTTCCCGAAACTCTGGAAGTTCTTTTTAAAGTTTGACATTGTAAAACCTCATTTCAATTAGTTTTGAACAATTATATTCCCGATTTCCTGGGAAGCAAGAATTAATCTATTGACCTCCTCTTCTTTTCTTTCCATGGGTGTTGCTTTAAATGTCCCTTTTGGAAGGGGTATAGTTACCTCTTCATTATGGGGGTTAAACAGACGGACAAACAGTTCATTCTCTGCTGTCAGTCTAGTGGACGAAACGACTAAACCACTTAATTCAAGGGATAACTTAAAGGACGTTTTCCCCACGGTATTACTTGGATTGATATTGAAGCGATTGAATTCTTTTAACTGATACCCGACTAGTGGCGTCAAGTATGCTTTTGCACTATGGCTTTCTTCCGAATGACCGTGAGCTACTTCAAAAGCAAAGTGGAAAGTGAATGGCTCATCGATCAACTGGTTATCCGGCGTCTCGATCTCGATCCCAGACGGTCGGCCTGGCCGGTTGACCAGTTCGCGCTGTCCCAGATGAGAAAATGTTCGGAACAGTGTCAGATGAATGGCATCATCCAAGACTTCGTATTCTTTCAATCCTTTTGAATAAACAGTAAAGGCAGCTTCCTTATCTTTTAATGAGATAAAGCTTTGAGCCGTTTCAATGCTTACAGGCTTTTCAGCCCACTTATCTTTTTCCCATATGCTCAAGGGTTTTTCATTATAGACAGGTTTTGTCTGGGTACTCATGTAACCGTCCACTTTTACTTCATCCGTCTGGACCCCTGTCTTAAAGACAGCTCTGTAGCGATTGTGTTCAGTTTTATTTACGTGATTCATCGTGACATAAACTTTTGGGTCATTGGGATACAGTCTTAATTTTACCTGAAAATCCACTTTCAGGTTTGCTTCTTTCTTTTCTCTCAGCACCTTGTTTTCTGGAACATCTAACTCCCAGTTTATAAGCATTTCTTGATAATGTTTTTCTTTTACAACTTCGACCGCCATTCTTCCACAGTCTTTGCTGTTTAACACCCAGTCGTTTACAGGTGGGGAATAATCATAGCTGTCTCCTGCGTCGCCACTGTTTTCAAGGGAAAGGATATTTGAATAAACGGCCTGGGTCTGTTCATTTTTGTAGCACAAGACATTATCCTCAACAAACAGCTGCCCATATGTGTTGTAAATACTCTCATCTGATTTCCGGATCGCTTCTTCCTTCTCAGCATCCACTTCCTCAAAAGTCAGGTAGCGGGCAGAAAGTCCTTCGATTTCATTGACCGGCAGCACGATTTTTGTTCTGTATACTTTGATATCCAGCAGACGCGCCGCTACTTGACGATCGATCAGTCCCGCATCCTCCTGGTCCTGTGAAACGACAGAATATCCGATTTCTTCTTTGTTGTGGTCGAAGATACGGAATCCTTTTGTACGCGTCAGCATGTCCAGTTCAACAAACTGATTTGACCGCTTTTCAGGCAGCGGATTAACGACCACGATCGTGTTACCGGTTTCTTTATTCCCTAAGGTCATCAGTCTTAAATGAAGCTCTATCTGTGTATCGACCATCTCTTTCGCATTCAGCAGGCGCTGCTTGATATCCTGATTGACTTTATCTGAGTTGCAGCCTCCGATACTGTCATGCGCATGTGTCCCGAAAAGTATTTTAGATACTTTCTCGATCACTCCATGCGGATAAGGGATGCCCGCCTGTTCACCGATCACTGCCAAAGGTTCCAGTACGTTGTATAAGTTATTTTCAATATCTGTGTTAAGAAGTTTGATGTCCATACGCGTCGACCCGATCGTCCGGTGGATGCGTGCATGCTTACTGTCAGTCAGTTCGCCTGTCACCACTTCCAGATCATCTCTGTCCAGTTGATCCACGTAAGATTCGAAATCGCTGATCATCACGGTATCTTCCGGGTAGATCTGTTTTATATTCTCCATCACATGGTGGATGTTCTTCTGAACAGGCATCTGATCGTGTCCGTTCATGATCAGTCTTGCATTTGATGCAGAATAGTTATCAAGTACAGACATGATTTTCTTCATGCGCTGGCTCAATCCCTGAGGTTCTTCTTCAAGATATTTTGCTCCCTGGTAGCCTGTTGCCAAGTTTACCCCTACTATTTCTGATCCATCGACACCCTTCCATAAAAAATCAGATTTTTCAGCTTTCAGTTCGCTGAATCCTCTCCAGAAGAAAGTAGATTCTATACCGAACTGTTTGTAGATCTGTGGCATCTGGCTGGCATGGCCAAATGTATCAGGGGCATATCCGACCAGCATCGGTTCACCAAATTCTTCCGCCCGCTTGATTCCGTAATAGAGATTCCTGAATACGGATTCACCATGGACCAGAAGCAAGTCAGTCTGCGTATACCAGGGACCAACTCTTAAATTCCCCTTCTCTACCAGCTGCTTCAATCTCGGTTCTGCTTCAGGTTCCAGTTCCAGATAATCGTCGATCATTACACTTTGGCCGTCCAATATATATATAGTATCCGGATGACCCTCCAGAAACTCCATGACCTCCTGCATATGATTTCTCAGCAATACCTTTGTTTCATCTTTAGTGAAATACCATTCTCTGTCCCAGTGAGTGTGCATTAATATTCTTATCTCTCTATTCATGGAATTCTCCTCAAAATTATTTATCTTGAACACAGTATACCGCTTACATTAAGGTCTGCACTCCAAAGAGGCGGATAATTATCCAAAACAAAAAACGACTATGCGCTTACGCTAGATTCCCCTACCGAAAACGACATAATCGATTATTGTACTCCCGTTTTTAATCATACTCCCTTTTCAACTGATTGATCACTTCATTGATCATCAGGATCATATGGATCTGCTGTTCTCTTGAGATCCCTTCCATTTTATCTACCGATACATCATGGTGAAAACTAAATAAGCTGCCTTCCATGATCGATGAGTCTTTTTTGGTGATGGAAAGAACGTTCATTTTTGCTTTTTTAGCATCGTGCATCAACTGCAGACCACGTTGAGTTTCTCCTGAACTGGATAAGATCAGGATGCTGTAATCTTTAAACTTCTCCAGCATCTGCAGTTCAGACACCACAATGGCCGGTATCCCTAAATACAAAAGCTGTCTAGCCATATATTGAGCTGAGACATGCGAGGCTCCAAGCCCGAATAATAATAGGTGGTGTCTGTTTCTATATAAATAGTTCACCAGATCATTGGCACTTTCAAAGTCGATTTTACTTAAGATATCCTCCGTGTTTCGGATATGTCTGGTCGATTTTGATTTGATATGTTCTACATCTTCTTTGATGGCATACTTCAAGTCACTGAAGCCATCGAAACCCAGAAGCTTACTTGTTCTGTTGATCGTTGCCTGTGAGGTATAACTCTCCTGTGCTATCTTTATCACTGTTTCATTAGGAATAGACTGGAAATGTTCTTCCAGGTAATCTAAAACAGCTTTTTCACTTCTTGTTACGGGTCTGTCAAAATTTCGTTCTTTTAATTGATGAATCACACGATACATTCGATTCACTCCCTAGTTTACTATTACCTCTGTCTTTTCCATTTTACTTGAAAAATCCTGAAAATGATAAAAGATTTTAATTCTGTTTAATTCCTCCACGCTAACGTGTATACTGTATAAGGGTTTTAGCGTGGCTAAGCCCCTTAAAAATATTAACAACGGGAGAGATTATTTTGGAAAGAGCTTTAGGTACTGTTGTGCGCGGACTGCGTAGTCCGATCATTAAAGAAGGCGACAATATGGAAAACATCGTTGTGGAAACTGTGTTGAATGCGGCAAAGGCAGAAGGATACAGCTTTATGGACCGTGACATCATCACGATGACTGAATCCATCGTGGCTCGTGCGCAGGGAAATTATGCGACACTTGATGATATCGCTACGGATATCGGTCACAAGTATGATGGTGAAACTGTCGGTGTCGTCTTCCCGATTCTCAGTCGTAACCGTTTCTCCAACATCTTGAAAGGCATTGCCCGCGGCGTCGGTAAAGTCGTTCTTATGCTGAGCTACCCTTCCGATGAAGTCGGGAATCATTTAGTGTCTTTAGATGAACTGGATGCCGCTGGTATCAATCCGCTGGCAGATGTTCTGACAGAAGACGAATTCCGCAGCCACTTCGGTTTCAAAAAGCATCCCTTTACCGGAGTCGACTATATCGATTACTATAAATCACTGATTGAAGCGGAAGGCGCCAACTGTGAAGTCATCTTTTCCAATGATGCCAAAACGATCCTGGACTATACAAAAAATGTCCTGGCCTGTGACATTCACAGCCGTTTCCGTACCAAACGCTTAGTCAAAGCCGCCGGTGGAGAAAAGGTCTTTGGACTGGACGATGTCTTGTCAGAATCCATGAACGGCAGCGGGTTCAACTCAGAATACGGTCTGCTGGGTTCAAACAAAGCAACAGAAGATACCGTGAAACTCTTTCCCGATAACGGCCAGCCTTTAGTCGAGGCTATCCAGAAACGCCTGAAAGACGAAACAGGTAAAACGGTCGAAGTCATGATCTACGGCGACGGCGCCTTCAAAGATCCTGTCGGCCAGATCTGGGAACTGGCTGATCCGGTCGTCTCTCCCGCCTACACAAAAGGCCTGGAAGGTACCCCGAACGAAGTGAAGCTGAAGTATCTGGCTGACAATAACTTTGCCGATTTGAGCGGAGATGAGCTTCATAGTGCAATCACGAATCACATCACCAACAAACAGGCTGATCTGATCGGTGAAATGGAAGCACAGGGAACCACACCTAGACGCTTGACTGACCTCATCGGTTCATTATCTGACCTGACTTCAGGCAGCGGCGACAAAGGCACGCCGATCATTCATATCCAAGGTTACTTTGATAACTTTACAAGCTGATTCAGTTATATAAGCGCAAAAAAGGTCACAGGGAAATTCCTGTGACCTTTTTTCATCCTCATTATTCTTTTATTGCCTTACTAAATACGAAGCATTGTTTTCCGCTATTTAAAGGCGTTGGATACTTTAAGCCATTCTCCAGATCCAGCTGCACTACTATGGTTTACTGATGCATGCCCATTCCAGTGAAATTAGTGCTTTGAGAAGAGCCGCCAGTCCCATGCATATTTTTATATAGCTCTCTAAGCTGCTGAGTATTAAGTTCCGGGTGCATTTCATTCATATGTGACTTCATTTGTCCAAAATTTATAATGCCATCTTCCATACGCAGTTCCATATCTTCAAATTCATCTGTATCCATTAAATCTCGCATTTGGTCAACATCCATTACTTGTTCCTGAATAACCGCCTCTTGATTTGTCGTATCTTCTTCTGAAAACAGAGATATTCCTAATCCACCGGTAACTGCTAAAACGCCTGATAAAAGTCCACTAACTAAATTCATTTAAGATCGCTCTCCTTTTTTTATCTTATCTTTCTATTACAAGCATACTGTTCAATTATGTATATTTTATGGATTTTCACTATGGAAATATTTTTTCAACAATAAAAAAGACGCCAAAAGTCAGATTCTAATCTGTCTGTTGACGTCGTTATTAATTTTATTTCATGACCTATTAGATAATGCTAGTTGTACCTTTACTCTTGCGGAGCTTCCAGTTCGTCTTCGGTCACCCACATATGATTGGTTACTCTCTCACCATCTATTGTCGAATTATAATCGACGGCATAAATCGTTCCAGTATAAGCTTCATCGACTGTTGCAACAGCGCCCTGCATGCCTTCAGTGTGCTCCACATCCAGAATAACTTCGTCGCCAGCCTCTGCTACTTCTGTTCCCTCTTGTAAATCTTCCTGGATGACCCAACGGTGATTGGTCACTTTTTCGCCGCCATCCGTCGGAGTATAACTGACTTCATACACGGTTGTGTCAAAGGCTCCGGCTATAGTCGCTTCAGCCCCTTCCATTCCTGGCATGTGTGTTGCTGTGATAATGGCATTGCTTCCTACAGGGAATGCTGGATCCTCGGCTTCTTCTAAACCTGATGGGATTTCTCCGTCATGGTCCATACCCATCATTTCGTCCATTTCATCCATTTCTTCAACTTCGTCCATACCAGGCATTGCATCCTGGATATTCTCTTCTTCGACGATAGCCGTCTCATTGGACGTGTCGGTTGTCTCTGTTGTATCTGTTGTATCTGTACACCCTATCATAATAAACGTTGTGCTCAAACCCAGTATGATCAATTTTTTCATTTTATTTTCCTCTACTTTCTTTTTTGATATCGACTTCTCCTGTATCTTCTTCTTAAACTTGGTGCAACGATCGGTCTACTAAAACGTTCTGAAAGCCCATAAACCATTAGCACTACGACTATAGTAAAAAACATTCACACCAATAAAATCAGGGCTATCAGCTCATCGATAAATTCTATTACTTTAGCTGTATACTCCTTAAAAGATGGATGAGATATGAAAACAGAACAACTATGTTCTTCTTCAGGAAGATTTTTAATTATACTATCCAAATATTCAAAAAATCGATATCAAAGGAGTATAACGGCGTGAAAATTTATAGCAACAGCTATTGATAGTGATAAAAAAAAGATACTGTCAAAAATCCGCTAATTTTAATAACCTTTTGTCTCAATGAAACTCAGCCTCATTTTAATGATAAGATCATTTTATTTTGTTGTTTTATTAAGTTTTTGTCTTTACAATGGATAATTCTTCTCTTAACCGGGTATTTTCTTCTAGTATTTTTTCCATTTCAAGTTGGTTCTTATCTATTTGACTCTATCTTTCGTGGGAATGTCCGCCTATTCTTGGTTTGAAGTACATCATAATCAAATGAATAAACATCATTAGGACAATAAATACGATGGTTCAATATAACTCATCCTGAGATAACATTTTTGGTTGTCATCGGCTATAGAAAAAATGAATACCGTAGTAAAAAATGACAGCGAGAACAAACGCCCCAGCAATTACTCCATAAACCCATGAACCACTTAAACTAACCTCTTCTATATTATCGGAAACATGAAAGTCATCATTTTTATTTCTATTATAAATAAGAGAAAGGATTCCTGCAGCTATGATCGCTAGACTTAACACATGAGCGATACTAAAGGGACCGACTGCTTGCGGATTCGTTCTGAAGAATTCTACTATAAATCTGTTTACAGCAAACCCGATTATATATATGTAGAATAATTCCCCCTCAAACTTGGCTGTGTATCTTCTTTTCCATATAATTAAGAATAAAATAAGATTCAGTGCCACTTCATATAACTGTGCCGGATGCATTAGCTCTCCGCGGACCATTACGCCCCAAGGCCAATTACCTTTCATTGGAATACCAAACACATCACATCCAACCCGCCCAATCGCTTGACCTAAAATAACCCCCGGTACAATAGTATCTGCAGTTTTACCTAACGGCAGATTTTTCTTTTTTGTATACCAGAAGACAAAAATCCCCGCAACAATAATTGCTCCCTGAATAGATAACCCACCTTGGGTAATATTGAATATTTCCACAGGATTCTCCAGATACTTGGACGGGTCAAAGAAAATGATGTACCCTAATCTGGCGCCTAAAATACCAAGTAAGACAGTGTATATACTAAGGTTCATGATAGTATCCTCATCCAGCCTCTTGCGCTTCCCTTCTTTTTGAACGAGTAACAAGCCAATAAGCATACCGAGTGCGGTAGTCACACCTAATAAGTTAATACCGTAATGTCCTATATTGAAAAGTTCTACCATATGATTTATCCCCTTTTTTTAACATAGTTACACAAATAAAGTGCAGTTCTCAGACTGTATTTGACTAACTCTTCACTGTCAGTTACACAGCAGCACAGAACTTACAGCTGACTGACTATACGTGTATTTATTTCTGAATAAAATACTAAAATCAGCATATGAAATAGTTGTGTAGAATATATGGATTTAAAAATTTACTTTTACCTATTATATACAACACATATACATGTGTTATGGTTCCCTGAATAAAAAACAGAAAGAAGCCATCCTGATAATAGCGAATACTTCTTTCTGTTAAATAGATTAACTTTTTCCATTGTACATCAACGAGTAACAGTCTTTAGTTAATCAGCTACAGTATATTGGGTTTCTGAAAGGGCAGAATCGAGTGTCTCTCGGTCAATGCTAGAGAGACTTTCTAGAACAACCTTTTTATTAGCCAAATCTATGTCTACTGTACTTACCCCTTCAATACCTGATATTCTTTCTTGCACATCTTTGGCACAACCTTCACACTTCATTCCTTCTACTGTTACTTCTTTTCTCATGACGTTCTCCTCTTTTCATTTTGTTTTTTAATTGTTTTTTTCGGTTTAGTGTTTTTGTAACTCTTGTATTAGATCGAGATGAATACCTGTTCAATATTAACAACAACATTCATCCTGTATTATGACTTGGTTCAATACTTAAGGTGATTTGCTCGTTGAGTTTAAAACATCTCTTGTAGTGCTTTTTCAGATGAATAAATAACATCTTTTTGTGTACACCCGTTATGAAACGGTATAAAATAGAGTGAATAAGATAAATTCCATCTTATTCACTCTATTTTAGTCAATCCAAGTTATTATGGCTGTATTGTACTTTACTTATCCTCAAATTTTAATTATCAGAATCCCAATGCTCATCTCCGATAGCTTGATCAGCAAATTCTCGGATAGCATCGTCTACTTCATCACGATCATAGATATCTAACTCATTATAAATCATATCAAATTCTTCCTCGTTTAATTCATCTAAATGGGCTATCAAATAATCTTTATCTTTTTTTATGATATAACCTCCTAATTATTTTACTTATTATTTTCTTTACTGTTATAACCGGAAAAACGTATTTTCACTTAGACATTGAAAAGTCCGCTGTAACTCTCTCCATTCTGTCATGCTTTTCCCAGATAATTACTTTTCAAACTCTAATCAACACTTATAAGCTATATAAAAAGATTGTATCCTCTTTTTATATCTAATCCATAGTTCTTAACTCATTTAAATCATCAAAGAACAGCCACCCATTAGTAGACTGGCCTGATATTAATTCAGCAACTCGAGAAGGACTATCGAAAGACATATTGATTACTGTTCTTAAAACACCGTTTTCTTCAATTACTTTTCCATCCTCGATATAATTATCAATCATATTGTTGTACCGAGTGAAAAAGTTGCCAGTTTTCCAGTTCTTACTGGAATCTACAGGTCTACGTAACTCGCTATTTTTTGCTAAAACAAATTGCCCGTCTTTTACGAAAATGCATGATCGATAATTTTTATTTTCAGGGTAATAAAATCGTTCGTTAAATTGGTCGGTTGAAATAGTATCAATCGAAACTCCTTCCGCGCTTAAGAGAAACTCAATTTGATTAATATATGCTAAGATATTAGGCTTATCATACATGCTAATATTTGGCTCATTGGTACGAGGATCTTTATTCATAAGCGTAAAGCTACTTTTTTTAAACCGTTTAATAAATTCATACTCCATATAATCTATGGTTAACTTATCAAAGCTATTATTATCCGTTACAAATAAAATGCAATAAGACCAGAAGTCTTTTTTATTGATGTGGTCAAATATGCGCTTTACCCCGTTTATAGATTGACCTATATATGTTTTCTTATTGTCTAAGTCACTATTATCAAATAGGAAGTAAATGGCATAATTCGTAGAAGAATCTAGCTTTTCAATCTCTTTTATATGCTCTTTCGTAAAATAGAATCCTTTTATTTGATTCGTCCGGTCTTGAAACACTTTCAGATAGGCCGCTTTTTTTTCGTCTGGATAGAAATAAGTAATTGTCTTTTCTATGTTTGTTTTCTCCCTTCTAGGCATAAATCATATTTTAATTATATATTGATACTTAAAGTTCGTATAATAAAGAGAGACTAACAAAATGAAAATACAATGTTATTTGCATTATACAATTCTAGGTAACATCTCTTCTTTTATCAGTTTGATAGTGATATGAGTCTATTATAAACGAAGTGAATGTGTGGGCTGCATTTACTGCTAATCTAGCATGGTGCTCAGACGGTCTATACTGTCGTGAATGCGAATCACTCGCTTTTGAACGAATTTTACCGACTCCTATTACAATACTATTTAGACCTGATAATATTTGCTTTAAAGAATCGTTTAAACCTTTTTGAGTTGGATCGAAGTTGATTATTTTTTTAACTCGTTTATATAAGTTATCAATATTCCCATCATTTTTGCCTCTTTTACCTTCGATTCTTTCTTCAATTTCTAATAATACTTCTTCTACTAGAGAACGAGCATTTGTAATTGCTCCATCAAAATCACCTATTGATAGTTTCGTATTGCATTTATCAATCTGCTCTAGAAGAAATTCGGTAGATAAAATGTCTAGTTGTCTCTCTTGCAAAATTACTTGTGATGTCTTCAAACTTGTTAGTGAAAAAGTGTTTTGGTTTCTCACAATTTTGTATTCATCAAATTTCAAATATTTATTCCAATATTTAATAATTTTGTCTTGAATTCCATGTTCAACCTCGTTTACTTCAACATAATGGATTTCGCTTAGTGCATAATTAATAAAATTTGTAAATTTATTATTTTGAGTAATTGTTTCAATTTTTTCCAATGCGTATATCCATCTCGTTGGAAAATGCTTATCATAAATATCATTAAAACCATAGTTGTTAAAAAAATCAATAAGCTCAGGTCCAGAACGATAAGGAGACAGGTCATTATCTCCCGTAATGGTCATTGCTATATTTTTCAATGTGCTTTTTTGAATTATCATGTTTACTTTATTCCTTTTTATTTAATAACTCTATTTACAAATATCGATATAGAGTAGTTCGACTAATCCCGGATATTTCTGTAATTCTTCTCCGATATACTCTTTAATATGGGATAATTTTAATACACGTTACACTTCTTTGGAATTTATTCTAGTTATTTTCAAACTTCTATTTGTTTAACAATCCATATTTACTCAAATATACTAAATGCTGGTAAAACAAGCATCTTTTACCTTCCATAAAGTTCTTTTTATTCGTATCAAAAATTATAAGTTCAGGGAATGAGAGCATTTAAGATAGTCTCTTCTGATAGTCCGAGTTCTTTATAAATAAAGTATCTTTGAATAAGTTTGAGTTTTTCGTTCATATCAAAAAAATTATGTGCTCCTTGTACTCTGTTAGGGTACAATTCGGGTTTATATCCATGCGTATAAAAATTACGTGTCTCTGTTAATAAATTAGATACACTACCAATAGAACTAGATGGACTCTTTCCTTCTTTTTTTATACAGGAATTAAATACTTTGTCAGGAAGTTCCTTAAATAAATAACGTAACTTTTTTTGCAAAGATTCTTCACCTATGAAGTGTATATTTTTAATGAAATGTTCTCTGTTTTGCTGTGGGACATTCTCATTTACAAACTTTGTTAGCATTTGTTGGTCTTCCTTTAGTTCTTCTTTTTTTGTTCAATCGAATCATTGACAAAATTTCTGTAATATATCTCTAGATTTCTAATAGAATTCAAAAGTTGTGTTTCTACATAATAAGGTAAATATAAATCATTTAAATAGCTATCAATAATAAAACTCAGTTATTCTTTCTTCGAATACCAATTATTTAAAATATCTTCAAATTCACTTTCTATAGAACGTAAGGTAAGTGGGTTTTTAGGAGCTTTAGCTACTCGCTCTCCAATTTGTCTAAAGAAATATCTTCCTTGGATTAAAGGATAAAATTTTTGGGGATTTTTTTGTAGTACTCCTTTTACACATAAGAATTCTACATATTCAAAGTGTAAAGGAGTACCGTTTAAGAACTCTATCAGTTTTTTAATATGCGTAGCATTTTGGAAGTAATTGTAAAAACTTCTTAATTCTCCATCATATCCGGTAATTTTTAGATGTGGCTTTTCTTCGAAGGAATGAGCAGAGCCATTAATTTTATTTTCAACAATAACAGATTCTGTTAAAGTCAACTTTTCTGAAGGGATATTGAATATTCCTTCATCATATTCATTCAGATTAAATTGTAGAGTTCCTATTTTTTTCTCAAGGTCTCTAAGTAACGAAATTGAGCTTTTATTTATCCACGTATGTAAGTGATTAATAGAAAATCTGATGCTTTCAACTTTGGGTTCCCTTTTAGAATCATCATAAACTTTATCAAAAGCAGATTTTATTACATCTTCTCCTTCTATTTTATTTGAAAAATAATAATGCAAAAAAGCGCAAAAAACACACCCCATGCTATAATAAATACAAGTAAATTTTTATTTTTTTAGTTGAGTGCTAGGTGCTGTTGCCGCAGACCTAGTGCTCTTTTTTCGTTATATGGAACTTTATCCGTTAAAATTTTATAAATGATTCGAAGTAACTTATGACCACAGGCTACCACAGCCTTCATTTTAGATCCTCTACTGGAAATGCGGTAATACACTGATCGAAAAGCAAAATCTTTCGATCGACCGGCGATGCCCCCGCTGGAAATGAGTGTGGTCTTTAAATACTTATTTCCTGGGGTTATTCGCGACGATTTCTTTTTTCCCGCGCTTTCATTTGATCCAGGGGATAGTCCTGCCCATGAAGCGAGGTGACCCACTGTTTTAAAGCCCTCTGTATTTGGACCAATTTCAGCTAAGATAACAGCGGCACCCTGTTCTTTTATCCCAGGGATCGTTAGCAGCAAGTCGTATTCCTCCGGAAAATGAAGCAGAATATACTTACGGATGTGGCCTTCGATCTGTTGGATCTTTTCACTGTAAAATCGGTATTCATCTAGCGAATCCTCGAGTAATTGTCGATCAGTGACTGATAGTTTTCCGTCCATCGCGCGGAGGATATCTTCGGGAGAGGCTTTGACTTTCCCGTGCATACAGGCACTGACAGACGCCAAACTTAACACTTCACCGTTGATAAATAGTTGAAGCAAGGCTTGTCCTGTTTTGGAAAAAATGTCAGACAAGTAACCCGTCAGTTTGATATTGGAACGTTGAAGGATATTATGCAATTCATTCTTGGCTTGTGTTCGTTTTTGAGTATAAGACAGCCGACGGCGTGTCATCAGACGTAGTTCCATAACTACAGGTGCAGGAATGTAAGACGATTGAATCAAGCCGCAACGGCCGAGTTGCGCAATCCATTCGGCATCTTTCATATCTGTCTTACGCCCGGGCACATTTTTAATGTGTTGAGGATTAGCCAAAATCAACTGCCCTGTTCCTTCGGAAAAAATATTAAACACGGGCACCCAGTACTGTCCCGTACTTTCCATGAATATATCTGTGACGTGATGGTCTTCCAGCCACTGAAGGGCCTCTCGAAGTTCATCCGTTCTAGTGCCAAAAGTTTTCTGGATTTTTTTAGGTCGGTTTGTATCTAAAGGTCCGTCAAGAATACAGCAAACGATGGATTTCTGATGCACATCGATACCACAACATGTTTCAATCATCACTTCCATGACCATAACCTCCATCTATAAATTAGGAAACAAACCGTCTTATAAAATGTTGTAATTTTATTTCCACATTCAATGATGTATTCGGCTTATTGCAAAAGATAAGACGGTCATCCAGTTTATTAAACAGGTTCGGCAAAACCCATTAAGAAGTCGGATTGGTGTTTCCTGAGACCATTATAAAATAAAAAGATTTTTCTGTCCTGGTTTAGATTGCGGAGCAATCTTATTGTTTATTAAGAT
>NZ_FOBL01000072.1 GCF_900109825.1 Alkalibacterium putridalgicola | reverse complement strand
CCACCGAATGACTAAGGTTTCCTGGGGAAGGCTCGTCCGCCCAGGGTTAGTCGGGACCTAAGCTGAGGCCGAAAGGCGTAGGCGATGGACAACAGGTTGATATTCCTGTACCAGTCTGCTTTGTTTGAGCAATGGAGGGACGCAGGAGGCTAAGATGTGCACGCTGCTGGAATAGCGTGTCCAAGCAACAAGTCTGAGAAAGAGTCAAATGCTTTTTCTCTTAAGGACAAGTTGTGATGGGGAGGGAAATTAAGTACCGAAGTATCCGATGTCACACTGCCGAGAAAAGCTTCTAGTGAGAAGTAGGCTGCCCGTACCGCAAACCGACACAGGTAGTCGAGGAGAGAATCCTAAGGTGATCGAGAGAACTCTCGTTAAGGAACTCGGCAAAATGACCCCGTAACTTCGGGAGAAGGGGTGCTGACCAATTGGTCAGCCGCAGTGAATAGGCCCAAGCGACTGTTTACCAAAAACACAGGTCTCTGCTAATTCGTAAGAAGATGTATAGGGGCTGACACCTGCCCGGTGCTGGAAGGTTAAGAGGAAGGGTTAGCTTCGGCGAAGCTCTGAATTGAAGCCCCAGTAAACGGCGGCCGTAACTATAACGGTCCTAAGGTAGCGAAATTCCTTGTCGGGTAAGTTCCGACCCGCACGAAAGGTGTAACGATTTGGGCACTGTCTCAACGAGAGACTCGGTGAAATTATAGTACCTGTGAAAATGCAGGTTACCCGCGACAGGACGGAAAGACCCCATGGAGCTTTACTGTAGTTTGATATTGAGTGTCTGTACAGCTTGTACAGGATAGGTAGGAGCCTATGAAGCCAGGACGCCAGTCTTGGTGGAGGCGTTGGTGGGATACTACCCTCGCTGTATGGCCACTCTAACCCACGACCGTTAACCGGTCGGGAGACAGTGTCAGATGGGCAGTTTGACTGGGGCGGTCGCCTCCCAAAATGTAACGGAGGCGCCCAAAGGTTCCCTCAGAATGGTTGGAAATCATTCGTAGAGTGTAAAGGCAGAAGGGAGCTTGACTGCGAGACCTACA
>NZ_FOBL01000015.1 GCF_900109825.1 Alkalibacterium putridalgicola | reverse complement strand
TTGAGAAATTAAAAATGGATACAGAAGATAATAATGATATCTACAAAAAACGATCTCACATTGTAGAGCATCCTTTCGGTACAATAAAAAGAACCTTCGGTTACTCATACTTTTTAGGAAAAGGGTTGGATTCTGCAAATGCAGAAGCAGCTCTAATTTGTGTTGCCTATAATTTCAAAAGGTTAACAAAAATTAAAAAAGTTTCGGAAATAGTCGAGCTGCTCACAGCTTAACTACTCCCGATCTTTCTTTTTTTTGACTAAACTTCTAGATTACATCCTTTTTCACGAAAAAATTGTGAAATTTAAGATATTCTGACTGAATTCAAATTATTTGTTAGACAGTCTGACGTACGGTGGTGTGAGAGGACGGTAAATAAATTAATTATTTACCTCCTACTCGATTATATTTATAAAATAAACAGAAATCGATGAAAGCCTCAGAGAGTATTATCATTCTGAATGGTCGCTTTTAATACGAAAAATCCCTGCCTTCAGGCTAAATAAATAGATTGTCGATTTTTGATAGTGTTATACTGAGTTTAAACTAACGTTTCTTATAAAAAAGGAGTCGATATCACAGTGGCCGATTATATTATGGCAATAGATCAGGGAACGACCAGTACACGCGCAATTATTTTTGATAAAGAGGGAGATCCGAGATGGACCTCTCAGAAAGAGATCACGCAGCACTTTCCAGAGCCCGGCTGGGTGGAACACGATGCGAATGAAATCTGGCTGAAAACTCTTCAAGTCATCGCCAGCGTTATGATCGAAGCAGAGCTGGAACCTGAAGAACTGGACAGTATCGGGATCACGAACCAGCGGGAGACCACCATCATCTGGGACAAGGAAACGGGCGAGCCGATCTATCATGCGGTAGTCTGGCAATCCAAACAGACCTCAGCGATAGCTCAACAGCTGATCGAAGAGGGACATAAAGAGATGATCCATGAAAAAACAGGGCTGATCGTCGATTCCTATTTTTCGGCCACGAAAATCAAATGGATACTGGATAAAGTGGAGGGATCAAGAGAACGGGCTGAAAAAGGTGAACTGTTATTTGGAACGGTCGATACCTGGCTGCTCTGGAAACTGACAGGCGGTGAAGTCCATGCGACCGATTACTCGAATGCCAGCCGGACCATGCTCTATAACATCTACGAGATGCAGTGGGACAGAGACATTCTGAAGCTCCTGGACATCCCGGAGAAAATGCTGCCCGAAGTAAGAGAGTCTTCCGGGATTTTCGGCGAAACGATGGAAGCCGTCTTTAAAGGACACCGCGTGACTATTGCCGGAATGGCTGGGGACCAGCAGGCTGCTTTATTTGGACAGACAGCTTTTGAAAAAGGGATGGTCAAAAATACCTATGGGACCGGTGCGTTTACCATAATGAATACCGGTAAGGAACCGATCCAGTCTGAGAATGGCCTTTTGACGACTTTGGCGTATGGCATCGACGGAGAGATCACATACGCTTTGGAAGGGGCTATCTTTGTGGCCGGTTCCGCGATCCAATGGCTGCGGGACGGCCTGCGTATGTTCAGAGATGCCCCTAAATCTGAAGAGTATGCCACTCGTGTTGCCGGCACAGATAACGTTTATGTGGTCCCAGCATTCACTGGACTCGGTGCCCCCCACTGGGATCAGGATGCACGCGGGGCTGTCTTTGGTCTGACGAGAGGCACATCGAAAGAACACTTTGTCAGGGCCACACTGGAGTCGCTGGCTTATCAGACACGTGATGTCGTTGATGCAATGAATGAAGATGCGGGACTTAAAACAAAAACGATGCGTGTTGATGGCGGGGCGAGCATGAACGAGTTTCTCATGCAGTTCCAGGCAGATATCCTTGATGTCACCATCGAACGCTCGAAAATCATGGAAACAACAGCACTTGGCGCCATTTACCTGGCGGGGCTGGCTACCGGTTTCTTTAAAGACCTTGATGAAATCAAAGAAAAATGGGAAAAGGGCGGAACTTATGAGCCGCATATGTCAGAAGTGGATCGGGAAGACCTTTACGAAGGCTGGCAGGCGGCTGTAAAAGCGACCCGTGCATTCAAGTTCAAGCCGAAAAAAAGTGAAGCAGAAAGCTGACATGCATTAAAATTCTAGAGAAAGGGCTGACAGCCTTATGACTTTTTCAGCTCAGACAAGAAAATCGACCATTGAACAATTAAAAAAACAGACGCTGGACTTGCTGATCATCGGAGGCGGAGTCACAGGAGCGGGCCTGGCTTTACAGGGTGCGGTGCGGGGAAGCCGGGTAGGCCTAGTGGAAATGCAGGACTTTGGCGGAGGAACGAGTAGCCGATCAACAAAACTGGTCCACGGCGGTCTGCGTTATCTGAAGCAGTTTGAAGTGGAGCTTGTGGCGGATGTTGCCAAGGAACGAGCAGTCATCGCCAGGAATGCGCCGCATATCGTTCAGCCTGATTTTATGCTGATGCCTGTGTATGATGAGCCCGGGGCCTCGTTCAATGCTTTTTCTGCAGAAGTCGTTTTGCACTTATATGATTATTTGGCTGAAGTGGATGAGACGTGGCAGCATTATCTGGCTGAGAAAACAGAAGTGCTGGAAGATGAACCGTCACTGAAAGAAGAAAATCTCTTAGCCGGCGGATATTATCTGGATTACATCAATGATGATTGCCGCCTGACGATAGAGACGGTCAAGAAAGCCCATGAGTTAGGTGCCTGGCTGGCTAATTATGTCAAAGCGGTGGGGTTTATTTATGATGATAAAGGCCAGATCAAAGGGGTCAAAGCCAGGGACACCTTGAGTGATGAGTATTTTGACATTAAAGCTACGGTGGTTGTCAACGCAACGGGGCCCTGGTCAGATGAACTCCGTAAAAAACAGAGAGATGTGACTGAAAAGAAAATGTACCCGACAAAAGGGGTGCACTTTGTCGTGGACCATGAAAAACTGCCTGTGACACGGGCGATCTACACGGACACTGGGCTAAATGATGATCGTATGATCTTCGTGGTCCCTAGAGGCAATAAAACGTATTTCGGGACGACGGATACCCCTTTTAACGGTCCTTATGAGGATCCTGAGATCACACAAGAAGATATCGAATATCTGCTCAACGCCGTCAATCACCGGTTTGATGTGGCTGATCTGTCACTTTCTGACATTGTATCGAGCTGGGCAGGGCTGCGTCCGCTGATCAAGGATGAAGATAACAGTGACCCTTCCGGTATATCCAGAGGCCATGAAGTCTTTTTGTCAGAAGATGGCCTGATCACTATCGCAGGAGGTAAGCTGACTGATTACCGCGGAATGGCGGAAGATACCTTTACACTGATCGACCAGGAGTGGAAAACAGCGGGGATAAGCTTCCCGGATAAAGATACAAAAGAGATCCCGCTTTCAGGTGGAGACATTAGAGGAACGATGGCTGACTTTGTTTCTGCCAAGCGGTCTCGTGGGATGTCACTGGGTCTGGATGAGGCAGAAGCGGATTACCTCGCTGACTGGTATGGATCGAATATCGATAAGGTTTACGACTTGGTGGATAAAGCAGAAACCATGGATATGCCACTCCCGGATGCCCTTCAGTTAGCTTATGGACTGGCGTATGAGATGGTCATGACGCCGGAAGACTTTTTTGGCAGACGGACGGATTCCCTGCTTTTCAATATCGATAAACTTGAAAGTCTAACTGAACCCGTACTAACTGTCCTGGAAACTGAACTGGGCTGGAATCGTCAGGAAAGAGCGGACTGGTCAAGTCATTTGGGTGAACAGGTAGTCCGGAAGAAACTGACTCAGTTTAAAAGTAATGGGAAGTGAAGGTCGACTGAAATCATCTGTAGGAAAAAGTATCCAGCAGCTTTTTTACATGCCTATGAAAATAAAAGCAGGATCAGTCACATGCCTTTGCCTGTTTGCTGATGAACTAAAAATAAATCCTCTGTGATGCGGATTTATGATACACTGAAATGCAATAATATATAATAGATAGGGGATACCGTAATGGACATTTACAGTCATAAAGTACATTATTACGAAACGGATCAGATGCAGATCGTGCATCATTCCAATTACATAAGATGGTTTGAAGAAGCCCGTACGCATCTGATGGACGAGATCGGCTTCAGCTATAAGCGGATGGAAGATGAAGGTATCGTCATTCCGGTATTAGCCGTGAATGCAGAATACAAGACCATGTCGCGCTACGGTGAAACGGTTGAAATCGAAGCCGCAGTCAAACAATTCAGTGGAGTCAAGCTTATCGTCAGTTATGTGTGTCGAGACCGGGAGACTCAGGAAATACGTGCGGTGGGAGAAACGAAACACGCTTTTCTGGACAAAGAAACCTATCGTCCGCTGTCACTGAAACGCAAACATAAGGAACTTTATAACTTGTTTAATGGGATGATCAGAGAATAAAGGCAAGGGGGGACAGGTCGTGGATCTTATTTTAGTAGTCGGACCGCAGGCGGTAGGGAAAATGACAGTCGGACTGGAGCTGGAAAAGCTGATCGATGCAGAACTTTTATTCAATCACCAGACCATTGATTTGTTTGCCCGGTTTTTAGGCTACACATCAGAAACCTTTCAGTTATCCGAAAAGGTCCGTCTGGATTTGTTCAAGGCATTCACTTCTAATGAAAAGACGAACACAACCAGAGGGATCATCTTTACGGTCGTGGCAGGTTTTGATCTGGACAATGACTGGAAAGTGATGGAAAACTGGATAGAGCTGTTCAAACACGCCCAGGGTCGTGTTTATTTTATAGAGTTAGAGGCTGACCTGGAAGAACGAATGAAACGGAACATCCATGAAGACCGGTTGTCTGCCAAACCATCCAAACGGGATATTCCCTTCTCAAGAAACGAACTCCTGGAAAGTTCCAGGAGTCACCGCTTGAATTCCTATGAGAGGGAAGTTGAAAAGCGACTCCCGTTCGTCAACTACTTAAGAATAAATAACACCTCGCTGAAAGCTTCTGATGCCGCAAAAGAGATTTATGAGTGGATGAAAAGTTTGGGTTACTGATTCTTAAGAGGTGCTGTGATGACGGGGACAGACCATCCTGCCAGCAGGAAAAGAAATGTATTCCTCTATTTTTCTGCTCGATTAAAGAGAAGATGACAAACTTGCTCCTGTGTATTCCGCGACTTTGTCATTTGGTTGTGAAAATGACAAAGTCGCTTAAGAAAAGTGACTGGGTCTGTCATCTCAGAGAGAAAATGACAAAGTCACGGGAAGAACTCAGCTGACCTTGTCGTTTCAGAAAGAAAATGACAAAGTGGCGGGAAGAACTCAGCTGAGCTTGTCATTTCAGAAGGAAAATAACAAGGTCACAGAAGGAAAGCAACTGGGTCTGCCATATCAGAGCAAAGATGTCCGACTCAAGTATGGAAGAATGCCTGAGTACGACATTGTGGGATCAAAATGTCGTTCTCGGACGGGAAGTAGCCCATGACTGGACACTTTTCAACATGAAATGTCGCACCCAGATCGAAAGTCACTCATGAGCGAACACTTTCGTCACCGAAATGTCGTACTCAGTGTGTCAAGACGTTACGACTGGACACTTTTCAACATGAAATGTCGCACCCAGATCGAAAGTCACTCATGAGTGAACACTTTCCACAGTCGAATGTCGGCCTCGCATCAACAGACACAAATGAGCGAACACTTTTCACAGTCGAATGTCGTACTCACGCGCCCTGATACCTTTGAGTACGCACTTCTGGGACGAAACTGTCGTACCGACACAGACTGACCTTATTGAGTCGACATTTCTTCATAAATAAATCGATTCTAATGCGGTAAACGAGTGAAAAATCAAAAAGACTTTTCAAAAAGGAACAAACCGGAAGCGTCCCGTTCAATTACGGAGCCTTCCGGTTTGAACTGTTTATAAATCTCTTTTGTCCGGCGGCTTCTAATGATTCACTTTAATAATGAAGATTTGGTATACTTAAGTTGCTTAAGAGAAAACTAATCAGATATACAAGGAGAATCACTGTGAAAACCTTAATTATTGTCTCTCACCCGACGGTCGAAGAATCTGGCAGTCAGCAATTCCTGATTCAGTCATTACCGGACGATGAAGAGATCACTTTACATGTACTTGAACAAACCTATCCTGATGGAGAAATCGATGTAGACAAAGAGCAGGCACTTCTTCGCGAACATGATCGGATCCTTTTTCAGTTTCCGTTTTACTGGTATTCCTCGCCGCCGCTTTTAAAGAAGTGGCAGGATGAAGTCTTGACGGACCATTTTGCTTTCGGTTATCGCGGGACCAAACTGCATGATAAAGAGTTCGGACTGGTGCTGGTCATTGGCTTGCCGGAAAAGGAATACCAGACAGGGGGACAGGAAGGGTTCAGTATCAGTGAGTTGACTAAACCCTTTCAGGCCATGGCCAAAAAGACTGGGATGCATTATCTGAAACCTTTAACGATTTTTCAGTTCCCTTATCTGGCGGAACCTGAGAAAAAAGCGCTGCTTGTCGATTACCAGCAGTATCTCAGTCTGCCTCAGCCTATTTCATTGAAGAGAAAGGAAAACTGGGTACTCGATCAGCTGGCAAAGACATCGAAAGAAACCTTGCCGACTGAAGATGCCGCATTCGTTCTTGAAGCCGCTGCGGAGGCTATTGAAGACAATCGCATGGAACTGGACGAGCTGCGTCTGCATATCGATAACTATGATATATAAAGGAAGTAGAGGGATAGTATGGAAGAGCATCAGTGGCTGGTAAAACAGCTGGAACAGCTGGAAAGTGACAGCCGGGACTACAAACAGAAAGCACTGCTTCAGGCAACGATCGCTTTGCTTGAAGAACAGGAAAAACGAAGAGAACAGCTGCAGGGGGAACTGGACGGAACACTCTGGAGTCCGGGAAACTGGAATATTTAAGCGTATATATCTGAAAAAATGAAAAATCAGTCCTAAGACCGTTATCATTCAGACCTGTCTTTTATATACTAGTAACAAGAGGAAAAAATGGAGGACGTACTAATGAAAAATAGTTGGATAGGTTGGATGCTTGTGTTGGTGTTCAGCTCAATGATGGTCAGCGGCACCGTTCATGCTCAGGAAAATGAAATGACTGAGATGCGCGTATCGGTCGAGCTGCTTGAGAACGGGACAGGCATTATTACGGAAGAGAGAGACATGATCCTGGACAGCGGCACGGAACTTTATATCGTCATCAATGAAGAAGATGGGTTGGAACTCCTTGATTTTCAAGTGGATGGTTTGAGGGAAGTAGACGACTGGGATTCTGATCTGTCTCGGGAAGAAAAAGCCGGGACTTATGGAATGATTCAAGACGGGGACAGCATAGAACTGGTCTGGGGCATAAGCGAATACGGAGAACAGTCGTACACACTTTCTTATGCTGTAGCCAATGTGGTCAGACAGTTGAATGACGGGCAGTCGCTGTTCTGGGATTTCAATACTTTCGGAGAACTTGAACCGGAAAATCTGGTTATTGAAATAAGCGGGCCACAGCCTTTTTCTGAAGAAGATACACGTCTTTATGGTTTCGGATATGAAGGGCAAGTGGATCTGGTTGACGGCGTCCTGCGCTCAACTTCAGAAGGTGGAGTCGAAGCCGACCGGCCTGTAGCGATACTGATGCAGTTTATGAATGATCCATTCATCCCGTCTTATTATGTCGATGAAACGCTGGAAGAACAGGTCGAACGTGCTGAGGCGGAAACCAGTCGAGGTGGAGAGGGATCCATTGACAGTTCCATTCTTGCGACGGCCCTCGCTTTTCTTGTCGCGGGCTTTCTGGCCTTTATCTTTGCTTTATTTAATATCGATGCCAGGAAAAAAGAACAAGGCAAAGTCCCGTCGGCATCCATTCAACGCAAACGCAATAAGGGCTTGATGTTTACAGCGATCCCTTACAAAGATGGGGAACTGACGGATATTGCCTATTTCCTTCAACACCTTCACAAAGGGACATATGAGCAGTATATCTTTGCCTATTTGCTTAAATGGTCAAAAGAGAAACTGGTTTCTATCAAAACAGAAGCAGATGAGTCAGGTGATGCAGAAACAACAGTCCTGACTTTTGCTCCACACACTTTCCGGAAGAAAAGAGAGAACAGTCTGAATACCTCCCATTTTGAACTGGAACTGTGGGAACTCTTCGTGGCAGCATCGGATGACAAGAATCAACTGACAAATGAAGAGATGACCAGTTGGGCAGAGAAGAACGGTAAAGAGCTTCAGGCACTGCAGCAAAGTCTGATGGATGAATCACAGGCTGTACTGATCAAGGAAGGTTACCTGAAAGAGAAAATGCTGAAATTCATGACAATGAAGCTGCCTTTTATGGGGATCACCAAAAAAGGTCAGAAGCTGTATGACCGGTTGACCCAGTTTGAAAATCATATCAATGCCTTGAAAAAAGACCCGTCACTGTCTTACCGACAGCTTATTGAAGAAAAAGATTTTCTGATCTGGGCAAGTCTTTATGGCAAGGAAGAAGATGTCATCAGCCAGCTGGAAGAGGTTGTACCTGAATGGCAGACACAGCTGATCGAGGGGCTCCCTTATTTTTACACAGGCTATTATGGGATTCATATGATGTCGACCAGCGTGCATACCGGTTTGTCCAATGGCGGCTATACGCACACAGGGGGCACGGGTGGCCCGACGTCGATCGGCGGCGGTGGCGGCGCGATCGGTGGAGGCGGTGGCGGTGTACGCTGACTCCGGCGGGATCATCGCCAGGCATGAATAAAAGAGTAGAAAGGATCGAACGGCTGACGTTCGATCTTTTCTACTCTTTTTACTTGCACTCGCTCAGTGCTTCCCGTAAGATAAAAGCAGTTTCAGTCAATTTTACATACAAATGTTTACAGAAAGAGGCAATGATAATCATGAAGAAAACCTCTATAATGAAAGGGCATCCAAAAAAGGAGGATCATTTCAGTTTCGCGCCGAACCTTATCGCACAGGCAAGTGTAAAGGGTTTAGCGATTCCGTATGAGTTCCATTCCCATCAGCAGTTTGAAATCTACGTTCTTCAGGAAGGAAAAGCCCAGTATCTGATCAATAATCAGATATTCGAGCTGCATCCGGGAACGGTTATTCTGCTCGACGGTACGGAACTTCATAAAGTCCAAGTGACCGGGAACGAGAAAGAGTATGTCAGGAGCCATACCCACTTTGATCCGAAGTGGCTGGAGGATTTAATAGCCGGGAGTGATGCGTCGTTTCTTCTTGATTATTTTAAAGCCTTTCACCACCGGATATTTACATTTGATGAGCCGGAAGACTTGGATGAAGTCATCCGGCTCATCGAGAAACTGAGTCACATCACTCATAGAGAACAGTCGGGTGTGAACGAAGCCGATGCCAGGATCACCCTGCTTTATCTCCTGATGAAAGTCTATCGATCAGAAAAGTCTGATGTGATGAAGGACAGTTTTGCCAAGACAGACAAAGCCAGGATGGCGGAAGAGATCGCTTCATATGTCCAGCAGCACTTCAACCAGAAGATGACTATCAAGGGGATCGCCAAAGCGCTGAATCTGAGCGAATCCTATGTGTCGCATCTCTTTAAAGAAGTCACGGGCTACACGGTGATGGAATACCTGATGAATTATCGGCTGATCCAGGCTAAGGCGTACATGGGTCTCGCTCCTCATGAAACGACGATCAAAGAATGTGCGTTGGAATGCGGTTTTGAAAGCGATGCCCATTTTAATCGCTTTTTCAAGAAGCGAACGGGGATGACTCCAAAACAGTATAAAAAAATGATCATAACTGAAAGGGAATAGGTGAATAGAATGAGTAAAAAAGTAAGATTAGGCATTATCGGATTAGGTACACAAGGCGGCATGTATGCGAAATTTATTAAAGACGGCATGGTGCCGAACATGGAGATCGCGGCGATCTGTGATATCGATGTTTCTAAAAAAGAAACAGTAGACGCAGAATATCAAGGCGTTCCTTTTTATGAAGACTACATCGAAATGCTGGACAGCGGCAAAGTGGATGCGATCATTACAACAGTGCCTCACTACCTGCATCCGGAGATGGGTATTGCCGCTTTAAAACGCGATATTCATGCATTAGTTGAAAAACCTGCAGGTGTTTACACGAAACAGGTCAAGGAACTGAACGAATTTGCTGCTTCAAAACCTGAATTGACCTTTGGTATCATGTTCAACCAGCGTAACAACCCTTTATACAAAAAAATCAAAGAGATCGTGGATAATGGTGACATCGGTAAGATCCGTCGTACCAACTGGATCATTACGACCTGGTGGAGACCACAGCCTTATTATGATCAAAGCGAATGGCGTGCAACATGGGGCGGCGAAGGCGGAGGCGTCCTGGTCAACCAGGCACCGCATCAGCTGGACTTATGGCAGTGGATCTGCGGCGTGCCGGAATCTGTTTATTCTAAAGTTTCTTATGGTTTCCGTCGCAATATCGCTGTCGAAGATGAAGTGACTGCAGTCGTTGATTACGGTTACGGCGCGACAGGAACGTTTGTCACAGCCACACATGACATCGTTGGTACAGACCGCTTTGAGATCCTTGGAGATAAAGGTAAAATTGTCGTAGACGGCAGCCAGGTAGCTACTGTGACACGACTGAAAAAACCTGAACAGGAATTAAGCAGCGAAATGGGCATGGAAGATGTTAAAAAACTCTTCATGGGTCAAATGAACATGGATGACTTGTACACACAGGAAACGATCGAGTTCGAAAGTGCCTGGGGCGAACAGCATGCTGGCGTTCTTGAAAACTTTGCAGCCAATGTTCTGGACGGCACACCGCTTCTCGCACCCGGTTCTGATGGGATCAACGGCGTGCGACTGGCCAATGCTATCCACTTGTCAAGCTGGACTAAAAAAGAAGTCAGCCTGAAAGATCTGGACGAAGATTTCTATCTGGAAGAATTGAACAAGCACATCAAAGAAGAAGGCAAATTCGAAACGAAATAATCTGCAAGTCAAAAGCTAAACGAAACGGGAAGTGAGTGTTTTATGTTAAGAGTAGGATTGATCGGTCTGGGCGATGTGTCGCCGATACATGTGCATGCGATTCATGTAAGTGACCATGGTGAACTAGTGGCAGTCTGTGATACGAATACGGAACTCAGTTCAAATTTTCCTGAGATCCCTTTTTTCTCCAATGTCGACCGAATGCTTGAGAAAATGAATCTGGATATTGTGCATGTCTGTCTGCCTCATGACTTGCATTATCCGATCACACAGAAATGTGTGGAACACGATGTCCATGTTTATCTGGAAAAACCTGTGGCAATGACTTACGAAGAGGCGCTTGAACAATTAGAGGTAAAGAATAGGACAGACAAAAAGATATGTGTGAGTTTTCAGAACCGCTATAATGCCAGCTTTATCCGTCTTATGGAGATCCTTAGAAATGAAGATGTCGGAGAGGTGACCTCCATCAAAGGATTGGTCACCTGGTTCCGGCCTGAATCCTATTACACATCTAAACCCTGGCGCGGTCAGAAAGACAGAGCCGGCTATGGTTCGATCATCAATCAGTCGATCCACACACTGGATCTCATTCAGCTCATCGGCGGCGATCTGAAGAGCTGTAAAGCCGTCCTGTCTAACCTGACTGACTATGATATCGAAGTAGAAGATACGGCCAGCGCGACCTTTACCTTTACATCCGGAGTCAAAGCCTTTTTCCATGCGACGAATGCCTATACGGAGAATTCGTCAGTGGAGATCCAGGTCATTACTGAAAAAGAAAAATTCACGATCAAAGACAGCCGCTTATATATCACGAATGATGAAGGCAGAAAAGAAGTAATCGTTGAAGATGACAAACTGCCAGGCTCCAAGTTTTATTACGGTGCCGGTCACATGCATCTGATCGACCGCTTCTATGAAAGTATCTTGAACGATACAGATGATTATGTAACGATCGAAGACTCGATACCTTCTATGCAGATGATCAAGCTGATGGATCTGTCTTCCAATAACACGAAACGACCTGAACGAATCGAACTGGAGGAGATAAACTATGTCACAAGCTAAAATTGGCGTTCAAGCCATGATGTTGAAAGAAAAATTCGAAGAACTGGGTGCCTATGAGACATTAAAGAAAGTCAGCGAATTGGGTTACTATTCGATCGAAGTCTCTCAGATCCCTATGACACCTGAAAATGTGGAAGCCATCAAAAAAGCCTCGACGGACTTCGGTATGGAGATCGCGTCCATGTCAGCCGGACTGAAACCGATGACAGAAGGACAAGAGTCTTTAAGCACACACTTTGATAAAATCGTTGCGGACTGTAAAGCCGTCGGTGCAGAAATACTGCGTATCGGTATGCTGCCGTTCGATGCGATGGCTTCTTTAGATAAAGTCATCGCATTTGCCCGCGAAGCAAACAGCTATGCCGAAAAACTGGCCGAACACGGCATCAAGCTGTATTATCACAACCACCACATCGAATTCACTAAATATGACGGCAAGTTCCTGCTGGATATCATCCGAGAAGAAGCACCGCTTTTAGGGTTCGAACTGGATGTTCACTGGGTCCAGCGCGGCGGCCGCAACCCGATCGAAGTCCTGAAAGAATATGAAGGCAAAGTCGATCTGGTCCACTTGAAAGACTACCGCGTGACACAGCTTCCAGACGAAGCCTTTGAAGCCCTTAATAATGGCGATATGGAAGCCTTCATGCAGGCCTTCACGAATATCATCCAGTTCGCTGAATTAGGTGAAGGGACTCTGGACCTTCCAGGGATCATCGAGCAGAGCCTCAAGAGCGGGGCCCGTTACCTATTAGTCGAACAGGACGACCAGTACGGCAGAGATCCCTTCGACTGTCTGGCGACATCACGGGACTACTTATACGAAAACGGCTATAAAGATCTATTTTAATACTAGAAATAATAAGAGAAGGTGAGAGTATTTGAGTAATAAAGACGGAATGAATTACGCACCTAAAGGGAAAGTGAACCGTGTCGTTGACGAAGGCGAATTTACCTTCGGCGTGGCTGCCTTGGATCACGGACATATCAATGGGATGACCAATGGTTTGCTTGAAGCGGGTGCGACATTGAAATGGGTCTATGATCCTGATCCTGAAAAGGTCAAAGAATACAGAGAACAGTTCCCTCAGGCAGAAGTGGCTGAATCGATCGATCAGATCCTGAAAGATCCGGAAGTCAAACTTGTCGCGGCAGCGGCGATCCCCAACGAGCGCAGTGCTCTAGGGAACCGCGTGATGAAAGCCGGGAAAGATTATTTCTCAGACAAGACAGCTTTCACGACGATGGAACAACTTGAAGAAACCAAAAAAGTCGTTGAAGAGACCGGGCAGAAATACTGGGTGTATTTCAGTGAACGTCTGCATGTGGAAGGCGCGATCTTTGCCGGTCAGCTGATCGAAGACGGCGTGATCGGTGACGTCATTCAGATCACAGGGTTCGGTCCGCACCGCTTGAACAAGGAAAGCCGTCCAGACTGGTTCTTCAATAAAGAACAGTACGGCGGTATCCTCTGTGATATCGGCAGCCACCAGATCGAGCAGTTCCTGACTTTCACAGGCAATAAAGATGCGGAGATCCTTCACAGTAAAGTAGGGAACTATGCGAACCCTGACAAACCGGAACTGGAAGACTACGGCGATGCGACGCTTGTAGGTGAAAACGGAGCGACGTTCATCTTTAAAGTGGACTGGTTCACGCCGGACGGTTTGAGCACCTGGGGAGACGGCCGTATGTTCATCACAGGGACCAAAGGCACGATCGAAGTGAGAAAATATGTGGATGTGGCTAAAGAAGAGAGCGGCGACCATGTTTATCTCGTCAATGAAGAAGGCGAAAAGCATTATCATGTCAGCGGAGAAGTCGGTTTCCCGTTCTTCGGGGAAATGATCAAGGACTGTATCGACCGTACAGAAAATGCGATGACGCAGGAGCATATCTTCAAAGCACAGGAACTCTGCATCCTGGCTCAGGAAAAAGCCATTCGAGTCAAAAATTGAAAAAACAAATCGGAAACGAGATAACATCACCGTTATCTCGTTTTTACTATATAATAATAAAATAAATTCAAATCTGTACAAACGATAAAAAATAGGCTTTATACTTTTTTTGGCAGGTTTGACACATTTGTTTCTGATAAGGTGCTGGAATAAGCGAACTACGTCAACCTCAGCTTATAGAAGGACGGTAAGAGCAGAGTTGAACCAAAAGGAGTCTGAATATAAGTCGGTCAGAGTTATTTTTGTTAATCTATCAGAAAAAGAACGATTTCAGACATTTTTCACGTAAATTTCCGCTAAAAACTAACATTTTTTGCATTTTTGTGTTATATTTTTAGATATTAGTATATAAGATAGCGATTACATAAAAAAGAAGGAAGATAAAAAATGATGCAGAACATTACCTTGCAAGATCAGACATATGAAAAATTACGTGATTTGATTATAAAAACTGAACTTTACCCGGGACAGAAAATATCAGAATCCAGTCTGATGGAACTGCTGGAGGTCGGACGTACTCCTATCAGGGAGTCATTAAAACAGTTGAAGAAACAAGGACTAGTTTATACTTTCCCGCAGTCGGGGACTTATGTTTCAAAAATCGATATGGAGCAGGCGATTCACTCACGCTTTGTCAGAGAATGTATAGAAAAAGAAGTGATGGTCGAATTGAGTGCTAATATGAATAAAAAAGCCGAGACTCGCTTGCAGGCTATTCTGGATAAACAGAAAGTGGAATTTGAGAAAGGCAATATTTCAGGCTATCATGATCTGGATAATGAATTTCACCGAACCTGTTATGAAATCGTAGGGAAAGGTCAGATCTGGAGTTGGATCAAAGAGTTCAGTGTACACTTGGATCGTTTCAGATGGCTGCACCTGAAAAATATCACATTTGATTATAACCAGATCCTGGAAGAACATAAAGATATTCTTGCAGCAATAAAAGCCAGAAAAACGGAAGAAGTAAAATATCTTGTCGTTAACCATATCCACTTCATGGTCAAATCTCAAACAAACATTATTGACAAGTATCCGGAGTTTTTTCTGGAAGAAACGGTACAACCGTTAAATGAAGCAGATGACGCTATATTGTGATAAAAAGAACAGATAAGCATTTTATTCAAATTATCGTCAAAGTTGAATGATTAAAAAAGCCTATAACAACAGCCTTGAGACCAATATCTTCAAGGGGTAGTTGTTGTAGGCTTTTTTTCTTTAAAAAGGGTGTGGATTTATTTTAACACATATGCTAGTATACTAGTATACATGTTAGCGAAAACGATTTAATTGAAAAAAGCACTTATTTTTTAAACGTTTATGTAAGCATATACAAATAAAGAAAAGAGAAGGAGTTTTAGTAATGGATATAGCACAAGAAAACAATAGAGCTCAAGGCGAAGCTAAAGTGAAATCGGTGTCAGGAAAGAAGCGAGATTTCAATAGAGCGAAAGTCTGGCAGATAGGCTTTTTTGCAGCTAACAATACGGCTACGAATGCCTACATGTTCTTAATGATGAACGTTGCTTATTTTGCAACCGGTGTCGTTGGCTTAGGAACAGTACTTGTATCAACGATTATTACGGGCAGCCGTATTTTTGACGGTATCACGGATCCGATCATTGGCATGTGGATCGACAAGACAAATGGAAAGTTCGGTAAATTCAGGCCCTTTATGGTGGGGGGCTATCTGTTAATGACAGCAGTCATGCTGCTTCTCTTCTTTACGAACCAGCTTGTACCTGATTCATTGAAAATGCCATACTTTATTGTATTGTACGCCTTATACATTATCGGTTATACTTTTCAGACGGCTGTAACGAAATCTGGTCAGTCGGTTATCACAAGTGATCCGGAACAGCGCCCGCTGTTTTCAACATTTGATATTTCAATGACGTCCATCTTTTTTGCCGGCGCAGGCATTTACTTGTCAAACTATCTGGTACCCAAATACGGCGGATGGAACAGTGAAGGATTGTTCCACGAATTTGCTTTGACCTTTATCATCTTCTCAGGTGTACTGACTACTTTAGCAGTTATCGGAATCTGGGCAAAAGACCGTCCGGAATTTTTCGGTACGGGGGAAGTCAAAAAAATCACCTTTAAAGATATGTGGCAGATCCTTAAAGGGAACCGACCACTGCAGATGCTGGTCATCACAGCGTCCACAACTAAATTAGGCCAGCAGGTCGCGACAAACTCGATCGTTATGGTTATGCTTTTCGGTATTATCATTGGTGATTATGGCATGTTTGGTATCCTATCGGCTATCATGCTCATTCCCAACGTTGTTATTGCGTTCTTTGGCACACGAATTGCCGGGAAATATGGAACGAAACAAGGCTACATCCTGTCAACCTGGGCTGCCATTGCAACCTTCGTCGGTATGTTCCTGCTGTTAGTTATTGGCGATCCAAGAGCTATTGCGATGGACAACTGGGGTTTCATGACGATCGCCTTCGTTACTCTTTATGTGATCGGTAATGGTGTGCGTACGCTGTCAGGTGGACTGGTCATTCCAATGATCCCGGACGTCACAGACTATGAGACCCATAAAACTGGACGCTATGCACCAGGTGTGATGGGAACCATATTCTCATTCGTTGATAAAATGATCTCCTCATTTGCTCAGACGATCATCGGCTTTTCACTAGCCCTGATCGGTTATGAACAGCTCTTCCCTGATGTCGACACACCATACTCAGATAATATTTTATGGGTCACGATGTTCCTGTTTGTAGGTACGCTTGTATTTGCCTGGGTCGCCTCTCTGATCGCCATGCATTTCTATGACTTAGATAAAGATAAAATGCTGATCATCCAAAATGAACTGCAGGATAAAAAAGGTGAAATACTCGCAAAAAAGGATCAGTAATCAGTGTCTGATTTTTTATGAAAAGTTAAGATGTATAAAAAAAGAGATAGCTTCAAAGCTATCTCTTTTTTTCGAAAGATAATGTAAGCCTTACCATAAAAACAAGGGTCATTTTGCAAGAGAACTGGAAGAAGTCCTAATATCTTAACTAGAAAGGAAGGTATGAGCGTGCTGAAAAATATAACGATTCAGGATCAGACATATGAACAGTTGAATGAAATGATCATAAAAACTGAGCTGTATCCAGGACAGAAATTATCGGAATCACGATTGATGAATCTCCTGGAAGTGGGGCGTACGCCGATCCGGGAATCCCTTAAACAACTAAAGAAGCAAAATCTGCTGTATACTTTTCCGCAGTCGGGGACCTATGTATCAAAAATAGACATAGATCAAGCGGACCATTCCAGATTTTTCAGGTTATATACGGAGAGAGAAGTGATGGCTGAACTATGTGATGTTCTCGACCATAACTCTGAGAAAAGCCTGCAAATCATACTCGATCAGCAGAAGCTGGAGTATGAAAATGGCAATATATCTAACTATCACGACCTTGATGATGCATTTCACCGTACCTGTTATGAAATCGTGGGTAAAGGTCAGATCTGGAAGTGGATCAGAAAGACCAGTGTGCATTTGGATCGCTTGAGATGGCTGAACTTAAAAAATATCACCTTTGACTATAATCTGGTTTTAGAGGAACATGAAAATATCCTGGCAGCGATTAAAGCTGGCAATAAGGTAGAAGTGAAAAAGCTTGTCGACAAGCATATCCTCTTTATGGTCAGTTCCAAGACATGCATTATTGACAAGTATCCCGACTATTTTCTCGAAGAAGCAAAACGGTCTATACTAGGTTAGAAAGGTGTTTCGTTGTGATATGATTCCAGTAGATAGGGCAGTTCGAATGACCGTCACACATTCTCTGACCGTTAACACGTCCCTTAACTAAGGCTTACACAGAGCTGCTATATAAATGAGAAAAGGTAGAGATCTGATTTTTTTAAAGAAATTAAGAAAACGGTGTAGATTTATCAAAATACATATGCTAATATACTAGTATACATGTTGTTGAAAACGTTTTATATGGAAGAGCATTTATTTTTTAAGCGTTTTTGTAAGCATATACAAATTCAAATACAGAAGGAGTTTTTCATCATGGATGTAGGACACAGAACAAATGAAGCTAAAGGCGAATCAGATATGAAAGCGGTAGCAGGAAAGAAACGGAATTTCAATAGAGCTAAAATATGGCAGATAGGATTCTTTGCGGCTAATAATACGGCAACGAATGCCTACATGTTCCTGATGATGAACGTGGCCTATTTTGCAACCGGTGTCGTGGGCTTAGGTACAGTGATCGTATCTACAGTTATTACCGGGAGTCGTATTTTTGATGGCTTTACAGATCCGGTCATCGGGATGTGGATCGACAAGACAAGCGGTAAATTCGGTAAATTCCGTCCCTTTATGGTGGGTGGTTATCTTTTGATGACGATCGTTATGCTGCTTCTCTTCTTTACGAACCAGCTGGTCCCTGATGCGATGAAGTTACCGTATTTCATTGGATTGTATGCCCTTTATATTATTGGTTATACCTTCCAGACGGCTGTAACAAAATCTGGACAGTCGGTCATCACAAGTGATCCGGAACAGCGTCCGATTTTCTCTACTTTTGATATTTCAATGACGTCAATATTCTTCGCAGGAATCGGTATTTATCTCGCTAACTATCTGGTACCCAAATATGGCGGCTGGAACAGTGAAGCACTGTTCTATGAATTTGCTTTAACCTTTATTGTTTTCTCAGGAATATTGACTACACTGGCCGTCATAGGTATCTGGTCAAAAGACCGTCCCGAGTTCTTCGGTACAGGTGAAGTGGTTAAAATCACCTTCAAAGACATGTGGCAGATCCTTAAGGGGAATCGTCCGCTTCAGATGCTGGTCGTTGCCGCTTCTACAGATAAACTGGGCCAGCAGGTCGCAACTAACTCGATCGTTATGGTCATGCTGTTCGGTATCGTTATTGGGGATTATGGCTTGTTCGGTGTCCTTTCGGGAATCATGCTTATTCCGAACGTGATCATCGCGATATTCGGTACAAGGATCGCGGCGAAATTTGGTACGAAACAAGGCTATATTTTAGCAACATGGGCATCCATCGCCGCTTTCGTCGGGATGTTCCTGCTTATCGTTTTAGGTGATCCTGGTGCAATATCCATGGATAACTGGGGATTCATGACGATTTCATTCGTTACATTATACGTTGTCGGTAATGGAGTACGAACACTTTCCGGTGGTCTTGTCATTCCGATGATCCCGGACGTTACAGATTATGAAACGTATAAATCCGGACGTTATGCCCCGGGTGTCATGGGGACTATCTTCTCATTCGTTGACAAAATGATCTCATCTTTAGCTCAGACTGTTATCGGATTCACGTTAGCTTACATCGGGTTTGAACAGATCTTCCCAGATGTCGATACACCATATACCAGCGAGATTTTATGGGTCACGATGTTCCTGTTTATAGGTATCTTGTTGTTTGCCTGGATCGCTTCACTGATCGCTATGAAATTTTATGACCTGGATAAAGAAAAAATGCTGATGATCCAGAATGAACTGCAGGACAGAAAAGACGAAGTACTGGCTAAGAAAGAAAAAGCGAAAGAAAACCAATAAGAAAAGAGCGGATATGAATGCCTAAATTAGTCGATTTAACAAAGAAACCTTATCAGCTTGACGAAAGTCAGATCAGCTGGGTCGAAGATACGATCAGTAACATGTCTGATGAAGAAAAAGCAGGTCAGCTCTTCACCAACCTCTTTTTCTTTGGAGAAGATAAGTTCAGCGGGAATGATTTCACCAATGACGAGATTATCGAACGGTTCCATATCGGGGGTGCCCGCTATCATGGAAGCAATTCAAAAGAGATTCAGGAACTCATCAACTCGCTGCAGGAAAAATCTAACATCCCGCTGCTCGTCGCTGCGAACTGCGATGCAGGCGGGAACGGTGCAACAAGTGACGGCACGTATATCGCTTCAGGTGCTCAGGCTGAAGCTTCCAGAGATACACAAGTGGCCTATGATGCCGGTTATGTATCGGGACGGGAAGAAACGGCACTCGGTGTCAACGTCAACTTTGATCCCTGTGTAGATATCCTGAAGAACTGGCGCAATACGATCGTCAATACGCGTGCCTATGGAACGAATGCGGACGATGTCATCAAGTACACGACAGCGTACCTTGAAGGACTGACACAGAGCGAAGTCATCCAGTGCATCAAGCACTTCCCGGGTGACGGCACGGAAGAACGCGACCAGCATCTGGTATTAGGCGTTAACGAAATGTCTATAGATGAATGGGAAGACTCCTTTGGACGCGTGTACAGTCATCATATCGATAATGGTGTAGAAATGATCATGGCGGGGCATATCGCTTTGCCGGAATATCAGAAAGCACTCGACCCTGAACTCGAAGACAAAAATATCCTGCCGGCCACTCTGGCACCTGAACTGATCCAGGATCTTTTGAAAACGAAACTGGATTTCAACGGTATGGTCATCACTGATGCGTCTCACATGCTCGGCATGACTGCAGCCATGCGCCGTGAAGACTACGTGCCTCAGTCGATCGCGGCCGGGTGCGATATGTTCCTGTTCTTCAATAATATTGAAGAAGATTTTAACTTTATGCTTAAAGGATACCAGAACGGCGTGATAACTGAGGAACGCATGACTGATGCTTTGCGTCGGATCCTGGGATTGAAAGCCAAATTGAACCTGCCTCAGAAAAAAGAAGCCGGTACATTACTGAAATCAGAAGAAGACCTTAAAGTGATCGGCAGTGATGAACACCTTGAGATGCGAAAAGAAGCGGCAGATAAAGGGATCACGCTGGTCAAAGATACACAGGGAAACCTCCCGATCAGCCCAGAAACGCATCGACGCATCCGTCTATATTACCTTGAAGGGGAAAAAGGCGGCATGATGGCAACAAGTGACGAAACAGTAACCTTCATTAAAGAAGAACTCGAGCGTCGCGGATACGACGTGACATTGAATGACGGTAACTCCCGTGTCAAAGGAAGAACGCTGGAATATCGGGAAAATGTAGACCTCGCTCTGGAAGTGGCTAATGTTGTGGGATACGGTGCACAGAACAACTACCGGATCCAGTGGACAGTGGCCATGTCTAATGAGGTGCCATGGTTCGTTCATGAAGTACCGACTGTGTTCGTCTCATTGAACTACACGACGCATCTGCATGATGCTACGATGGTGAAAACGTACATCAATGCGTATCATGATAATGAAGAAACGATCAGACAGCTGATAGATAAACTTGAAGGGAAATCTGAGTTCAAAGGCGTTCCTAATGAAAATGTCTGGGCAAACAAATGGCAGGCTAAACTGTAAATAATATTAGGAAAACCTCCGATAATTAGAATGTGTCTAATTTATTGGAGGTTTTCTTCCTGTGATATAATTAGAAGGGATTTAACAGGATTTTCTTTAAATTAGTGTTGTAAATGAAGGGGTTTCATGCTAATATACTAGTATATTAGTTTTACAAATCAATTATGAGGTGAAAAAATGAAACAACGCGTAGAAGAGTTCGAAAAAAGGCATGAATATCTAGTCTGTGTGGACTCTGATGGTTGTGCCATGGATACAATGGATATCAAACATTTTCATTGTTTTGGGCCAAGAGCCGTTGACGTATTCGGGATCGAATCAGTAAAAGACGAATTTTTGAAAATCTGGAATGAAATCAATTTATTTTCTATGACACGAGGCATCAACCGCTTTAAGGGTCTGGCTTTATCGTTTGACATTGCTCATGAAAAAGGACTGGATGTTCCTGAACTTGCTCATGTTAAAAAATGGACCGAAGAATCGGATGAACTATCTAAACCTTCTTTACAGAGAGAAATCGAAAAAACTGGAGAAGAAGAACTCAAACTGGCTCTGGAGTGGAGTGACCGTGTGAATCAGTGCATCGAAGGCCTTTCAGGAGAAGATCACCCATTTGACGGTGTCAAGGAAGGCCTGGCAGAACTGAGCAAAGTGGCGGATATAGCAATCGTTTCCTCCGCTAATGGTGAGGCTGTCTATAACGAATGGACGAAACATGATTTGGCTCCTTATGTCGAAGTGATGCTTGGACAGGAAGCTGGATCGAAAGCTTACTGTATCTCTCAGCTGAAAAAGCACTATGATTCAGAAAACCAGATCGTCATGGTCGGTGATGCGCCCGGCGACCTGGATGCTGCGCAGCAGAACGGCGTACATTATTACCCGATCGTTGTCGGTAAAGAAGCAGAATCGTGGGAAAGACTGAAGACAGAAGCAAAAGACAAACTGGTCAATGACGACTTTGACGAAGATTACCAGGAACAGCTTATCAAGGAATTCAAGGATGCATTAAGCAAATAGATCCGTCACTGACACTTACATGGAGGACTAAAATAATGCGACAAATTTTATCATTAAATAAAGACTGGAAATTTACAAAAGAATCAGTGGACACGAATAATCCGGAGAATGCATCTGGGTGGACAGCAGTTTCCGTGCCGCACACATGGAACGCTGTAGACGGCGCAAACGGTTTTGATTTTTATCGCGGCGCCTGCTGGTATGAAAAAACCTTGTCTCTTCCTATAGAAAAGAAAGACCAGCGTGTGTTTATTGAGTTTGAAGGATCGAATAGTGTAACGAATGTTTACATCAATGGTCATCACTTAGGGGAACACCGCGGCGGCTATTCAACCTTCCGTTTCGATCTGACTGAACACTTTACTTTCGGTGAAGACAACACGCTGCTCGTTGAAGTGGATAACTCAGCATTTGAAGACGTTTATCCTCTGATGGCAGACTTCACTTTTTACGGCGGCCTGTACCGTGATGTGAATTTAGTGCTCACCAACCCAGTGCATGTGGATGTTCTGGATCATGGTTCTCAGGGTGTCTACATCAAGCAGCAGGACGTCTCAGATAATGAAGCAAGCTTTGAAGTGGAAACTGGACTGACGAATGACTTGACAGAAGACAGAAAAGTCCGCTTGTGGATCGACATACTCGATCAGGAAGGCCGGGTCGTCAACAGTCGAGCTAAAGATATACAGATGGAAGCGAACAGTAAGAAGACAGTCACCGTACCATTCAAACTGAATGATCCGGTGCTTTGGAACGGTATCGAAAATCCGTACCATTATACAGCTAAGGTAAGCGTTCAGAAGTTCAATGATACGATCGATGAACTGACGATTCCTTTTGGTCTGCGTTATTTCCACGTCGATCCGCAAAAAGGCTTCTTCCTCAATGGCAAGCGTGTGCAGCTGAACGGTGTTTCGCGTCACCAGGACAGAAAAGACATGGGCTGGGCCATCACAGAAAAAGAGCATAAAGAGGATATGGAACTGATCAAAGAAGTCGGGGCCACCTCTATTCGTTTGGCTCACTATCAGCATGACCAGACCTTCTACGATCTCTGTGACCAGGAAGGCATGGTCGTCTGGGCAGAGATCCCATTCATTTCTCGCATGTCAAAAACCGATCTTGAAGGAACGAATGCGATCAGTCAGATGACAGAGCTGATCCGTCAGAATTACAATCATCCGTCCATTATTTTCTGGGGCGTACAGAATGAGATCCAGATCGGCGGCGAGTCTCAGGAAGTTAGAGACGTTGTTAAAAAATTGACTGAACTGACCAAGAAAGAAGACCCGAGCCGTCTGACGACACTGGCAAATGTCATGTTCGTGGATGATGAAGACGACTATAACTACATGACTGATGTCGTGGGCTATAACAAGTATTACGGCTGGTACATGGGTGAAACGGAAGACTTCGGTCCCTGGATGGATACCTTCCACGAGAAGAATCCGGAAACGCCGCTGTGTATCTCAGAATACGGGGCAGAAGGCATCATCGAGTATCACACCGATGAGCCGAAAGTGAAGGATTACACTGAAGAATACCATGCGCTGTATCACGAAAAAGTATGGAAAATGTATTCAGAGCGTCCGTACCTGTGGGCCACTTATGTCTGGAACATGTTTGACTTCGGCGCAAACATCCGTGACGAAGGTGGTGTGAAAGGCCGAAACAACAAAGGCCTGATCACTTACGACCGTAAACTTAAAAAAGATGCGTTCTATATGTATAAAGCCAACTGGACGACAGAGAAATTCGTTCACCTGACTGGCAAGCGTTACATCGAACGTGTGGGCGACGAAACGACGTTCAAAGTGTATACGAACTGTGATTCCGTCACGCTGGTCGTTGACGGCAAAGAAATCGAAACAAAAGAAGCGGTCGACCACAAAGTCGTCTTTGAAAATGTTGCACTGAATGATGACGAGACCTTTGTCAAAGTCGTTGGAGACGACGGCTATACAGACCAGGGTGTGTTTGAAAAAGTTTCCGAACTGCCAGAATACTACAAGGCTCCTGACAGTGAAGAAGGCGGACTGGTATCCAACTGGTTCTCTATGCCTGAGGATGAAGAGGACCTGGAAGACAGTGACGAAGACGTCGTCATTACTGACGATGTGTATTCCTCAAGAGACAAGATCTCGGATCTTATGGAAAACAATGAAATCAAAGCTGTGCTGTCCAAGTTCTTCGGAGATATGGAAGCTTCGCCGATGTATGAGATGATGTCAGGTATGAGTCTGGATATGCTGGCCTCTATGGATGAAGAAACATTGAATCCTAAACTGCTCAATCGATTGAACAGACAATTGACTAAAATCAGCAAAAAATAAAGGAGACGAATTCATGACTTTTATACATGACGATTTCATGCTGCAGAACGATGTAGCCAAGCACTTGTACCACGACTATGCAAAAGACCTGCCGATTTTTGACTATCACTGTCACCTGGATCCTAAGCAGATCGCGGAAGACCACCAGTTTGAAAACCTGACGGAACTATGGCTGGCCGGCGACCACTACAAATGGCGTGCCATGCGTGCGAACGGTGTGTCAGAAGACAAAGTAACAGGCGATGCTTCACCTGAAGAGAAATTCGAAGCATGGGCCGGGACGGCTGAAGTGGCTATCGGGAATCCTCTGTTCCACTGGACTCAGCTTGAACTGAAAAAATATTTCGGTATCGAGGATCTCCTGACCAGCGAAAACTGGAAAGACGTTTATGACCGTGCCAACACGAAACTGCGCGATGAAGGATTGACTGCACGCAAACTGGTCGAAAATTCAAATGTTGCTTTCATCGGAACGACAGATAATCCGACAGACTCTCTTGAATATCACGACCAGATCAAAGCGGACGATTCTTTTGACGTCACTGTAGCACCTTCATTCCGTCCGGACGAAGCCTTCGCGATCGGTGAAGAGAAATTCACGAACTTCCTGAACAAACTGAAAGATGTGACAGGAAAAACAGCTGAAAGTTACGCTGAACTTGTAGCCCTGCTTGAAGAGCGCGTCGAGTACTTTGATCAGCGCGGCACACTGGCTTCAGACCACGGTCTGACAGAACTTCTCTATGCAGAAGCAACAGATGAAGAGATCGATGCCATCTATGTTAAAGCTCTGGCAGAAAAAGAAGTCACAAAAGAAGAAAAAGCCAAGTATCTGACACGTTTGCTGACAGATCTTTCAGCGATGTATGAAAAACGCGGCTGGATCATGCAGATCCACTTTGGCGCGATTCGCAACAACAATGCGAGATCATTTGAAGCGATCGGACCGGATGCCGGTTTCGACTCGATCAATGATCAGACAGATGTTGCTTATGCACTGAACAATCTTCTGAACAGCATGCATAAAAACGGCACGCTGCCTAAAACGATCGTTTACAACCTGAACCCTATGTACAACCATATCGTGGCCAGTACCGTCGCAAACTTCCAGGGCAACGACGAAGGCATCAAAGGCAAAGTTCAATTCGGTGCCGGCTGGTGGTTCAACGACACAGAACAAGGGATGCTCCGTCAGATGGAAACACTGGCTGACCACGGTCTCCTGATGCATTTCGTCGGGATGCTGACAGATTCACGCAGTTTCGTCTCATATCCAAGACACGACTACTTCCGTCGTATTCTATGTAACTTCGTCGGCGAACAAGTCGAACTGGGCAAATTCCCTAACGATGAGAACCTGCTCAAGAAACTGATCGAGAATGTCTCTTATAACAATGCCATTGAGTACTTTAAAAAATAAGTTTCAGATATTAATAAAATAGAAGGTAACTAAATTAGGAGGAAAAGAATTATGCAAATGTCATTCCGCTGGTACGGGACTTCTGACCCCGTATCGTTAGACTATATTCGTCAAATACCAAACATGAAAGGGATCGTATCAGCTATTTACGATATCCCGGTCGGCGAAGTCTGGCCGCTGGAAAAAATCCAGGAACTCAAACAGCAGGTCGAAGATAAAGGTCTCGAGCTTTCAGTCATCGAAAGCGTACCTGTTCATGAAGATATCAAACTGGGCAAACCATCTCGTGATAAATACATCGAAAACTACAAACAAACCCTGCGTAATTTAGGTGAAGCCGGCATTCCTGTGGTCTGTTACAACTTCATGCCAGTCTTTGACTGGACCCGTTCTGACTTGAACTATGAACTGGAAGACGGTTCGCACGCACTGATCTTTGACGAAGAAGAAGTCAACAAAATGGATCCGCGCACGTTGTCACTTCCAGGCTGGGACGAGAGTTATACAGCTGAAGAAATGAACCAGCTGATGGATGAATATAAAGAAGTCGATACAGAAAAACTTTGGGAAAACCTGGAGTACTTCATCAAAGCGATCATGCCGACTGCAGAAGAAGCTGACGTCAAGATGGCGATCCATCCGGATGATCCTCCTTACAGTATTTTCGGCTTGCCACGTGTCATTACCAATAAAGAAGCTCTGAACCGTTTCATCAACTTATATGACTCAAAATACAACGGTGTGACAGCTTGTGTCGGTTCGTATGCATCTGATCCGAAAAATGATGCCGTTGCTATGCTGAAAGACATGCTTGAAAAAGACCGTGTGAACTTTGTGCACGCGCGTAACGTCAAGCTGACAGGTGAAGGTAAATCTTTCGAAGAATCCGCACACTTGTCTAAAATGGGATCCATCGACATGTACGAAGTGGTTAAAGCTTTGTCTGATCACGGATTTGAAGGATCTATCCGTCCGGACCACGGCCGCATGATTTGGGGAGAAACAGGCAAACCAGGCTACGGCTTATATGACCGTGCCTTAGGAGCAACCTATCTGAACGGTTTATACGAAGCAGTACAAAAAGCAGGTAAATAAAAAACCAACCCATAGGAGGAAAATATTATGACAAAGCAACACGCACATGATTTTAAAGGTAAAGTTGTCGTTTTGACAGGGGCAGGCGGCGTTTTAGTTTCGGAATTCGCCAAGCAGTATGCTCAGGCAGGCGCGAAAGTAGCGCTTCTTGATTTAAATGAAGAAGCAGCACAAGGATACGCTGACGAAATCAACAATGCCGGTGGAACAGCTCGTGCATACAAATGTAATGTTTTAGAAAAACCAAGCATCGAAGCGGCCAAAGAAGCTGTAGTCAAAGACTTAGGCGAAGTCGATATCCTTGTCAACGGTGCCGGCGGGAACAATGCTCGAGCAACGACAGACAACGAATTCCACGAAACAGAAGGTCTTGAAGACATGAAGACGTTCTTCGATCTAGACCAGGACGGCATTTCATTCGTATTCAACTTGAACTTCCTGGGAACCCTGTTGCCGACACAGGTCTTTGCTAAAGACATGGTCGGAAGAAAAGGGGCTAACATCCTGAACATTTCAAGCATGAACGGCTTTACGCCACTGACGAAGATCCCTGCTTATTCAGGTGCAAAAGCAGCGATCTCCAACTTTACTGAATGGCTGGCTGTGCACTTCTCACACGTCGGTATCCGTGTCAACGCGATCGCACCAGGTTTCTTAGTGAGCAACCAGAACCGTGCCTTGTTGTTCAACGAAGACGGCACACCAACGGCTCGTGCGAACAAGATCTTGAACAACACACCAATGGGACGCTTTGGTGAAGCTGAAGAACTGATCGGCGGTCTGTTGTTCCTGACTGACGAACATGCAGCCAGCTTTGTCAACGGTGTCGTTTTACCGATCGATGGTGGATTCAACGCTTATTCAGGCGTCTAATAGGTACGTTACATCTTCATGCTGCAAAAAATGCATTGAAAATCCTTCTTTTAGTATGGATTTAGGAGTAAAATGAAGATGGATTTAATGAGGCAGCTTTCTGAAACCGGAAGCTGTCTTTTTTTAAAACATCTTGTATCAATTGGGAGGATAATGATGGATCAGTACTATTTGAACTTGCTCAGAGAAAAATATTCGACACCGGAAGCGGTCTATACAGAGCTTATCAATTTAGAAGCGATACAGAACCTGCCAAAAGGGACAGAGTTGTATCTTTCGGATGTCCACGGTTCTTCTGCAGCATTCGAACATATCCTGCGTACCGGAGCGGGGAATGTACGGGAAAAATTGGAGAACTATTACGGAGACGAGTGGACAGCTGAACAGAAAGACTGGTTCGGTCTGCTTATCAGTTACCCGGAATATGCCTTGAAACACGACCCTTTCGAATCTGCAAAAGACGATGACTGGTATGCAGATACGATCATTCATCTGGTGAAGTTCATGGGCTTCTGTGCAGTCAAGTATACCCGGTCGAAAGTAAGAAAAGCTCTGCCGCAAAAATATACCTACATTATCGAAGAGCTCCTTTATACAGACTTAACTCAAAGAAAAAAGAATTTATATTACAGGAATATCCTGAACCGTCTGATCAGTCTGAAACAGGCAGAGCCTTTTATCATTGCGCTGAGTGAGGTCGTCCAGCGGCTGGTGATTGATCATCTGCATCTGGTGGGGGATGTTTTTGACCGTTCAAGTGGGGAAGAGCAGGTGATGGAAAGGCTGATACAGCACCATTCCGTCGATTTGCAGTGGGGGAATCATGATTTGCTTTGGATGGGAGCTCACTTCGGTTCGAAAGTGAACCTGATCACCCTCCTGCGCATCGCCGCCAGATATGGCTATTTATTTGAACTCGAGAGAACGTACGGGTTGAATCTGCGGCCACTTTTTCTCTATGCGGAGGAAAACTATGAAGTAACAGAAGCCTTCAGACCTAAAGGATTAAAAAACTCATCTCTGCTGCAGGAAGAGAGTGAAGAGCTGCTGGCGAAAGCCCATCATGCGCTGGCAGTGATCCAGTTCAAACTGGAGGAGCAGATCATTGAAAGACGTCCCGAGTTTCAGATGGCCAACCGGCAGTTTCTTGGGAAAGTGGATAAGGTGAATAAAAAGGTCGAGATCGATGGTAAAGACTGCGAGCTGACGGACTTTCCCTATGATCGAATCGATGAAAACGATCCGGCCCGCTTATCTTATGAAGAGGAACACATTGTCGACACGCTGATTGAAAGTTTTCAGCGGTCGGAAAAGATCCGTAAGTATATGACCTTTCTGCTTGAAAAAGGCCGCATGTACCTGGTTTATAATGGCCATTTACTTTTTCATGGCTGTCTGCCGATGGATGAGAACGGTGATTTCCAGTCAGTTGAGTTAGAAGGCCGGAAGGTTCAAGGAAAAGGGATGCTCGATGCCTTCGATATGTACGTCAGAAAAGCCAGTCAGTCTCCGGATTCCAGTGAAGACTATGCTACCGATGTACTTTGGTATGCCTGGGCCGGTGACAAGTCTCCGTTATTTGGAAGAAACAAAATGACAACGTTTGAACGGTACTATATCAAAGATAAAGAAACACATAAGGAAAAGCGGAATGCTTACTTTGACCTGAGAGAAAATGAGGACACAGTGAAAAAAATATTGCGTACCTTTGGACTGGAAAATAAAAGTGCCAGGATAATCAATGGACATACCCCCATAAAAGTTAAAAAAGGGGAAAGCCCGATCAAAGCCGGCGGACGTCTGATCGTCATCGACGGCGGCATGAATGAAGCCTACAGGGCGGCTACGGGGATCGCGGGTTATTCGCTCTTGAACAATTCCTACGGTTTCCAGATCGTGACTCATCAGCCCTTTGAGTCTGTCTCCGGTTTATTTGAACGTGGAAAAGATGAAACAAGTCTGAAACATGTGATCGATGGGAAACTGGAAAGAACATTGATCAAAGATACAACGATCGGGACAGCTATTCAGAAACAGATCGACATCTTACTTGAAGTCGTGGAGTATATCCAGTCGCAGGAAATCTTGAATGAAGATAAGTTCAGCTATGACATGTAAAGTAGCTGTTGAGCTGATATAGAGAAAGCGTTATACTAGTATACAAGTGCATGGAAAATAGGAGGAATATTATGACTAAAAAACAAGGGATTTTATCTCAATTAAAAGAAAACTACTTATTTGCGGTCATCCGCGGAAAGTCTGCTGATGATGCAACGAAAATATCAGAGGCTGTCTACGAAGGCGGCATCAAGAACATCGAGGTGACGTTTACCACACCTCAGGCTGATGAATCGATCAAAACACTGGCTAAAAAATACGCAGACACAGATATGGTGGTCGGTGCAGGGACAGTCATGGATGCCATCACAGCACGTCTGGCTATCATTGCCGGAGCAGAATTCATCGTCAGCCCCAACTTCGTACCTGAAATCTCAACAGTATGTAATACTTATGCAGTCCCTTATCTGCCAGGCTGCGGCACTGTGACAGAAGTGGCGAGTGCTATGGCTACAGGCGTCGAAGTCGTCAAAGTATTCCCAGGCGGAATCTTAGGCCCTGCGTTTATCAAGAATGTGCATGGTCCGATCCCGCATGTGGAAATGATGCCTTCAGGCGGTGTAAGTCTGGACAATATGGATCAGTGGATGGCAAATGGTGCATGGGCAGTCGGTATCGGCAGTGCGCTGACTAAAGGTCTAGAAGGTAATGACTACAGCAAAGCAACAGAAAATGCCAAGGCATTTGTAGATAAATACAATAATTTAAAATAGGATGTGCGAAATGGCTAGCGTTGTATTAATTGGAGAACCAATGGGTTTGTTTAGAGCACAGGAATATGGAGCAGTCAAGGATGTTTCACGCTTTACCCGATCTGTCGCAGGTGCTGAACTTAATGTGGGGATAGGGCTGTCGCGTCTCGATCACAAGGTGAAGTATGTGACCAAGTTAGGCGTAGATCCTATCGGAGAACATATATTGGATTATTTGAATAATGAAGGTATGGACACAAGCAGTGTGCTCTTTTCAGATAACCATGAAACAGGACTTATGCTGAAAAACAAAGTGAGCGACGGGGATCCAGTCACTGCATACTATCGTCGCTACAGTGCGTTTACAACTTTATCTGTTGAAGAAATCAAGAATCTGGATGTCGAATCGATCGAACTCCTGCATATTACCGGCATCCCGCCTGCAGTGAGTTTTTCTGTTAGGGAAGCAATATTCTATCTAATGAAAAAAGCTAAGGAAGCCGGAACGTTTATTACGTTTGATCCCAACATCCGTCCTTCGATATGGGAATCAGAAAAAACGATGATTTCAGTTCTCAACGAACTGGCCAGTTATGCTGATGTCGTTCTCCCCGGTGTAGCAGAAGGAAAGATCCTCATGGGGTCGGACGATGTCGAGGAAATCGCTCATTTTTATCTGGACCAGGGAGCCCAAGTCGTCATTACAAAAAGTGGTGCACATGGTGCCTTTGTGACGGAAAAAGGGAAAGAAACGGTGAATGTCAAAGGATTCAAAGTAGATAAAGTCGTCGATACAGTCGGAGCCGGAGACGGCTTCGCTGTAGGCGTGATTCATGGGTATCTGAATGGCCGGTCATGGACGGAGGCAGCTGTTTACGCCAATGCGATCGGTTCATTGCAAGTTCAGCATTCCGGAGACAATGAAGGACTGCCGACAAGAAGTCGACTTGAAAGTTACATTGCCAATTACAGTTAATGAGATGAAAGGCCAGTACTGCTTATCGCAGTGCTGGCCTTTTTTTACTGGTATATCAGATTTCTTGTTCAGTTATTTTTTTAAGATGGGACGGCCGATTTCAAGATAGTTTATAGCATCATAACCCTTATATGACAAGGTTTATGATGACTGATATACTAATTAGTCACAAATTAGTCACAAAATTCACTATTCTAAAGTAAGCGTTTTTACATAAAATACTAAATTATCATTATCTCAATAATAAATGATAAAAATGGAATAAAAATCAAAATGAAAAGGCTTAATAAAACACTAGCATATCTTTTTATCGTATGCTAATATACTAGTATACAATATAAAGAAAGCGCTTTTACATTTGTATAACGAATAAGTTGTAGAAATCATTTTTTGTGTTTATTGGCTTTAAAACAAAAAAAGGAGTGTTATATCATGCAAACAACGCACAAACCAACTGAAGCTGTAGCGGTAGACAAGATCCTTCCAAAATCAGCTAATCCAAAGAACTATAGACGAGCTAAAATCTGGCAGATGGGATTCTTTGCCGCTAATAATAGTGCGACGAATATTTATATGTTCCTGATGATGAACGTTGCCTACTTTGCTACTGGGGTTGTGGGGCTCGGAACAGTGCTGGTCTCAACGCTAATTACCGGAAGTCGAATGTTCGATGGTATCACCGATCCGATCATTGGATTATGGATCGATAAGACAGATGGGAAATACGGAAAATTCAGACCTTTCATGCTGGCAGGCTATTTGACAATGACTGTCGTGGTACTGCTGCTGTTCTTCACAAACCATTTGGTACCTGATCCATTACGCTTGCCCTATTTCATTTTATTATATCTGCTTTACATTATTGGATACACTTTCCAGACGGCAGTAACTAAGTCTGGTCAATCCGTACTGACCAATGATCCCGAACAGCGACCGCTCTTTTCTACCTTTGATATTTCAATGACGTCATTATTGTTTGCCGGAGCGGGTATTTATCTGGCTAACTATCTGGTTCCAAAATATGGAACATTCAACAGTGCTGCATTATTTGCAGAGTTTACATTGACCGTTATTGCTATCTCTGGAATACTGACGACTCTTGCCATTATCGGAATATGGGAAAAAGATCGTACAGAATTCTTTGGGACGGGTAAAGCAGTAAAAATCACACTCAAAGATATGTGGCAGATCCTTAAAGGAAATCGCCCGCTTCAAATGCTGATCGTGGCTGCTTCTACAGATAAACTGGGCCAGACTATCGCTGGTAACTCGATCGTAATGGTCATGCTTTTCGGTATCATTATTGGAGATTATGGATTGTTTGGTGTGATTTCAGGGATATTATTGATACCGAATATCATCATCGCTATATTCGGCACGCGTATGGCTGGTAAGTTTGGAACCAAAAAAGGATATATAGGCGCTACCTGGCTTTCAATGATCACTTATGGCGGTATGTTCCTGCTGATCGTTTTTGGCGACCCATCACAAATTTCAATGAGCAATATGGGTTTCATGACGATCGCATTCCTAAGTTTATATGTCATCGGTAACGGTGTAAGAACCTTATCCGGCGGACTGGTCATTCCAATGATACCAGATGTGACGGACTATGAGACATATAGAACAGGGCGTTATGCTCCTGGGGTAATGGGGACCATCTTCTCATTTGTTGACAAAATGATTTCTTCATTTGGTCAGACAGTTATCGGAATCACTCTTGCATTTATCGGTTTTGACCAGATTTTCCCGGATGTTACTACACCATATTCAGATGAGATTCTCTGGGTCACAATGTTCTTGTTCGTTGGAACGCTGATGTTTGCATGGATCGCTTCACTCGTTGCAATGAAGTTCTATGATTTAGATAAAGCAAAAATGGAAGAGATTCAGGCTGAAATCGAGTCCAGAAGACAAGAAGTGTTACACAATAAAGAAATTTAAGTTTTAATTAGTTCGAGGACAATGTGCTGAGTTTATTCTCAGTGCATTGTCTTTTTTTATAACGCTGCCATTTCCTTATCTAGCCTTTACAAGCGACTTTGTGAATGGTATAACTTATATGAAGGTGATAATCATTCTCAATTAATTCAGGAGAGCTAGAAAGATGCAGATGGACGTTGACAGTGAGGCGGCTATTACTGCTATGAAAGCGATGGAGTATATGATTATCCAGGCTAAACCTTTCGATTCTGGCATTCTATTAAACGAGAAAATTATCACAGTAGTTAAGGCGACTTGTGGCGGACCTTAATCTTTAACGGCTTCCGATTGTATACCGTAGGATGAAGGAAGGTACGTTACAGAAGAAGCCGAACCGATCGAGATAGTCTTGATTGCAGCACAGCCTGTCTGAGATCCAAAAGAAGGAAAAAACATTGTGTCTTCTCTTAATATAGGCCTAGAGGAGAGAGAAGTATAGACGGACAGATCCTGATACAGAGGAAAGAGAGTAATGATGGATGAAATCAGACGTAAACAACTAACAGATAAAGATATACAGAAACGTTTAATGAGACGGTTGAGTCATTCGCATCCGACGGCTTGGATCTTCTTCACGAGTGGTGTGATCCTGTTTCTGCTGATGCTTCTCTCTCTGCGCTTCGGTGCGGCTGAACTCACGTGGGAAATGATCGGCGAGGCGATATGGAACTTTGATGCAACGGATACTGCGCATGTGATCCTGGTTGATCTGCGTATTCCTCGAGTCCTTGCTGCAGCGGTTGTTGGAGCGTCGTTAGCCGTTTCGGGTGTGATCATGCAGGCATTGACGCTCAATCCACTTGCGTCGCCTTCTATCATGGGTGTGACGTCTGGGTCGGCCTTTATGATCGCGCTTGGCTTTGCCTTGTTCCCACAGCTGTCACATTATCAGCTGATTTTCTGGTCCTTTACGGGAGCAGCATTGGGAGCAGGCATGGTTTTTTCTATAGGGTTCTTCACTCAAAGAGGATTGACGCCTGTAAAACTTGCCTTAGCTGGATCCGCAGTCAGTGCGCTGCTTCAATCATTGTCAACGATGATCGCGATCCATTTTGATGTAGCCAGAGACATGAGTTTCTGGTATGCCGGTGGAGTTGCGGGGGTGAGAATCGAAAGTGTCACGGTGATCGCTCTCATTGGGATCATCGGTTTATTTGCTTCATTAACGCTCTCACGTTCTCTTACGATCCTCTCGCTGGGTGAAGAGATGGCTAGGGGACTGGGACTGAGAATCGGATGGATAAAACTGATTTCTTTACTCATTGTTCTGGTCTTGACGGGGGCAGCTGTTTCCATAGCGGGGGCGGTCGGTTTTATAGGTCTGGTCATCCCGCACATGACGAAAAAAATCGTAGGCCTGGATTATCGATGGGTCCTTCCGATATCTGCTTTATTCGGAGCCAGCCTGCTTGTGCTGGCCGACATTGGTGCCCGTGTGATCAACCCTCCCTATGAAACGCCTGTTGGAACACTGACAGCGCTGATCGGCGTCCCGTTCTTTCTCTTTCTGGCACGTAAAGGAGGGAGAGGATGGAAATGAGGAATCAGAAGTCTGCAGGTCGGTACACCAGACAATCAAAGCGGACGATAAAACTGTTCCTGTTTTTAGTCGGGGTGCTGCTAGTGATGTTTTTTGTCAGTATGGGTGCCGGTCATCTGACCTTGTCACTCATTGACATCTTTAAAACCCTGATCGGTTCAGGGACAGACAGTCATGCCCTGCTCCTGTTTCAGTTTCGGATCCCCAGACTGCTTGTAGCCGTTCTCGTCGGGATCGGTATGGGTGTGGCCGGAGCGGTGTTTCAGGGTATCACTCAAAACGAGCTGGCAGATCCGGGGATCATCGGTATCCATTCTGGATCCGGTCTGTTCGTTGTCATGTTTTTGTACCTCACGTCTTTGTATGAAGGCTCTCAGCCCTGGTGTACGCAACTCAGTCTGCCTTTCGTCGCTTTTATAGGCGGCATTACTGCGGCCCTGATGATATATATCCTGGCCTGGAAAAGCGGCGTGACTCCCGTCCGGCTTATCCTGGTGGGGATCGGGTTGAATGCGGGGTTCTCGGCCCTGCTGCTGTTAGTCCAGCTCAAAATGAGCGACAGTGACTTCAACCGGGCTCTCGTATGGCTGTCGGGATCGATCTGGAATGCTAGCTGGCAGTCTGTCTGGAGTCTTTTACCTTGGATCCTCATCTTCTTGCCATTGACTCTTTACAAGGCACGAATATTGGCGGTGATGCAGCTGGGAGAAGAAATGGCTCTAGGCTTAGGGACACGAGTGGAAAAAGAGAAATTTTTATTACTCATTATCGGCGTGGCGATGGCCGCGGCCAGTGTAGCTGTCGCGGGAGGCATTGCCTTTTTAGGACTGGTGGCTCCGCATTTAAGTCGGCGTCTTGTCGGAGGTAAGTTTCTGAGACTTATTCCAATCACAGCAGTTGTCGGTGCTATCTTGATGGTGGTTTCTGATACCCTGGCACGCACACTGCTTGCGCCTGCTGAAATACCTGTGGGACTGATCGTTTCGGTCCTCGGGGCACCTTACTTTATTTACTTATTAATGACGATTAAAGATTAACGGAGGAAATAGGATGAAAAAATTAGGAATGACGGGTTTGACCCTTGCTTTATTATTGACTGCCTGCGGTGAAGAAAATACTGTTGATGAGACGGAAGAAACAGCTGAAGAGCCAGTTCAAGAGGAAATAGAAACAGGGCCTGTAACGCTGAAGGACGGAATGGGTAGAGAAGTTGAGATCCCTGAAGATCCCGAAAACATTATTGCGTCATATCTGGAAGATTACTTAGTCGCTTTGGATGTCACTCCAGCTGCCCAGTGGTCGATCAGTGACGGTGCAGGGGTCCAGAACTATCTGCAGGAAGAACTGGGAGATGTTCCGACGATCCCTTACGATCTTCCTTATGAATCAGTGCTTGAATTCAGTCCGGACCTATTGATCCTTCGCGATCAGCCGGAAGAAGATATGGTCAGCCAGTATGCACAGATCGCTCCGACTTACGTTCTTGAATCCCAGCCGACAGACTGGCGTGGGACCTTGACGGAAATCGGCGAAGTTTTAGGCGAAGAAACGAAAGCAGAAGAGGTCATTGACGCTTATGATCAGGAAGCGACAGAAGCGAGAGATCTCGTTTCAGAAAATGCTGAAGGTGAATCGGCTGCAGCGGTCTGGATGGTGGATACCAGCTTGTTCGTCGTTCATCCTGAACGTTCAAGCGGCGCTGTTCTCTACGGTGATGCCGGGTTTGAAGTCCCTGAAGTCGTTTCCGATTTATCAGGAGACGCTGACTGGGCTGCCGTTTCATTAGAAGAACTGGCCCAGATGGACGTTGACCGTTTATTCTTCATATCTGATAATGGTGAAGAAGCTTTGACTGAGGACCGTTTATGGCAGAATATTCCTGCAGTAGAAAATGATCAGGTCCATGTCTTTGCTTCTGATTCAGCATGGTTATATTATGGACCGACAGCAAATGAACAGGTCCTCGGTCATATTGAAGACAGTATCGCAAACGACTAACAGGAGGAGGGGATTTCTTGTCCCGGATTGAAGCAAGGGATTTATCAGTCGGCTATGGAAAACGACCAGTTATAGAAGAGATGGATTTGACCATCCCTGAATCTCAGATCACCAGTATCATCGGTCCAAATGGCTGTGGCAAGTCGACGCTGCTGAAAACTGTCGCACGGATACTGAAACCTTCACACGGCTCAGTCCTCCTTGACGGTAAAGCGATCCACAAGCAGTCGACCAGAGACATCGCTAAGAAAATCGCCATTCTTGCACAGTCTCCCCATACTCCGGAGGAAATCACGGTAAAAGACCTGGTGTCATATGGACGGTCACCTTATCAGAAAGGTTTCGGCCAGCTGACAGCGAAAGACTGGGAAATGATCCACTGGGCATTGGGAGAGACCAATCTGCTCGAGTATGCTGACCGGTTTGTGCATTCATTATCGGGCGGTCAGCGTCAGCGTGTGTGGATCGCCATGGCTCTGGCTCAGGATACAGACATCCTGCTGCTTGATGAACCGACCACTTATCTGGATCTCGCCCATCAGCTCGATGTCCTGCAGGTTTTGGAACGACTGAACAAAAAGCAGGGGAAAACCATCGTCATGGTGATGCATGATTTGAATCATGCATCCCGCTTTTCGGATTTCATCGTCTCGATGCGGGATGGCGAAGTCATCAAAGCCGGATCCCCGCGAGATGTAATGACCAATAAAGTCCTGCGTTCGGTATTCGATATCGATGCACATATCGTGGAAGATCCCGCTACTAAGAAACTTGCCTGTCTGACTTATCAGCTGGTAGAAAAAGAATAAATCTATTGAGAAGACAGTGACCGGAACTAAGCGTCCTTTTGGTTATCCTGTCTTTTTTTTGTTATGGTTATAATAGAGTTTAAAAACGAAGGAGCGATAGTATGAATGTATTGATTGTTGGAGCGAATGGTCAGATCGGACAACACTTAGTGGATGAGTTGAAGGATGAAGGTAAACATAAGCCCGTCGCTTTTGTCAGAAAAGAAGAACAGGTAGAAAAATTCAAAGAACAGGACGTCGAAGCAAGACTAGGCAATCTGGAAGACTCTGTAGATGAAATCAAAGAGCGTATGGCTGATATCGATGCTGTGGTCTTTACAGCCGGTTCAGGCGGCAGTACGGGGTCTGATAAGACTCTGCTGATCGACCTGGACGGAGCAGTGAAAGTCATTGAAGCGACCAAAGCCAGCGGAATCGACCGGTTTGTGATGGTCAGTGCCTTTGGGGCCGATGATCGGGACAGATGGAATGAAGAACTCAAGCCGTATTATGTAGCGAAGCACTTTGCGGACATGTGGCTGATGGATTCGAGTCTGAATTATACCATTGTGCGTCCGGGTATGCTTGAAAACAAAGAAACGATCGGCAAAGTCCTTGCCAAAGATGTCATTACCGATTCAGATGTATTCAGTATCCCTCGGGTCGATGTGGCTAAAGTCCTGGCTGCATCTCTTGAAAATGAAAACACCTACCACAAGTCATTTGATCTGGTCACAGGAGATAAGTCTGTTGAAGATGCACTGAACGGCCTTTAATAAACTGAAAATATTTGATGAAGAAGCATCGGCTATAAAGTCGATGCTTCTTTCCCTTAATGGTAAAAGTTTAAATCGTCCTATCAGCTTATTGATCGATTCTTATTTTCTTCAGTTTTAAAGTCATTATATAGGTTGATCATTTATAGTGTGAATAGTCAAAAGTGAAGGAGGGTGGTATACTATATGTGCATTTGATCTAATGCATTTATTTTAAAGGAGAGAAAACGATGATTAAAGAATTGAAAAGAAAACTTGGTTATATTACCGCATTGAGTGTCTTGTCAGTGGTTCCGATGTCGACTGTCAATGCTTCTGAAGGCATCGATACAAGTGTGGTGGATGAAGCCTGGGGACTGCCAACCTTTGTTTATGGCGGCGGGCTGGATGAGGCTCAGATCGCTGAAACAGCGGATCTATTGGGGATCGATAACAGAGAAAACGTTGCAGGCGTGGATGTGACAGGTGAAGATCTGCAGAATTATCTGGGGACCGGATCTGGCAACACGGCCAGCATGATTTCCTCCGTTCTGGTTCAACGTGAGGATGAAGGCGACGGCGTCAGTGTCCTGATCGAAACACCGGATGATATCACGGAAATAACCGAAGAACAGTATGCCAATGCAGCCATCACAGCAGGTGTAGAAGATGTGACCATCATGGTCGCCAGTATCCGTCCTGTTACCGGCGAAAGTGCTTTGACCGGCATTTATAAAGCCTTTGACGTGAACGGTGAAGATCTGGACCAGGACCGCATGGAAGTGGCCCAGGAAGAACTGGAAACGACCAACGATATCGCTCAGGCGAACACCGGGGAAGAAGGATTCGATACCTCCCGCTTTGATCAGGCGATCGTTGAGATCAAACAGCAGCTGGCCGACCTCCGCGAACAGCAGAATGAACTGGCTACACGTGAAGATATTGAGCGCATCATCAATGAAGCGCTGGAAAACAATGATCTGCAGAACGTGATCAGTCAGGAACAGATCGACCGCCTGCTGGCTTTCTTTGAACGCTATCAGCAGACCGGGGCCATCGATTCTGCTCAAGTAAGAGAACAACTGGAGAATCTGTCCACGAACATCAGAGACCGTTTCGGAGATGTCTGGCAGGACGCTGAAGACAGCGGTCTGATCGACCAGATCGGCAACTTCTTCAGTCAGTTATGGGAAGCGATCAGAAATTTCTTCAACTAAAATCCTAAGGGTCGAATCACATGTGAATGTGATTCGGTCTTTTTTTTGATTTCTGAAGGTCGTCTTTTGTTAACTCACTTAGTTATCGACAGGAAGCTGGCAGAAGGGTATAAATGTTATCGGAACAGAAGCAGCCAAAGCTGTCGAGTTACTAGAAGAAGAGGTAACTTCTGTGAACTTAGTATAGAAAATAAGAGCGAGTTACTAGAAGAAGGGTCTTTTTCTAGTATCCCAAATCAAAAAAGGCCCGGAGTTATGAAAAGAAGGGGTGTCTTCTTATAACTCGATGGTAAAAGACTAAAGTGTTGCCAAAAGATGGCCGATCTTCTATGAACTCCTGTGAACATTTCGGTAGCAGCTGCTAAAAGAAGCCAGTTCTTCTCTCAACCTGAAAGATAAATACAGAGGAGTTCATAAAAGCAAAACCGGTTTTTATGAACTCTACATTAAAAAATGCTTTAGTTAATAGATAAAAACGATCCCGCCTTCTTTCTCTGAAGGCGGGATCGTTTTTTTGTTTGTGTATCTATTAAACTAAATGAACCAGGAAGTATTTCTTTTTACCTTTACGTACGATAACAAAACGGCCGTCGAAGCTGTCGTCTTCTGTCACGGTGTAATCGACATCTTTGACTTGAATCCCCTTGAGGCGGATCGCACCGTTTTTGATGTCTTCGCGTGCTTGACGTCGTGACGGTTCGATTTTAGTGATATCCACCAGAAACTCGACCAAACCATGTTCGCCGGCAGGTGCTTCTGATGACGGCACATCTTTAAAGGTGGCGGCGATCTGGTCCGCTGTCAGTTCCTGGATCTCGCCGGAAAAGAGTGCCTGACTGATCTTGATGGCTTCATCCAATGCGTCCTGACCGTGGACAAAACGTGTCATTTCTTCAGCTAAAGCTTTTTGAGCGGCACGCTTGTGCGGCTCGGTTTCTACTTGTTCAGCCAGAGTTTCGATTTCCTCTTTTGAAAGGAAAGTGAAGTACTTCAAGTACTTGACGACATCACGATCATCCTGGTTGAACCAGAACTGGTAGAATTCGTAAGGGGTCGTCTTTTCAGGATCCAGCCAGATCGCGCCGTCTGCTGATTTACCGAATTTTGTGCCATCTGCTTTCAGAAGCAGGGGAATGGTCAGTCCAAAGGCTTTGGACTCTGCGCCTTCTTTTTTACGGATCAAGTCCAGTCCGGCCGTGATATTGCCCCACTGATCGGAACCGCCGATCTGCAGCTGCACGTCTTCGTTCTGGAATAAATGCAGGAAGTCGACAGACTGGATGATCTGATAGCTAAATTCAGTAAAGGAGATGCCAGTATCTAAACGGCTTGACACCACGTCTTTCGCCAGCATCGTATTGATATTGAATTCCTTGCCGAAGTCACGGAGGAAATCCAGGAAAGAGAGTTCTTTCAGCCAGTCATAGTTATTGACGAGTTTGATCCCGGAGTGTTCTGAACCAGCCTCAAACAGCTGGCGCATCTGACTGCTCAGTTTGTTAGCGTTCATCTCGATCTGGTCCATGGTCTGGAGGACACGTTCGGAATTACGTCCGCTGGGGTCTCCGATCGATCCTGTTCCGCCGCCGATCAGGATAACGGGTCTATGTCCCGCCAGTTGGAATCGTTTCAGGATCATGAAGGGGATCAAGTGTCCCACATGCATGCTGTCACCTGATGGGTCGATCCCGCAGTATAAGGCGATATCTTTCTCGTTGGTCAGTTCGCGCAGACCTTCTTCGTCTGTCTGCTGGTTGATGGCTCCGCGCCATTCCAGTTCGTCTAGTATATTCATATTCACGTATTCTCCCTTTTCATGATTGTATGCAATAAAAAAAGCCCCGCAAAAAGCGTGTGCTTTTTGCCGGGACGAACAATGCCGTGGTACCACCCAGATCAAAGTCAATAAAAAAATGACTTCACTCATCCCCATAACGCCGGGTCGCGCTCAAAAGAGAAAAGCTCCGAGGTGTACTTCGTTTTATCTGATCATACGGATTTTCACCAGCCATCCGCTCTCTTACAAAAACCAGAAAAACTACTGCGCCTGTTCATCGCTGAAAGTATTTATCTCAGTTAGTATAAGGGATTAGAGGGTATAAGTCAACCGTCTATAACCACCTGGCAAGTGGACGAGGAGCCCAAAACGTTTCCGTTAGTTTATTAACCTTTTGAATTGTTTTTAAGTGGAGATATATTTGGTGTATGCTAAAATATAAGTAAGAGTGAATGAGAAAGGATGAAGACACTTGGTTAAGAGAAGAAAAGAAGTGTTTAATTTAGATAGGGAGCCAGAAGCTCCAGTTGAATCTCAGGTTATCTGGAAGAATTACCGGTTTACAGTCTTAACCTCTGCGCTTTTTCGTATAGAGTATGATAAGCATGGTGAATTTGAAGACCGTGCGACTCAAACGGTTCTGAACCGCAATTTCCATACACCAGAATTTAATAAAAAAGAAAATGATGAATATATCGAGATCATCACCGCCAAAGCTCACCTCATCTTTCATAAGGAAGAAGGCGGCTTTACTAAAAACAATCTTAGAATAGAAGCCATCGGGAACTATAGTCTTTACCACAGTACTTGGTATTTCGGTGACCGTCCGGACACACTGAAAGGCACGGCTCGGACGCTCGACTTTGCGGATGGAGCTATTGAACTTGAAGAAGGGCTTATGAACAAGAACGGGTACTCGGTCTTTGACGACAGTAAATCCATGCGGCTGACAGATGACGGCTGGGTGGAAAAAAGACCCAAAGGGATCACCGATATGTACTTCTTCGGTTATGGCCGGGATTATCTGGGAACCCTGAAAGACTACCATCATCTGACAGGCAAAACGCCTATGTTGCCTAGATACGCTTTAGGGAACTGGTGGAGCCGTTATTATCCGTATTCTCAAGAAGGATACAAGCGTCTGATCAAAGAATTTGAAACAAGGGATATTCCTTTTTCAGTCGCCGTTATCGATATGGACTGGCATCTCACAGACGTTCCGCCTGAATACGGATCCGGCTGGACAGGGTATACCTGGGATACGGATCTGTTCCCTGACCCCAAGGCATTCCTTGGTTGGCTTGACGACCATGGGCTGCGTACGACGCTGAACCTCCACCCGGCGAACGGGGTACAGCCTTATGAAGAGCAGTATGAACCGATGGCTAAAGCGCTGGACGTTGATATCGAAGAGAAAAAGCCGATCAATTTTGATATCGCCAATCATGAATTTTTAGATGCCTATTTTAAATATCTGCATCACCCGCATGAAGAGATCGGGGTCGACTTCTGGTGGATCGACTGGCAGCAGGGGAGTGTCACAAAAGTGGAAGGACTGGATCCTTTATGGATGCTCAATCACTACCACTTCCTCGATAATGGCAGAGGCGAGAGCCGTCCGCTCGTGTTCTCAAGATATGCCGGCTTAGGTTCACACCGCTATCCGATCGGCTTTTCCGGAGATACGGCTGCGACATGGGATTCACTTAATTTCCAGCCTTATTTCACAGCGACGGCATCCAATGTCGGCTATGGCTGGTGGAGTCATGATATCGGCGGACATTACGGTGGAAAGAAAGACAATGAGCTCTTTGTCCGCTGGGTCCAGTTCGGCGTCTTTTCTCCGATCAACCGGCTGCACAGTCAGGACGGCGAGTTCAGCGGAAAAGAACCTTGGCGCTACGGTAACAATGCAGAAAAAATCGTGACGGAATTCCTGCAGCTGAGACATCGCCTGGTCCCTTATCTGTATACGATGAATGTGATCAATCACTTCGATGATTTTCCGTTGATACGACCGATGTATTACCATTACCCATGGAAGGAAGAAGCGTATGAAGTGCCGAATCAGTATTATTTCGGGACCCAGATGATCGTTGCGCCTGTAACGCAGCCTTTAAGAGACGACTTGCGTTTAGGTAAAGTGAAAGTGTGGCTTCCAGAAGGACGTTGGTATGATTTCTTCATCAACCGGGCGTATGAAGGCGATCGTATGATAGACATGTACCGTTCGCTGTCCGCTTATCCGGTCTTTGTGAAAGCCGGAGGGATCGTTCCACTTGACCAGAGCTACAGTAATCACACAAATAACCCCGAACATATGGAAGTGAAAGTGTATGCCGGGGACAACGGCAGCTTCTCTTTATATGAAGATGACGGATTAGGGCAAGGTCTGGAGGAAGTGACCACGAAAATGTCCCTGATCTGGAAAGAGGAAGAGGGCGAATGGTCGATATTCCAGATCAATGCGCCTGAAGGCAATCAGGATATCCTGCCGGCTGAGCGTCAGTTCACTTTATCATTGATCGGTTTTGCGTGTCAGAAGATGCCGGAAATTTATGTGAATGATGAACAGGTCGATGTTGAAGTGTTCCGCAAAGGTAAAGTGACGAACGTCGTCATACCTAAACAGCCGATAGATTCCACTTATACCGTTCATTTAAAAGAAGTGAAGCTGAAACAGAATGATATGCATGGTGAGCTGTTCCGATTCCTTGATCGCGCACAGCTTCCGGCGAGTCAGAAAGAAAAAATCTACAATACGATCATTAGAGGCAAATCAAGCGCGCGAGTCATCAGTGCACTGCTTGCCTTGGACTTGGGTGAGGACATCATCGATGCCATCAGTGAAATCGTCTGGGCCAATCCCGACGAAGTCGATTAGCATCACAACTAAACAATAGAATAGAGAAGAAGGCAGAACGACAGTCGAAGGACTTCTCAGTATCTGCCTTCTTTTTCTGTATTCTTATAGGTCCGCATGCTTAGACATGATACAATGGAATTGAAGTTTTAAAGGAAGTGAGCCTAGCATATGACAAAAATAGTTTTTCTTGATATAGATGGAACGCTGGTGACCAAGTATAACACTATACCACAGTCGACCAAACGTGCCATCCAGAAATTAAAAGAAAATAACGTAATGCCTGTCATTTCGACAGGTCGTGCCCCCCTTCTCATCGAAGAAGTCCGGCGTGAACTTGGTATCGACAGCTATATCGCCATGAATGGTCAACTCGTGGTCCACGAAGGCGAAGTCGTCTATCATAACCCGATCGAACAAGAAACGGTCGATCAGCTCATCGACCGGGCAGTGGATAAGAATGACGGTATCATTTTGTGCGGAGCTAAAGATATTTTCAGTAATTCCATCGTCTCGCTGGCTAAAAGGAGTTCAGTCCTGACGCTGCTCAAGGGGCTTGTGAAACTGGTCCCCGGCTCCATTCAGCTGTCGTTCTTCAGCCGTCTGATCAAAAAGCCGCCCAAACCGGAAGATTATGAAGGAAAACCCATCTATCAGGTCATTATTGAAACCTCGCAGGAGGAAGAAGAACAGTACAGAGAAGCCTTCGATATGCTGAACTTTGCCAGGTCCAATCATTATACCGTGGATGTCATCAGTAAAGGGATCTCCAAAGCGACGGGGATCGAACATTATCTGAATCATGTCGGCGTGGACCTGAAAGATACTTACGCCATCGGAGACAGCCCCAATGATCTGGAAATGCTGGGATATGTAGAAACCAGTATCGCCATGGGGAACAGCTGGGACAACGTCAAAGAGATCGCCGATTATGTGACGGACGATGTGGATAAAGACGGGATCGAAAAAGCACTGAAGCATTTCGGGCTGATCTGAGACCCTTTATTCCGTTCTTTTTCAGCAGTGTTTCCTGTGCTATACTAGTTAAGAAATGTTTAATGCACAGCGAATAAAAGTTCAAACTAAAGTAAATCAAAGGAGGACATTAAGTTGTCTGAAAGAAAGTCATTTTATATTACAACTCCCATCTACTACCCAAGTGGCCAGCTGCATATCGGTAATGCCTATACCACCATTGCCTGCGATGTTTTGGCTCGCTACAAACGTTTGAAAGGCTTCGATACCTTTTATCTCACAGGGACAGATGAGCACGGTCAGAAAATCGAAACAAAGGCAAAAGAACTGAACCAGACGCCTCAGGAATATGTCGATGCGATGGCAGAAAGCATCCAGTCTTTATGGCAGACTCTGGAAATTTCGAATGATGATTTCATCCGTACCACTCGGCCCAAGCATAAAGAAGTGGTCGCTAAGATCTTTGAAAAACTTCTGGCCCAGGGCGATATCTATCTAGGCGATTATGCCGGCTGGTATTCAGTCTCAGATGAAGAGTTTTTCACGGAAACACAGCTGGCTGAAGTCTTTAAAGACAAAGACGGCAATGTGACCGGCGGAGTAGCTCCAAGCGGGCACAAAGTCGAATGGGTAAAAGAAGAGTCTTACTTCTTCAAAATGAGCAAGTATGCCGACCGTCTGCTGGAATATTATGACGCGCATCCTCAGTTCATCCAGCCTGAATCTCGCAAAAAGGAAATGATCAATAACTTCATTAAACCGGGTCTTGAAGATCTGGCTGTGTCACGTACGACCTTTGACTGGGGCGTTGAAGTGCCTTCCAATCCAAGACACGTCGTTTATGTCTGGATCGATGCCCTGACGAACTATATCACAGCACTAGGTTATGATCCGGATCTGGGCGGCTTTGACGAGCAGCCGGAAACGTTCAGAAAATACTGGCCGGCTGACGTGCACATGGTCGGTAAAGAGATCGTCCGTTTCCATACGATCTACTGGCCGATATTACTGATGGCACTCGATCTGCCTTTGCCTAAACAAGTCTTCGGACACGGCTGGCTGCTGATGAAAGACGGCAAAATGTCCAAGTCCAAAGGCAATGTCGTCTATCCTGAAAAACTTGTGGAACGCTACGGCGTGGATGCGGTCCGCTATTACCTGATGCGCGAAGTGACCTTCGGCAGTGACGGCGTATTCACTCCGGAAGATTTCATTTCCCGCATAAACTATGATTTAGCCAATGATCTGGGGAACCTGGTCAACCGTACAGTTGCCATGATCAATAAATACTTTGACGGAGTGATCCCGGATTATGAGGGAGATGTGACCGCCTTTGATGAAGCCCTGCGTCTGCAGGCACTGGAAACAGTTGATGAATACGAAGTCAACATGTCAGAGATGCAGTTCAGTTCTGCTTTGCAGTCGGTTTGGAAGCTCATTTCACGTTCCAATAAGTACATTGATGAAACAGAGCCTTGGGTGTTAGCCAAAGATGAAACGAAGCGAGAGGAATTAGCCAGTGTCATGGCCCACTTGTCTGAAAGCCTGCGTATCACGGCTGTGCTGCTTCAGCCTATCCTGCTGCACACATCGAAAGCCGTGGCCGAGCAGTTAGGGTTCTCGGAAGAGGATGTCGCTTTTGAAAAAGTGTCATTCATGAAACATGAAGAAGCGAATACGGTCGTTAAAAAAGGCACACCGATCTTCCCGCGTTTAGATGTGGAAGAAGAAGCGGGAGTCATCCAAAGCTGGATGAGCCAGACCTCTACAGATGAAGGAGAGTCAGAAGATATGGAAGCATTCGATCCGGAAGAAACGACACTGACATCGGTTAAAGACAAAGAAATCAAGTACGACGTTTTTGACCGCATGGAGCTCAAAGTAGCGGAAATCGTTGCGGCTGATAAAGTTGAAAAGGCAGATAAACTGCTGAAATTCAGACTGGATGCCGGAGATGAAGGCGGCCACCGCCAGATCTTGTCAGGTATCGCAGCCTTTTATCCTGATCCACAGGAACTGGTCGGGAAGAAAGTCGTCATCGTAGCCAACTTGAAACCGAGAAAAATGCGCGGTGAGATCAGCCAGGGAATGATCCTGTCTGCTGAAGATACAGAAGGTAATTTAACTGTGATCGAAGCACCGGCTCATATGCCGAACGGGTCCATCGTGGCTTAACGCAACTATAACGTTATCAGGAATTCCAGCAAAGAGAGAAGATGCGTCTTTTGACTTTGTTGGAATTTTTCTGTTTATGGTGTATTCTGAAGGAGACGAGTAAGACAAACAAAGGAGAGAAGCCATGCTTTTTGATACACACACACATATAAATGTCGACCGGTTTAAAGGTGAAGAAAAAGAAGCCATCGAACGGGCCAGGGAGAATCAGGTGACCCGCATGGCGGTGGTCGGATTTGATACAGAAACGATCAGAAAATCCCTGGAATTGAGCCGAACTTACGAGGGCGTCTATTCCATCATCGGCTGGCACCCGACTGAAGCGGCGACCTATACAGACGCGGTCGAGAATCAGCTGATGGAACAGCTGACAGGGGATAAAATCGTTGCCATGGGTGAAATGGGTCTGGATTATTACTGGGACACAGCCCCAAAGCCTGTCCAGCATGATGCCTTCAGACGTCAGATCCGAGTGGCGAAAGAATTGAGCCTGCCGGTTTCTATCCATAACCGGGATGCGACAGAAGATACCTATAAAATACTCAAAGAAGAACATGCCGGGGATACTGGCGGAATCATGCACAGCTTCAATCTGGATACCTACTGGATGGAAAAATTCCTGGATATCGGCATGCACATTTCACTTAGCGGGGTCGTTACGTTTAAAAATGCGCCCGAAGTGAAAGAAGTGGCGAAGGCTGTTCCCTTTGAAAAGCTGCTCGTGGAAACCGATGCCCCTTATATGGCTCCGATGCCTAATCGGGGCAAGCGGAATGAGCCGGCCTATGTCAAGTACGTAGCCGAAGAGATCGCCAGACAGCGCGGGCTGAAATTTGAGGAAGTAGCTCAGCAGACGACCCAAAATGCTATGCGTCTATTCAGACTGGAAGAATAAGGTGAGATAGTAATGGAAAAGATCAAAGAAATCATCGTGGTGGAAGGGAAAGACGACACGAAGCGTCTGGCTCTAGCGGTCGATGCCGATACGATCGAAACCCGTGGATCCGCGATCAGCCCGGACATACTGGAACAGATCGCTTTAGCCCAGGAAACGAGAGGGGTCATCGTCTTCACTGATCCGGACGGACCGGGTGAGAAGATCCGTAAAATCATCTCGATGAATGTCCCTGGTGTGAAGCATGCCTTTATTACAAAGGACCAGGGCCGTCATAGAAAATCAGTGAAAGCAAGTCTGGGCATCGAACATGCATCGGTGGAAGACATCCGCGAAGCCCTGGATCAGGTCGTTGAAGAACGTATCGACGCAGAAGAGACCGTGAGTCAGTCTTTCCTGATCAAAGAGGGGCTGATCGGCTCTGATAAAGCGCGGGCATTGCGGGAAGCTCTCGGTGAAGAACTGCGCATCGGCTACACCAACGGTAAGCAGCTGAAGAAACGTCTGACCATGTTCGGTTTTTCAGAGGAAGACGTTAAAGAGGCATTAGCGAAGATACGAAAGGAACAAGCAGACAATGACGCATAAAGATATCGCAACACCTAATCGCACCAAAGAAATACTTCAGACATACGGACTTTCCGCAAAGAAAAGTCTGGGGCAGAATTTTATCATCGACACCAATATATTGAGAAATATCGTGGAGGCGGGGGAGGTTTCCGACCGTACCACAGTGATCGAAGTCGGTCCCGGGATCGGAGCCTTGACGGAGCAGCTGGCCAAACAGGCGGGAAAAGTGATCGCCTTTGAGATCGACGACCGCCTTCTGCCCGTCCTTGCAGATACCTTGTCTCCCTATGACAACATCGAGATCATTCACGAAGACATCTTGAATGTGGACCTGGAGGCTTTTTATGCGTCACATCTAAAGGATGCAGAAGAGATCGTGGTGGTGGCCAATCTGCCTTACTACATCACCACCCCCATCATCTTGAGGTTCCTGGAATCACAGCTGCCTATCGACCGCATGGTGCTGATGATGCAGAAAGAAGTCGCCAGTCGTTTGTCCGCTCAGCCAAGCACAAAAGCCTACGGGTCTTTATCCATCGCCGTACAGTATTATATGGATGCAGAAGTAGCCTTTACGGTGCCCAAGACGGTCTTTATGCCGCAGCCGAATGTGGATTCAGCTATCATCAGACTGAGCAGAAAAGAAACGGAAGGCATAGACGTCAAAGACGAGGAACTGTTTTTCACCCTTACCCGCGCGGCTTTCGTCCAGCGCAGAAAGACTTTATGGAACAACCTGCAGGTAGCTTTCGGCAAAGACCAGACGGTTAAAGAAACAATGTCTGAGGCATTGGCTTCTGCCGGTATCGATCCGAAAAGACGGGGAGAAACTCTGTCTATCGAAGAATTCGGACGCATGTCCAATGCGTTTAGTAAGGCCGGCTTGTCCAGAAAAGATACGGCTGTTTAGATCCGTTGTGGACTGCCAATCCGTCAGGTCAGGAAAACACGAACGTTAGACGCTGTCGATAATCTCTTTCATTAAAAAAACTTCATGTAAGTTGGTATTATATTTGATATATAGGGGATAGCCGCCTCATTATATTTTAATCTTCACAGAAAATCCTATCTTTATCCGCCTGAAAGCTTTTAATTTTCGGTTTTTAGTGGTATAATGAATATACTACTTTGTGAGGTGAGTCGAAATATGCCAACTACTTTAGCGAGCATTAAGAAAACCTTGGACAGTCAAATAGGAAGAGAAATCAAATTGATTGCCCAGGCTGGAAGAAAAAAGACGACAGAACGCAAAGGTATTTTAACAGAAACGTATCCTTCAGTTTTCGTCGTAGAACTTGATCAGGAAGAAAATGCAGTGGAACGAGTTTCTTATAACTATACAGATGTATTGACACATGCTGTGGAGGTCGAGTTCTCTGAAGAAGTCGAACTTGTACTGAACTAAACAGAATTTACAGATCCGGTAGTGTAATTTATTTTAAATTATGCTACTTTTTTTATGCTTGAAAATATTTTCATCAGGTGGAACGGTCCTTTCTTTTTCATTAAAGGGTAAACTCATTTACAATAGGAAATAGATAATCCAAGAATGAGAGGAGGAACGTTCTTGTCTCTATACGAAAAAGCACCGGCTAAAATCAATCTCTGCCTGAATGTTCTCAGAAAAAGAGAGGACGGCTTTCATGAAATGGAAATGCTGATGACACCTATCGATCTGGCGGACCGGCTGACGTTCAGTTTGCTTGACAGGGAGATTTCCTTGGACTCGAACAGCTCGTTCATGCCTTTAGATGAACGGAACATCGTTTACAAGACAGCACAGCTGCTTAAAGATACGTATCAAGTAACTCAGGGAGCGGATATCTATATAGAAAAAAACATACCCATCGCAGCTGGACTGGGTGGGGGAAGCAGCGATGCGGCGGCGACGCTGAGAGGACTGAACCGTTTATGGAATCTGGAACTTTCTCTTGATGAACTCGCTCGGCTGGGAGAACAGATCGGTTCGGATGTGCCGTTCTGTGTCTATAATCAGACAGCTTTCGTGTCCGGTAGAGGGGAAATCGTCGAACCTATCCAACCGTTTCCTAAAGCATGGGTGATCCTTGTCAAACCACCAAAAGGGATCTCCAGCTGGACAGTTTTTAAAGATCTGGATATCAGTCAGCTTTTATCATATGAGATCCAGGCGATGCGTGAAGCAATAGAAAACCATTCCTTTAAGGATGCTGTTCGTTATGCCGGGAATGCCCTGGAAGTTCAGGCCGTGAAACAGAACCCATTGATCATCGAAGTCAAAGATAAGATGCTGCAATTCGGTGCAGAAACAGCACTGATGAGCGGGACAGGTCCGACGGTTTATGGCCTGACTCAGAATATGAAAAAGGCTCAGCGTATCGTCAATGGATTGAAAGGCTTCTGTAAAGAGGTTTATCTGGTTCGAACATTATAAGGAAAAAAATTTGCTTGACAATAGACAGAGAAAAATGCTATTCTTTAAATCGTAATGATTACGATTTGTTAAATTTTGGAGGATAACACGTATGAGAAATTTAAATAAAGTACTTATCTCACTTCTTTCTCTGTCGACACTTGCCGCTTGTGCACCTGAGTCGCAGGAACCTGTTGAAGACAATGAAAGTTCTGAAGCAAATGCAACGAATGAAACGAATGAAGAAACAGATACTGCTTCAACTGAAGAGGAAAAATTATCTGTCGTCACCACATTTTACCCGGTCTATGAATTCACTGACCAGGTTGCTGGCGATCACGCCGATATCGAAATGATGATCACCGGCGGAACCGATGTGCATCACTATGAACCGAGTGCCAGAGACATGGCGATGATCAACGATGCGGACATGTTCGTGTACAGCAGTGATGAAATGGAAACGTGGGTACAGAGCATGCTGGCCTCGCTGGATAATGAAGATCTCGTTGTAGTGGAACAGGCCGCAGCTGTCGACCTGATCGAAGCTGAGGAAGATGAACATGCTGAAGATGAACACGGTCATGAGGATGAAGAAGATGTCCATGCAGTCGATCCGCATATCTGGCTGGATCCTGTTTTGGTTCAGGAACAGGTGGAGACAGTGAAAGAGGCCTTCATCAATATTGATCCGGATCGTTCTGAAAGCTACACAGCGAACGCTGAAGCCTATCAGAGTGACCTGCAGGACCTGCATGAAGAATTTGAAGCAGCGTTCAGTGATGCTGAACAACGACGTTTCGTCACCCAGCATGAAGCCTTCGGTTATATAGCGCACCGTTATGATCTGACTCAAATGGCCGTAGGTGGATTGTCCACTGAGGTCGAAGTCAGTCCTTCAAGGATCGCTGAAATCAATCAGCTCGTTGAAGAGTTCGACATTCCTGTGATCTACTTCCAGGAAGGCGCCAATTCGGCGATCGCAGAAACAGTGGCCAATGAAACAGGGGCAGAAGTCGCTGAATTATACAGTCTGGAATCTCTACCGGCAGCTGTAGAAGATGACGGTCAAGGCTACATCGAAGCGATGAAAAGGAATCTGGAAGCACTGGAAATGAGTATCCAGTAAATCCTGATCTCTTAAACAAGAGTTAAAAATGAAAGCAGGGAATCATATGCAGTATATAAAAGTGGATGACTTGGCCTTTCACTATGAAGATGAACCAGTACTTGAGAATATATGCTTTGAAGTCAATGCCGGAGACTTTGCCATGCTGACGGGTGAGAATGGTGCAGCGAAATCAACACTGCTGCGCAACATTCTCGGTTTACTGAAGCCGACAAAAGGATCAGTCACGTTATCTAAAAAGAATACAGAGGGCGAAAAGCTGGTCGTCGGTTATATCCCTCAGCAAGTGGCTTCTTTTAATGCCGGTTTTCCAAGTACAGTATTGGAACTTGTCAATTCCGGCCGTTATCCTAGAGGGAAATGGTTTAAAAAGCTAGATAAAGAAGATAAAGAACATGTGCGGAAGTCACTGGAATCCGTAGGCATGTGGGAGATGCGGAACAAAAAAATCGGTGAACTCTCCGGCGGACAGAAACAGCGCATATCTATTGCGCGTGTCTTTGCCATGGATCCTGATCTGTTTATTCTGGACGAGCCGACGACCGGTATGGATGTCAACTCCAGAGAAGAATTCTACAAACTTCTTCAGCACGCCAGCGAATATCATGACAAGGGCATTCTGATGGTGACCCACGATCATGAAGAGATCCGGCATTATGCCAACAAACATATCGAGCTGATCAGGAAGGAGGGATCGCCGTGGAGATGTTTCTCTATGGATTCATGCAAAGAGCGTTCCAAGCATCCATCCTCATTTCACTGATCGCGCCTATGCTGGGGTTGTTCCTCATCCTCAGGCGTCAGTCGCTGATGGCGGATACTCTTTCCCATGTATCGCTGGCAGGGGTCGCCTTAGGGCTGCTCCTGGGTTATGACCCTACCTGGATGAATATCCTGGTCGTCGTGATCGTCGCCGGGATCCTGGAATATTTAAGAAAAGTTTACCGGACGTATTCCGAAATCTCGATCGCGATCCTGATGTCTGGAGGGATGGCTGTCGCACTGGTACTCATGGGTCTGAACGACAGCGGAGCCACCGTCAGTATCCAGCAGTTTCTCTTTGGTTCCATTGTGACCATATCCGTCCAGCAGGTCTGGATGCTGCTTATTCTCACCCTTATTATCATCGTATTATACAGTGTGTTTAGAAAGCCGATGTACACGCTGACTTTTGACGAAGAAACGGCTTATACAGCCGGCCTTCCGATCCAGTTCATGTCGGTGATGTTCAATATCCTTACGGGTGTAACAATCGCTTTGATCATGCCGATCGTAGGGGCGCTGCTTGTCTCCGCGATACTTATCCTGCCGGCAGCCATTTCCATAAGGTTGAGCAAGAGCTTCAACGGTGTCATCTTCATCGGTATCGGAGTAGCATTGATAGGTATGATAATGGGACTGGTAGGGTCTTATTATCTGGGAACCCCGCCGGGTGCCACCATCACGCTGATTTATATCAGTATTTTTTCATTACTTGCTGTATTTAAATAAAGGGTTGTTGAATCAGATAATTGAGATGAAAGGCTGGGGATGGTTCCCGGCCTTTTTTGTTCTAAAAACACGAATGAGCGTGAAAGCTGATGAGTGATCACCTTTACTGGCCATAATAGGGAAGAAGGGGAAAAACTCGTGTAAAAAGGAACAGAATGACATAAGCAGAGTAAAGGCCATTTTGTCTCCAGGCCACTAACATGATACACTCTTATTATGTTTAATAATGTAAAAAAATTCCACACAATCAAACAACACACTTAAATAGGATTTTATGAATGAGAAGGGGTATCAGATGGGTCGGGATTTATTTATCAATTTTTCAATCGTTATTTCGCTGATTTTTATCTACATGCAGGTCAGGTGGAAAAGTCACAAAAAATCTTCCATACCAGGGCTGTCGCTAACGATTGATGGACTATGCGGAGGGCTGATGGGCTACCTCCTGATGTCTTTTTCTATTCGTGTCACTTCAAATACGATTTTAGATTTCAGGTATGTGCCAATCATGCTGCTGGTACTCTTTGTGGGGAAACGGCCAGCTCTGATCAGCAGTCTCATTATTGCTTTAAGCCGGTTTCAGATCGGTACAGGGCGATCGGCTGTTTATGCAATCCATATGGCAATGGTGCTCTTAGCAGGTTATATCGTTTTGGACCAAATTTTAAAAAATGAAGAAAGCATGTTGAAAAAAGGGCTGTTCTTCACCCTGTATTCCAATAGTGTTGTGACAGTTTTTCTTATTTACCTGACTGATGGAATAAATCTGGCGCCTCTTACACTGCTGTTCTGGGTGATCTCAACATTAGCCGGGATGTCCGCTGTTTATCTTGTCAATTACATCAGGAATTCGGAATACCTTTTTAATAAGTATCAGATCGAATCTTCGACGGATTTTCTAACGGGTTTGAGCAATGTCAGACGCTTTGAAGATTTCTGGGGAAAAGTCTCGCAGGATGCGCAAGTAAATCAGGAATCCTGTGCCCTCATTCTCCTTGATATCGATCATTTTAAACAGACCAACGATGCCTATGGTCATTCTGCTGGCGATTATGTACTGGTAGAGCTTGGACACATTCTGGAAGAGGTCATTGGAAAAAGAGGAATAGCCTTTAGAAAAGGTGGAGAAGAATTTGCTGTCGTTCTACCAAAGAGTGATAAAGCGGAGGCTGTTAGACTAGCTGAGTCTATAAGAATGAAAGTGGAACAGCATCATTTCATTACCCATAATTTAGTCAGTATCCCAGTAACCGTATCACTAGGCGTGACGGTTTATCCGGAAACGATCAACCATCTGTCAGATATGATCGAAATGGCTGATGTGCTTCTCTACAAGTCCAAGAATGACGGGAGAAACAGAGTCAGTGTATAAATTGAAAGAAAATAAAGGGTGAAAAAAGAGTGCGGATAAGCATTCTTTTTAAATTCTTTTTTATTTAGGCTGAAACTCTGGTAAAATAAGGTGTAAGCTTAGAAAATGATGATAGAATATTCATATAAATAAGGACGAGGTGAAAATTGGATGAAAAAAGTATTAGTCGCCAATAGAGGTGAAATAGCTATCCGCATCTTCAGAGCACTGGCTGAACTGAATATCGATACAGTGGGCATCTATGCACTGGAAGATGAAGCAAGCGTACACCGTTTCAAAGCTGATGAAGCTTATCTCGTAGGCAAAGGTAAAAAACCGATCGAAGCATATCTGGACAGTGAAAGCATCATTCAAGTGGCCAAGGAGGCAGGAGCGGATGCGATTCATCCGGGTTACGGCTTTCTTTCTGAAAATCTGGAATTTGCTGAGCGATGCGAAGCAGAAGGTCTGACCTTTATCGGTCCGGACACACATCATTTAGACATATTCGGAGACAAAATCAAAGCGAAAACTGTAGCAAAGGAAGCCGGTATCCCGACTGTTCCAGGAACTGACGGACCTGTCGATGACGTGAAAGCTGTCCTTTCATTTGGAGAAACATATGGTTACCCGATCATGATGAAAGCGGCAATGGGCGGCGGCGGACGCGGCATGCGTGTTGCAAACAATGAAGTCGAAGCAGCTGAAGGATTTGAAAGAGCCAAAAGTGAAGCAAAAGCGGCCTTTGGTCAGGATGATATCTATATCGAAAAATATATCGCTAATCCGAAACACATCGAAGTGCAGATCTTTGGTGACAGTCACGGCAACATTATCCACTTGTTTGAAAGAGACTGTTCGGTCCAGAGACGCCATCAGAAAGTCGTTGAAGTTGCCCCATGTGTGGACTTGGATCCCGCATTAAGAGAAGAACTGTGTCAGACAGCTGTTAAGCTGATGGAACATGTCGGTTATGTGAATGCTGGAACGGTAGAATTCCTGCTGGAAAATGACGCATTCTACTTTATTGAAGTCAATCCCCGTGTGCAGGTCGAGCATACCATCACTGAAATGGTGACAGGCATAGATATCGTTCAGACTCAGATCCTGATCGCACAAGGCCAGGATCTGCATAAAGATATCGGGATACCTAAACAGGAAGACATTAAACTGAAAGGCGCAGCTATCCAGTGCCGCATCACCACTGAAGATCCGGCCAACGGTTTCCTGCCGGATACAGGAAAAATCAATACCTACCGCTCGCCGGGGGGATTCGGTATACGTCTGGACGCCGGAAACGGTTTTCAGGGTTCTGTAGTCACGCCGTTCTTTGACTCGCTCCTTGTCAAACTGTCGACAGAAGGCCTGGATTATAAACAAGCGGTACAGAAAATGACCCGTGCCCTGATCGAATTCCGCATCCGTGGTGTTGTAACGAATATTCCGTTTCTTATCAATGTTCTGAAACATCCGACTTTCCGAAGTGGGAAAGTGACGACCCGTTTCATCGATGAGACACCGGAACTGTTTGAATACCCTAAAATCAGAGACCGAGGCAACAAGACCCTGAAATATATCGGCAACGTGACGGTCAACGGATTCCCAGGCATAGGTAAAATAGAGAAACGCGCATTTAAAGAACCAAGAATGCCTAAAAAAATCATCCAGCCTTCAAAAGAGCTGGTTTATCCTAAACATATCCTGGATAAAGAAGGACCGGAAAAAGTATCGGAATGGGTCAAAGCACAGGATTCAGTCCTTCTGACAGATACGACTCTGCGTGATGCACATCAGAGTCTTCTGGCCACCCGTATGCGTACACATGACATGCTGGCGATCGCGGAAGAAACGGAGAAAGCCATTCCTGAACTATTCTCTGTAGAGATGTGGGGAGGTGCCACTTTCGATGTGGCCTACCGCTTCCTGACTGAAGACCCATGGATACGTTTGAGAAAGCTGCGGGAGAAAATGCCGAATACACTCTTTCAGATGCTGTTCCGCGGATCCAATGCCGTCGGTTATGACAATTATCCGGACAACGTGCTGGAAGAATTCATCCGACTGGCTGCAGAAAATGGGATCGATGTGTTCCGTATCTTCGATAGCTTGAACTGGATCCCGCAAATGGAGAAAAGCATCCAGTATGTCAGAGACAACAACAAGATAGCCGAAGCAACGATCTGCTATACCGGGGATCTTCTTGACCCGTCTCAGACAAAATACACGATGAACTACTACAAACGCATGGCGAAAGAGCTTGAAGCAACAGGCGCACACATCCTGGCGATCAAAGATATGGCCGGTTTGCTTAAACCGCATGCCGCTTACCGCCTGATCGGGGAATTGAAAGAAACTGTTTCTATCCCCATTCACCTCCATATGCATGACACCAGTGGGAATGGTATTTACACTTACGGTGCAGCGATCCGGGCAGGTGTGGATATCGTAGATGTGGCTCAAAGTGCCTTGAGTGGAAAAACCAGTCAGCCAAGTATGGGAAGTCTGTACTATGCGCTGGAAGGCACCACGCATGCGCCCAAATATAACATCAAGAATGTGGAACAGCTGAATCACTACTGGGAAGATATACGTAAGTACTATGCTGATTTTGAAGAAGGTATGCCGGCGGCTTCAACGGAAGTCTACACGCACCAGATGCCTGGCGGCCAGTACACAAACCTGAAACAGCAGGCCAAGGGGGTTGGTCTTGAAGATCAGTGGGACGATATCAAAGAAATGTATGCTGTGGTCAACCGCATGTTTGGAGATATCGTAAAAGTCACGCCTTCTTCTAAAGTCGTTGGTGATATGGCTCTTTATATGATCCAGAATGAACTGACGGAAGAAGAGGTTTATGAAAAAGGTGAGGACCTGGACTTCCCGACATCAGTCGTGCGTTTCTTCAAAGGTGAACTGGGTCAGCCCGAAGGCGGCTTCCCTGAGAAACTTCAGAAACTGGTTCTGAATGGGGATAAACCTTTAGAAAAAAGACCTGGCGAATATAAAGAACCGCTTGATTTTAATGAAGTGAGAAAAGAATTAAGCGAACACCTGGACCGTGAACCGACGGAAGAAGAAGTTATGGGCTATATCATGTATCCGCAGGTCTTCCTGGACTATACATTCTTCTACAATATGTACGGTGAAGTCACCAAATTCGATACGCCGACATTCTTCTACGGCATGCGAATGGGTGAACAGGTGGAAGTGACCCTGGAAAAAGGGAAAACACTGATCATTAAACTGAATCAAATCGGCGATCCCGATCTGGAAGGAAACCGTGTCCTGTATTTCGAGCTTAACGGACAGGGAAGGCAGATCGAAGTCAAAGATAAAAACGTGACGAATACGAAAGCGGTCCGTAAAAAGGCTGAGCCGACAAACAAAGGTCACGTCGGCGCTACCATGCCCGGTTCTGTACTTCAAGTACTGGTTAATCGTGGTGATAAGGTTGATAAAGGTGATCCGATCGTCATAACAGAAGCCATGAAAATGGAAACGACGATCCGTTCCGGTATCGCCGGGAAAGTCGAGCGTCTCTTTGTCAAAGAAGGCGACACGATACAAACCAATGATCTGCTTGTTGAAATCGAAACAAAATAAGGAAAAGTCTGCGCGAATAAAGCGCAGACTTTTTATCTGATATGAATTACTGAAATCAGTCATCTGTTCATTCTAAGGTCTTTCAGATAGGTGGGATCAGGCTGCAGCCTGATCCAGACCTTATTTGATCGAGTTATCCTGTTTTTACTTTAGTTCAACTATTAACAGTACTCAAGCGGTTTTGCCGGTCAGAACGTCGAATGAGAACGTCAATAGCATTACTCAAGCAGCTTTGGCCGTGAGTACGCCGAATGAAGGCAACATTGGCAGTACTGAAGACCATTTTGTCCGTGGGTACGTCGAATGAGAACGTCATTAGCATTATTCAAGCAGCTTTGGCCGTGAGTGCGTCGAATGAAGGCAGCATTAGCAGTACTCAAGCGGTTTTGTCGGTCAGTACGTCGAATGCAGGCCTCATTAGCAGTACTCAAGGAATTTTGTACGTGAGTGCGTCGAATGAAGGCAACATTAGCAGTGCTCAAGGAGTATTGTCCGTGGGTACGCCGAATGAAGGCAACATTAGCAGTGCTCAAGGAGTTTTTGTCCGTGGGTACGCCGAATGAAGGCAACATTAGCATTACTCAAGCAGTTTTGTCCGCGAGTACGTCGAATGCAGGGAACATTAGCAGTACTCAGTCAAGCGTTTCCGTGAGTGAACTGAATATCAGCTTATTGCTATGCCAATAAAATTTATTGCCTGCCCGAGCGGTGTGACCACCAGTGAGATGGATTCGGAATATCCAGTAAGATTTACAGCTAAATACGAACAATATCAGATGAAATAAGAAGAATGACTATTAATTAACGAATAAAAACGGTAGAATAAGTATCACAGAAATAAGAGCTACATAAAAAAAGAGGTGTTTATAATTGAAAACGAAACGAAGTGAGCGACTGATCGACATGACTCATTATCTGCTGGAGCATCCGCATACCCTGATTCCTTTGACATTATTTTCAAAGAAGTATGAATCTGCAAAATCCAGCATCAGTGAAGACTTAACGATCGTTAAAAACACTTTTGCAGAAAGAGGCATAGGTTTCCTGGAGACTGTTCCCGGTGCTGCCGGTGGTGTGAAGTATATCCCGAAAATGAATAAGAAAGATATCGAAGCTTTCGTAAATGATCTGATCGAAGAACTGAATCATTCCAAACGCCTTCTGCCTGGGGGATATGTCTATTTGTCAGATATGATGGGTGACCCGAAATGGCTGAGACGAATCGGTCGAGCGATTGCCTCTCAGTACATGGGGACCGAAGTCAACAGCGTGATGACTGTAGCGACCAAAGGTGTTCCTATCGCCCAGTCTGTTGCATTTTATCTGAATGTGCCGTTCGTGATCGTGCGACGGGATTCAAAAGTAACAGAAGGGTCTACCGTAAGTATCAATTATGTTTCGGGTTCTTCATTTGATCGGGTAGAAAAAATGGAGTTATCCAGACGCAGCCTGGATATGGGCTCAAAAGTTGTCATCGTAGACGACTTTCTTAAAGGTGGCGGGACGATCAACGGTATGATCAGTCTGATCGAAGAGTTTAATTCAGAAGTTGTGGGAGCCACCGTCATCGCAGAAAACATTTTTAGAGGCGAACGGTCCGTCAAGGATTATACGGCACTCCTGAAAGTGGATAGCGTCAATACAGAAGATCGTACGATCGAAGTTTCTGCCGGAAACTTTTTGTCTTCACTAGATTAAAGCATGCTTCAATAAGGAAAGGTTGAGACCGCTGTCTCAACCTTTTTCGACTGTCGTGGCTATTAAAGAGAACTGAAACCATTGTTTTGCTGAAAACGATAGTTAAGAGGGAAAGCTGCTGGGAGTCTATAAAATAACCAAGCAGAACGAATTACACTAGCGCAAACTCAGCACCACCAAAGAAAAAATGTGGAAAGACCCGGGTAAATCGAGTCTTTCCACATCACTGATTTTAATTTTTATTTTTTCGGACGATTTTCACGTCCCTCCTGTCTGAGTCGATCTTCTGTTGCTTCTCTTTCATCGGCAGCAGCAGCGGTATCTTCCAGCTCCGGTGGCGTGCCGTCTTCAGAATGTGGTTCGACAGGTGGCTGTCCGCCGTCGCCCATACCCTGAACAGAACCCTCATTGGGGAAACCGGCTGTTGTACCTAACGTTTCCATTTGAGGATTCGGAGCAGAGGTGACTTCTTTATCCGAAGCTGTTTCACTATCCCCGGGACGTCTAGTGGAATCATCAACAGCTACGATATAGCGGCCATTTTTCAAGTCATCGCGATAGGGGTGGAGCAGATCATTCTCTGATTTATAGCTTGCATCTTCAAATTCATGGTCTTCTCTGACATGAAAGGCATCACGGATCGATTCCCAGAAGTTTTTATCTTCTTCAGGTGTATCGGTATTTTCATGTGCATCAGGCTCAGGTTGAGCTACTTGTACATTTTCAACCTCTGAGAAAAGATGATGCTTCTCTTCGTTGGTGTAGATCGTCAGCTGGTCTTTTCTGTACCCCTGATCCATTAAATGACGAATCACTCGTTTCGTTTCCTTTTCATCTTCATAACTGCCGATAACACGCTGATCCAAATTATTCATGTTTGGCCTCCTTGAATTTTTTTAAATGGTCTAGTTCTCTATAAGCAAAATGTAAGCCTTTATTATATTCATTATAGGAAAGGTAAGCGTTCAGCTCAAACAATAGACCTTATATGTATGCGTCAAGTTTTTCTCGGTAACCTTTAACTAGTAGAATTAAACAGAAAGTATGTTATATTAACTTTTTTAGGAAAATGCCCGGCCTAATTTTCCAATGAAGCTACTCACAGGGCCATAGTTGGATATCTTCCCAGTTTGAACAGTGCGTGTAGTTGAACGAGGCTTTTTCAAAGCCTGACGTACTGCTCCTTTAAGATCTTCACCTAACGGTTCAACGATAGAATCAACTTCTGTGGACAAAGCTTTTTTCAGAAGACTGTTTTGTTCTGCTGTTAGTAATGCTACGACATTAGCTACACCTGACTTTGTCCAACTACGTCCCTGCCTTTTCGTCCGGTAACTATACACACGATGTCCAGTTTCACAAACGCCTGTCCCATCGGACAGGGGGAGATCACGTTGTTTAAAGCTTTTGATGTATTCCCAATTTCTATACAAATATTTTTTCAGTTTTTCAATTTGATCTTTACGTATTGCTTTGCTTTCTTCTGGTATGTCTATCAATCTGCTTTCAGCTGTTGCACAAACGGATTCCACTAATGACCAGTCATGTTTTTTTACAGCCTTTATCATTAATCCTTCCATTTTTTTATCGAAAGATAAACGTTCTTTTAATTTTCGATAGACGTGGTAGGTATCTCTAAAATGTTCATGCCGATGACAATAGCCAACGATAGTGTCAAATTTATCTTTTTCATATCCACTTCCTCCATCACTGTTTGTGATGACAAGTGTCTCTTTCAAGTCATAGACTTGATTTAAGTAATGAGCAGCTTGCTTAAAAGCATCTTTACTAGAATCTAAACTTGAAAATGCCATTTTGTTTATAAGCGTATGTCTCTGCTTCTTTTTATCAATACCTTCATGTACGATGACGCGATGAATGGTCGGGGAGTCGCCTTGCCTTCCTTTGACAAGCAAACCATCACCTTCAATATATAATGCTTTTACCTTCTTTCGCTTAGTCTTAGGAAGATTTGATTTATAGTTATATTTAGACAGATAGTGTTGAACCTTTTCTCCAACCTCTTGCGTTACACGGTGAATGGTAGAATGGCTAGCTGTCACAGAACTACTTATCAGAAGAGACTTTTTGGCTTGTCTATAAGGCATATTAGCCCCCAATTGAGCCATAACCTTTTGAGTGTTGGGAGAGTAGCGCTTATACTTTTGTAAGCCTAAGGCTTCATCCAAAGCAATAAAAGATGGTTTCCCTTCTTTTCTTAGTCGTCTCCGATAGTAAGTGATCTTACCAAATACAAATTGAACAGTTCGAGGTTCAATATTGTCTACATGCCAGCCTTTATGTTTATACTGCTGGTAAAGTTCTTTATCTATTCTCTCTATGGCATGCTGCATTAACCATTCATTCCAACCTTGAAACCAAAGGTTTAAATTATTTTCTATATCAATAACAGATTCTTCGTTCTTCCAGAGTTCAACTATTTGTGATATTATATGATTCATAACGAGGCCTCTTTTCTACTGGTGTGGTAACTACTAGATTAAAGGTCTCGTTTCTTTTTGTCTAGAAAACGAAATGATATCACTAACCGAGAACTATTTTACACTAAC